>JAFIFB010000023.1 GCA_020832285.1 Balneolaceae bacterium
GTACTTTGATCAATGATGGCCCATTGATGTTTTCTCCCACCGGCCCGATCATTCCGGCCATCTCCCGGTGAATGATTGGATTAGATTCAAATCTCTCCACTTCAAAAGTAAAATCGGAGGAGGGTGCAACATATTCCCATGTTTCCATAGGATCGTCTTGAGCTTGAATACTACTAAACAATAAATGTGAAAAAGCAAATAAAGAAATTCCAATTTTATATAAAATTTTTAAATTCATTCTTTGATTTTAAATATTAAATTAAAAATTACAAAATTATACTAGTTATCTATATTAGGATTATTCCAAAATATTGGCAATCGCACTGTTGGATAAGGATCAATATCGAATCTACTATTGACTTCTTTTTCAAAAAAATATTGATCAGAAAAATCTAATAATGCTAACCAGTCGATTACACCTTGCGCATGACCTCCAGTTCTCCAATGCATCGCAATATTATTTTCTACACCCAACCATCGATATACTTTTTTTGCAGCCTTATGGGCGATATGGGTTCCAAACGGATTGGCATGATAATCTTGAAGCGCATGCGCATTAAAAAATGCTCTGGGAGCAATTGTAACCTTACCAAAATGCGCATCAAAAGGAGTCATATTTTCAAAACCTGCTAAATCATAATAGTTTGATGTCCACCAATGAGCGTGCGAAGTTATATGCATACCAATAGTTTGCTCACGTTTTCCGAGTTCAAAATATCTATGGCTTGCGGTACCTCCTAAGCCTGATGAATTTGGAGCCGTTATCGCTATTCTTTCATCAAAAATGCCTGCACAATATGCAGCTTTCCCCCCTCTTGAATGACCAGTGGCAACTATTTTTGATGAGTCGATGAAATCAACCGTTTCAAAATAGTCAATTAATAATTTATAGCCCCATGCCCAAACGGCAATTGTACCCCAATTGTAATCAGGGTACAATAAAAAAGCTCCATTGTTTCTATTTTCTTCTAACTTTCTATGACCAGCAATATCTGAAGCAAGATCCATTCTTTGGAATTGTGCCATAACATAACCTCTTTCAATAGCTGTCCGATTAACCTCCTCAGGTATGTCATTAATTTCTCTATCGTTTTTTATAATTACAGGAAATGGCCCATTTCCTATAGGTTTGATAAGGCCAAATTTTAATTCGATGGATGTACCATTTTCCTCAATGGTTAATAAATATAATTTCCTGGTAGCTGTTCCATTTAATATATCTTCCGATAATGTTTCTTCTATTAAAATATTTTCTGGTGAGGGTGGCATTTTTCCATATTGAAAATGCTCAAGCATGAGAATTATGTACTCTCTTTGATTTTTCCACTCCATTTCAGCTTCAACTCGAGTACCATCTTTTTTTTGAAATGGATCTGGCATTCCATTTAATCGTTCTAATAAATCTACACCAGGAGTTTTAAAATCATAATTTCCTTGAGAAAAAGAAACTTTTACACTGGTTAAACTAATCAATAATAAGCATATAATAATTTTCATCATTTTAAATAAAGGTTTACACTTAATATTATTAAACAATTTTCTGAACTTTTAAAACTAATAACCCGGATTTTGACTAATCATACTGGGATTTATATCTATCTGACCTTGAGGAATCGGAAATAGTGTATGATGTTCGTGTACATTGTAAAATTGATTCATTACCTCAACAAATCTCCCTGTCCGAATTAAATCAAAATACCGATGATTTTCGAAAGCAAGTTCAACTCTTCTTTCTTGTTCAATTGCCACCCTAAATGCCTCCTGATCACCAACTTGAAAGTCTGGATTCGTATTATCAGAGGTTTTAGCTGCTAATCCTGCACGATCCCTTATTAGATTCAACTTATCAAAAGCTTCACCATTTGGAACAAAACTTATTTCATTCAGAGCCTCAGCATACATCAATAATACATCTGCATATCGCAATACTGGCCAGTTATTATCAGAATCATTTGGCTGAAATGGTTCATCAAAAAATTTAACAACCCAATATTCAGCTACAAATTCCCCATCTCCATCAATAAAACCATCCGACATTGATGCGTATTTTCGTAAATCATTTTCTTCGTAAGCATCTATCAAATCTTGTGTTGGACTATTTTGGCCACCTGCACTACCGACTGACACAGTGTATGGTGCCGAAAACCTTGGTGCAAACTGATTTGCATAAATACTCCCAGTACCTGTCCCTCCTTTTTTAAACTGGACTTCGAAAATTGACTCCATATTATTTCCATTTCTGGGATCCCACAAATCTGCATAATCAGGCATCAGATTATATACACCTGAATCTATGACTTCTTTCAGAACTTCTGCTGCCTCATTAAAATTATGATGTGTAAGATAAACCTTACCTAATAATGCTTTTGCAGCACCACCAGTTACTCTTCCGATATCTCTTTCATTTGAATATACTAGGGGTAATTGCGCTGCTTCTATTAGATCTTCAACAATTTGATTATATACCTCATCCACACTTGTTCTGCCAATTTCATATGACTCTTCAGGTGATTGTATTACATCCACTATCAATGGTACATCCCCAAATAATCTTACAAGATTAAAGTGTTGTAAAGCTCTTAAAAATTTAACCTCTCTAATGTATTGATTCTTTAAATCCTCATTCAAGTCTATATTATTAACTCGATCCAATACTATATTACACATTAGAATACTTCTATAAGCCGAATCCCAAATTGTAGCAATTCTTTCATTCGAAGTAGTCATCCCAAACTCAACAATACTTGATGTTTCAAAATCTCCCTCCATCCAAGACAATGTTGTATTATCTGATCTCATTTCAGGTATCGTTACCAAGCGATGACCGTATGACCCCCCATTTTGTAGTGAAGCATATGCTGCATTTACAGCAAGCTCTATATCTTCTTGGGAATTATAAAAATCAATTTCATTTACATCAGACTTCGGAGCTAAATTCAAGAAATCATCACCACATGAAATAATGAACAAAAAAACTATAAATAGTATTAATAATAAATTAAATTTTTTCATATCAAAAGTGATTAATAATGTTAAAAATTTTATGAAGAAATGCGATTATTTTTTTAAAATCCTAGATTGATTCCAATTGTATAAGACCTACTTGTTGGATAACCTCCCTCTGACATACCTGGTTGGAGAGGATTATTAGTTCTACTTACATCAGGATTATAGCCTCGAAATGAAGTAAATGTATATAAGTTCTGTGCTTGAAAATATACTCTAAGAGATGAAAGTGATAGTCTGCCTAAAATATCTAGAGGAATACTATAGCCAATATATACATTTGATATTCTTGCATGAGTACCATCCTGTATCCAATTTGTAGAAGGTTGCCTTTGATATCCTCTTGTTACACCATCAGCTCTTGGTATTCGACCATTCCCAGGGTCTTCTGGCGACCTCCATCTTTCTAATAGTTCTGAAGATACATTCATAATACCTGTTGGAAATGTTAACCAAGTATAATCTCTCATCCATACCTGATAACCATATGCTCCAGTTACTGTTAAATTAAAATCAAAATTTCGATAAGAAATTCTATTGGTGATACCAAAAATAAAATCTGGATTATTATCACCTATTATAGTACGATCATCTTGAGTAATTTCACCATCTCCATTAACGTCCCTAATAATTATACTACCTGGTCTATCAGATGTCAATGATGGTCTAGAATCAATTTCTTCTTGAGTATTGTAAATTCCATCAAAAATGAAACCATAATAACTGCCAATGGGATGTCCTATTTTTGTAATACTGTAATTTGACGGGCCAGAGAATATTGGATCTCCTTCTGGTCCCAAAGACAAAACCTCATTTTTATTGGTCGAAAGATTTAATGATGTACTCCAGCTAAAGTTATTCGTTAACATATTTCTGGTTGTTAAATCAAAATCCCAGCCCACATTTTTAACTTCTCCGATATTTTGCAATGTATTTGAAAATCCAGTAATAGTTGGTACCTGAACATTTAACAATAAATCATTAGTGTTCCTATAATAATGGTCTACTTCAAATATCACTCGATCATCGAACAAACCCAATTCTATTCCTACATTTGTTTCACGAGTTCTTTCCCAACCTAATAATCTATTTGACATACTTGTAGGTTGAATTCCATTGACAAGATTACCCAAACCTGAACCAAATGCATAATTATTACCAGATAATAGTCCAACAGAGCCATAGTTCGGAATTGATTCATTTCCAGTGAATCCATGACTTATCCTAAGCTTTAAATTATTAACGAAGGATATTCTTTGCATAAACTCTTCTGAAGAAATAATCCAACCTAAAGATCCTGAAGGGAAGTAACCCCACCTATTTCCTGCACCAAATCGGGAAGATCCATCTCTCCTAATACTAGCAGTTGCTAAGTATTTATTATCAAATGAATAATTAATACGTCCTAAATACGACATTAAAGCCCATTCACTTGCTCTTCCATCACCGCTTGTAACTTGTCCAGCATTTATAGTTCTAACAAGATCATTTGGAAAATTAGTTGCAAAAACATTCCCACTTTCAAAATTATTTTTTTGCACTGTATATCCTATTACAGTATTTATTGAATGTCTGTTATTAAAAGAAGTATCATAAGTTATAATGTTTTCGCTAAGTATGTTTATTCTTGAAGAATTCTCATAAATTGCCTCAGGAGGCTGAGGAGCAGGCCGCCCATCCCTCTCTCTCTGTGAAGTGCTATAATGATTTCTTTGAAATCTTGACATATCAGCACTAAAACTTGTTCTAAATGCTAACCCTTCAAATAAGTTGACTTCTAAATAAGAAACTCCTAAGAAATCTAAATTAGTTCTTTGGTCATCAATTTCATTAAGTGAAACTAAAGGACTAGGAATACTTGGTGTACCATACCCAAACCTCATTAATGTTCCATAAGATCCATCTTCTTCATATGTCGGAAATATTGGTGGCTGATTTAGTGCAGCAAGAACAACGCCATTACCTCCCCAATGCCCTTCAGCATTAACATGGTCAGTAATTGAATAAGTTGGCATTGCTTGAATCCCAAATCGTAAATTTTCTGTAAGATCTATATCAGCATTAATTCTTATATTAAATCTCTGATAGCCAGAAGTTTTGATTATTCCTTCCTGATTAAAATAATTGCCAGATATAAAATATCGCATATCTTCACTTCCCCCTGACGTAGTTATTGAATAATTTTGTATTGGTGCAAGTTGATATATTTCATCTTGCCAATCAGTTCCTTTACCAAAACTTGAAGGATTTCTAAATTCAGCAGGATATGACATGTTTTCTGGTCTTGCATCAAGTGGATCATCAAGACTCCCACCAGAATCAACATATTGTCTATCTTGAGCTTCAGTAAAAAGTTCAACCCATTGTTCAGCATTTAGAACATCAAACTTTCTCTCCAGTTCTTGAACACCAAAATATGCATTAATTTCAGTTCTTGGTGAACCACTAATTCCACTATTTGTAGTAATAAGTACTACACCATTTGAACCGCGAGATCCATATATTGCAGTGGCAGAAGCATCTTTCAATATCTCTATCGATTCAATGTCATGCATGTTAATATTATTTAAATTAGTTGCCCCTACGTGCCCGTCAATCACATACAATGGATCATTACCTGCAGTAATAGAACCAGTACCCCTAATACGAATTATAGGTGCTGCACCTGGAGTGCCTGACCCTTGTTGAACTCTTACACCTGCAATTTGGCCTTGCATTGCCTGCTGTATACCTGTAACAGGAAAATTTTTCACATCTTCCAAATTTACTGAAGCTATTGAACCAGTTATATCACTTTTTTGAATTGCACCATAACCAACTACAACTATTTCATCACCAGCGATAATAGATGAAATCAATTCAAGATTGACTTCATTTCTCCCATCTAATAATACTACTTTACGATCATAACCTATATAAGTAATGATCAGAGTTTGCTCTAAATCTGGCACATTGAGTTCAAAAAAACCATCTACATCAGAACTTGTACCTATTGTCGTTCCTTCAATCAAAATATTAACCCCTGGTATTGGTTGGCCGGTTTGGGCATCACTAACACGACCCGTTACGGTCTCCTGGAAAAAAGTTTCCTCCGGCTTCTCAAACGGAACCAATACCAGTTGGCGGTTTTCGGAAATGGCAAAACGGAGCCCCGAACCTTTTAGGGCAGCCCAAAGTGCTTCTTCTATAGGCACATTTCCCATTTTTAAATGAATCGTTTCATGTAATTGGGAAAGCTCTGTATCATAAGAGAGCTTAAATCCTGCTTTTTCACCAATTTTTTGTATCGCATACAAGCGGGTCTGGTCTTGTATTTCAAAATCTATCATCTTATTCAGCAGTGAATGCTTCTGAATAGATGTTGCTCCGAACTGAATTCGCTCGGCGTATGTCTGCTCATTATTTTGAGCCTGTCCATCCTGAGCAGCAAACCCTGCCAGTAGCAGGCATGTGGTGACTATAAGAAACAGTACCGATCGAGTTTTTTTGTAGAAATGTATCATCGTCATGTTCATTTTTATCGTTATTATGAATTATTGGAAAAACTCTACCTGTCGTTTTTCCTGAATAAAATCTATTTGCAAAGCATGGCTGATCACCTGCAACACTTCCGATAGCGGATCGTCTTCAAATATTGCGGACATGCGACGTTGATAAAGTGCAGGTTCAGTTATGGTAACCTCAATATCGTACCACCTTTCCAGTTCTCTTATTATCTCTTCAAGCGGTTGGTCGGTAAAAACCAGACGGTTATTAACCCAACCAAGATAATTATCCATTCCAGCATTGTTGACAGCAACTACAGAAATTGCTCCGGCCGGGCCGATCACACCTTTCTGACCGGCACCCACCTCCACCGAATTGGGCTGATTTTGATCCTCACTCCCCAAAAGCACTCTACCTTCGGCTACCACGACATCTACCTTGTCGGCTTCAGTTTTGTAACTGCGCACATTAAACTGGGTGCCAAGCACTTCCGTATAAACATGATCCCCGGTATATACCCTGAAAGGTTGGCCAGGATTGTGTTCTACTTCAAAAAAGGCTTCGCCTTCAAGGGTCAATGTGCGCGAATGTTGTCCATAATCCACCGGGATTTTTAATCGACTGTCCGAATTTAGAGTCACACGACTGCCATCCCCGAGGATTAAATTGGTTCGTTCACCACGGTTTGTGATGACCTCTTGCATAGCCACCTCCTCACCTCCCTCACTGATCATCCAATCCGTATACAGTATGGAAAAGCCTATAAAAATGACCACAGCCGCCGCGACCCATTTCCAGCTTGTTGATGTTCCCGAATACGAATAGTGCATGGAAGAAGGATGCTCTGTTATCTTTTTAGTTGTTTTCTTTGATTCGACATTCAAAATATTCAGCAATAATTTACCGGCTTTCTGTTCCGACATATCCAAATTATTCTCGTGTAAACGTTTAATATCACCGGTCAGATTCCGGTCAATCCGGTTTTTAATCCAGCTGTCGTATTTACCGGATTTTACCATCCTCATTAATTCATTTATCTCTTTTTCAGTGGCATGATCATTTACATAGCGCCGGAAGAGATATATAAAATGCTTTATTTTCATTTTTAGGTATTGTTTCGCCTCACACCAAATGAGACATTGCTAAAGACCTCAGTATCCTATCCGGGTCTGACGGAAATCTTATTTAATTTATTTTGCAGTTTGTTTATTAATCACTCCCTCACACCTCGTAGCGATTTCAGGATCTGAAAGGACCGCTCTGCATTAGAGAGTTAATATTTTTCAACCAATAATCGTGTTACTGATATAAAGACGAACTTAAAAGACGGAGGGAGTAGTCATTATTTGATTTTTTTTAATAAGTGTTTTAGCCAAAATTATTCAACAAGTATTTTATTTTGTGGCCAGGTGAAGTTGAAATTATAAGTGATAAGTATCTTGATACGTTGAAATGAGTAATTTCAACTATAACAAAGCTCACGTAATAATTATGTGAAAGAATACTTAAGAATAAATTATTAATATAATTTACACTAAACATATTATTTATTTAATTTTTTAGATTAGTATTAACAGCTTGCTAATAAAAAAATAATGAGAACGGTTTCAATAAAACCGGAGGTATCTTCAGATTTTCTCCTTTTTTTTATTTTTATCTTTTTTTGTTATATATGATTTGATCAGAATTGCAATCTGTACAGAATCAACCTTTCAATTTTGCTTTCACGAAACCGTTATATACATGAGTGATCTGTATCTGAAAAACGAAAAGGAGTGGCTCAAAAAACTCTCACAGGGTAGTGAACTTGCTTTTACCAAAATATTCGATCACTATCGTCCACGAATCTACAGTGTAGCACTAAATATGCTCAAATCAAGTAATCAGGCTGAAGACGTGGTTCAGGAAGTATTTTTGAAAATCTGGACTCAGCAGGAAAAGATGATAAACATCAACAACTTGGAAGGGTACCTATTCATGATGGCGCGGAACAATATTTATGACCGATTCAAAAAACTGGCCAGCGAACGAACAGCACGGAATACATTCACGGAAATAAGAAAAAACACCGTTAACAACACCGACCATTCGTTGATTGAAAAGAATAACTACGAACTTTTGCAACAGACTTTGGCGATACTTCCTCCCCGCCAAAAACAAATTTATGACTTGTCAAGGAATGAGGGCATGAGCTATAAACAGATCGGGATTAAACTCGATATCTCGCATCTTACCGTAAAAAAGCATATGTCAGAAGCACTTAAATTTATTCGCAAACATCTCGAAACCCATATAGAGCCGGTTATACTCCTTCCGATGCTGTTTGGTATCTTTCAGTAAGCTGTAAACCACTTCTTTTTTCTTCTCTTATATGAAAAGAAGCTGATTTTACGGAATTACCCACTGCATCCATACCGTTAAAACCAAAGTTCAATAATTTATTTAAAATTGAAGATTTTAAAATGGTTATTCTGAAGCATAAACCATTAATTTTATTTTACATTCAACTTATCAACAACAGTCATAACAAATTAAAGAGTCCAAACGCCTGTTATCACGGCATATCCACCATCAGCTCTTCAATAATATCAGCAATTTCTGATGGGCCCGGATTGTTTCGTTCAATCAGATATACATGCAGGTTTAATAAATTGTGAAATTCAATCATGTGCTATCGATAATACGATGTATTTTCACCTGCCGGTGGAATGGGCGGATTCAGCTCCACTGGTTCAGCATAATCCTCTTCCATTTTATAGGGTAATTTAAATAAACGATCTCCCCTGGAGTTAGTAAAATAGATCCGGGATATGGAATTTTCCTGGGAGTTACTATCCGCCCAAATAGCAAAAAACGGATCCACAGGGTTGTGCGGGCGACGCATATACCCATGATTAAATGGACTGTCCATCGTTACCCGCCGCTTTAGCTGCCACCAGTCTTCATCCGGATTTTTGGTTTCGTAAACACCTACTTCCCCGCCTGTAAAACCCGCTTGCGGGCCAGGCAGTGCGGGGGCGATCAGCGACCATCGGTCTTCATGAATAAAGAAGGTTCCCATATCATAGATATGGTCGGATACCGTCACATTCCGGGTGACCCATTCCTCGCCGGTCCAGCGGGTAATTTTCCACACCCGGGGTGAGTTTTCAAGAACCGGTGCCGCCCCAAATGCGGTTATATAGAGTATCACCGGATGTCCGTCTTTATCGAATAACAATTTATTCGGAAATGCCACTTTGCCTTTCGCTTCATAGTCGGTTATCAAAGCCGGATTATCCCGGTCATCCAGGGGAGTTTCCACAACTGTTCCGTCAACTGTTTTCCAGGTTTCACCAAAATCGGATGTCTGCAGATAGTATATATTCGTGCGCCTATCCACATTTCCGTCAGGATGATAATTAAAAGACGTACCCACGGTATTTTCGTGTATTCTTGTTACCTGGTAGTGCCCGCCAAAGCCAACCAGCTTTTGCAGCTCTTCGGCCGGTTCCGGACTCCAGTTCGTACCATCACTATTGGTCTCCCAATACAATTCCCGGCCGCTTGTGTAGAGAGTTAAAAGATGCATGAAGCCTCGTTCAGGTACCATCCAGACCTGTGAATAGGTTTGTTCCCTTGATATAATCTTGTCAAAAGCCTCCACTGAATAGGGCTGCTGACTTCGAAAAATCTGTCCGGGGCGATGTCTTGAACGTCCGGCTATGAATACCCAGATATATCCATCCCCATCAATAGTCAAACTGGGATTATCGTGTGGATCATCAACACCTCTTTGATCGCGTACAATCGTCGGCTTCGGAACACGGTGCTTATCATGGTCATAATAAGAAGCCATGGTTAACAGATAACGGTCTTTCGGCCCGGTATCACCGCCATACACAAAAAATGTCTTGTTAACTTCCGGAGCATAGATCGCCATTGGGGCCACCGTGTGCGGCCAGGCAAAAGAGAGCGGTCCTGAATATTTGTAGTCTTGAGAACCATAATTAGGCGCATGAGGACGTGCCGGCATCGGCCCGTGTCGCCACCAGATTCCTCTATATCCATCCATTTTTTCATTATCTCTTGGTTCAACTTTTTTTCTATCCTCTTGATGATCCGTAACAGACAAATGGCCGGAATCATCTTCAGATCCTATGTAATCTGCTGTTAACCTTGTCTCTGATTGTAACGAGTGATCTTGTATTTCAGGAAGTTTTTCCGAAATGGAAGGTGATACCTGAGCAATCAATCCTGATGGTATTAACAAAAATGACAGTGATAAGAACACACATAAGAGACATTTAACCGTCAAATTTACAACTACTTTTATTTTTTTCATCTTTTGTAATGTATAATGTATACAGTATGGTTTAAGTGTAATACCAGAGAAATTATTCAATCCTTGTAATTTTTAATTCAACTTTTCCGAACAATTTGACTGGAATCCCTGTAATCCTGTTGTCACGGCATATCCACCATCAACTCCTCTATAATTTCAGCAATTTCTGATGGGCCCGGATTGTTTCGTTCAATCAGATATACATGCAGTCCATCCGGATCACTTGTCCATGAATTATGTCCTTCCTCATCTACTTCAGCCCATCCCTGATTGCTCAGATCCCAGTATAATTCGGGATCACGTACGGCTGCCAATATAGCTGTCTGATCCCAGCTCATTCGCCCGTTTATTAATGGCTGCGAAGGGTGGTGTTCGTAAGCATACCGAACAGGGTGATTCTCATCCAGTGCAGTCAGCCGGGGACCTGTCAAAATATTTTCTCCAATTTCATACCCTGATATTACTACCCGTGTAGGCCATTTTTCCAGGACGGATCCGGTGAACTGTGCACTCCCCCGGGCTCTGAAGTTGTGTTCCCGGCCATACGGATATCTCTCAGATACATCAGGGAGAAAATGTCCGCCCATGACAACAAGGTGATCCACTTTCTCTTCTACCAATTGCACACCATTTAATTCGCTGTATTGATCGGCTCCTGACTCCAGTAGATCATACAGGTTATTCAGGTGTCCAACACTCACAATAATTACTTCATTTTGTCCGGCTTCGGCCAAAACCTTGCGATATACTTCCACTGCATCCGGAAATTGATTTCTGGATGATGCACTGTGGCCATAACTGTCTTTATCCTTTGCAATATCCGCAAAAAAATCAGCCGCATCGCGACCTACAATGTCTCCCTGATAAGCACCCACCGGTATATCCGGCCGATTGTAGAATGCATTGATTGCTGCTGTTGCACCAGAAGAGTATTCTCCCATATTGTTTACCACCGTAGCCAATATATTGGCTTCCCCCTTTCGTTCCAGCGTATGAAGCATTGCTAACGCCCCTGCATCGTCGCAATCAGTAGTCATGTCAGTATCAAAAATAATATTTACAGGATTTTCACTTTGATTAATTTCATTGCTGCATCCTAAAACAATAAGAGCAATTACCATTCCTGTTATTGCCTTATAAAATGAAAAGTTTAACATACTCGAAGGATTTAATGATTAAGAAATTTTATGATATAATAACTTTGCCAATGCTACAAATTCTGGAGCAATCAGAACTCCGACCCCTGGTTTTGAGTATATTCGTATCAACACATTTTCAGGGATAGAATGTATTCCTGCATTTTCAACTGTCTTATTTGGCAATTTTGAACACCCTCAACATCGTTGGTTCCGGCCAGGGCTCCGGGACTGGCCGGTCACGATTTCTGCCGGCATTTTCCCATCGCAGAATATATTTTACATTTTCATGAGTTGCTTCTCCCATATCTTCTATCAATGTAACTTCCATGGGGCCACCATCACGAAGAAGTTCAGAATCAGGCTCAACCTGAAAATCCAGTTCGGGGACTTTTATGGCTTTTTCCCATTCCGGTGTCTCATCTGGCTCTGTACGTTTTATCGGTTCCAGGTTATTTTCGTCCAGAACAATTCTTTCATCACCGTAATATTGGCTCCATACATCAAGCTCCAATGTTCCGGATTTTCTGCCAACTTTGACATTTCCGACAAGCACCACTGAAGGCAGGGCTCCTCTACCCTCATAGTTCCATCTAAAATCCCAGTCGGTAGCCTGAACAATATTCCAGTGTCCATCTTCAAAACGAGCATTCACAACCTGGCTGTTGCCATATTCATCAAATTTATGATAGGTTCTTATGGTTCGTTGTTGCGTATCCCATCCCAAACCTCCACTGGTCATATTACTGATACCGTCACCGGGTCCTGCAGGATCAACAATCACTCCCTCAGTTTCACTTGTAATGGGTAGGTCAACGGGTTTACCGTCCACCGTTTCCCAGTTACGCATATCCCTGCTGCGCGCATAAGATACAGAGTGATTGGTTGCATTGTCCGGCGTATTTCTCCATACCCAGGTTGCATGCCAAATTCCATCTGGTCCCAAACGCGGCCCTCCATAAGCATTCATCTCGCCCTGTCCGTCAAATAACGGAGTATCATGCAGGCGTTCCCAGCTTCTGGTTTCCGGATCGTAAATATTAAATATCTGATCACCACTTCCACTGCCCCCCTGACGGTAGGTAAAATAGAGTTCATCGTTCGGCCCTTTAACGAACGTTGGATATTCTGGTGCTTCATCATCAGAAATCATAATCAGACGTTCAAAAGACTGAATTTCGTGGGGATTTTCTGAACGATAATAGATCTTTTCCGGTGGTGCGGGCGGACCTTCCTGCAAAGTTCTGCGGTACGAACTTACGTGCAAATACCCATCACGATCCAATGCAAGAGTAAGTCGCGCATGGCCGCCCGTTGCCCAGCCCATCTGCACAGGAAACACATAATATGTCCACTCCTGAGTACCCAGTTTTCGCTGAGCGACTGTTAAAAAACGGTCCTCATCATAATATCCAACGTATTGAAATTCATCACTTGTAATCAGATCGGGACTGCCAATTTGATGGACTGACCAAACTGAAGCCACATCTATTACCTTAACAATATCGTCGTAAGTCTCCTCCGGATTTGAAGATGAGGTTTGAGCAATATTCTCTTCATAAATCAGTGTTAAAAAACTGAATGTAATCATTGCCATCACTATCTGTTCTGCTTTCATACACATCTGATTTATTGTCGTGTCAAGCTTAAAATTTTTATTGAGACCTGACAGGTTTTGTTCGGTATTTCATTCATAATCAACTTCCACAAAATTTTAAATATCGACCTCACTTAAACTGTCCTTTTGGCTTGACCCAAAAGGACCAAAAAGTCAAGCCCCGACGGCGGTCGGGGTTGGCGGCGGGCTTTTCATCGACGCGGCACCCTTTTCCCAAAGGGATCCCCGTGGGGTAATGGTCCATCACACTTATTGACAGTAATCAAGGATCCGGCCGGTATCAAATGCTGCCATAGCGTCGCTGAAAACACCCTGTTCCCGCCAACTGATTCAAGGCCGGGCAAAGTATATCTCAAACGACTTCCACCTAATGATATCCGTAAAGTTTTACTTTTACTATTCTTATTTAGTTTATATCCAAAATTTCGAACAACCTTTTCATTTTATTTTTGCAGCCACTACATCGTCATTATTTCGGAACTTGAGATAATCAGCACACTATGTTGGTTCACGTATCTAATCGGTTATAAAATTGTTGACTCGTCTCATCGGACAACGCTGTCAGGAGCTGACGCACACTGACAGGTTGATTTATAAGCAACCGCTGCAAAGGTTTATGTTAGATTTCTATAGATGAGCTTACTCCGAAAAGTCGTTCAAATTTGGTGAGTATTCAAGAATTAAAGCGGTGTATTTTTAGTTATTTTGGGTCCTGTTTCGTATATTATAACTTCATTAATAACAGTTATGTACTATGTTTAAAACGTCTCCAGAACACCCCCAGATTGACCTGTTATCCTCGGCCGGCCAGCATCTTGACGAGCGCCGCCAGCGTCAGCTTCAGGATCCCAATCGATGGCATAATTCCTTTTACAAGCACGTATTCAGCCAAATTGACGAATCGATCTTTAAAGTTCTCTTTGACCAGCAGATGGGTGCGCCCAACGCCCCGGCCCGGCAGCTGGTGGGGATGATGATCCTCAAAGACGGTTTTGGATTCAGCGACGAGCAGCTCTTTGAAGCCTGCCGGTTCCACCTGCTGTTTCGCCAGGCCCTGGGACTTGTGAATCTGGACGACCCACCTCCCACTGAATCTACCTATTACCTGTTCCGAAAGCGTATCTATGAGTATGATCGCGATCACGGCACGGACCTGCTTGGCCAGGTGTTCGAGGCCATTACCAGCAATCAGCTACTTGAGTTTGATCTTGGCGGGCAACAGATCCGCATGGACAGCAAACTGATCGGCAGCAACATTGCCAGTTTTTCCCGCTTTGAGCTGGTCTGCAGAACGCTGAAGTTGTTTTGGCGGAGCCTTTCCAAGCAGGCCCGCCGCAAGGCACCCCAATCGGTGCTACAGGCGATGGAGGAGCTGGCCGGGGAGGATGCCCAAACAACCGTCTACCGCTCCACCGGCGAGACCATTCGACAGCGCCTGGAGGACCTTGGGGGCCTCATGGCCAGCCTTCTGGCCACCTACAGCCCCGACGACAGTTCCAAATACGGGCTTCTGGAGCAGGTCTTTGCCGAGCAATACACCACCGGGGATGATGACGATGAGGCGGGTCAGGTTACCGCGCGTGATGCCGAACAGATCGCCGCCGACAGCGTCCAGTCGCCTGACGATCCGGAGTGCAGCTACCGGCGTAAGGCCGGCCAGACGGTCAAAGGCTACACCGTGAACCTGACCGAGACAATTGACGAGGAGCAGGAGTTGAATTTAATTACCGACGTGCACCTTGCCCCGGCCGATTGCAGTGACGCGGACCTGCTGGGCCCGGCTATTGAGGCCACCGAGCAGCGGACCGGCCGGGACGTAGAGACCTGCTATGCCGATGGAGCCTACAACCGAAGCCTGGACAAAGACCAGCAGGCGGGCCAGGAACATGTGGAGATGGTATTGAGTAGTATTCAGGGCGCCCCCTCGCGGTTTGAGTGTACCGAAACCGAGCAAGGGGTGACTGTTCATGACACAAAAACCGGCAAAACGCATACCGCAAAGCCGGCCCGCCGCCAGAAAAACAGTAGCGAACAGCGATGGAGAATCTGGCTGGACGAGAAGCAGCAGTACCGGTATTTCGGGTCGTCGGCCATCCGGGCCTCGGCCCGGCGGCAGGCGATCGCGGAGCGCCCGGCGTGCGAACGCAACAAACGCAATAATGTGGAGGCCAGTATATGGCACCTGAGCCATACCTTGCGTGGGGATAAAACGTCCTATCGGGGGTTAATCAAGCATAAACTATGGGCGTGGTGCAGAGCCTTGTGGGTAAACATGAGGCGTATTCAACGATATATAGGCCAACCGGATGGATCAGGCAAGGAAACCAAGCATTATACCCCTAAAACTACTCAAATAGTTTGAACGGGACGGGCTATGGTATATCAAAAAGCAAAGAATCGATTTTTCAAGATGTTTTCTTCACCCACAACCGATTTGACGGGTAAATCGAAAATGTACTTTTCGGAGCGGGCTCATAGATTAATGTCTAAAACTTTTCTCACTGACCACGAAAATGGCCAATATGTACATCTACCGTCTCAACAGAAGTTAAACCCTCTGCCCGGATCATTTCTTCCCCTTCTTCTTTCCATAGTATCAGATCATCTCCCACACGAAGGGCCAATCCACCTTCAGCATCCAATAGTTCAGCCCCCTCCAGAGATTTGTCCAGAACAGCCTGATCCCGCACACCCTGGTTTTCAAGGGTCCTGATCCCTGAACTTTCGGATTCACCCTGAACCTCAGTTTGTAAGTCAGGATCCCGATCGACCCATATTACAGAAACAAATTGTTTTGAGGATGCCGGATCAAGAGTTGAAGCCGTCAGGTGGAACTGGTCAGGTGCCGTTTCGGGATCTTCGACGGGCGGATCAAATCCGGTGCGCTGTTCAATGTCAAGAGCTTCGGGAGCAAGAAACCGGAGAGTCATTCTGGCGTCACCTGAGCTGCTTACAGCCACCCGGTTTTCATCATCAACCTCCATTTCATTAACGGCATGCAGCAGCCACTGATAAGTAGACGAACTTCCTGATGTCTCAAGATCATCGACAATGACAAAATAATCCGGCCGCACAAACAGAATATGCCGGTGAAACCGATCGAGCCTGCCGCCGTAAGCCTCCGTAGCATCTCCTGCCGTATAAACATAATTTCCATTTTCACGGTGTGCTATAATTTTCCCACTGGAACTTCTGCTGCGCGGGACCTGGCCTTCTTCATCAACCATGAATACTATTATGTGCTATCGTATGCCAAATCCACTCCTGGTGGTGTGGAGTTCCGTGAGTCTGGCGGGCCCCGCTGCTGATTGCCAAAGGTTCACCAAAAGCCTCTATTACAAAAGCATTTTGACTCGCATGATTATGACTGATCGCACCGAATGGGTTGCTTTTGAAAAGCATCATTACATTATTCTCAGGTTCAGCCATGTTGCTATGCAGGGCCGCTATCCCAACATCATTAAACACTCTTGATTGAGGCAGATCATCCGGGGCTTCTGCACTCAGTTCCGGATTGTATATCCTGACGGCCTTCCGGCCTGATGCACCGGCACCAACCTGTTCAGAGTGCCACCGGAAATAGGGATTATCATAGAGGTTCGACAGCATATAACTCACAATTCCTGTAGCAGCGCCAAGCGGCTGGTGGTGTCCATCCCCAAACGCCCGTCCAGGCCTGTCGGGATATGCAGCATATAAGCCAAAATAACCGGTATTCTGAAAAAAGGGTTTATCCTTTAAAGGCACGCCATGCAAGTCCAGTTCATGAACAACCCGAACCATTCGTCTCATATATCCGCTCCAGTAACTAACACCTTCATGCCATCCTCCTTCAGGGCCACCCCAGGCCGGGTATGTGCTCCAGACAAGCCGCAACGTATAATCAAGCCAGTCTCTGGCTTCAGGTGCCTCGTGAGCCAGTACAATGCCTCCTTCCAGCGCAAAGCCTACCATACGTCCGGGATGACTCGAATATGGACGCGCTTCCATCGGCCGGGCACGGTGTACATCCCGGTTTATCTGCTCCATACGCGCTGTAAGTACTTCCTTACACTTATTTCGCTCTTCCTCGGTAAGAACATCATAGATCCAGTCAAACACAGGGGTCGCATTTTCTGCAATATTCATTCCCAGCTCCGTTGGCCAAAGCGCGCTTGAAGAACCTTCAACATCCCACGACATGAAATGCATTAACCGTCGTTTAGCCTCTTCAGCAAACCTTTCGTCACCTGTATAGAGATAGGCAAGTGCACTTGTTACCATACGCTGGGTATAAGGACGCATTGAACGCCAGGCTTCGTAATAAATGGGGCGATAATTCTCTTCCGGCCAGGGATCCGGTTCTTCAAATAACGGTTCATCCATTGCAAGGATCTCTTCAGCTTCTGCAATAACATCCTCGGTCAAATGACTGTAACGTCCATCGGGATCCGTACGAACCTCTTCTACAAGTTCAGGTGAAAAATATAGGCGCGGACGTTCATCCGGTATTTTGGTAATAACATCATCAACAGAAACCAAAGGAAATTCCGTGGCTGTATCAGGGATTTCGAAACGGCGGGTCCGGCTATACAGATCCTCATTTCCATCATTGTAACCATACCGCCAGTACCATATTCCCGGTTCCATGATCTCCTTTGGAATATATACACTCATATCGATGTCACGCACCATTATGGTCTCATCCGAATTAAAAGATTCGGACCGGGAATACTGGACGATATAAGTATCAGCTTCTTCAACAGGCAACCAGATAAAAGCCGGCGGATTTGTGGCTGTCAGGTCTCCGTCATCAGGTGAATAGCGCACCTCATGATCCGACGGCTCACGATCCAGTCCATTCGTTTCAGGTTCCATCGCAGAATCACAAGCGATGCTGCCAAACAGAAACAGAATTGCAAAAAATGGAGCCCAAAGGAGCGATACATTTTTGAATGTCATGCAAAATCTTTTTTTATCAGTTCCTTTGCCGAAGCACCAATTGAATCTCTCATGTCTCATCATTTTATTGTGATTTGATTATTGGTTCAGGTATAAAATTGCATTCTAAAATATCCTATTTGGTATATTGAGCCGCAATTACACAGGCAATAAATAACACCTGCTATTTTTAAGCAAATGATCATTGCTTTACTGAATTATCCTGCCTCAAACCAAATAAAAAAAGTTTCACCTGGTTAAGTAATATGTGACACTTTGGCCGGCATAATCTCCTTGAGGCAGCGCAACAGAAATTCTGCTGTGTCCTGTATCTTCATCCCATATAGCACTCCATTGGGCATTCTCAATCTCTATACGTGAGGTAACAGAAAACTGAAAAGAATCCTGTTTACGGGTTGGGTCTGATACAGTGATTTTTTCTATTTTATCACCGGAAGTGGTAACCATTACCAGTCCGGCTGTTTCTGACGTGATGGTGATGTTCTCAGAGATCTCAATTTCGCCGGGTTCGTAAAAAACGATCTGACTCATACCCAGTCCGGAATGTTTTACAGCCTGAATTTCCCGCTGGTTCGCAAGAATTTCTATCGGGGATGATTGATGATAACTCTCAACTTCCGTGGCGTCTATACCGGGCACCACAATATATTCATATTCAGATTGTTGCGGCTTTACTCCATGATCAATCCACAATGTAAATACGTCTTTAAACACTTTATCTCTTGAAAGTGCCCAGGTTTGCTCATTGATCTCTTTCCAGGCTCCACTTCGCTGCCTGTTTTCAACTTTAACAGACACCGGTTCAGAAAAGAGATAAGCCGTTTTATCGTGATGAACCCATAACACGTCTGTCAAATCGTGTTCTCCCGTGTCGAGTACCGTTTGATTTCCGTTCTGAGCTGTTATCACATCTCCATTTAATAAACTTTGATTCAGAGTTGTGACTACCGGATACTCTGAGTCGGACTGTATACCGGCACCCAGTGCTACAAACTCATCATCGAAAAAAAACCAGGATTTGCGGGCAGAGAGCGGATCAAGAGGGCTCTTAAAATCAAACACCGCCGCACCATAGGTTCCATCTGTAACTCCTCCTACAAAATCGGTAAGCCCCTGTTGCTGAACTTCATCGGGATCTGGCAATGTTGGTTTCTGAACAACCGTTGTGCCTGGGATTTTCTGCCAGTCCCAAACCGGAAATATATGAATATACTCCTCACCTGTTCGTGTGATAAAGTTGTACCCATCGGCCAAATGATGATTTTTTAAACCCTCGCTGTTATAAGGAACTTCCACACTGTGATTTCGGCTGGAATACATGCGTACGGATGCAAAATAGTGTGGCCGCTGATGACTGAAATATTCCGTATTCCAGAAAAAAAGATTTCTTCTTAAATCAGGCTCCCTGTTCCCCTCACGGATTTGTACAATTGCTTCCAGTTCATCCTGTCTGTAATCAGTGATCTGAAGCAAGGTCCTTGGTAATTCAGGGCTTCTCGGATTGAGTGCATTCAATCTTGTAATCCCCCGGTTCCTTCCACCAGGATCGGGATATTTACCAAAAGCCATGTACCCGTTAATGCCATCAAGATAGTAATCTACGATAAGCTGGATGGATTCATCTGGAAATTCAAACTCTGTTCCATTAACTTTTTTAGCCCAGTCAACAAAATAACTGGCAAACCCTTGTCCATAGGTTATCGTTGATGTGACCCGGTCGTTTCGATGGTGAAAGCTAAAATCAGTCTGTAATCCCCTTACATCAGAAGGATCTCCTCTGTCCACAGCAAATCCGATTTCACCGGCTATGGCAGCCACTGCTTCTTCCAGTACTTCAACATCTCTTTTAAACAGAGCATACTTGCCGAGAATACCGGCAATTTTAATTAAATCTCCGCCAGGCCGCGCACCCCAGGCATCCAGATTAGCCCGGCCCACAATTGGTTCTGATTTCGTTACCTGTTCTTCGGTCAGATCATCATCCATGATTAACAAAAGATTGCCAATTCGCTCCGGGGTTCCAATCTGGTTCCACCACCAATTTTCACAGATAAAATCATTTTCATTCCAAAAATCGAGTGCTTTCCAGATAACCTGTTTGAGATCAGAATTTTTATAAAAAGGTGATTCGGGTTTTTTATATGCTCTGCCTAAATCCACCATATTATCGAGGTGAATACTGTGTTCAAAGGCAGTTCGTGTCGTATCCACATAATCAATGCCGGGCCAGGTTCCATCTTCGCGAATTGAGCTGATCAAACTTTCAACCTCTTGCTCATTCACTGATGGTTCAAGAAGCTCTTCAGTAAACCGCTCTCTCAGTATCTCTATATCCGATTCTGCTACCTGGGCTTGTGAATCTTTCACAGTGATAAAAAGCTGAACAGAAACCACTATGGATATCAAAAAAACATTTCTGAACCAGGAAAATCTATTTCTTTTTGAGTCTTTTTTCATTGTAATGGTCTTCATTTTACCAATCAGCCAAATTCTGATCGAACTCTGTCACCGTACCGGAAGAAGCAGGGATAAGTGATACTTGTAAAATCTCACTTGTATTGGCCGATAAATTTGTTTCAAACCCTACCAGGATGGTACCAGGGTTCTCTACATCATGTTCAGTATCGGGCTGCGTACTCCAAGTGGTAACTTCTATATCAGATGGCTGATCAACACGTAAATATAATTGTTGGCCATCCCTGGTCAAGGTTGCGGTATTGGCACCGGTAATGGTTACATCAGCTTCAGTCAGCATTTGCCAGCGCACTTCGGCTGGTTCTTCAGAGGACTCAATTTCATCCCGTATTACAACAAACATCTGGTCTACAATACCGGCTCCTCTGATTACTGATGCTAAATCATTTTCATAAACAGACGACATATCCGTGATGCCAAAATAGAATTCCGGATCATCCGAATAATTTTCAATTTTAGAGTATCCATCTACAAGCTGAAGTTCACCATTGACCGTAAGTGTACTGTGAGAAAAGTTATTCAGGCGATATACCGTCCATCGCTCGGAATCCTGAGACATTCCCCAGATATTCATGCCCAACTCTTCAAGTGAATGATAATTCTGAGGCCCCAAATCACTCGACCATCGCACACCATCTGATTCCATGACAAACGAGCCGATATCCATGTGTCCATGGTTCACTGAAGGTGAGCCCCCTTTAAAACCCAGGTAAATCGCATTCGGATCGCTCCATGAGGTTCGCATGATCGACAAAGGCATCGCCCCTTGAGCAACATATAAGTAGTTTTCGGGCTCTGTTATTTCGTCAAGCTGAATATCCTTTCCCCAAATCAAAATAGCCGGTAACCGCCTGTTATTGGTGAATTGTGAAAAATCATCAGTATCAAGGAATAATTTTTCTTTATAGAGAAGTGAAGGCTCACTGTTTTTATCAGCATACCAAAACATGGAAGGACTCAGTCCCGCAGAAGGTCTGTTATCTCCCCAGTTGAAGTTTTGAAATGTGGGGCCAATCATATGTTTTCGGAAACTTCCGGTCTCCAAAAAAGCTGAATGATCACTGTAATCAAACCCGCCCGGCCAAACCTTATCGATTGCACTTAGAAACAAAATGTTAAATGAAGTTCCGTACCCCCAGTAGCCATAACCTTCGGGATAAGCTCCGTCAGGCCTGTAATCTTTTTTGGCGAGAGGAATGGTTTCCAAAGCTCTTTCAATGACTTCTTCAGATATTTCAGGATAGTGATCATAAACAGCAAGAGCTCCGTACGTCAGCCCGGCATTACAGACCTGGTTCCAGTTATGAGTGGCTTCGAGAAACCAGTTGTAATCGGGGTCGAAAGAAGGTTCCAGGCCTTTTTCAAGTATCGCCTCACGAATCGTCTCTCTGGATTCTGCTGAAAGCTGGTCATTAAGCCAATCATAACCAATGGCAAGAGCCATGGTCATTTCTCCCACATCAAGAAAATGAGATGGGTTCCAGTCACTGAAATTGGCTGCGGCCAGCATCTCCCTTTCTGCCCGCTCTGCGTATTTATCTTCTTCGGTCATCCGGTAAGAATATGAAAGATAAAAAACCCTTCTTAATGCCTCACGTGAGGTGCCCAGCAATCTCCTGCCAACCACCTCCCGTTCCAAAACCGGTTCATCGATAATAGCATCACTTTCTGCTAATATGGCCTCATGCATCCTTTGCCAAATCGGATTATCCGTTATGGATTGATGAATATCCTCTTCCTCACCTTCCAGTAACATGATTCGGGGATGGCCGGGAAGAAAGTCTTCATCAATTCCTGCTGAGAGGCCCGATTGATTATCATCCGTATCACAGGAGATGAAGGCTATCAACAAAAGAATTGCTATGATTTTTGTCGTATAGAAGATTCTATTCATAACTGTTTATTTAATTTAAGAGTTAAAAACTCCACTATTTTTCATTCAGGAATAAATTCCATGGCAGCCCCGGAACTATTTAAAAATGGAACAGAAACATCCCAGTACCCCTGACCAGGCACAGTAACCCGTACTTTAACCTGACCGGAATCCTGATCAATGATATCCGCCTGAACTTCTGGCGCAGTACTTTCAAATGGATAAAGAACCCACGCATATGTACCGTCAGAATTCAACTTCTCAGAGTAGATTGTGGCTGTATTGGGTTCATACAAATTGTATTCCTCACTGTACCATCCCTGTACTAACGGTTCTTCCTGCCCTTTCACAAAATCGATGTGCCAGTCTGGATTGCCGGCAGGTGTGATTTTTAAATTTCCACGTTGATTATTGCTGGACACTACTCCATGATCCATCTCCTGAACTGAGGTGTCGGGATGCCAGTGCCACAAGACTTCTATTTCACGGGGACGGTCGGTAGTTATCCGGTCAACAACAACCCAAAACTCACCCCTTATATAAAACACAGATCTTGAGTGCCGGGCCTCTCCTTCCAAATCATCAAAATAATCAACCGAAGCAGATGCATAATCAAACTCATCTGTAATTCTGAATTTCTTTTCAGGTATGGGATCTTCTGTAAGTCGCGGACCCGGTCCCTGTCCCTTTCCATCAATGATAATCAGATTATGGCTGTGACTGCTAAGAGCATATTCCCGAAACCGGTCGGCAACTTCGCCACGGTAGGCAAATCTTCCGCCATCAACCAGCAGATCGCGCCCAAATGAAGCTACTGACAAATGAAGTTTATCATTATGCTGATGTCCGGTACCCCACGGACCGATATCAAAATAGGACCAATGAGCATCCGGCCCGAAGTCACTTCTTGAGATGATTTGTCCGGCCCAGGGATAAACGAACGAAGGCCCGGCAACCGGCCTGGCACCAGAACTCCCATTTGATGCAATGTACAGCCAATCTTCCCGATTGTATATTGAAGCCGCTTCTTTAATCATTTCCCGGTTATAGGTTTTATCTGAATTGTTATTAAGCAATCCATACCCATCCGGACGCATCGTAACCGCAAGATATTCCCACATATCCTCCAGTGTTTCTGTATAAAAGTCCGGCAGATCGATATTTGTCATACTGGCAACTTCTTTAAAATTCTCGAAATTACTGAGTGCTACACGGTGATAGTGTGAAGTGAGTTCAGTTTGAACACCGTCAGGATATACCTGCTCCTTCATACTGCCGACCATCGTTTCAATGGTATAGTCAAGCCAAACTTCAGAATCCTTAAACTCGGGCCAATGCGATGCAACCGTGGCCAGACCGTTCATTTCCATGGTCAGCCAGTTACCCTGTGCATGAAAATTCTTCAGATAGTGAGTATGTTCGGGAAGGCTGCTTAGAATTAATAACTGTGTTGCAGGTGACAGATATTCGGTATCCATCAGGTTGTAAAATGCAGGCATCCAATTTCTCACCCTCGCAGTAACTTCAAGGCCCCGCCACATCGCTGTACTGCTTCTTACTTCAGGATAGGGCCAGCTGCTTATAATCCAGTCTTTTATATAATGGTCTATGTGATTCGGGTATTTAGGATTTCCGGTTTCAAACCAGGCTTCCAGTAAAATTCTTACGGTGCTGTGCCTGTTATGCAGCCAGGCATATTCCAAATCATCTTCTGGGCCTGTATGATGCCAATCCAAATGCCCGTTCTCCAATCGGGGAATACGGTCTGAAATTCTCTGGATAGTAATAATGTCGTTAACTATTGAATCTGCCGCAGCAACGGTTTTATCGGTCAACTCAGGAACATCTTGTTCAACCATATACCTGATCTCTGAATTTCTGTAATAATCCAGCAGATATCTGCCGGCCAACACCATATCGCCGTTGTTCACGGCCTGTTTTACATCTTCCAGCCCATCTCTTTCAAGATCCAGATTCTGAAAAATAAGTTCGGTCCTCTCCGGATATGCTGAATATAAATCCTCAACCGTTGTCATCTTTTCCCAATTCACAGGATCCGATTTCTTATCACCGGCAAAATTTTCTGCCAACCCCGGAACTTCAGAATAATACGTCAAACCCACGGTAGTGGAAACCGGGATCAAAAAGAGTAAAATGAGTACAAAAGATTTCATGTTTACAGGTAGTATAAATTCTATGAAGTTATTTTTTCTAAACCATCTGGTAACTTTCTAATTAGGGCTTCCTCAAAAAGTCGAGGTACACACACATTGGTAATTCTAATTTCATAAATTGGTGTTTAGAAGCCAGAGAGCAATGTTTTAGTGACTTAAATATGAAGCCATATGATTATATGTCCAAATATCTTGTATTTTTTCGAAAAAATGGACGCTCAAATGCTAAGAAGCTTGCATATAATTGCAATTTTTCCTTGCATTAAAAATCAATTTTATGAATGTAACTCATTGTTGTACAAATAGATAGATTAGTCTGAGGATGCCCTAATTAATTTAAGTTTAATCCCAAGATGGCTACACTTCGGTCGTACCAACAATACTCAATATTTCGTATGCGGTTATTTAACCTGGTTTCAGACTTGGTTTTCTATGCCAGTATATATCTGTTTTACCGGTTATTCTCCAGAGTCCACCCAAATTCCATTCAGCATTACTTTACTGACATTGCGCATCACTCTGATATCCTCAACAGGATTCCCATCTACAATTATAAGATCCGCGAGCATTCTTGACTTAATACTTCCCAGTCTCTCTTCTGTCCGCAAGTATTTTGCATTCCCCAATGTACTGTTGACAATTATATCCATAGGGTCCATTCCGGCTTTTGCCAGTAACTCCATTTCATGCTGAAAATCCCAACCATAATCTGCATGGATCAATCCTGCATGAGAACCAACAGATATTTTCATACCAGCTGTATAAGCCATGCCCACGAACTTAACCATATTATAATACCCTTGAACATGATAGTTTTCCACACCATCATCTCCTTCATAACGTTCAAACACGCCAAGTGTAGGTACCATGATTGCGTCGTTTTCAATGGCTAATTGAATAACATCCTTCACACGCTCAGATTCCAAATCAATTGTTGACCACAACCTGAACCTCTCCGTTCTTCTTGCTCCGTAATCTTCTCTGAGGGCATCTTTGAATTTCTTTGCCTCACCTGTCTCAGCCAGTGCTGTTCCAAAAGAAGTAACATGTTCAATACCTTCAACTCCTGCAAGGATCGCATCATCAGCATCCACAAGCTCGAGATGGGCCATAACCGGAACCCCGCTGAGTGAGGCGGCATCTGTTACTGTTTCAAAATATTCAAGCGGAAGATTAAAATAGATTTTTACACCTGTAGCCCCGTTTCTCACATATTCATAGACAGATTCCCTAGCGTGCTCTGCACTTCTGACTACATTTGCCTGCTGTGTCCACACAGGAGGATATCCGTCCAAATGACTGTCCGTCAGAAATACCCTTGGGACAGGCTGGTCTGCAAAATGAAGTGATTGATGAAACCGAATAGGTTGGCCTGGATCACGCATTGTGGTAATGCCGTTTCTCAGGTACTGATTGATCCGGTCATTATTCATCAAGTTATGAAAGTGGGCATCTATCAGGCCGGGCATGACCGTTTTTCCTTCCGCATCAAAATATTCAGCATTTGCCGGGATATTTATCTCGTTTCCGGGGCCGGCATCCACAATTCTGTTGCCTTTTATAATAACAACTGCATCTTCAACAGGTGTACCGCCAAGCCCGTCAATCAGGCGGCATCCTGTAATGGCCAGAACGTGATCACTATCCTGCGCAGCAGGTGTATTCACTTCTATAAGAGTTCGGGTTTGCTGAGGGCTGTACACCTGGTTTTGGGCATATAGCAAAACAGTTGTAAGAAAAAAAAGGAGAGTACAACCGATGGTTTTCAGGCAATATTTCATTATTTGGTATTTGTTTTATTAGACCTTAAAAAAAGAAAACGTCCCTTACGAACAGAACTTCATTGGCAGAAGATTGTTTTGTTTGAAAGAACTGTTTCCATTCAACTTATTGCTTTAACTGCAATAAGAGGTAAAGTTTATTCAAGAGAAATACTGTTTTGGGCGGGGAAAAATTTCCCGGCTAATGAAAATGTTTGGTTAGCCGGGAAATTAGATGAATTTAATAGCCCGGGTTTTGAGTCATTTCCGGGTTTGCATCCATCTCACGCTGGGGAATGGGAAGCAGATAGTTTCTTTCGGGAATGAAAGTTCTTTCTACAAGTATGATATGATCTCCGGTCCATTCCACTTCACCTGTTTCATTGTCTACCGTTCCTCTTCTCACACCGTAAATCGGGCCATCGAAGGCTTCATGGCCGAGATCCCAGCGTTTGATATCATGAAAACGCACAGTTTCAAAGGCAAATTCAACCCTTCGTTCACGGCGAATCAGCTCTTCAGTCAGTTGGGCGGCTTCAGGCATTCCTGCCCGAACTCTGATTTTGTTCAGGTATTCAAGGCCTAAATCCAGATTTTGTCCAGTTCGAAAAGCAGCCTCAGCAAATGTAATATACATTTCAGCAAGGCGAATCACCATCAAGTCCAATCCACTATTTTGCATCACCGATTCCGGCATCGGTTCAATATACTTTTTAATGATTAATCCTGCCGGAGAGCCTACCGAATTTTCAAAATATTCGGGATTATTAACCATTTCTCCCTGAGCATTTGGTATCTGCTGATCGAGAGGATTGTATAAACGGTTATTCCACTCCCCTCCGGGATATAATATTGACATACCTAATCTCGGGTCCCGGTTCTCAAACGGTCGCTCCGGGTTATATTCAGGGTCTTCTGTAATCGTCAACCCGTTAATTGTTTCGTATGCCTCAACAATATCCCATGTAGGCGCCATATTTGAATACCCCCCATCCATACCCGGCATCAAAAACTGAGGATGGCGGCTTGGATAAATATCCTGAGTATAAGCAATTGAAAGGATTGCTTCCTCATTATTGGAATCATCCAAAAAAAGCTCCCGGTAATCAGGTTGGAGCTCATATACACCCATATCGATCACACTTTTGGCATCCTGCATTGCTTGTTCATAGTTTCCGGAGAAAAGTTCAATTCTGGATTTCATTGCCAGAGCAGCTCCGCTGGTGATACGCCCTCCTGATTGCAGATGATTTTGAACAGGAAGTATTTCGCTGATTTCCTCCAGCTCGTTAAGCATGAAATTCCTGAGTTCTTCAGCTGGAGTACGGGCCATTACAAAATCAGGAGTTACCGTTTCGGTAATCAGCGGCATATCCCCGAACATTGTATATTTAAAAAAGTAGTTGTAAACCCTTAAAAAGCGGGCTTCAGCTTTAAACTGCTCTTTTCTTGCTTCATCCATCTCAACTTCTTCAATTTTTTCAAGAAAGTTGTTGTATTTCCGAATCCGCTGGTATTCGAACCAAGAACCGCTATATGAGTCTGCCCAATATGATTCAGATAGGTTTGTTGGAGTTGCAGATCCGTCGATGTAATGGCTCCAGCCCGGAAAAAAAGCGTTATCACTGATTGCGTCAAAATAGATCACATTCGACCATGTTTCCCAGTTTTCATACAATCCAGCGAGGGCGAGCTCAGCATCTTCTTCAGTTTGCCAAAATGTTGCATCCGATAAAGCATTCTTTGGTGTTACATCCAAAAAATTATCACTACAGGATGTAAATACAAACGAAAGCAGTACTGTGACTATAAAAATATTTCGTTTCTTCATGTTTATTGATGGTTTAAAAAGTTTTTAAAAAGTGATATTTAACCCGAGGGTGTAGGTTTTGATCTGCGGATAGCCGACACCATTCGGTGTTTCCGGGTCAAAGTTCCCGGGGAAACCTGTAAGGGTAAACAAATTCTCCCCGCTGAAATACACTCTTACATTGGAAATATTCGGCAACCAAGACATCGGTAAGGTATATCCTACCTGAAGATTTTTCAGCCTGATGTAAGACGCATCGAGCACACTAAATGAGCTGAATTCGTAGTATGAGGTAGTATGTCCAGAAGTAGCAGTAGTATAAACTCTTGGATAATGCCCGTGCTGAACAATTTCGCCGTTCTCTACTATTGTGCGGTCCAAGTGCATTCTTTGTACTTTAGCACCGTTTTGAAACGGCCACATCGCTTCCGGATGAATGGTTCTGTACACCCTGTCGGCACCCTGAAAAAACATTGATATATCAACACCTTTGTATTCAGCTCCAAGATTGAGGCCAAATGTAATCTCTGGTATCGTATTTCCGAGTACAACCCGGTCGTCACCATCAATTACTCCATCACCATTTTGATCTTTGTATTTTAAATCACCTACATTTGGGCTGCGCCCCTGTATATGTGGACTGTTCTCTATATCCTCCTGGGATTGAAACTGTCCGATTGCTTCGTATCCATAGTATGAGTTCCAGGCTACTCCTTCAGCACGGATTGAAGTACCAAAATGTGGATTCTCATACCTTTCCACTACATTGTCGTTGAATGCACCATGCAAAGATACGTTATACTGAAAATCAGTAAATGTATCCATCATCCCGATCTCAAACTCTACGCCTTTATTTCTCATTGCACCTGCATTGACAGTGGGTGCCGGAAGTCCAAAAAGATCTGAAACAGGTACAGATGTCAGAATATCATCTGTAAAACGGTCATAATAATCCAGGGTCAGCGTCAGTCGGTTTCCAAGAAATGCCGCATCAAGCCCAATATCTACTTCAGTTGTGGTTTCCCAGGTTATTTCTTCATTTGCCGGGCTGGTTTGTGCAGCACCAGGTGCTATAGAGCCTCCGAAGTTGTAATTGCGGCCGAGTGAAATCAGTGGAATGTACTGATAGTTTCCTATCCTGTTGTTTCCAAGCATTCCCCAGGAAGCACGTAACTTCAATTCACTAAGCCAGCTTACATCTTGCATAAAGCTTTCTTCGCTTATTCGCCAACCTGCAGAAAACGAAGGGAACCATCCCCATCTATCTCCACGGGCAAATTTTGAAGACCCATCGCGGCGTATATTTGCCTGAATGAGGTATCTTCTGTCATAGTTATAATTAATTCTTCCGAAAAAAGAAGCCAATTTATCTTCAACTGCTGATCCATCATTTTGCCATCCTTCCTGAGAACCGGCTGTTAATTCGGAGATTTCATTCGATGGAAAATTCTGACGATATCCGCTAAGCATGTTGTATTCTTCATACCTTCTGGACGCCCCAGCCAAAGCTTCAACTCCATGAGGGCCGAAATCTTGTACATAATCAAGCATTGTTTCCAGTGTAATAATAGAATTCCTGTTTACCTGGTCTGTAACACGATTAGGCCCTTGTACAGAGCCGTCTCCATACTCAATCGTCCTGAAATGGTGCTTGCTGTCAGTTAATTGATAATCAGCACTGGCATTTCCCCTAAGTGATAATCCATCAAGAATTTCAGCTCTTCCGAAAACGGTTCCAACGATATGCGAAATTGCTGAATTGAACATTCCGGCTTCTTCAACCCATGCAATTGGGTTCCCATCATCATGGCGATCCCATGATCCATCTTCATATTTATTCGCTACATTAGGCGGAATCCTGTTTGCCTGACGGAAAAACTGAAATATTCCGCCACCACTATCATTTGGATTTGATGGATTTGAAATATTTCTGCGCGATAATGCTGTATTAAGGCCAAAATCAAACCAATCCGACATTTGACTATCGAAATTTACACGCAAATTATATCTTTCACTGTTCGTTTTCTCGAGCAGCCCTTTCTGTTCATTATATCCCAAAGATATTCTGTACCTGTTAACCTCACTTCCTCCTGAAAAACTCAGGTTGTGGTATTGAGTAAAACCGGATCCCTGCAGCAACAGATCCAGCCATGGTGTATTGGGGTAATTATATGGATCTTCACCTGAAGCAAACAGATTGATCTCATCCTGGCTGTATCTTGGATCAAGCCCCTGATTGCGATTTGCCTCATTATATAATTCGGCATATTCAGCTGAAGAAACATAGTCCGGCAGCCTTGTTGCCTGATCGCGTCCGATGTAAGTATTATAGTTTACATTGAGCGTACCGGCCTCCCCCCTTTTGGTCGTAATCAGAATGACTCCATTTGCTGCTCTCGATCCATAAATTGCTGCCGATGAAGCATCTTTCAGAACACTTATGCTTGCCACATCCTGGGGATTTACATCATTCATTGAGGATTCTACACCATCCACAATAACCATAGGCTGAGCATTATTCATAGTACCCACACCTCGAATCAAAATACTATGCCCCTCGTCTCCAGGCCGCCCTGAATTTTGAGTAATAGTTACACCCGGACTAGTTCCCTGTAGCAGGGATGTCAGGTTTGAAGCTGGCCTCGACTCTATTCTTTCACTGCTAATGCTGCTGACAGAACCGGTAAGATCAATCTGTTCTTGTGTTCCATATCCCACAACAACCACATCATCCAGCATTTGAACGTCCGGTTGCAGTTCAACTTGTACTTCTTCCTGACCATTGATTTCCACCTGCTTTGTCCGGTAGCCTATATAAGAAAAAACAAGCGTATTCAGTTCATCCGGTACAGAAATCGAAAAGGCACCATCCATATCAGACTGTGTACCAATAGTGGATCCGGTTAGTTCTTCCGCTCCTAAAACAACAATATTTACACCGGGCAAAGGTTCTCCCGATTCGGAATCAGTAATCGTTCCCTGAATTACATCCTGAACAATTAATTCTACTTTTTCAGGTTTAACTTCTTTTAATATAACCTCACCTCTGGATGTCAACACCGCTTCATAACCGGTTCCAGACAGAATATTCATAAGAGCGTCAGCTACACTTATGCTTTCCTGAATAATGGTGATATTGACATCATTTTCAGGGAGCATATTGGAATCGAATGCAATTTCAAGATTAGCCTGATTTGAAATATAAAATAAGGCCTCTTCAATGGACTTATTTTTTATACTTAAGTCCATTTGATGCTCCAGCTCCGGTATTTGAGTCCCATATTCGGAAACAGGATAGTATACTGAAGCTACTTGATTTGTATTTTTATCTTGTGCATTTAAAGTATTAGCAATCAGCATTACCAGAATCACTGATGCTGTTTTCCTGATATATTCAGTAACAAAGTGCTTCATAATGATGTTGGGTGTTTAGTGTTTTAGATTTTAACGTGTCTAACAATCTTCTTTTTTATTTTTATTTATTGTTTTTTATACATTTAGATGACTTTAATTTGATTGTCATCCAGTATCATATAGTGCAGATCTATCGATTCATTCAGTAATTCAAATACATCCCTGATATGGCCTTTTCTCATATTGAGCGTAATTCGGCTCTCTCTCATTTTTGAATCGGCCAGTTCTGACGTAATTTTCACATCAAACCATCGCTCAAGAGTTTGAAAAATTTCTTCAAGTGAGGCTTCCCTGAAAATGAGCCTGTTATCCATCCAGCCCAGTAAATCTTCGAAATCTCCTGTTATGCCGGAGGTTATACTAAAGTTTGTTTTATCGAAAACTCCAACATCTCCAGCTTCTAACAAGACTCTATTTTCTAAACCTTCATCCAAAGTTCTGCTATCAGCTTTTACTTCCGGAAGTATCTTTTTCAGAGCAACCATCCCACTCTTCACCACAATCTTCACTTCCCTGTCGCTTTCATAGGATCGAACTCCAAATGACGTTCCAAGCACTTCTGTAATAGAGCCATGACTCTCAATTAAAAAGGGGCGATCCGGATCTTCGGTTACATCAAAAAAGGCTTCTCCTTCAAGAATCACTCTTCTATTGTCATCACCGAACTGACGGGGTATCAGAAGTTTACTGTCTACGTTGAGCGAGACTTTCGTTCCATCACCAAGTGTAATATTGGCCCGTTCTCCACGATTTGTGGATACCTCTTCAAGCACAGCCTTTTCTTGCATTGCTGCTTCTGCAGATGGTGTATAAATGAATTCATATGTTAGATATGCTGATGTAAAAGCTACAAGAATCAAGGCAGCTACTTTCAGCAAACCTGCAAAAGTGGCTTGTTTTTTTCTTTTTTGGTGAAGGGCATGAATTTTTTTCTGTCTTTCTTTAGCCCGTTCCCTTCGGATGTGTGAAGAAACTGAAGCCCAATCTTTGTCAAGATCCAGTTTACTTAAAAAAAGTTTATCCTCTCTATCCTTTCCGGAATACCGTAATTCCTTCAGGAAGTGCAGAGTTTGGCGGTTCTTTTCATCAGATTTAAGCCACCGATTCAGCAGTTCTTCATCTTTTCGGGTCATGGAATCGTTAAAATACCTGGCCAGAAGTTCCCAAACATGGTCGGGCAAATGCTTCATATAATTAAACTAATTATCGTTTTTGGTATTCAGCTGTTGATTAGAAGGTCGTTACCAGAACAACACCTTATTATCAGACTACTTACCTATATGACGCAGTAAAACTTCAGTACCCCCCTAAAAAAGATATATTTTTTTAACTCATTTAATAACTGTTACTTAGAAATGATTACCTGAACTTAAGACTATCCACCCGCTAATAAAATGTATCTATCAAATGAATTTGAAAAGATTCCAAAGACCTTAACACTATCTAACTAATCCGATAAATAGACCTTTTGTAACCTTTCCCGTAAAAAGAGCAGAGCCCTTCCCATTTGATTTTCAACAGTTTTTCGTGTAATTCCCATCACTTCTGCAATTTCCTTATATGATAGGCCGTGTTTGCGATAAAGTGTGAATATCGTACGCTTTCTCTCCGGAAGCTCTCTAACTTCTTTCCAAATCTGGTTCGTTAGCGGTTCATCCCTGTAAGAGAGGATTTCTTCCATTTCATAAAGATCGGATTTTGTGTTCAACGCTTCAGAAATGTCCGTACTGGGTTTTGTTTTACGCAATTGACTGATAGCCTGATTTTTTACAGCCTTATATAGATATGCTTTTACTGAAGAATTGATATTGAAATTTTCACGGTTGTCCCATATTCTGATAAACACTTCCTGAACGACATCTCTTGAAAGATCTGCAGAACCGACATATTGATTAGCGAAAAGACACAGGTCAGAATACCAGGTTCGGAATAATTCTCCAAACACCTCTTCATCACCCTTCCGGATTTTTTCAATCAGTTCCTTTTCCATGTCAGGTAGAAAAAATAAAATTATTATATTTGCATGGCCAGAACTCTTTCAAGACCAGTACAATTTACTTTATCGTTTAAGTACCAAAAAATCAAGGGAGACTTTGATTTATATTGACCCAACCTGAAAACCTCATTCACAATGTGGTTGAACACTGTTAATCATCCTAATGAATATTGAATCAGATCCAGCTAAAAATGGGTGGAATCTGAACATAACTTTTAAATATCATCATTTTGAAGAATTGATAATTTCGGTGCCAGAAGAGGCTGGCTGATCTTATAACATTGATATAAGTTCGATTTTCGCTGTCAGGTTCAAAGTTGAGAGGGATTAGGATATAATGTGGCTGATGTCAAGTATAAATAACTGCCGTCCATTGCTTTCATGCGGAGAATCGATAATCACTTTCGTTCCATCCTGACTTGATCTTGGATGTAAATCACATCTCCACTCACCTGTGTATATTTCGGGTAAATAAAAATGACCCAAAGTAATTTTACGACCGGTTGGGATGTGGTATAAGTATAGTTCCTGATTGCGATCCTGATCGGGATAGGTGTCATTCAGGATCCATTCATAATTGGCATTCGGGACATATGTCAGATGGCCATCCCGGATCATTACATCTTTTCCCACCTGCTCAATATTCCGGGTTTGATCTTCCATCAGGTAAAAACCCGAATCTTTCCCTTCAGGCCGGGTCCATGCATTGATGTGAACCGGATCTCTCCAGATGAAATGTGAAATCAGGCCGGAATCATTCAATAGGTAGAGGTTCGATCCGTCCATATTTGCCGAAAACATGCGGGTTGTCCAGCCGCCGGTGGCCCGCTGCTGACGTGTGGTCATTTCTTCCCGCCAGCGATGCAGAAAAACAAACCGGCTTCCATCGGTGTTAACCAGTAAATGATTAAACCAGTGCCACTGTACTTCAATAGAATCTCCGTGATGCGGAATATCCACAATTTCTGTATACGGAAGAATCAGTTCTGAATCACCGGAACGCAAATCCATTCGGTAGATGCCGCCATCGGGCGGAGCCTTTAACTCTCCATAAGGATCGGGAATACCAGCATATCCATAACCTGGCCGCTGGTTGTTGATACGTTCAAAATCTGTGGTAACGGCGTGTTGACCGTCCGGACTCAGCGCATAAACCGGCCTTGGAAGTATGCGGGATTCACCTGTTCGAATATTCATTATTCGGGATATAAAACGGTCTCCTTCCCTGTCATTCCAAAGCACATCGGTTTCGGATCCGGGTACCCATTGCAGCATACATCCCTGCTGCCAGTTCCAGGCACGACTCTCCCCAATTTCAGTCCATTTATCATCATTTTCCAAATCAATGACACCGATTTTGATCACATCATCTGCTTCAGGGGTACGATGTTCAAAGTCGACCTGCATACCAAGAACAAACTGCCCTGTGGGATCCATCTGCCACTTGTCATAGTAACCAAACCAATGGTAACCCGGCGGACTTGTAATCGCACGTAACTTCAAATCTTGTTTGAATGTCGAATGTACAATTTGAGGAAAGAAGGCAAGTCCGCTTACCCCAGTTAATGTTGTCCTCAGAAAATCTCTTCGGTTCCAGTCAGACATATCACCAATCTCTGGATTTGAAATTTACATTTTCAAAATTGATTGCACTTAGTATAAAAACAATTCCTTAAATATTTTTTGTTCTACGGGAATTGTTCAGGGAACACTAATCAAAAAATACTCTCAGCTCTTCCTCAGTCCATAATTCTGTACGTTCTCCGGTTGTCTGCCGAATTTCTTCTATTTGTGACGGGGCAACCGGTTCTTCATCATGCCAGTTTGCACGGATATAACTGATCACCGCGGCTATTTCCTCATCGTTCATCCATGAAAAAGGAGTCATCACGCCTCTTTCACCCCGTTTGCCCTGCAATACGATCCGGACGAGAGCTTCGTGAGATCCGCCAGCCCATTCCGATCTATCCATCGATGGTGCCACACCTCCGCTCACATGGCAGGCAGCACAATTTCTCTGAAAAGAGATCGCTCCCTCCCGGTACCACTCCGGCCGGTCTTCTTCTGTCGAATCATCTGCCCTCTGAACGATAACCTCCTCCTGATCCTGCGACCTGGAGATAATCTCCTGTTGCCATTCAGGCCTGTCAGCGGCTTCATCAGGTGTAAGCCAATTCACTGTATGATAAATGGCGTTTTCAGAAATTTCACCATCTTCAAACAAGAGATTATAGGCGATTTTCATCTGCATCACCGATTTCATATCTCTTATTTCAAGAAAGACTTCTGTTCTATCCTCTGAAATTTCGGCTGAAAGAATCTCAACCGATTCACGCCCTTCTGTATCGGGATCATCCGGCAAAACCTCTGGGGAACCGTAGCGGGCTGAATAGACATACCCCCATCTTTCGGCCTGGTAATTCTGAATGTTTTGAGCCTCATCAGGATCAAGCGGATCCGTGAACACAATTCTCACACCTTCGGGAGAGACGTGAAAATGTTTGGGAAGATTGGCACTGCCACCGGCATATCGTATCCGTTCAAAGCCTCCATCATCAGTTGCAAGAGTCTGCCAGCCTCTTAGTCCGGTCACATATAGCTGGCCGTCATGCGGATTCATCTGCCCACGCACCAAACCCGAACTGGATTCTACAGGCAGTTTTACAATGCCTCCCTGATACCGGCCATTCATCTCTTCTTTTAATACAGTAAATAGCGTGCGCTGACTGTAGGAGCCTAAAATCCACTGCCCGGCGAGCGGCCCCCAGCGGGAGTCTCCGGCATAGATAATCGGTCCCGTTGAGTTGTTTACGTGGTAAGGCATCCAGGCTACAGGTGGATCGAAATCTCCCACCTCAAGGTTTTCTCCTCCGTGACGCCGGTCGCCATAAAAACCACCTTTTTCCAAGACATCAAACCGGTCTACCGGAACCCAATTCCCTTCCTGATCGGCACCCAGAATCTGGTCGTCCGGGCCAATACCGAGAGAATTTGCACCCCGGTATCCACGAGCGAATATTTCACGTTCAGAACCATCCGCGGAAACCCGGATCAGAGATCCATGCTGCGGTATTTCGGGAGGAACCCGGTTTCCGTTTTTGAAAAAGTAAAAATTTCCCTCCGAATCAACCTGGAGCTCCAGCGTATGAGCCATCGGGTAGACAATGCCGTCGTTGTTGAAATTTTCATAAAAATCGGCTTCCCCATTGCCGTTCAGATCGCGCAGGCGTGTTAGCTGGCTTCGTTCGGTTACATAAATCTCATCATCCACAACAGCTACTCCCATCGGGTAGAAAAGCCCCGATGCAAAACGCTGCCAGGTCACCTCTTCCAGGGAGTCGTTCAGCCCGGAGACGATCCACACATCCCCGTTCCAGGTAGAAACGGCTGCCCTGCTGCCATCTTCAAAAAAGTCGAGGCCCGACAGGCGCATCCAGGATTTCCAGGGATTATCGAACGGAACGGGAATACGGTCAATCACATATCCTGACTCGCGTTCATCCAGTTCTCCGGATGCAGCCAGTTCCTGAGACCATCGGGAAGACCCTCCCTGTATTTTTGCCTTGAGATCGGGCAGATCTTTTTGAGCCATCATTCTGCCAAAATTTTCAAAAAGAGTATCATCAGCGGAATTCATTTCGAACATCAACACCCTCACCGATCTGGCGTTGCGGGATGAAGGCAGATGAAGTTCAACCCGGCCGTCTGATTCAACCAATTTTACATCTTCACCTGCATCAAACAGACGAACGGCAAAAGCGGCGTCACCGGTGGAAAAAATAATTGCTTCATCCGATTGGGTTTCAACGACCCAGTTATCCCGCTTTTCTGCGATCAGAGCTTTCATATCACCTTCTGAAGCATCAGCCTGAAGCGTGCGCATAAAGGCTGGTGAATCTCCATACCGGATGATTCCGGGCAGTTCAAGCAGATTGGTTTCTCCAACGGTGTAAGAGAGCACAACCTGGTTTCCATATCGATAAAACCCTTTATAGTGGGCCCAGTCGTGCGGCAAATTTCCCAAACCATCATCCCTCGGTCCGTAGAAGCTTCCCTCTTTTGCCCAGCCGGCTATTTCGGAGGTCGCAAACACCTGACGGCCTTCAATCGATGCAATATCTGAACCTTTGTAACTTGTATAATCAGTTTGAGAAATATCCAGCCAGCCACCAACTGTTCCCGCGGCAAACCGTACCAGATCTGTATCAAAAACCATGGCTGCATCGTGATCGAGCCGGATAGCCAGCCCTTTTCTTACCAGTGCATCGGAGGGCCATTCCATTTTTATAGATTCAGACAGAACAGGCCCGTAATCCATGATCTGGTATGAGCCGGGTTCAAATGCATCGATTTTGGGAGAGAGAAGTGGATATCCCGTTGTCCAGGAAATCGCATTAAATAGCATCTGAAGAAAATATTCGTTTTCAAAATCGGAGGGCAGCCCCATCGACGTGTAGAAAGCACGGCCGTTTTCTCCATATATGTTGGCCCATGCCAGCGGTTCATCAATCCCGCTCTCCTCTCCTCTGCCATAGAGCAATGGAACTGCATTAGTCCCCAGAGATGGATTATGATAAATTTTTCCGGGACGGTTCCATTCATCATCCACCCCTTTCAAAACAGAATGACCAGCCGCTTCATCTGCAATTCTTACATCAACAGTTTCGTCATCACCGTGACCATCGTAGTCTCCTCCTAAAACAAGCTCATCCATTTCTAATAAGTCCTGGAATGCATGGCTTGCAGTGCGAATTCCCAGAACGGGTTTCTCTGCCTCAATATGTCGCTGAATGTATTGAAGCTGCTCTTTCGGAAGGGTCATCCTCCGTGTAAATACAACCATCAGATCAGCCATTTCAAGCTGCTCAATATCCGGCAAATCGCTTCCCTGATCTTCACCCCAGGAAGCGGTGATCTTGATTTGCGAATGCTGTCCGGAAATGAGCTGTTTGAGATCTTTCAGAGATGCTTCCGATTCGTACTCGGCCGACCCGGAGATAAAATGAATATGCAGTTCCGGTCCCTCAGTTCCTGTAGTATCAGAATCAGCCGATATTTGCCAAAACACAATGGCCCCGGCCAAAAATATCAGCAGGAAAAATGCTGAGGATAGAATCAAACGCACCCTTCCTTTTAAACTACTCTTATTTTCCGGTTCTATATTACCTGTTTCTGAGTTATGCGGCTTCATCGATGTTATTTACCTTTTGATTTAATTTTTTTCGCCATTCGGCAATACCAACCGCAGCAAGGAACAGTATGAGAACGCTAAGCCCCCAAAGTCCTCCGCGCATCCACAACATGTAGAGGCTGGCCGAGCTAATCAGTGCTACTGCTCCGATCATCAGCGTATTCCAGGCGATCCTCTTTTTACCTTTGGGCATGTGCCTTCCCATCAGGGCTTTGTTGTTCATCATTAATAAGAACGTAACATAGGCAATAGGAAGCAACAGCAGAGTAAGAATCGATGTTGGAATAGCCAGCCAGAAATAGGCCTGATCCCAGAAAAACGGCCCGAGAACTCCAAGGCCCGGCGCCAAAACACCCAGACGGAACAGCCATTTGCTTTTGGGCTTGTTGAAAACTTCACAGAGAACCATGCCAGATATGACCATCATCAAGGTAATACTGGAAAGCGCCATGCCCAGTACTCCGATTCCGAAAATCAGGTGACCGAAAAAGCTCCCCAGCAAGGGTTCGAGAGAAAAAGAGAGATCAAAGGCGTCCCTTGTGATTAATGTTGCCGCCATCACATGATCTTCTCTTCCAAGCTCTTCAATTTGCGCGGCAAGCTGCCCGTCAGTGAGATCACTTTCTTCTGATTCATAGAATATACGCCCCTCCAGCAGTTGGTGATATTCATTGACCTGGCTTTCCACCGGTTCCCATTCGGCTGTAAACTCTTCGATAATACCGGGCTGGGGAACGGTATGAAACTGGCTGGTGGCTGCAATCATCACACAACTTACGACCAGCATAAAAGGGATAAGCATACCTCCTGCAAGATCGAATTTCATCAGGCCCTGATATTCGGTCCCCCATTTCCGCCGAAGCATAGAGTAGGCAAACAGAAAGGTCATATTAATTCCAACAGCACTGGAAAGTGCCGCGGCCATGACATTCTGCTGGCGGGTTACAATCAGCTCCGTCCAGTATCCGCGGGAGGTTTCAGAAAGTCCCTCGAGGAGTGGGAGAAATCCTTCGGCCGGACGAAAGAACAGTGCAGGATTGGGAATAAAGCCCCGTCCCAGTTCTGCCCAGTCTATGGTACCGGCGATGAAAGTAAGCCGCACAACAACACCCATAAAACTGAGTACGACAATAGCAACCACACCTTTCAAAATCCATTCGTAAATCCTCACTCCGGTTCGCCCACGGTCGTAATTCCAGCTTACAGCAAGAGTAATGGCAAGCAGTACTACTGAAACCAATACCATACCCGGCACGCCCCCAAAAGAACCATCCTCACCGAAGATACCCGGCATCAGGTTTTGCTGCACCACACCGTTCGCAAGAGAAAACTGTGGCAGCGCCCACACAATACTGGCAAGCAGGGCAGCCAATGCCCATCCCCATCCCAGCACTGGATTTACATGCCGGTTGATCGCCTGAAATGGGCGTTGATTTGTTACCAGAGTCACGTACCCCAGGGCGCTGAGCATGATGATACCCAGAAACATCGCAACCGGCTGAAGCCAAAGCATGCTGTAGCCGGTCAGAACCCCTAAATATAGACTGCTGGCCATCGAACCGCCACCGAGTGCAAGTGCACTTTGCAAAAAGCCGGGCCCTGACAGTTTCAGGTATGTTTTCAGCCGAACCGGAAGAGGCTTCCCCTGAATCTCTTTCAGAAGGTCGGACTCCCGGGTATAATCTGTTTCATTTTTTTTCATCATATCCAATACTGTAAAGCATCATTTTAAATTTCATGTGCCTGTAATCTTTTGACTTATTCCACCGGCCAGTGTTCGGTTTCGGTGCGGGCTGATTGAAACAGCTCTTCGGCCCGGGCCACAATATCCGGGTAGTCATCCGCCAGATCCTGCTCTTCACCGATATCTTCTGCCAGATTGTATAGCTCAATGTGCTGATCGATATTATTTCTCACTGCTTTCCAGTCATCAAAACGCACAGCCTGGCTGAATCGCCCCTCGTGGAATTCCCAGTATAGGTATTCCGGATCCTGTTGCGGCTGTCCTAAAAGTGCGTTTACCATCGAAATGCCGTCAATATCATCAGGCGGTTCAACACCGGCGAGTTCAGCAGCTGTGGGCAGAAAATCCCACATTGACCATACCTGTCCGCTCTCTTCACCGGCGGGTACAGTTCCCGGCATCCGAACGATCATCGGCACGCGAATCCCGCCTTCATACAAATCCCGCTTGATGCCACGTAATGGCCCGTTGCTGTTGAAATAGTCTGGGTCGTACCCGCCTTCAGCATGCGGTCCATTATCACTCGTAAAAAAGACGATGGTGTTTTCATCAATCCCGAGTTCATCTAATAAATCCAGTAATCGCCCGATATCTCTGTCCATTCTCGTTACCATCGCGGCAAAAGTTGCATTGGGCATCTCCTGAGGACTATAATTTCCGGCTCCTTCAAACGGGATCTCTTCAAAAATGCTATTTCCATTTTCATCCAGGTAATCTTCGAGGGAGTCTTCAGGTACAAGCAGTTCCGCATGTGGTATCTGTAATGCGAGATAAAGGAAAAACGGATTATCACGGTTTTCACTAACGAATGTCATCGCTTCCTCCATATCAAGATCATGGGTGTACTCACCACGCTGTCCATCCAGATTTCCTTCCAGAACCACCTGTTCAGTATTGCGCCAGACCCATTCCGGATAATAGGTGTGTGCCCGGGCCTGATTTAAAAACCCATAGAAATAGTCGAATCCTTTTTTATTCGGTATTCCCGTGGTTTCCGGCTCTCCAAGCCCCCACTTACCGATAAGACCAGTTGTGTAGCCTGCCTGCTGCAAGACTTCGGCTACTGTTGTGTCTTCCGGACGGAGTGGCACACGATCACCTGTAGCACTGCTCGTGTTTCCTCTTAAGCGGGTTCGCCCTGTGTGCTGACCGGTCATCAGGCTGCTCCGTGCCGGTGCGCATACCGTATGCCCGGAATAGAATTGCGTAAACATCAATCCTTCTGATGCCATCCGATCGAGCCGGGGTGTTTTTATCACCTCTTGTCCGTATGCTCCGAGGTCTCCGTACCCGAGATCATCAGCCATAATCCAGATGATGTTGGGCTGATTATTTTCTTGACTTGCAGATTCTTCACAGCCTGTAAATAATGCGACCCCGGCAATTATCAATCCCAAAATCAGTATTGTAAACGTATTCTTTTTTATCATTTTTAATGATGGTTTATATTCGATGGTTTTGGTTTGCTAACCCGGTAACATATTTTCATCTTAATGTTTTTTAAATCACTCCTCGTCTGCCAGCTCAGATAGTTCCTCTCTTGTCCACATTCCACTTCGGCTGTCCGACTCTGCACGAATTTTTTCAATGGCTGACGATGAAACGGAACCGGCATCATGTCCCCAGGCAGATCGTATATACGTGAGGATGTCGGTGAGTTCTTCATCGCTGAGTGTTTCCATCGGAGGCATGGCCATCTCTCCCTGAAATCCGTTTAACACGATCCGTATCAATGCCTCTTCCGGACCAAGAACCCATTCTGAATTTCGCAAAGGTGTGGCCAGTCGCTCCATCCCGCTGCCATCGGCCTGGTGACAAAGTGCACAATGAGTTAAGTATGCTTCCCTGCCCTGATTGGCTGTAACCAGTCCGGCAACCCTTGCTCTTTCGGCTTCCCCGATATCGGGATTTTCGGTGATGGCAACAATTTTTTCTACCGCATCCGGATAACCCAGCTGAGCCGCCGCGTACAGAAAAGGCCCGCTTTGGTCCTGTTCATTCCATTTCTTCTCTATCAAAGAGATTAGGGATTCTGGCACCTGTACCAGCGCCGGCCCCTGACTGAGGCCTGCTGTGATACCTGCAAATATGTTATCCAGATCTTCATTATCGGGCGTTGTTTCCAATAATCGCGCAAGCCGGTTAAGGTTTTTTTCGCTGACCTCCGGTGTGTAGTTGGTCTCCCACTCCGTATAGTCGCCTTTGTGATCCGGCATCCGGCTTCTCGGATAATTGGCGTACACGATCCAATTATCATACGGATCGATACGGGTAAACGAAGGATTGTCCCCACGCTCGGCAGCCAACCTGCGGGCGATCCGCTCTGCAAGATGTTCACGGAAAAGCGAAGTGTGCCAATGTTCGTGGTTTTCAAGCCAGGTCATTACGGCATCTGCCTCGGTTGTCATAATCTCTTCCAGTGCCCACCAGATCAGCAGTGGTATATGTTTGTCGTCGGAAATATTCGGAAGTCTGTTCAGTTCTGAAATCAAACCCAGGGATAGTTCAGCAGGGAGGTATCTGGCTGTGCTGGCAAGCTGACTTCTCACTTCCGGATTCTGCTCGGTTCCGGCTTGTTTGATCAAAGCCTCCTGAACCCGGTCTGTGATTACACCATGATCACCTATCAGGCGAATGGCCCAGGCCCGAACTGAAGAATCAGAATGTTCAATGAGCTTTGCTGCCCACTCCGGATCCATTCCGCCTATCAGATTTGCCGTCCAGAGCGATTCAAGAGCCAGTTGCCCATTCTCATCCAGGGCCTGCTGCTGCAGCCGGGGAAGCAGCGAAGTCTCTTTTCTCTCTCCTATTAACCTGCGAGCCTGTTCACGATACCATTTTCTTTCATCACCAAGCAGCTCCATCAGCTCTTCACTGCTTTTTTCCGCCAGGTTAAAGGGACGCACAGGCTGGTAATTTTCGGACTGCAACCGCCAGATCCGGCCGCAGCTTTTGTCCCATGTATCACGCGGGTCAAGGTGGTCCATCCGGATGTCGCACCAGTCGGCAAAATAGACAGCGCCATCGGGCCCCGCTTTGGTATCGACGGGACGGAAACTTCGGTCTGATGTCATAACCAGCGAATCACTGTCAACAGTTCTGAATGTTGAACCATCGCTGAAAAAATCGCTGGCCTGAACCCGGCTGGTCATTGCCATACCCGATATGAGCTGTCCTTCGAAACCGGGCAGCTTGCCTTCTTCATAAACGGTAAACGTCATTGAGAAGCGGGCGGAATAACCTTCATGTTCCATCACGGGAAACGATCCGAAGGAATAAGGCCGGGTAAATGGCCCGTGTTTCGGCCAGTTTTTATCGTATCTCCCTCCCTGAACCCAATGAAATCCACGAGTATTCCCACCATTATGGCCGGAAAATGCGCGCCCTTTACTGTCAAAAGAGAGTGTCCAGGGATTGCCTCCGCCTTCGGTAAAAAGCTCAAATTCATCGCTAACCGGATGATAGCGCCACACCGCCTGCCCGAGAAATCGGATTCCCCTGACCTCGGCCGTACTGGTGCTTCCGTGAACCCCGTAAATCCAACCGTCCGGACCCCATGTAAGTGAACTGGCCAGGGAATGTGTATCCTCCAGGCCAAAACCTTCCAGGCGCACCTCTGGGTCACCATCCGGCAATCCGTTACCATTCCGGTCCGGATAAAAGAGCAGATAGGGCGGATTCATCACCCAGATTCCGCCCCCTCCGGTTAACACACTTGTTGTTATGTTTAATCCGGTGATGACATCTTTGGCAGAATCAAACACGCCATCGCCATTGGAGTCTTCAAGAACGGTAATAACATCGGAGCCCTCGGTATGATTGGGAGGTGCCTGCGGAACTCCGTCAAACCCGGCCCGCATATACTGGTCGTAAAAATTGATGGTTACGCCGGCCGGGAAGGGATACTGCCGGTATTGGACAACCCAAAGGCGTCCGCGTTCATCGAAGTGGAGATCGATCGGCTGGCGAATAAGGGGTTCGGAAGCCACAAGTTGCATGGCCAGGCCGTCAATCGGTTCAAAGGCTTCAAGTGATTCCTGAGGCTCTGGGGTAGTGTCATTCCCCATCCAGATTTCCAGTTTTTCTCCTCCGGCTTCTGCATAAATTTCAACAAACTCTTCGACCTCCGGAGTGAAAGGCCAATGCTCTGTTTGAGCCGTTTCAGAGCTGCACCCTGAGATAAGAAAAGCCACACAATAAAAAATGATGACCGGTCCGGTTTTAAAGAAGGAGATAAATGTCATACTGTTTTCATTTTTCCGCTGCCCATTCAATTGAATTGAGTAAAAGCCGGTTAAATTCAGGTAACTCAAAATCACCGGGAGAGCCAAGAGAGGTATAAAAAATGTTCGCATCTCCATATTTTCGCACCCAGGTTACCGGTTCCGGATCTCCATCCTCCCCTACTTTACCATACATCAAAGGAATTACATTATCGGCCAGGGGCTCGGTTTTGTAGAGCCATGAAGCTGCACGAAAGGGTTCCTGAGGCAGCCCTGCTAAAACCGGGTGTGAACTGTTTTGTGAAGAAACCTGTACCCAGGACGGGGGATCATCCGGCGGACGATTCCCATGGTGACCGCTATAGCTGCCGCCGAGTACTTCAGGGTCAAATTCCGTCCAAGTTTCAAATGCGTGGCTGCTTGTGCGAAGAGCGATGAGCGGTTTGCCTTCATTAAGATACTTTTTCAGCCAGTTGAGCTGTGATTGTGGCAGGTGCCTGCGCCGTACATAAAGGATCACAAGGTCTGCATCGCGAATCTGTTCGATGGCTGTAATTTCATCATCATCACTTTGAATGACATTAAATGCATAGTGCCCGCCTTCGGTAAGATATTCCTCTGCAAATTCAGGCAGTGTCAGATGGGCCTCATATTCATCTTCTGCAATCACAAAAGCGATGTGGGTTCTCTCATCTTCGGCAAATCTGAATGCCGGTTCTCCGGTAAAGTCGGAACTCAGGATGGTTGGCGCCCAGTATTTTTCAATATGTTCGGTTACCAGTTCTGTTCCGCGAAAATGAGTAACATACGGAGGCATTTCAGGATTGTACATCGAATCGGTCATATCCCGCATTAATACCACGTTCATGCCCAGGTTTGCCATCTGCCGGATAGCGAAGGAGCGGCCAAGTACACACATATTGGTATGCACACCCATGACAATTACATTTTCAATATTGTAATCCATAAAAAGGTTATAGACCTCCTGTCCGTCTTCGCTGATGGCGTCTTCATCATGGATTTCAATATCGGCGATTTGGCTTGACCAGGCCCTGCCTTCCTCACAAGGTTGTCCGTCTGAACAGGGTTTATCGCATCCTCCATCTGAATCATCGATGGGAAGGTCCGATTCGACCGATTCATCCAGATAACACCAGGCTGTAAGATCAAAACCTTCAGGTGCTTCATGCCAGTTTGCATCGACAGCCCTCTGCCGCTGCGGAGTTCCTTGATAGGCATCAAGAGTATTACTTGGGGCGTGAACAATCAGTGCTCCTTGATCTCTCGCCTCAGAAATAACCTGGTTCATTACCGGGGCAAGCTCCCCAACGCGATCAGTAGCACTTTCACACCAATGCCGGTCCCACATATCCGCTACAATAATGGCAGTCCGGTTCGGATCCCAGCTCTCCTGCTGATGAACAACCTGCCAGATGCCGCTTCCGGCTTCTGTCTCTACCCGGCTTCGAAGAGTAAGATTAAATGTATTGGAACCTGGGTTATTTGAGGTATAATCAGTATTAACGGGACTTTCTCGGTGCTCACTTGTTTCACAAGATACTCCCGCTAAAGAAATCAGGCAGACAGATACAAAAGTCAGAAAAGCGAATATATGTAGGTTACAATTGTAGTTGATCATATTTTAAATAATCGGAATTGCCTGTGGGTTATCGGTTCTTCAGTAATTGTTGTGGGCAGATTGAAATGGTGGCTGTATAATCCCCTCTCAAGAGGGGATACTATTTATCTCAAAAAATACTACCCTCAACAGTTCCTGTTGAACCAAAAATGAACTCTGTCAGGGCCTGACTGAACTCTCGCAGGTTTCTTAATACGATATTCAATGCCGGTCACACCCACAATAAAAAGATCGTCGGTTTAAAAGTCTATCCCGATATCCATTTTCTGTCAACTTTCAGAAAATTTCACTCGACCCAGTTCAGCAGAAACTCATTCAGAGACAAAATGTTTAATCGGTCACCCGCATTTTCACGTTCATAGGCCGCTTCAATCACGGAGAGTTCGTCTGTGGCGTCTGGTGATCTCATCCATTCTCCGTTTGCTTCTGTGACTCCAGCCATGATCAAATTTCTCGGCGCGAGACTTGCAGCGAGGTCTGCCAAATCATACTCACCTGCAGCTCCGGCAACTGTACTGAGATGATATCCCGGATCATAATAACGGTGATTAACCATTGACCTGTAGGAAATGTACGGTTCTAAAAGGGCGACTCGGCTGATCCTCTCCTCAAATGCCGCGGCGTGAAGCAGAGCCGAACCCATCGTTTGCCTTGCCACTCCCAGGATTTCCTCAGCTCCAAAAGTATCTTCCAGCAATCTTGTCAATCTTACAATATCACCTGCATAAATTCCTGCGATACTACGTCCGATCATAACCGACGCCGGCCAAACATCATACGAAACGGGATCAAACTGTTTGACCTGCGCCCCGTAGTTTGCCATATCACTGCCGCCAAGCTCTCCAACACCCGGCAGGTCGGGTGCCAGAACCGTGAATCCCTTTTTCACGAACCATTCAATCTCACCATTTTCAGAAGCTTCAGCAGATTTGCCTTCCGGGTGAAGATAGATCACAGCTTTTCCTGATTCATTTTCCGGTACAAAAAGGATGAAAGGCAGAATGTATTCACCTTCTCCTTCAGTAAAATATTTTTCAATAGTGTAACCTTCCCGGACAATCCGCCCCGTAAAAACAGGTGCTCCGGGAGTGCCGGGATCCCGGTACCCAGAAAGTTCTTTTGCCCTGGCAATGGCTTCGGGAATGTGATCCCCGTTATTCACTCTTGAGTTTTCAAGTCGGGTTATCCGCTCCTCTGCCAGTTTTTGGCTGATGGAGTGTACCGTTTCCCCTCCAAGAGAAGTGGATACTTGACCGGTTTCGGTTACACGAATCTCTTCATTGCTCAGAATTTCCACGTCCAGATCTTCTGAGCTACCTGGATTACCGAGATGATCCTGAAAAAAAGCATACATCGCTTCCCGGTTTTTACGGGTAGACTGATGTCCGCCGCCATCTTCCACCATTTCAAAATGATCCGCTGCTCCCAGTGCTTCAAACATTTTCGACACTTCTGCAGCACTTTCCCTGGCACCCTGAATACTAAAAAAATCTTCGGTTGTGGCGATCAAAAGTGTGGGATTGGGTGCTCGAACATGGAGATAATCAGCATGATCAATTCCTCGTGCAATGCCATGAGGTAAATTTTGTTCTGCATCCTGTGGACCGATGGATTGAAGCAGACGAGTAAACGTGGTGATGTAAGCTTCTGGCGCCGCGGCGTAAACCCGATCATCCACTGCGGCGATGTAGGCCGTTTGTGTACCTCCGCCCGATCGGCCGGTCATCCCGATCCGTTCCGGATCTACCTCATCCCGGGTGAGCAGGTAATCCACCGCGCGGATACCATCCCAGGTCATGATGGAAGCCAGCGAGCTGCCCGCTATAAACGCCTGAACCCCCGCATAGGAGTGTTCCCGGGTAGGTCCACCGACAATCGATTCTCCGGTTTCGGGATCATAATATTCGATACGTTCACCCTGCCCTACCGGATCAACTGCAAAAACGATAAATCCCTTTTTAACAAGGTTCAGCATTTTATGCTGATAGGTTGGCGAACGGTAACCATCCTGGGTATGTCCGCTCAGGTAGATGACAGCAGGGGCCGGATGAACGATATCATCAGGTAAAAAAAGTGTAGAAGTCACGTAAAATTCCGGACGGGACTCAAAAACGATATGCTCTGCCCGGTATCCCTCTTTTTCAATGGTACGTGTAATTTGTGGATTTAAGTCAGTTTTCTCAGGAAACGGACCCAGCATTTCCATAAGAGTCTCTTTTATTTCCTGCTGATAGCTTTGCCAGTCATTTGCAGATTGAAAAGAGGAAAGTCTGTCAGCGCGTTCCTTGAGGAGCTCCATCGCCTCTCCGGAGAGATGATGATAGAGCGAGTTGGGCGCATCACTGAAATGAATCCACCGGTTGTTGGAAGATTCACCCTGTATCACATTAAGCTGATCCTGGCCATAAAGCCCCTCGGCAAGGACCACCAAAACAACCAGCAGAATTTTGATGGTGCGTAGAAACATCATAAAGGTATTATTTTGATGTTGAGGCGACTTGATCCGCAACGACAGATTATATCCGGCCAAAAACGGTCAGACATCAAATCGGAAAAAGTTCACCGAATTGTGGTAACTGATATTTTCAATCATTTTGCCGACCAGAAGGCGGTCGTTTGGTATAAGTCCCCGCTCTATATCATCGCCCAACAAATTACAAAGGATTCGCCTGAAATAATCGTGCCGGGGGAAGGAGAGGAAACTGCGGGAATCGGTTGTCATCCCGATAAAAAGGCTCAATATGCCCATGTTCGATAGTGCTTCTACCTGTTTTTCAATTCCGTCGATCTGATCGAGAAACCACCAGGGCGGGCCGTACTGAAGTTTGCCGGGGATTGTTCCATCCTGGAAATTGCCTATCATAGTGGCAAATAGTTCGTTGTCGCGCGGATTGTTGTTGTAGAGAACCACACGCGGAAGCCGGTCTTCCTGGTCAAGCCGGTCGAGCAGGGCTGATAGCTGCTCGCCAATCAAAAAGTCACCCATTGAGTCGAAGCCGGTATCACGGCCCAGTTCATTCAGCTTTCGGGTATTGTTGTTTCGCAGTGCTCCGATATGGAACTGAAACACCCACCCTTTTTCGTGATCCATTAATCCGCACTCGTAAAGAAATGCCGATTTAAATTTCCGGACCTCGGATTCATCGGGCTCTTTTCCGGCCATCACTTTGGTGAAAATAGTACGAATCTCTTTCTCTGTGTAAGGATCTGCGTAAGGCCGGTCCACACCGTGATCGGAAGCTTTACACCCAAGTGAATCAAAAAAATCGTGGCGCTTTTTCAGCGCTTCAATAAACTGACTATATGTAGTGATATCCATGCCGGCAGCATTTTCCAGCTTTCGAACCCAGGCACGAAATTCATCTCCATTTTCAATTTCCATACCCCGATCGGGACGAAACGTTGGTACCATGATAAATTCTGTTCCTTCCTCCTCTTTAAAAGCAACATGGTGTTTCAGAGAATCTGTGGGATCATCCGTAGTGCCCACCACTTTCACCCTGCTTTTTTTAAGAAGGCCACGGGCAGAAAATCCGGGCTGAGTAAGCATTTCGTTGCACTCTTCCCAGATGCTTTCTGCCGTTTCACCATTCAGCAGGCGGTCGGTAATTCCGAAAGGATGGTTCAGCTCCATATGAGTCCAGTGATAGAGGGGATTTCGGAGCGTTTTGGGGACTGTTTCTGCCCAGGCGAAAAATTTCTCTTTGTCTGATGCATCCCCGGTTATGTACTTTTCATCCACTCCACAAGATCTGAGCGCACGCCATTTGTAGTGGTCCCCGTCCAGCCAAATATGAGTCAGGTTCCTGAAGTTGATATCTTTGGCGATCTGATCAGGCGGAAGGTGGCAGTGATAATCAATAATCGGCTGCTCCTCGGAAAATTCATGAAAAAGCTCGGAAGCAGTTTCGTTGTGAAGAAGAAAATCTTCGTGAATGAATGGTTTTTTCATGTTATGTATAGAGTATTTCAGTAGTGAGTATCAAGTAGTGAGACGGATTAAAAAATGAAAAGTGAAAAGTGAAAAGTGAGATAATACAATGGTCAACATGATTTTTATTCATGAATTTTCCTGAACTTTAAAAAACGCGTAAAGATATACCTCCAATTCAGAGGCACACACTTTTGACTTTTGCCTTTTCACATATAAAAATAAATCTGTTATCGTTCCACTCTTCCGGAGCCGCCGCTTTGAACCAGCTTTTCCACCTCTTCCACACTTACCAGGTTAAAATCACCGGGAATGGTGTGTTTCATGCAAGAAGCTGCCACTGCATATTCCAGGGCGTCTTTTGTGCTTTTTTTGTTCAGCAGTCCGTAGATCAGGCCGGAAGCAAATGAGTCTCCGCCGCCTACACGATCCACAATATGTATCTCGTACCGGGTAGACCGAACGGGATCTTTGCACTCTTTGTCGTCGTGTAAAACTGCACTCCATCCGTTGATACTTGCTGAAAAGCTTTCGCGCAGGGTGATTGCTACCGTTTGAAAACCATAATGCGATTTTAACTCTCTGGCAAGCTGATAATATCCCGATTCATCGAGTTCAGCTCCTTCCACATCAGTTTTGCCGGCTTCAAACCCGAGACTTCGCTGAGCGTCCTCCTCGTTGGCAATGCATACATCCACATATTCCATCAGGGGATTCATCACCGACTGCGCTTCCTCTTCTGTCCAGAGTTTACTCCGAAAATTGAGATCACAGCTGATGGTTACGCCCGCTTTTTTCGCCGCTTTGCAGGCCGCAACAACAGCTTGCTGAGGCTTTTTACCAAGTGCAGGAGTAATTCCGGTCCAGTGAAACCACTGTTTACCTTCAAAAATCTTGTCCCAATCGGCCATACTGCCGTCCATCTCATTAACAGCAGAATTGGCCCGGTCATAAATCACTTTGGAAGGTCGCTGGCTGGCCCCGGTTTCCAGAAAGTATACTCCCAGCCTGTCACCGCCGCGAAGAATGTAATCGGTTTTTACTCCGTATCTTCGCAAAGACTGAAATGCCATCTCCCCGATTTCATGTTTCGGGAACCGGCTCACAAAAAAAGCATTTTCACCAAAATTGGAGAGGGCTACTGCAACATTTGCCTCACCTCCGCCAAATGTGATAATGAATTCGTCAGATTGCAAAAACCTTGAATAACCGGGTGTTGAAAGCCGGAGCATATATTCTCCGAAAGTTACAATGTTGTTCATGATCTTTTGATATTATTAGATAAAATATTATTTCTTTACTCAGTTTATACTTTGAGTCTGATGGATCACTAACCCGGTACCGTTGCCAGGTTTTCCAGAAGCAGTTCGGCGTTTTTTCGTATCTGGTCGAAATTACCCGCGGCGATAGCTTTTTTATCGGTCAGAGCGCTGCCCACTCCCACCGCACAAGCACCGGCAGCAATCCACTGATTGGCATTGGTTAAAGAGACCCCGCCGGTCGGCATCAACTTCAGGTGTGGCAGCGGAGCTTTCACAGCTTTAATAAATGGCATACCAACAATGTCTGCCGGAAAAACTTTGATGATATCCGCTCCTGCATCCCAGGCATGCTGAATTTCGGTGGGTGTAAATGCTCCGGGCATCACTGGCACATCCAGTTTATTGGTTTCATTGATGACCTCATCTTTTACAATGGGGCTTACAATAAAGCGGGCACCGGCATCCACAGTTTTTCGCACATCTTCAGCGGTGATTACAGACCCGGCTCCCAAAATCACATCATCCGAAGCAATTTTTGCTGCTTTTTTAATCAGTTCGATAGCCCCCGGCACTGTCATCGTGATTTCGAGCACTTTAATCCCCCCTTCATAAAGTGCCTCATAAAGGGGTTCAAACTGTCTTTTATCTTCAAAGCGAAGTACGGCTACTGCCTTTTCCGCTTCTACACGTTCCGTTATTTCTTTTCTGGTCATCTTATTTTATGTGTCAGTAAAAATCTGGTGAAGTATTTTGTTAATGGGTGTTTGCGGAAATTTATCCATCGGCTCGTTTCGCTGAAATGTTCTGATTTATTAACGATAAATCAAACCTGAAAAAGAATTTTTTCCGGAGTCTGTTCCACACGAACCAGTTACAGATTAAAGTAAAACCATTCCTTATATCGTCATCGCTGTAAAACCTCCATCAACAGGCAGAACTGCACCTGTTACAAATGAAGAAGCATTTTCTGATGCAAGCCAGACTATAATGCCAGCAAGTTCATCCGCTTCACCGTAACGATTCATGGGAGTATGGCCAAAGATGGCTTTTTGACGTTCTTCTGTCAATATTTTTCTATTCTGTTCGGCAGGGAAAAAGCCGGGCATTACAGCATTCACCCTGACCTTGTGAGGTGCCCACTCTCTAGCCATAAAACGGGTCATATTGTTCATCCCTGCTTTGGAGATGCTATAAGTCACCACTTTGGAAAGTGGAATTTCGGATGAAGCCGACGAAATATTAATGATGCTGCCACCCTCTCCATGGTCAATCATCTTTTGAGCTGCAATTCTGCTGGCCCAAAACGCGCCTTTCAGATTGATATCCATAATATGATTCCATTCCTCTTCGGATATATCCATTACCGGAGTAGTGGAATTTACACCAGGGGCATTTACAAGAATATCAACCCGTCCCCAGTTCTTTTCTACTTCATCGATGGCAGCAGATATAGAACCTTCATTCTTCACATTGGCCTTGCTGATCATGGCCTCACCGCCAATCTGTTCTATTTTATTTGCACGATCTTCAGCATTCTCTTTGCTGCCACTGTAAAAAACGGCTGTCTTCGCTCCTGCACCGGCCAGTGCCATACAAATTTCACCGCCAAGCACACCACTTCCACCTATTACCATTGCCACTTTCCCATCCAGAGAAAACAGCTTTTCTAAATATTTCATCTATTAAATAAACTGTTAAATAATTAAAATGAGCACCGCTAAGATAAGCATCATAGAAAAGACATCATGAACTCTTTGATCCCCAATTATTTTGCATGATTTTTCAACCTGGCATTTTACAACGCCATTAGAATTCCTGATATTCACCTTAACCGGTAAAGCTTTATTTTGTATATTATAAACAAGTAACTTTAAACGGTCAAGACTTTTTCTGAATAATCCATAACATGCTTCAAAAAATGAATTCAAACATCCCAAAACTGGAACAGACCTGGCGATGGTACGGGCCATACGACAAAATCACCCTGCAGGAAATTCGCCAAACCGGCTCTGCCGGTATTGTTACTGCACTGCATCATTTACCGATTGGTGCTGTCTGGACCACTGATGAAATTGAAAAACGAAAAAAGGAAATTGAAAAAAGCGGCCTGCGATGGTCGGTTGTAGAAAGCATTCCGGTCCACGAAGATATTAAACGACAAGTAAAAGGATTTGAATCTTACATTGAAAATTACAAACAATCGATCCGAAACCTGGGAAAATCTGATATCGATACAGTCTGCTATAATTTTATGCCCGTTCTCGACTGGACCCGAACCGACCTGGATTATGAAGTGTTTGACGGATCGACGGCTCTGCGATTTGATGAGACGGCACTTGCCGCTTTTGATCTGTTCATTCTAAAGCGGCCGGATGCCCGGGATGAATACAGTCAGAAAGTGACTGGAGATGCTGAAATGTTTTTTCAAAAACTCAATTCTTCTCAGAAAGATATATTGACGGAAACGATCCTGGCCGGTCTGCCCGGCTCAGAAGAGGGCTACACACTGGACGAATTCCGCGAAATACTCGCCAGTTATGAGGAAATAGGTCCAGAGAATCTGAAAAACAATCTCTATCATTTTCTTCGAGAAGTTGTACCGGTTGCAGAAGAGTCCGGTGTCCGGCTTGCCATCCATCCGGATGACCCTCCTTTTTCCCTTTTTGGCCTTCCGAGAGTAGTGAGCACCGAAGCAGATGCAAAAGCATTGACAGAAGTGGTTGATTCCCCTTCAAATGGTATCACACTCTGCACAGGTTCATACGGTGCGCGGCCCGACAATGATCTGCCGGGCATGGCAAAACGGCTCGGGCCAAAAATCAATTTCATCCACTTAAGGAATATTCTGCGCGAGGATGGCCGCACGTTTTATGAATCAGACCACCTCGACGGTTCGGTTGATATGGCAGCTGTTATGCATGAACTGGTACTTGAACAAAAAAGAAGACTTGACGAAGGCCGTAAAGATGTAAATATTCCCATGCGCCCTGACCACGGCCATAAAATGCTGGATGACCTGAAAAAAGATGCCTTTCCCGGATACTCTCTCATCGGCCGGATGCGCGGCCTGGCAGAGCTGAGAGGACTGGAACTGGGAATTCAGACAATACTGGAACAAAACTGATTCAGTTTTATCCATAAGATTGTTATTTAACTGTAGCTAAATTTTATCCATCAAAACACTCAATTAACCAACTTAATATGATTTTCCGAATCGCTTTAACTTTTCTTTTTTTAATCGGAACATTCATTCCCGAAACCGACCGTACCACGGCATACGCCCAGCAGGGCGAACAGCTTCTGCCAGATCCCGGTGTTGTTTCATTCACTTTCCGAAACCAGTTTTCCGAAGACACTCCCGGAACACTCGATATGATTAAGGATATGGGGATCACCAACATCGAATTTTCAAGTCTGTTCGGTTACACAGCTGAGGAGATGCGACAGATGCTGGATGAGCGGGGAATGATTGCCACCTCCTATGGTGTGAGTTATGATGCATTGGTCAATAATACCGAAGAAGTGGCCGAAGATGCGCTGACTCTTGGAGCAAAATTTGTACGTGTAGCCTGGATTCCACACGACGGAGAGTTTGATATTGAAGATACTCGCCGTGCAATACGAGATTTTACTGAAGCAGGAAAAATACTGAGCGAACACGGTATTCGATTTGCTTATCACAATCACGGCTACGAATTTCGTCCTTATGGTGATGGTACTCTCTATGACTACATGGTTCAGAATTCAGATCCGGAGTACGTAAACTTCCAGATAGACACATTCTGGGTGGCTCAACCCGGGCATGATCCGGTAGAGGTACTTCGCAACTATCCCGACAGGATTCTGCTGGTTCACATGAAAGATCTGGGGCATGATGCTGAACACAACTATTCAGGACAGGCCCCCGGATCTCTTGACGTGCCACTTGGTACAGGCCAGATTGATTGGGAGGAGTTTTTAAAAGTAGCACAGGACTCGGCCATTGAGTACTTCTATATCGAAGATGAGACAGAAGATGTGGTCGAACGTGTCCCCAGAAGCCGGGAATACATCATGAGCATCACCAACTAAAAAGTACAACGGGTCGCTGACCCGTTACTCCGGTCTTTGCTTAACACCCCCATCTTTACCAGGCGACCAAACCCGGTCCTCAATCATCCACTTGGATCGTTCAAAGTTCAGAGGGCCGGACAGGCTGTCCGGCGTACAATGGGTCGCTGACCCGTTACTCCGGTCTTTGCTTAACAAAGATTTTTTATTGTGAGACGTTTCAGTCTTCCGATAAGGACGTTGCAGCAAATAACACGGCAGCGGCGTGATACAGAATTCTGCATGTTTAGAATACGGATACGCCGCTTACCTTAATGAATAGTGAACCTTGTCTCTCTCAAATGAGCGGAGCGAATGCGTGGAGAGATCTCCCTGGAATGGGGACTAACCAAAACAACGCCTCAATACGTTCCTTCCTATACCAAGGGAGATTTCACTTCGCTTCTTTGCTTGGGGAAAAGATGAGCTCCATTACGAACCGAAAACAAACTCAGATCTCTCGGGTCAGCGACCCGAGCTTCAGCAGATATCACTCCGTTTCGCTGCATGTGGAAATGATGAACTCCACTACGCACAGCAAACCCGCCGGTGCTTCGAAAATGACAAGGGCGTTTGTTTAGAAAGCGCGGCGCGCACCATTCAAAGCCACACCAACGCCCACTGCCGCGCCGCTTGGAACTCATCCAGTTACTCTCTCTCCCACTCACTATCTCACTCCCATTTCTATCTGACAACCCAACCCGAACCTCAATCACCCACCCGGATCATTCAAAGTTCAGGGGGCCGGACAAGCTGCCCGGCGTACAACGGGCAGCTTGCCCGTTACTCACCAATCTTTCATAAACAATACCTTCACCAATTTACCTGTAAACAAGTGCATTGCGACTCTTGCCGTATAGCGAACCCTGCGGGGCAAGAGCCAAGTTATCGTTATGATTGAACAATTTATGAGATATTCGATATTCGACGTAGCGATTTTATTGTCCATCAGATCGAATATCGTTACGTCGTTACATCTCAAGAATCGAATATCATAGAGGCGATTGAAAACAATTTAAATACTGAATTTTCTAAAAAGAGTTGTGGGTTGAGGCCTTGGTTGGCTTTAAGGCATTTTGGAGCAGCGCCTCGCGACTCTGCCAAGTCACTGACTCCGTTCTCCGCATTTCACCCACCCCCATTACCAGGCAACCCCGGCCTCAATCACCCATCTGGATCGTTCTAAGCTCAGAGGGCCGGACAAGCTGTCCGGCGTACAACGGGCAGCTTGCCCGTTACTCACCAACCCTTCAAAAGCAACACCTTCACAAATTTACCCATAAACACGACCATCATCCTAAATCATAACTTTCCCCACACCTCAACTTTTCCGGCCGGACAGGCTGTCCGGCGTACAAAATTACCTGCCTGGCTTGTTTTCCAGCAATAGGAATTGGGGTGAATTTCTCCACACCTCCTGCGTGCTGTCGGCCGCTCCAAAAAATCCATCAGAAAAATTCCCCAGCAAGATGTCGTCGAAACCATTCCCTGTCCAGTCCGCAACATCCATTGTGATCCATCTGCCCTTTGATGCTTCCGGATGATGGTAAGGTGTAAAATTCAGCCCGCCTTCGTTTTTGAAAAAGGCGAACCCTTCTTCAGGCTTATTTTCAAAATCCGCATAGAAACCGATCACAGCGATATCCGGCTCACCGTTTTGAGTAAAATCTGCGGCTTGGGCGTTAAAAGCCCCATGAACCGGGTAGAACCACTCCTCTTCAAAGTTATTGTTGCCGTCATTCAAAAAAATATAAACCCCATGATAAGGCTTGAAAACTGTGGAGTAATCAGCATTATCTCCACTGGTGTATAAAATATCGGGAAAGCCATTATTATTAAAATCATGCAGCTGAAATGAACTGGAACCGGCTGCTATGTGAAATTGCAATAGGGTTTCTCTTTGAAAATTTCCTTCACCTTCATTTTTGAAAAGGTAAATAGCCTGATCTTCCTGGGTACAAAGTGCCGCAATATCCTTCAGTCCATTTCCTGTAAAATCCCCGATTTCACTATTTATACATCCCGGAGTATCAATCAGAACGTGCTTTTCATATTCAAATTCATTGCCGGTATTCTCCAGCCAGAAAAGACTGCCCGCCCGATGGCCAAATTCGCTGATCAAAAGATCTTTCAGTCCATTTTGGTTCAAATCCGCTATTTTACTTTCAACAGGCCGTGATATCTCATCCCAAATCAGGATATCGGAATGAACTTCATTTTCATCAGGATCGTACGAAATTTTCCTTACCGAGCCTGACGTGGCATCGGTTGGCAGTAACTGACCCATCAATGTTATCATCAGGCCGGTATTCTCGGAGTCATGCTGTAGCCTTATATCAGAGATTGGATAACCAATTGGCAGCTTATTTACTAAACTCAGTTTTTCATCGAAAACCAGGAGGCTTCTTTCATTGATATCGGCAGTGTAAATGAGTCTGTTAACTGAATCAAAGCGGACGGCCGAGACTTTAGGTGGTGAATCGGGCAGATAATCCGTAACAATGGCATTAAAGAAGAGTGAATCAACCTGAATGGCAGGATCTCTTTCAGATGGTGTTAATTCTTCAGGTGCAGTTTCACTGTAATAGTTAATAATTTGCTGCCATTCACTTCGGCTCAGTTGTGATTCACGGGGATAGTAATTTTCGGGCAAATGAGAGTCTCTTTCCGTAGGATAGGGCGAAACCTCATGCCTGAATATTCCCATTTTTGGACCCATTGCAGGCAAAACGGATGAAGTCCAGACCTCTTTCGGGAGAATTTCCGGTTCGGGAAACAGATGGCATGTTGAACAATACTGAACAGAAATGGCTCTCCCCTCATGATGCATTGCTTCATAATTCATTTCAGAAGTTTCTGTTGAAGTTGAAGAACCAGATAGAAAATAAAGGCCACCCAATAACACTGCCGTACCTGATAGGAGTAAATAAAAGAAGGTTTTACCTCTCATCATCGTTATCTGAAAATTGAAGGTACTATTGAGGGGTGATTGACATCAATGTTTTAGAATCCAGCCGAAATGGAACTCAATACCTGAAAAACTGCATAGACTGATTATTCCTTGCAACTCCAATCAAATTATTATTTTCGCTGCCCGAAACAGGAATCACACTTCTGCCTTCGCCAAAAATATAAAACCCGCTGGATTTCATATCCGTTGTCTTGAACTCCATGTTACCATTTCCGGTCAAAAGCAAACCGTAACTTGCGTCTTGCCTGCCACCAAAACCGGGATGGACATCGAAGAGATTCCCGCTGAAGATTACATCTTTGTTTCCATTTCCATTAAAATCACCCGAATGCATTCCCATCACGGGTGAAAACTGCACTTTTTGAGGTAGTTTTCTTGGTTTAAACGAGTAGTCTCCCAGATTTTCGATGGATACAGAAGCAAGGGTGTGAATCTCTTTAACTTTTGCACTGCTTACAATTTCACTCCCGAAAATCTCTTCTATCGTTTTTGTGGAATATTCATAATAGGTTGTAATTTCATTACTTAAGGATGTAAACTGAGTAACAAGTTCATTGAGCGGTATAAAAGGATAGTATTCACCATCCCTTTCATAGGCAATGACTGAAGAGATCTGGCCATTTTGTTCAAAATCCTGAATATATAGCCGAAGTGGCCTTTCCTCCGACGTTTTTAACCTGGAATTCTTGCCAAAATTTCCCACAATGATGTCGGGTCTTCCATTCTGATTAAAATCATCAATCAACAACTTAGACCATAATCCGTTTGTATTTTCCAGCCCCTGAACGTCAGTCTTATGGGTAAGTGTACCTTCATCATTTTTAAATATGGTAACCGGCATCCATTCGCCTGCCAAAATCAGGTCTGGGTAACCGCTATCAGAAAAGTTCACCCATTCAGCATCTGTAATCATACCAATCTCTTTGAGTTCAGGTGACATTGTATCAGTTACATCTTGAAAATTTCCGTTGCCGTCGTTTTTAAGTAAATAATTTCTGGGTGCTTCTCCATAATTGAATCCTCGTCTGCTTCCCACAAACAGATCAGAATGTCCATTTTGATTAAAATCTGCCACTGTTACAACCGAACCATTTTCATAAAATTCGGGCAGGCGGCTTGTTGACTTTTTGAATTCTCCATCACCCAGGTTCATGTAGAGCCGGTCCAATAGAATATCACTATTATCAAAATACTGGTTTCCGCCGCTTACCACGTAGAGATCATTCAAACCATTACCGTTTGCATCGAAAAAAATCGCAGACACATCTTCGCTGTCCCTGTCCTCTTCAAAAAGCTCATCGTTTAATGAGGCATCATTAAACGTACCATCCGGGTTTTGAAAAAAAATGCGCCCGGGCTGGCCATGAGCACCTCCGATAAAGATATCATCCAAACCGTTCCCATTCACATCACCGCTCGCCACAGCCGGACCTGATGTTGATAATTTATAGGGCAAATGCGGCTCTCTCCTGAAATCATTGTAGCTGTTTTCGCGATGTAAATCATTCAAACCTATTTCTTCTGTCACATCCATAAAAAGCATATTATCATGCGGGTGGTGTAAGCGTTCATAGTCGAATTCACCACTGGAATCTTCCTGATTGAGCTCCAGCATTTCGTTGAGCTGAACTTCATAAATTGTATCAAAAGAACGGTCGGGCCAGATTACAAGAAGGGAATCCACAGCTGAATGGCTCCCAAGGCCAAAATGTAAAATATGCTCCACAGAAGATTGAAATCCCCTGGTTGGCATCTGCTCCTGGTAAAAAATGTCATCTTCTTTATATAGAATGACTTTACTGCCAATTCCGGATGTATTGAACCCGCTGCCATTGAGCTTTACTCTTAAAAAGTTTGTACTGTCGCCCGGAGCAGTATTATTGCGATAGATGAATGAAGGCATGTTTACATTATTAACTACCAGGTCCAGGCTGCCGTTGTTGTTCAGATCAGCATAGGCTGCTCCGCTTGAAAAACTGGGTTGTGCAAGTCCCCACTTCTCCGTTTTGTTGTCAAATGTTAAATCACCTTTATTTCTGAATGCATAATTTGAAACTTTGATAGGTGGCATTTCATCAATCAGATCCAGGTACTCCTGCTCTATATCGTTACTGATGGATCTCTGCTGAGTTTTCTGCTGAAGAGCCAGGTTGTAATCAATATCGGTAGGCCTGCCGACCATTCCATTAGCAACAAAAATGTCGCGAAAACCATCGTTATCCATATCAAACAGCAGTGTTGCCCAGCTCCATTCCGTTGCTGCAACACCGGCTGCAAATCCAATTTCACTGAATATCGGGGTTCCGTCCGGGGCGTTTCCTCTGTTTAGCTGAAGTGTATTGTGAGAGTGCTTTGGTTTAAAACCAAAACGAAGGTGTGCTTGTATCCGGTCGTAGGGATCAATAATTCCTGATCTTTTCAAAACGTCGTTATCTTCGGGGAGCATATCCAGCGAAAAAATATCCGCATTGCCGTTGTTTGTTAAATCAGCAATATCATTACCCATTGACGATTTACTGGTGTGATTTATCGAAGAAGCAAGAGATTCAGTAAATGTACCGTCTCCATTGTTGATATAGAGATAATCGTCTTCGTGAAAATCGTTGCCTACATAAATATCGGGCCAGCCGTTTTGGTTGATGTCACTTACAGCCACACCCAAACCATAACCGAGGGCACTGCTGTAAATACCGGACTCCTCCGTTACATCTGTAAAAGTATCTCCGTCATTTCTGAAGAGGCGATCACCGGCTTTGGGATCGTGGACAGCCCGAAGTGTTTCGGCCCTTCCTCTTGTATTCTCACCGTGGAATGAATGGTTCAGTAAAAAAAGATCTAACCTTCCGCTGTTATTATAATCAAAGAAAACGGCCTGCTTCGAGTACCCTTTGAAGTCGAGTCCGTACTCTGCAGCTTTTTCGGTGAATGTATTGTCTTTGTTGTTTATGAATAACTGATTATGTCCCTCTTTGTTACTGTAGTTAACCCGGCTCACATAAATATCGAGATAACCGTTACCATTTATATCGGCCATCGTAACCCCGGTTGACCAGCCTTTTGTATCACCTCCAGTTCCAGAAGATTCTGTTATATCTTCAAAAACGAAATCTCCTTTGTTCAGGTAGAGTTTGTTCTCCACTTCATTGCCTGTAAAATAGATATCAGGCAGACCGTTGTTGTTGATGTCTCCAATAGCTACTCCCCCGCCATCATAAAAATAACCGTAGTTTTGGATATTCAGATCTTTTGTATTCTCAACCTGGTTCACAAAATCAATCTGAGTGTGTGAGGTTGGGAGCAGTGTAAATTTTGTTTCCTCTGTTTCAGAAGAACAGCCGTAAATAAAAAAGCAGAACAGAATTCCGGCTCCGGCTGAAAGACGTGCAATTCTGTACAATAAAAACCTGGTCATTTGTATTCGATAGAAGTATGCTTCTTTGGTAACCTTTTGAAAATACATTCAAAATGAAAAGGGGGCAATTTTTTAATTGCCCCCCTTCTTACTATAAGTTGAAAAATTCCTGGTCTACATATGATCAGTTGTAACCGGGATTTTGTTGCAATACAGGTTCACCCGCTACCGTACTTAAATCGATCTGATTTTGCGGGATCGGAAAAATTTCGTCCCGTCCCGGAGTAAACGAACCGCTTCTTGTTGAAATACCGAGTGCATCATTTTCATAATCGAAAAACGCATTCAGAGTTTCTTCAGCAGTCCCCCACCGGATGAGGTCGAAATAGCGGTGCCCTTCCATAGCCAGTTCAAGTCTTCGTTCAAAGTGAATGGCTGCACGGGCAAACTCCTGGTCACTGAAATCTGCGGAGCTGTACTCATTGATCACATAGTTTGGCAATTCATATTCTTGCCAGTTATCAATATCTCCGACTCCCCCGCCCAGGTATACAAACGTAGATTGAGTATCTTCACGAATCACCCAGTCGAGGCTGCTTACACTCAGGTTCAGCATTTCAGATTCACTTGAGACTTCTGCTGCTGCCTGACCTCTGTTGTGATCTAAGTTTACAAATCCGTCCTCATTGGCAGCTCTGTTTCGTACACGATTCACGTAGTCACGTGCTGTTTCGAGCGAACCCACTTCCACTTCTGCCTCAGCTGCCAATAAGAGAACATCTGCAAAACGGATAATGTAAGTGTTAATAGCTGTTCCGGGAGCCCAAGAGTTGAGATCAGCATAATCAGATTGCTGCTCAGCCCAGAATACATGTTTCTTCGGGCCGTAAGGGCCAAAGTTATTGGGTTCACGAGCCCAATCGATACCAGGATACGGGCCCCAGTCAAGATAGGGAACACCGCGGCGTCCTACCGTCCAATCCAGGCGGGGATCCACATTCCCTTCATACATACCGAACTGAGTGCTGGTGGATACACCCATATCGTGTGTTACCTTATCATCATTGTGAGCATCCGGCCGGTTTACATCAACATAGGGAAGGCCGTTTTCGTCTGTTCGAAATGCATTTACCAGATCCTGTGTAGGCTGGAAATATCCGCAGCATTCAAACGGGCTTGTATCGCCGTATGGAAAAGCAGTAGACATTCCAAGATTCGCATTATTGGTATGGCCGGTACCGTCATTGGCTACCATGTGAGCAGCAAATACTTCTTCGGGATTTCCGTCCTGGCGGGCTGGATTCCAGTTCTGACGATATTCGTCGATCAGATCATACGGCACACCTTCTGTCGTAACACCGTTTGGGATAATATTATCAAAAAGTGCTTTTGCTTCACTCCAGTTTTCCTGGTAAACATGTGCTTTTGCCAGATATGACGCTGCTGCCCAGCTATTAACCCGTGCCCTGTCACTTTGAGTTTCAGGCAGGTTATCCATTGCAAACTGAAAATCAGCTTCGATATTTGGCCAGATATCCTGATCATTCGGCTGGTTTACATCTTCGGTATCTTCATCAATCCAGGGAACCATATCAAAGATTTTTTTCAGATCGAAATAGAAGTGTCCCCGGAGAAAACGCGCTTCTGCGGCGACCCGGGTCTTCTCTTCTTCTGTCATGTCTTCAACATCTTCAAGCACTCTCAGCACTGAATTGGCACGGGTGATACCCTCGTAGAGTGCGGTCCATTTTCCATCGAAAAAACCGATGTCGGCAGATGAATTCATGTTTCCGATCTGTACGTAACCATTCGTATTACCCAAAGATTCACCTTTGTGCGCATCCGCCCCGGCAATACTTCCGTACACCCAGTTGCTTACATCGGTTGCTTCCCTTCGTTCAGTATTCAGGGCCTGACCGTCTAATGCACCATATACTCCAATCAGAAGTGCTTCCACGCCTTCCTGGTTGGCCAGTACTTCATCACTTAATGCTCCTTTCGGAGAAACATCAATCAATGCATCACAAGCATAGAAAAAGAGACCGGCCAGCATGATGATTAAAACAAGTCGGCTTGTTTTGTTATTTATAAATTTCATGATACTGTTTTTTAATTATTTAATTTTTTAAAACGTGATGTTAATTCCCAGCAGAATTTGTCGCGGATTTGCATAAGCTCCTTCATCAATCCCGAAATTGGTGTTGCCACCGCTTATCTCGGGATCAATTCCACTGTACCCTGTAAATGTGAGTAAGTTGGAACCTTGAACATAGAACCTGAGGTTCGAAGCCGAAATCATCTGGGCAACATTCACCGGCAGTGTGTATCCGATGATCAGTTCCTTTAAACGGAGATAGGATCCATCTTCCACGAAATAGGAATTCGGTACGGTGGATGAGCTGAAACCGCCTCCGGTTGTCTGCATCGGCAGGGATGCATCCGGGTTATCAGGCGACCAGGAGTCATAAAGTGCAGCATGGCTTTTTGCACCCGCAAAGTTGGAGTAGAAATCTGTCCACCATCGTACCTGGTTCCAGATATCGTTCCCCTGCGATCCAAAGAAGAATGCGCTGAAATCAAAATTACTGTAGTTCACTCCTATATCGACACCGTATGTAAAATCGGGGTTGGGGTCGCCCAGGAATGTTCTGTCGGACGAGGTAATTTGCCCGTCTCCGGTAAGGTCAGCATATCGGTACTGGCCAACTCCGGCATCGGTCTGATAGGTTCCACCGGGAGAGCTGGCATTTAATTCATCAATTTCCTGCTGACTGGTGAAAAACCCTTCAATTTGATACCCATAGAAGGAAGAAACCGGTTGCCCCACTTCATTTCGAATGATGTCGGTTCCGAAACGGCGGCTGTCCTGACTGAAAAACTCACTGATTTCGGAAATCTGTACAATTTCGTTTCTGTAGGATGTGAAACTGACTCCGATATTGTAAGAAAAGTCATCCCGCCCTAAATCTCCGAAAGTGGTTATTCGAGCATCAATTCCGGTATTTCTCATATTACCCACATTCACGAATGGTACTGTGGCTGTTCCAGCGGTACCGACCAATTGTGGATTAAACAGCAAGTCTTCGACTTCTTTCCAATAGTATTCTGCCATAATTTCTATCCGGTTATCAAAAAGATTGGCAGTAAAACCTGCATTTCCTGTGATATTGCGCTCCCAGCGGGCATTTGGGTTACCGATACGGGACTGCTCAAATCCAAGATCGATATTGCTGTTGCTGCCTGTAATCGGGTAATAGGAAGCTGAAGTATTTCCTGCATAAAGACTGTGCGGATTGTTGGGATCAACATTCATCTGATTACCCATTATACCCAGACCTGCACGAAGTCTTAATTCAGAGATCCAGTTAACATCCTGCATGAACGGTTCCTGAGATACACGCCATGCAACACTACCGGAAGGAAAAGTTCCCCATTTATTATTCAAAAACCGTGAAGAACCATCACGGCGAACGGTAGCACTGAAAATATATTTGCTGTCGTAATTGTAATCCACTCTTCCGAAGTATGAAAAGAGTGCATCCTCATATTTATAGCTGTAGTTTGTTCTTGTACCGGCACCTGTCGAAAGGTTGGTATAGTCTGGATTGAAGGAGAAATATTCCTGTGTTGTTCCACCCAGCTGCTCCCCCCTGTTTTGATAGGCTTCGGTTCCGGCAATAATTTCAACTGAATGTGCTTCCCCAAAATCTTCTCTGAATGTCAGTGTGTTAGTCCAGGTCCAGTTGTACCCTTTGTTGGCTGCACTGCTGAAAGAATTGGTTGAATTATTTTCAGCATTCTCATAGGTAGGGAATGTAAACGAACTATTGGCCCATGAGCTCACATTTCCGCCAAAATTGGTTCGGAACATAAACCGGTCATCCAAAAAGTCCATTTCAGCAAATACATTACCAAAAAGACGGCTGCTGGTTGACTCATTGTTTCGGGTTCGATCCATCTGAGCAACAGGATTTTGAGCTTGTCCCAACTGTGGCCCTGCCGATCCTGCATAATTTCCGCCTACATCATAAACCGGCACAATTGGCTGCTGCCTGTAAGACATTCCGATTGCACTTCCTTCACTTAAAGCGTTGACCTGAGGGCTTTCAGACATCGAAAATGAAATATTCTCTCCAACTCTGAAATTATCACTGATACTGAATCGTGTATTTACACGAATAGTTGATCGCTGGTTATAGGTGTTCATTAACGTTCCCTGCTGATCCAGGTGGCTCAATGAAATCAGGTATGTCCCCTGATCGCTGCCACCGGAAACTGAAAGATCATGATTCATCGTAAGTGCCGGCGAAAAAATCTCTTCATACCATTGTGTTCCCTGGTGGTTCGCACGAACAATCTGATTGAAAGTTCCCAAATCGGAAGGATTGCTGTATTCAGGAACAACAAAATAATCACTTTCATCAATATCAGCCTCCATGACTCCGCCCGGCCTAATATAGTCTGGCAGAACTGGGGTTTGACCGCTTCCATATTGCGGATCAGGCCGTGGGTTTCCACCTGAATTTTCGATGGCTGTCCATTTTAATTCAGCCATCTCCTGCGGGCTGAGCACATCCCAGACATTACCGCTTTCCGGAATGCTATATCCTGCAGAACCGTTATAGGTTACCTGCATACTGCCTTCCTGTCCTCGTTTGGTCGTAATAACAATTACACCGTTCGCTGCACGTGACCCATATATAGAGGCAGCAGCACCATCTTTAAGTACCTGCATCGACTCAATATCGTTGGGATTCAGATTGCTGATATTCTGTGTGGGAACACCATCCACTACATAAAGCGGTGAATTATCTCCAAATGTGTTGATACCACGAATGCGAACAGCAGGCTCTTCCCCGGGCTGACCCGAGCCAACTACTGACACACCGGAAGCTCTTCCCTGTAATTCTCTTGAAACAAGCCCCGAAGCACCGCGAGACATGCTCTCCATATCCACCACATCTACTGAACCAGATATATTCTGCCGCTCCTGAATCGTGTATCCAACCACAACAAGTTCATCTCCGGCGATCACCGAAGAGACGAGTTCAACGTTTATTTCTGTTCTGCCCTCGATCATCACTTCTTTACGTTCAAATCCAATAAATGTAAAAACAAGAACCTCAGTTAGATCTTCTACCTGCAATTCAAAATTTCCATCCATATCGGTGCTGGTTCCGGTGGTTGTTCCCTGTATTGCAATGTTTACACCAGGTATGGCTTCACCGGTCTGGGAATCGGTAACGGTTCCTTGCACGGTTTCCTGAAGTTCATCTTCTTCAATTGTGATAGCGCTTTCAGGTTCGGCCAAAAAATCATCACTTAGTCCAGATGGATATGATGAAGCTGCCGAAAAAGAGGCTAATGACAAAGCTCCTGTCACTAAAAAAGCTATTGCCACTTTAATGATATGTCTCATTATTCGCATAGTTTATTGTTATGGTTATCAATTTTATGCTTTATTTGATAACACCTTATGAAAAATTGCAACTATGCATTAACCGGTTAAGCGGTAAAAAATAGAAGAGCTGGTATAACCTTCACTGATTTTAAATACCTTTCCCGAACTGGAGCGTTGTATAGAGCAAATAATATATTAAGCACAAGATGCTGTTACTATAAAACAATTTTACATCCAATAGATAAAAAAGATATTTGAAGGACGCAAAGTAATCTGATTCGGCATGATTAAAATAGTGCACTATTGTTTTTATGACTCTTATATTGGGACTAATACTTCTTAAACTCTCTTAAAAACAAAAACTTTTGCATCAAGTATAAGTTACCGGTTATTTAACTTTTTTCTTTAATTATCAAGGAGTCGGTTTTTTTTAAACCTTTTTACAAGCCAAATCAAAGCTTTTTGTGCGCATTTTTTTCTTTTTGTAAAATAAACTTGTTCTTCTACGCTGATTTCTTACTAATTCTTTCGATTTTGAATTCTGCATATGAACCAAATCAAAATGATGAAATATTACCAGCTACATCTGTTTATAATTGCTCCCTTTCTGATTCTGACGAGTATTCTTTCCTGCAGCAGAGATTCTGAAGTTACACTGGAATCTGATGAAACGTCCATCATGGCAACACGGCTTGATAATCTTAACCGCAATTCAGACCCTCAGTTCAACCACTTTGCAAATCAAAAACGGGTGGAATATCTCACAACCTTATCCACCCCAGATACACCTGCAGAACGTTTTACATACAAAGGAACCCTCGGTCAAGAGATGATCTATGCCGGACAAACCGATGAAGCGATCACTCTGCTGGAATCTCTTCTGAAGGAACTTGAAAACAGCTCAGCAGAATACCGGGATCAGTTCACCGAAAATACATTGGACCTGCTTGCTCTTGCATGGCTTCGGTTGGGTGAGCAGCAAAACTGCATCATTAACCACTCTGCCGAATCGTGCCTTTTCCCGATACAGGGCGAAGGAATCCACACTCTTGTTGAAGGCTCGGAAAAAGCGATCGAGTTATACGAGAAACTTCTCTCCGATTGGAGGCCGGGCGATATGGAAACCATCTGGCTGCTTAATATCGCGTATATGACACTTGGTAACCATCCCGGTGCGGTGCCGGAAGAGTGGCTGATTTCAGCCGAACATTTTGAAGACAGTGAATCATTCCCCCGCTTCAGGGATGTAGCACCAACTGTTGGATTGGCCGATTATATGGCACTTTCCGGAGGCAGCATCACTGAAGACTTCACCAATAACGGCCTAATCGATATTGTGGCCTCTTCCTGGGGGCTATCGGATCAGCTCCGTTATTTCGAAAACAGCGGCGATGGTAAATTTGTGGATCGAACAGAAGAAGCAGGCCTTACCGGAATTACCGGCGGACTCAACCTCATCCATGCCGATTTTAACAACAGCGGATACAAGGACGTTTTTGTACTGCGGGGCGCCTGGCTTGGACAAGCGGGACATCACCCCAACTCACTTCTTCGAAATAACGGTGACGGCACATTTACCGATGTGACCAAAAGTGCCGGCCTGCTGAGTTTTCACCCCACACAAACTGCAGTCTGGGCCGATTTTAATAACAACGGATGGCTGGATCTGTTTATCGGCAACGAATCCACGCCCGATGACCCTCACCCCTCCGAACTCTATCTGAACAATAAAGATGGCACCTTCCGCAATGTTTCGCTGCAAGCCGGGGTTACGGTCAATCAGTATGTGAAAGGTGCTGTAGCAGGAGACCTGAACAACAACGGTTATTCCGACCTCTACCTCTCTGTGCTTGACGGCAACAACATTCTCCTGGAAAACCGCGGAATAAACAGCCAGGGTGTTCCGCTATTTATGAATACCGCTGACAGGGCCGGAGTCACAGAACCCTATACCAGTTTTCCGGTCTGGCTTTGGGATTTCAATAACAATGGCTGGCTCGATATTTTTGTATCGGGCTATTATGCAAACGGTGCTGATGTGGCCAACGAATATTTGGGCAGGTCAACAGAAGCTGTGCTGCCCAAACTGTATAAAAACAACGGGGACGGAACCTTCACCGATGTTACAGAACCGGCCGGCCTTGATAAGGTGATGTACGCCATGGGGTCCAATTTTGGAGATCTGAACAACAGTGGTTATCTCGATTTTTATGTGGGAACCGGAGACCCGGATATGCGTGCACTCATGCCGAACCGGATGTTTATGAATGTGAACGGAGAACATTTTGAAGAAGTGACAGCCGCAGGCGGATTTGGCCACCTGCAAAAAGGACACGGTGTCTCTTTTGCCGACATCAACAATAACGGCCACCAGGATATTTTCACCGTAATCGGAGGGGCGTTTGAAGGCGACATCTACATGAATGCATTATTCGAAAATCCGGGAAACGATCACAACTGGATCATCCTGAAGTTTGAAGGGGAAAAGAGCAATCGCGCGGGACTCGGCAACCGGGTAAAATTAGTTCTTGAAGATGCCGGTTCAAACCGAACCATCCATCGCACTGTTACTACGGGTGGAAGTTTTGGCTCATCGGCCATTCAGCTTGAAATCGGGCTTGGAACGGCCACACGGATCGACGAACTGGAGGTTTTCTGGCCTGCAAGTGAAATCCGCCAAACCTTTACCGGCCTTGACATCAACCAGGTATATAAAATCACAGAATTCTCAGAGGAGCCCGAAGCCATTCAGAGACAATCATTTGAATTTAGTCGTGAAGCAGAAGATCATCACGTTCAACACTAACTCAAATTTTTTACAAGTAGCTTTTAAATCAACAAAAGAATGAATAAAGAAATAACCGCATATGCAGCCGTAAAACTTATTCAGGACAACCAAACCGTATGTATTGGCGGGGGTGGTGCCGGCCATGCTGTACCCGATGAGATCATAAAAGCACTCGGCGCCAGATTCAGGAAAACGGGACACCCCAAGAACCTCACGATTTTACACCCCTGCGGAATTGGAGACAGTGATAAGCTGGGCCTGAACCACCTGGCCCAAGCCGGTATGCTTAAACGGGTCATCGGCGGCTTTTACGGAAACGCGCCCGATATGGTCACTCTCGCATTTGAAAATCTGTACGAAGGCTACAACTTCCCCCAGGGTGTACTGAGCCATCTTTGCCGGGCCATCGCCTCCGGTGAAAAAGGCCTTCTGACCAAAACCGGCCTCCACACTTTTGTGGATCCCCGCTACGAAGGCGGGAAAGTAAACGAGGCAGCCTCAGAAGATCTGGTTGATCTGGTAACAATCGGTGATGATGAATTTCTCTTTTACAAAACCTTCCCTGTGGATGCAGCCATCATCCGCGGCACCTCGGCCGATTCGAACGGTAATATTCTGATGGATGAAGAAGTGGGTACCTTTGCGATGCTTTCCAACGCTCAGGCAGCAAAAATAAACGGAGGCATTGTCATTGCTCAAGTTGCCCGTATAGAAGAGCCCGTCCAGATTCCTTCCAGCAGGATCAAAATTCCGGGTGCATTTGTGGATCATTTGGTAGTGGTTCCGGATCAGCCGATGACTTACATAACGAAAAACGATCCCTCACTGATTTATCGTGATTTTGAGTGGGATTCCGGCTCTCTTACTCTGGACGGCGTTAAAGAAATTGTTGCCAAACGGGGTGCACTTGAGCTTTTTCCCGGTGCGTTTGTGAACCTCGGCTACGGCATTTCAGATGGAATTCCAATTGTGGCGAGAGAGGAGGATTATCTCGATGAGATCACTTTTTTCATTGAACAGGGTCCTCTCGGTGGCATTCCTACCACAGGGCTGAATTTTGGCGCGATGCACAACCCAACAGCTATCCTCGATGACGGTTACCAGTTCGACTTTTTTCATGGCGGCGGGCTGGACATCGCTTACCTCGGTTTTGCCCAGGTGGACCGTTTAGGAAACGTGAATTCGAGCCGATTTGGAAACCGCATGACCGGCTGCGGTGGCTTTATCGATATTTCCCAGCACAGTAAAAAAGTTGTGTTCTGCGGAAGTTTTGCGGTGAAGGGTGAGTTTGATTTTTCGGGTGATGGAATCAACATCATCAATCACGGGAAATATAAAAAGTTTGTGAATGATGTGGATCAGGTCACTTTTAACGGCAGATACGCCGCCGAGTCCGGTAAAGAGGTTTTGTACCTGACTGAACGCTGCGTATTCCAGCTGACAAATGGCGGCCTTCTTCTCACCGAAATTGCTCCCGGAGCTGACCTTGAAAACGACATTCTGGCAATGATGGATTTTGATCCCGAAATCTCACGAAACCTCAAACAAATGGATGCACGCCTTTTTAACGGTGCCAAATTAAACCTGAAAGAAATAGCTTTCTGAATGCATACTATAATGGGTCGTACTGGCGCAAGCGTCTCGCTTGTGCCTTACACCCAAACTAAACAATGTAAACTCCTATGCCCTCAAACCCTTCCATTCTTAGCGAAATAAAAAACCAGGTTCTTCACGTCACCCTCAATAACCCGGAAAAGCACAACTGTTTCGGTATGGCTGAATTGGAAGCTATTCAAAAGCTTCTGCTCAGGCATCAAACCGATGCTGATGTGAAGGCAGTGGTTTTCAGGGGTGCGGGCGAACGATCATTTTCCACTGGAGCAAATCTCAAGCAGTTCACGGCTCTCGACCAGCCGGGTACAATGGAATGGATTAAAAAAGGGCATGAGGTATTCAATTTTATCGAAAATTTTCCCAAACCAACGGTTGCTGTCATACAGGGTTTTGCACTGGGTGGCGGGATGGAGCTCGCGCTCTCGTGTGATTTCAGAGTTGCTTCAGAAAAGGCTGTTTTCGGAAGCCCAGAGCTGCGCCATGGCTGGTTACCGGGGTGGGGAGGCATCCACAGGCTGAAAAAATTACTGGGAGAAGCGGCTGCCAAAGAGATTATTTTCCTGGCTGAGCATGTTTCTGCAAAGAATGCCTACAGGCTTGGTTTGATTCACCGGCTCACTGCAACCGAAGCGCTTGAAGCTGAAACCATCACACTCTTGGATAAACTGCTATTGGTCCATCCTGATGCGTTTTCCATGGCGAAGGCTGCCATTTCCGAGAGTGGAGATTCCAGCCCAACTACTGCTTCTCAGGTTTGGTTTGATGTTTTGAGTACGCTCCATTCAAAACGAAATTCGGAATAACGGGCTTCTTTTTTCTCGCAGATGTACGCTGATGAATACGCAGATTAACGCTGATTTTTTGATATGACCTCACATCACTTCTGCGAACATCTGCGAATAACTCTGCGAAAATCTGCGAGAACCCTATTTAACTTAATTTTTTTTGTAAGGTTTTCACGATTTAGGGTTCATACAATAAAAAACCCTTTAAAAATTAAAGATCATGCATGAAAATGAAATCTCCTATGACATCCGTGGAGCAGCTTTCAACGTTCATTCTGCATTGGGGCCAGGACTCCTTGAATCTGTTTATGAAGCTGCCCTGGCTTATGAACTCCAAAAAATGAACTATGATGTAAAAACTCAATTGGGTGTGCCAGCGGTGTATGAAGCAGTTAAAATGGAACAAGGTTTCAGGATGGACCTTTTGGTAAATGATAAAGTAATAGTTGAGATAAAATCTGTTGAAATGTTAATGGACGTACATTACAAGCAACTACTCACCTATTTAAAATTATCCGGAAAAAAACTTGGGCTGTTAATCAATTTCAATTCTGCAACGTTGAAAGGTTCGATGAAGCGGGTCGTTAATAATTTGTAGCTTTTAACTGGATTTTTTTCTCTCGCAGATGTACGCTGATGTATTTTTAATCAGACCATAGACTAATCTGCGAAACTCTGCGCATAACTCTGCGATAATCTGCGAGAAAAACCCTCACAATCTCCTCAAGTGAAACCCGCCATCTACGTTGATCACCTGGCCGGTGGAGTATAAAAAGTGGCCCGCAGCCAGCCCGGCCACTGCCCTGGCAATATCCTCCGGGAAGCCCCAGCGCGGAATTGGCAAGCCGCCTTCACCGATAAACTGATCATATTTTTCACGAACTTTTAAAGTCATTTCTGTTCTTACGATTCCGGGGCGGATTTCATACACAAAGATCCCATCTGCTGCGAGCCTGTCGGCAAAGAGCTTAGTCATCATACTCACACCGGTTTTAGAGAGACAATACTCCCCCATCGAAATAGCTGATGCATAGGATGTCAGAGATGCAATATTCACGATCATCGGAGTCCGCTCCGGATGCTCTCTGACTTGCTCCAACATCTCTTTTGCCACAAACTGTGTCAGAAAAAACGGTCCTTTCAGGTTAACGTTCATCACTCGGTCATAGCTTTCCTCGTCGGTTTCCAAAAGATCTTTTCTCTCATTTACCGACACCCCGGCGTTGTTCACCAGAAAATCTATCCGTTCAAATTCTTTTATCGTATTCTCCACAAGTGCTGAGCGGTCTTCCTTGCAGCTCACATCGCATCGGACAAAACGTGTCTTCACCCCCTCTTTTTTGCAAAGCTCCAGAGTTTTATCCGCTTCCGCGACGATATCGGCTACTACAATATTAAATCCCTGACTGGCAAGGGCAGCGGCAATAGCCTGTCCTATTCCTCTCGCTCCGCCGGTAACAATTGCTGTTTTACTCATAATTTGGGTGGGTAATAATGTAATCTTTCTGTTCATCAGCCAGGTCAATCGTCTGTGATGTCCCATCAAACCAGTAAACATCCACAGCTACCGGCCGTGTTTCTCCATACCCAAGAACCTGTGTAAAACTGTTCTGAGACCAATAGCCCGATCCCGCCTGAATATCTCTTCGCGGGCCTTTTGATCCGTCATTATATACAACCCGGATGGCAGATCCCACCGCACTCTCATTCGAAGCCGGACCCTGTAATGTAAACCGGTATCCCCGTTTTTCGGCCTGATTTTGATAGATCATCAGCCGGTTTCCATTCTGCGATACTGCCAAGTCTGTTCGCCCATTTTTATTGAAATCTCCAAAGGCAGCACCTCTCTGCTCACCATAAATCTTGATCCCGCTCTCCGATCCGTTCATCGATGTGAAATTTCCACTGCCATCGCCAAGAAGTACCAGGCCTCTGCCGGCATCCATCCGGATCTGATTTTCCGGAACAGCAAAGAAATTCTGGCTGAGGAAAATATCTTCATTTCCGTTGTTGTTCAGGTCTGCAACACCTACATGAAATCCTGCCGAGAACTGTGCCTCTTTCGGCAGCGGACGCGCCTCGAAGTGATCGCCCCGGTTCAGAAAAACCATATGTTCCAGCGTATTGATCTCTTTATAATCTACCTCATCATACCGATGACCCAGAATTTCGCGAAGCGTGGCTGATGCAAATTCGCGATGGCTGCCCATGTGATTCAGGCTGATCTGTTGTTCCTGAAATTCGTACAATTTCCTTCGCGGCACATACTCTCCGCTGCTTCCGGTATACGCTTCGATAATATCTATGGTACCAAAACCATCCAAATCACTAAAGTAGATGCGAATCGGCTTCCCATTTTTAAGCTGCCAGCCACTGTTCTGACCAATGTTTGCCGCCACAATATCGGGCAGGCCGTTATTGGTAAAATCTCCAACCGCTACCCCTTTCCACCATCCTGAAAATGCATCGAGACCCATCTGAGCTGTGATTTCCGTAAAGCGGCCGTTCCGGTTTTCAAATAGCCGGAGTGTTCCCCATTCGGAGCTAACGAGCAGATCCTGCGCCCCATTTCCGGTAAAATCCGAGAAAACAGCGCCGGTAACCAAACCAAGGTTGCTGAATGTTTCCGAATTCTCCCGGTCGAACTGAAAGGTTCCATCCTGATTCCTCACCATTCTCGAGTCAGCGCTTACCGGAAACCCTCCCGGCCTGAAGCTGGCGCCTATAAAAAAATCGAGATATCCGTTTCCGGTGACATCTGCTGCTGCCAAAGGGCCTGTAGTGGAGTGGACCCCGGGAATACTGTCGGCCTGAACTGTACCATCTTCCAACATGGTAAAAATATTGACAGAAGCCACATTTAAACGGCCCTGTTCATAATTTGCTGAACCGGTCAGTAAACGCATCATTCCATTTTCTTTCCAGCCGATTAAAGCAGTCTGATCTCCCTGTGCAGTCACCGTTATTCCACTCAAAGTAATCGGATCGAATGTTTCATCCTCGTTCGAGGCAAGTGCTGTAAGCGACCCTCCTCTTCCCGATCCCATCAGAAGCTCATCCCTTCCATCACCGTTCACATCCATCCAGGCTACACCCGGACCCATCTGACTCAGTTTGTAAGGGAGCAACGGCTGTATATCAAAATCCTGAAACGGCTCTTCGTGATGCATAAATTCACATTCGGTGCAGATCTCCTCAAACAGAGACGGTGTTTGGGCTGCCATTGCATTATCTCTGGCTGCATCCACAGAAGAAACCCTGCTTTGATCAATTTCATACATCCGGTTGGCTTGAACGGATGAAATGACGCTCTTTCTGCCATCCGGCCAGCGGATGTGAATTTCGTGCTGATCGTTCTCCGGATCAGCGGCAAACATCAGGTGTGTATCAGAACCGGAAAGATAATCCCCGCCCGATGCCACCTCTTTCTGCTGATGATGAACGGCTCCGCCAATCAATTCCACTTTGGCCCCAATTGCCTGGGTATTCGGGGATTCACCAATCAGGCGCACAGCAATTCTTGGTGCCTTAGTCCTGTTTTCGAAAATGGCGGCTTCACGGTTCATCCGGTTCACGATCACATCCAGAACACCGTTATTGTTGAGATCGGCAAAGGCCATTCCGTGCGACACATCCAGGTCGCGGAATCCCCAATCGGAGCTTACATCTGAAAATGTGAGGTCACCGTTATTTCTCAAAATTTTGTTCTGCTGTTCGAGCGGATCAACCAGTTCGGTAAACTCCATGAAGTATTCATCCATGTTCCGACGGCTGCGAATCATCTCAAACTGCCCGTCAATATCGAGAATATCGTAGGTGTAACCTGTATTTACGATCAGGTCTTCATATCCATTCAGGTTCACATCCATGAAGCGGGTTGCCCACGACCAACCAGTTGCTTCTGTACCGGAAAAGTAGGTGATTTCGGCAAAGGTGTGATCTTCACGCTGCAAATAGAGCGAATTTCTGTTATACATCGGCCGCTGCTGGATATCTCCGGGTACCACGGGAAGGTGCTGATCGGAAGAAGCCTGACGCTGTCTGCGTTCATGGTCAGGATCGAGCATTTCGGTCGCGAAAATATCAAGCCTTCCATTCCGGTTGATATCGGAAAAGTCAACCGCCATACAGGAGTAACTGAGGTTTCGGAACATCTGCCAGGGTGCGGCTTTAAACGTGCCGTCTCCCTGGTTTAACCAGATTCGGTCGGGTGTATGGAAATCGTTGCAAACATAGAGATCCTGCAAACCATTGTCATTGATATCCTGAAATTTGGCCGTAAGACCCCAATCACGCTGAAGTCCCAGTGGATTTCCCTCTTCGTCCAGAAATACCTGTTCGGTATCCGTTACTTTTTCAAAAACTCCTCCTTTGTTCAGGTAGAGTTCGTCCAGCTCGCCCAGCTCCGAAACACCAGCAAGTGCTCCATCCTGACGCACCAGTTCGTAATGGCGGTCGAATGGCGGAACCAGCGTATAATCATCTTCTGGTGAGCGCAGCGGTTCGTTCAAAATATTGCTCCAATCCAGCTCACGAGTGGTATAAATATCTTTAACGGATCGTTCCTTATAATTGGTGATGTAGAGATCGGGATAGCCGTTTCCGGTGACATCGGCCAGGGCCATGGTCATGCCACCCCGTGCCGGGCCAAGCCCGCTATTTTCTGCTTTTTCGAACCGGCCGTTACCATCGTTCAGATAGAGTACACTTTCTCCGTGCATAGCCGTTACGAGAAGATCCAGGAAACCATTGCCATTCACATCAGCAAAAACGGCACCTGTTGAGTAGTACCCATCGTGCGCTACACCGGCTTCTTCTGTGATATCTTCAAATTTCATCCCGCCCAGGTTTTTATAGAGGCGGTTCGGGCCGTTCAGATGAGTAAAGTATAAATCTGTATAACCGTTTCCGTTGATGTCACCGGCGGCCACTCCAGAGCCGTTCAGATAATGCCGGTTCTCGGAAATCTCTTCTTCTGTAAGAATATTTTTGAAACGTATGCCGGATCGGGACGGAGACAACTGTCTGAATCCGTCTGATCCCCAGAATCCTGTAGAAAGTTCAGCCCAGCGTACGCCCTCTTTTTCTTCAAACCATTCCAGTTCGGTTGTCTCAGAACAGGCTGCCAAAAGAGAAAAGATTATTATCCAAAAAAATTTGCTGCGCACGAATTACAATTCTTTGATTTATACCGGATATCTCTTCGTGAAATATCCGGGTTAACTAATTAGATTATCTGTAAAGTTAAAATTATCGCAAAAGAAATTTGCGATCTCAATCTAAAGGCATTGATGCAGCTCTTTACCGCATTGCGGCCTGAAGATTGCGACTTTCGCTACCTGTTGAGTCCCGGAATCTGCGAAATTTTATAAGGGTATCTTTGAGGTCTCGAAAGCATTGAATTTGCTTCATCATCGTTTTTGAAACGTTCATTAACAGGATCCCAATAGAGTTTACGTGGTAATTTCATTGCTATATGAGATACCAGGCAGGCGGTGTTTGACCGATGTGCAATTTCGGGTGGAGCGGCAGTTTTGTCCCGGCTTTTGATACACCGAACCCAGTTCGCGTGCTGTTCTTCTGCTCTGTAAAGGTGAATTTCATCAGGACCAATTTCTGAATTTAAGATGGTACGATTACTGGCTTGCAGGGGGCCCTCTTCATCACCGGAATCCGGATCACTACCCCCGCTGCGAGTTACAAAGATCCAGCCTTCATCCCCTTCAAACCGGATACCATTGGGAAATTCACCCGATATCAGCATTTTGACCTCATTCGCATATTTTGCTTCTACAAGAAAATCTCCGTGCACATTCCACAATCCATCATAGTCAGGATCATCAGTTGGGAACTCTGCTTGCCCTTCGATTTCAATCGGGCCGGTATATTCGGTTCCCATTCCCCATTGTGCGGTATCCACATGGTGAGTTCCCCAGCCGGTTATCATTCCAGCACAAAATTGTTCGATGCGCAGCCAGCCCGGCCTGCTATATCCATCCAGAGGGTGTACCCTTTGCTCAGTATATGGCTGGTAAGAAGTGGTGCCTAACCATCCATCATAATCTAAATGTTCGGGAACAGGCATCGGTGTGGGATCTCCCCCGGGCGGATCTCCCGGAAGTCCCACTTTTACGGTATGAAGCTGCCCGATTCTTCCATTTCGAACCAATTTACATGCACGACGAAAGTGAGGCCAGGGCCTGTCGCCCCGCTGCTGGCTGCCCAATTGGAACACAGTTCCGGTGCGATGCAGGAGATCACTCATAAATCTGCCCTCTTCAATTGTAAGTGAAAACGGTTTCTCCATATAAATATCTTTCCCTGCAAGTGCCGCTTCCACACAGGGAAGCAAATGAGCGTGATCCGGGGTACTGATAATGACCGCATCAATATCAGATTGGGCAAGCAATTCTCTGTAATTCTGATACATTTTTACATCCACATAATTTTCACTCCCCTTGTTTTCTCTATACCAATCTTCAACCAGCTGTTTCCCTTCTTTCATCCGCTTGCGATCTACATCACATACGGCAACAATACGCACATCTTCGTTTTCCATCGTTCGCGGCAGATTATGACCACGGGCAATCCTCCCGCAGCCAATTTGAGCAACGTTAATTTTATTACTGGGTGCATTTTTACCAAATACTGTTGAAGGAACGATTGATGGTGCCAAAAATAATCCCGCTGTTCCAAACAGGGAGGTCTTCAGATAGTTTCGCCTGCTTATTCCATTATTTTTATCTTCCTCGCCCATATTATTCTATTTTTATATTATAGTTATGTGTTTTTTATTCACCGACAAACCGGGTATAAAAGTCGGAAATTCCGGCTTCTTCAGGTCTTCCCGCATGTATAATCACCCGGTAAGACAAGTGAATGGATTCACCTTTATTCATAAATGTCCCGTCACTTTCATCTTCCGGCCAATAGATCGGAGTTGGCGAGAAAAATCCGTAATCGCGTGTAAACCAGGGGGCTTCCGGCCAATCATTTTCGGGATGTTGCATAATCGTAATCCCCTCATATCTGCCCCCTCGTTCCCCAAAGTATGAAATCCAGGGTGACATGACTCCAAAAGTTCCTTCCTCGCCTCTATCACCTTCTGCATTCACCATTTCTCCGCCATTGATCACTGCAAGATCGGGATCCATTCGAGCACTGAACAATGAGTGGTTATTTCGTTTGATCGTTACATCCTGAAGAGGGAGCAGACTGATGGTAAAATCGATGATATAGATCTCTTCATCCGGAGAAGTGATTGTAATTCTGCGGGTATCTTTGATTGGAGACTCTGCATCAGGCCGAACCCACACACATTCATCCGTAATAACCACACGGGAACCGTTTTTTTCCTCTATTTGAGCATTTACAGATAAAATTTGGCCTCTTTCGAGGCCCTCCTGCCAGTAATTCCCGCCATTCACAAAATCGGCACCAAAAAACAGAGAGCTGTGATGTGGAAAATTACTATTTCGCTTTGAGGTTACACTGGCGCCGGACGGCCCGTTTACCGGGTAGAAAAACGGATATTTTTCATATTCTGAAAATTTATAACTGGTAAAAAAACGCCCATCTATATATACATCTATTTTGGAACCAATTTTCTCTGCTGTTATGGTTGATTGAGCCTCTGCTTTTTCAGCGGATGGAACCAGCATCAAAAAGATGATCAGCAGCCCTGTTAAGCCGGTAATATATTTCGACTTGGGGTAAGCCATTTTAAAATTATCAATTGTCTGTATATAAATATAATGCATTCAATTCAGATAGCTGCCATTTACATTCTCAGTTTACCGGGGTGACTTGAATGCTTGGGGGCTGTGCAAAATTACTCCAGTAGAGATTCGCTTCCTCTTCACTGATACTTCCATCATAAACAAACATTCGATACTTGAGTGTATAACTTTTGCCATAATCCATCTCCCAATCCCTGTCCTGTGCCGGGTTGAAATTAATATATACATTTTCAACGCCCTGGTTGGCACCCACCGGCCAGATTCGGAGCTGTTCGGGGTAATTAAAATTGGCAGGGTTCGTCATAAACAAAATTCCGGATCTTCCCTGAGCCACATCCGAAATACCATTTACATCAATCCAGCGGGCCCTGGTAGCATTGGCATCACTTTTATTGTACCCCTCTGATGTGAGTAAATTCGTGTTATCATCATTCCATTTTTCGGTGGCACGCAGGCTGAATCCCTGGTACCTGTACTCCTTTATCGTAATTCCATCCTCAGTGGCAGGGTTTAAGGTCGATGTAAAATCGATCATCCAGACGTTTTGATCCGGATCAATATTCCAGATATCTACATCCCACTGCTCGGTTATTGCTACTTTTCCGCCTGTGTCACCTGTGAAATCGATATGATCGTGTATGGATTTAAATCCACCATATACGCTGCCCTGGTGACGTTCTGCGATCTGCTTAGCACGAACAGTACCTTGTCCATCCCCAATATTCCAAAAATCTACCTGCCTCCCTTCAAATTCTGTCCGGGTCCATGGATTCCATATTCCGTAATGATGGTAGTGATCCGGTGGTTGAATTCTGCTCAGAACCTCACCACCCGGAGACCATATCGGATGAATGTACCCGCTTCGTTGAAAAATTTCATCTACACCTTCAGGTACGTCAATTTCGGTGTATCTGTAGTTTAAAACAGGTTTATCATCAATTGCGAAGAGCAGACTGTTACCATCGTCCTCTACAGATATCCCCGGTTTTGCCGGTGCTTCTGTATAATCGGGATGGACAACTTTAAGAACATAATTTCTGATGGTACCCGGTTTTGTTTGCCCATCCAATATCCAGGCCAATTGGTCGGGGTTTCCCGGTTTCAGCTGTGAAACTACCGGTGTTTCCTGTCCTCCTGTAGTTTCATAGAGCTGCAGTACTCCTTCATGCAACTTAAGTTGAATACCTTGCAGATTTGTGGTTACCGGTGCGTTATAATATTCCAATTCACCAGTTTCTACTGTAATTTCTGCAATCGTTGAAATTTCTTTATCCAAATAGTTTGCTAAGGGTCCTGAAAATGCAAATAAAGAATAAAAAACAGTTAAGATGGATAAAATGTGTAAACAGTACATACGGTGTACTATATAAAATTTGATTAAAAAATAAAAAGACCGGCAAGTGTGATATCCAGCTTGCCGGTCTTCTTTTGGTATGATTAAAGTGATTTTTTGTTAATAGCCCGGATTCTGCGGGAATGCACTTGATCCCCCTGCCGTTCGGTCAATTTGTGTTTGAGGAATTGGCCGTAACAGATGCTTTTCTTCCAGCAGGCCCACATTTGCTACTTCGGGGTTATACTGATAAGCCCTGTCAATCAACATTCCTGTACGCTTCAGATCGTACCATCGGAATTGCTCACCCAATAGTTCGCGGGCACGTTCGTCAATAATTGCAATGAGATCCACTTCCGATGGATCGAGTTCCATTTCACCCTCTTGTCCCGGCCATGCTGCCCGCCGCCGGATAACGTTCAGGTGTTCAGTTGCAGCATCAAGAGATCCGCTGCCCAGCAGTAAGGCTTCTGCAGCAATCAGGTGCGTTTCAGCCAGACGAAAAGCGAGAAAATTCCTTATACCCTGAGTTGTATTCATTTCAGGGCGGTTAGGGTCCTCATGCTTGGCAAGTGTTGGAAAATCCCTGGGGTTGTATTCGGCACAACCCTGGGCCCTGTCTTCCTCAGAGCAGTTGGGGATCACTACGGTATAAGGTTTCGTCTGAATCTCTTCCAGAGACCAATTCACTCCCGGAAAGTAAATAGCGGTATCTCCCAGTGCGACCTCCACTCCGTCAACTCCGTTGATTGTGTATGTTCCCGGAACCGATGCATAGAAAACATCTCTGAAGAATGCATCATACCTGGAATCATGCTCCCGGGTTTCCGGTCCTAAAAGATCATCATAGAGAAATTCAGTAGGACGGAACCGTTTCCAGGGGCGGCCATACTCAACGGTGCGGTTCATCGCCGGCATCTCATCGTAGGTGGTGAGATAGTAGAGGTGAGAGTTGTTGCCACCTTCATTGAGCAGCGGGTTATCCGAGTACTGAAGTGACCAAATCACTTCCTCGTGCTCTTCATTACCAATTGCCCAAACCTGGCTGACATCATCAAGAAGGGAGAAGTTGTAATCATTAATGACCCGAAGCGCAAGTTCTGCTGCACGATCATAATCACCCGGTTCTCCGGCATCATCGCGGTAAAACTCTGATGCCCTGGTAAGCAGAACACGTGCAAGTAAATGCTCGGCAGCGGGACGTGTGGCCCTGCCATAATCACTTGCCTCAATCGGCAGATTGTCAATTGCGTGTTCAAGATCACTTACTATCTGGTTAAACACTTCTGAAACGGGAGCCCTTGATGCCTCAATTTCAACGCCCTGTGTTTCTTCGGTAGTGATATGCACCGCACCATATTGCTGAACCAGGATAAAGTAGTAATGTGCACGAAGGAAATGGGCTTCTGCAGATCTTACCCGAACAACATCGGGGTCCAGCCCTTCTACCGACTGGCCTCTATTAATGACCGTATTGGTCATATTAATGCCTTCATACATAAAATCCCAGAGCTCCGTTACCCATCCGGTGGAAGCATTTAACTGAACACCATAAAAGTTCCACTGCTTATGGCTGCCGTCTGCTCCTTCGTGAAAAATATCCACGCCATAACCTTCCGTCATTCCATGTCCCCTTTCGGTCCCATAGTAGTGACGGAGGTTTGTATAAGAGGCATTTACGATTTCATTAAATCCGGAAGGAGAGTTAAACCGCTCATCCCCAACCTGGGATCTGATATCTTCATTCAATAAATCAGTGCAAGACACTGTAACCAGTGCTGCAAAGATTATGAGCACAAATGTTTTAAAGTTATACATGTTTATAATCTTTTCTATAGGGTTAGAGTGTCAGGTTAATTCCGAACGAGAGAGTCCAGTACGAGGGGGTGTTATTGCTTGTACTGGTTTCGGGGTCTACACCGCCATGATTCCTTACATAAGGAGCAAAGATATACGGATTTTCAGCTCTCACAGAGAAGCGTACCGAATGAGCTCCGACAACTCCCTGGGCTATCTGCGCAGGCAATGAATAAGAAAGACCTACATTCTGAATTCTCAGAAAATCACCATTAAAATACTGGCGGGTACCGCTCCAGATGGGATTCTCCAAATCGGCACGCGGCTGAGGTGCTGCATTTGTAGGATTATCCGGTGTCCAGTAATCTACTCTGAGATTGTTGTATCGGCCGGTCATCGCACTTGTACCACCAGTGTGGATACCACTGTTAATCATGCTTCCCAACCTGGCAACCATAAACACGTTCAGATCGAAGTTGCGGTAGCTGAATTGATTTCCAAAACCGCCCTGCCACTTCGGCTGAGCCTGCCCCAGTATAACCCGGTCGTCTCCGCCGATGCTTCCGCTTTCAGTTAAATCGCGTACCTTAATTTCACCAGGACGCTGTCCGTAAACGGCCGCTTGTTCGGCTTCGTCGAGCTGCCAGATTCCAATTTTTTCATGGTCGAAATAAACATCTATCGGTTGGCCAATAAACCACTGATTACCTACATCATCCTCTGCACCGCCGAAGAGTTCAACAATCTCTTCATTGTTATAAGCAAAGTTCAGGTTACTGGTCCACTGGAACCCGCCAATACTTTCTGAAGAAATGTTGATCGTGTTAAAAGAGGCTTCAAAACCTGTATTACGGGTCGCACCCACATTTTCGAGAACACTGCTGAAGCCGCTGGTTGTGGGAATGGCACGCTCCAGAAGAAGATCTTCGGTATTTTGACGGTAAACATCGAACTCGGCTACCACACGGGAGTCGAACATCTCGAGCTGCATACCCAGGTTCAAAGATGTGGTGGTTTCCCAGCGAAGATCATCATTCCGGATCTGGCTTGGCTTAAAACCAAAGGCCGGTGTAGTGCCGAAATTATAGGCAGTTCTGGAAGCCAGTCCTTGTGTTCTGTAGGGGTCAATGCCTGTTTGTCCGGCCTTTCCCCAGCTTAATCTCAGCCTGACGTCATTCAGCGTGTAAGACGGTGTGAAGAACGACTCATTCGCAATATTCCAGGCCAGTGCTACAGAAGGGAAAAAACCGTATTGGTTCTCAGCACCGAACCGGGAGGAACCATCAACACGACCAGTAAGGGTTAAAAGGTAACGCTGGTCGTAATTGTAGTTCACTCGCCCCATATATGAAACCAGGCTCCATTTTTCAAAATCGGAACTGGCACTCAGAATCTCTTCGGCTGCACCAAGGTTATGATGCCTCATATCAGTAAGCGGAATACCCCTTACCTCTACTCCTGAATCTTCATACTGGTATTGCTGAATACTGAAAAGACCCGTCGCGCTAATGGTCTGGTTTTCAGAAATCGCTTGCTGAACATTCACAATATTTTCCCACGTGTACTCGAAGATCGTTTCGCTTTCGAGCTGCGCAGCAGCAGGCCCGCCCTGTCGTGCTCTGGACCGAACCGCCTGGAACCGATTGTCATTCACAGATCGTATGTCTGGTGAAAAGTTCACTCTGAAATTCAGATTTTCACTTGGGTTATATTCCGCAAAAATATTACTCAGAATCCGCTGAGTTTTTACTTCATCAACGTAGGTTTCGGGCAGTACTTCAAGAAGCGGATTTGTACGCTGAGCGTCTGGTTTGGGCTCCAGTCTTAACTCACCGTTTTCGTCAAATGGCTGTGTGAGCGGAGTATTTTGGATTGCCTCACCGTAAAAGTTTCGGTTTCCGCCATCCTGAATGCTGTAAACACCCAGTGTAGAGGTTCCGATACGTATTCGGTCGGTAATATCAAGATCGATATTCAGCCGGGTATTATATCGCTGAAACTGCTCCGGGGCAAGGATTCCGCTGTGGTTGAGGCCTCCGAAAGAAACATAATACCTGGCTCTCTCCGATCCGCCGGCAATTCCAAGCTGATGCTGGTGTCTGACTCCGGTTTCCAGAAGCATATCCTGGTAATCTGTCCATGTGCCATTCTGAATTTGCTCCAGTTCGGTGGGGTGGAAAAGGTCCGCATCGGGTCTCGGGTCACCCGCAGCACGAAACGCTTCCCGTCTCAGTTCGGCCCATTCTTCGCCGTTCATCATATTCACCTTACGTGTTGCCTGTGAAAAGCCGACAGAGCCGTCATACGTCAGGGAAATATCACCTTCGTATCCTCTTTGGGTGGTAACAATAATCACTCCGTTCGAACCTCTTGCACCATATATAGCGGTTGCAGAAGCATCTTTCAGTACTTCAACGGATTCAATATCCCTGGGGTTTATATCCTGAATACCTCCTGATACAGGCACGCCATCTACTACAAAAAGCGGATCATTACCCGCTGTGATAGATCGATTTCCGCGAATTCGGATTTGTGCGCCTGAACTTGGTTTGTTGCCGCTTTGATTTACGTACAATCCGGCACTTCTTCCCTGTAATCCCGATTCCAGAGATGTTATCGAACTTTCGTTGATCGCATCTGCAGAAACAGAGGATACCGATCCGGTCATGTCGCTTCTTCGCTGAACACCGTAGCCTACCACAACAATATCATCTCCCAGAATTCTCATTTGTTCGAGCTGGATATCGATATTTGCGGTTTCACCTACTTCAATTTCCACCAGTCTCTCATAGCGCTCGTAACCCACAAATGTGACTACAAGTGTATAAGTTCCCGGATTATTTACCTGAATAGAAAAACGGCCTTCAAGATCTGTGGCCGCGCCCGATTCGATTTCAACAACATAGATATTAGCTCCCGGTATAATTTCTCCGGTAGTTGCATCTGTTATGGTCCCTGTAATCGATTCCTGAAACAAATCTGCTGATTCAGGATCTTCTGCAGTTACCAATTGAATATTTTCAGTATCGTTGTTTTTTTCGTCTGAAAAAGCATATAGCTGAACGCTTTGTAACGACAAAAAAACAGCTAAACTGAAAATGAAAACATGAACTGTCTTTTGTGTCAGTGTTCCCATCATTTTATAGTTATTTGGTTATGGTTTTGGTTCTGTTTTAGCTGGATATCAACCGGTTAATAGCTGGAATAAATGCTCCGGTGATTTAACCGGTTAAGTGAGCTTCCGGTATTTTCTCATCTGGCAGCATGAGAGGGATTAAATTCTCATGAAATATGCCATATTCTTAACTCGGTAAATTAGAATACACAATGAGATACAAGGAAGCGCTTCCTATTTAAAAAATAGTTACGCCTAACGCAAGAGTTTTTGTAAAAAAAATTTCGAGGCTTGATTTATTTAATTTTAGATAAAAAAGAAGATGAGTGAAACTTATAATTAGATCTCTCCAATAATGAGAAAGGTTATATTCAGAATACAATTAAGTCATTTTTTGGACTACTTTACGTAACCGGTTATTTAACGCAGAAAAAACCCGGTCTGTTGAATACAATCTCAAGTGCGCTATACGTTTATAAACGTTTTATTTTTTTATTTTTTAACCTTAAAAACAAACTTAATATCTTTTTAAGGAATCAAAAAATGCTCAAAAAACAGTATAGTTCACTGCTATATACAGGAATGCCAAATATCTATTTATTTACTCTGAAAAGTGGCCTGACAAAAGTGTGACATGCAACTACTCTTGTTTGTTTTACAATTATCAACCAGGTGATTTTACAATTTTTATGTGCACAAATTGTTCGAGAAGATCCAAAAAGCATCAGAAAAAAAACAACTTATATATAAGGGTTCCAGTGCAAACATCTTGATTTACTTTTTTGGTTCTTACAGGAAACCTTTGATGTGGATTTTTACTGTTGAATTTTGTTGAAAATGTAATTTCCGGATGAACGTAACAACCTGGCAGGACGCTTTATTGAACAACCTGCCAGAGTTTGAGCGGAGTGAAATCCTGGCAGAGTTGTGGGTTGGGGCATGGTTGGCTTTGAGGCATTTCAGGGTAGTGCCCCGCGACTCTTGCCGCATAGCGATCCCACACGGGACAGGAGCCCGGAAAAGCACCGGGCACTCTGCCAGGTCACTGAATAAACAACCTTATCAATTTACCCACAAAGGTTTTGTTAGATCCTTAAATGGGATTTTCTTGTGGTGCCAAGATATCGTTATGATTGAACGATTTATGAGATATTTGATATTCGACTTAGCGATTTTTAATGGCCATCAGATCGAATATCGTTACGTCGTTACATCTCAAAAATCGGATATCATAGTGGCGGTTGAAAACAATGTAAGTACTGAATTTTCTGAAGAGAGCCTGACTCAAAGTAAGCGGAACTCACAACTTGTTGAATGTTATTAAAATAATTGACTTTAAGGCATTTCAGGACATTGCCCCGCGACTCTGCCAGGAACCCTTGAAAAGCGCAAGGGCACTCTTGCAGGTCGCTGATTTCAGAACCTCACCGAAGGTTTCCAATGAAAACAAACAGATTCAATTTTTTATTGGCTTACCGTATAACCGCCTCGTGGGAATGCTCTTCATTGAAGGGCAGTGCATCCTCCTTGGACAGCCCAAGTCTCTCATTGATTGCCCTGATGTGATGGTCCACTCCGATTTCACTCCCCGGAATAAAGCCCGGGATGGTAATTACCTGAGTTACGACACCGCCATAACCACGGTGCATCACTCCCCTGGGCAGGTACACCAGATCACCTACTTCAAGTTCATGCTCATTAATGAGTCCATCAACCTGTGATTTTTTCACTTTTCCTGGGTTTTTAATTATATCAACTTTCTCACTTGTAATAATTTTAGCCCCGGGGTGCACCATCTGCACCAGATAAAATTCATCGAAACCGCCATCTACAGGATGGTAATGACTGAATGAATCGTAAATTCTTACTCTGTGAGCGTTGAGTGCATGGTAGATATATTCCCCGACATCTTCAGACCATGTCAGCAGAATTCGACGGTAGGCATCTATATCTGTAGCGCAGCCACCCGGAACATCGGTAATATTAGGATCCCAGTCGGGCCGGATAAATGAAGGCAACTCCCGTTCAGGTTCAATAGGCACATCAAATACCAATAAACCCATTTCGGTATCAAACCGAAGGCTCTCCCCTTTATGCAGAATCAGAATATCACCAACAATTGCCTCAGACTCCCTTACACTGCCCGGATTTCCCGTGATGGTGGCTTTTGCAAGAACATCCTGATTGGTAACTCCGCCAATTTGCTGAACAAAAGCTACCTGAGTAATATCCTTCGCCCCGACTTCGCGCACATCAGAAAGGTAACCCATATCATATCCCGGATTTTTCTCCCTGAATTGCTGCCGGATTAGTTCAAAAGTATCTCTGTCCTCTTCATTGTAAAGGTTGGCAATCTGAACCTGCCCTTCCTGAGCAAAGAGAGTGTGTTTCGTTCCATTTACATGCAGAACTGTAAATGTCAGCATGAGCATTATCAAAATTTTCATAATAAAATCTGAATGAACGTTACTATTTACGGTACTACAGGAATTGATGTAAGTATATTTAAACCGTGGCCGCACAATCCCTTCTTGCCTGCCCCGACCGCTTCGGGCAGAGAACACCATTTATCTCAAAAAAACTTTCCACAACAATTCCTATAGAACACTACTTACATTACACCACACTAACAATGTAAATATTTTGTTTTAAATTACTTAAAGTAATTTGAATAAACAGCTACAATCTTCCCACTGCCCAAAGAATCCCGTTCGCAACCTTGTCGAGAAATTCTTCCTGCTCAAAAATTTCGTTATTGTGTCCAAGGCTTGTGGCAAAGACGCGAATGCCATTCTTCTCATGGGTCCATGTAACAGTGTGGTAATCTTCTGTTTCCTCACCATAAGCACGGGCAAGCGGAGTAATTTCACCCCAAACTCTTTCTACTATATAAACTTCATCAACCGGACTCATCCATCTTTCCGGGAATCCGTTCATCACCGGGTGGTCTGGTGCAATATTCTCCACCTCAAACTCCCGCTGACTTTCATGTCTCATGGACTGCAACCCCATAAATTCGAACCAGGGATCGGCAGGCTCAGCAAACCGGTAGCTGTGAATTGCAGCATGAATCAATACTGCCGGTGTTCCCTGATGGTACTCAACAAACCGGGCTACATAATCCGGATCTGACACTCTTCCAAACCCGGTATTGTGAACGACAACATCATACCCGGCTGCCCAGTTTTCTTCTTCCAAAACTGAAACGTGGTGGTCCGGTTCTCTGTCACCTTCATGGATAATTGTCCATTCGATATTCTCTCCCAGCCGTTCACTAATTCCATCGGTCAACAACGCTTCCTGCGTTTCATAATCGTGCCAGCCTCCCCCGGTAATTAGCAGTGCCTGTATCGGCCCTTCCTCGGCAGCGGAACACGATATCCCGGCTATAATCAAAAAAAGAAATAGAATTTTGTAAAAGAAGAAATTTAAGATACGATTCATTTCGGTTTGTCTAACGGTTTGCATGATTTATGATTACATTTATTGTTACCCCAACATATTGAAACCCTTTATGTTCCTGGTAATCTGTCGGGACAGTTCTATCCTGAGTTATTTAGTAATGATTATCACAGTATAAGTTAATTATTAAAATTTTCGAAAATCTGGTTTAACTCAGGATCAGACATCTCTCCACCAATGACAACCAGATGTGTAAAAAAGATGCTTTCACCTTCACTCAAATGAATATTCACATCTTCGGCATCCTCATACATATCTCTTCCCCCAAGATTGTTGACGGCAAAAAGGCAGTACCCGCGTGCATGCGACCATGCCGGGTAGAGAACAGGTTTTTCCATATCATCGGGTAAAAGAAATTGGTAAACAATTTCCCTTCAACATACACTTCAATTTTGTTGTTTGCCTCATCAGTTTTAAACTCAACGCTACCAGAATTTTTTGAGCATCCCGCCGAGAATAGTAAAGATATTACGATAAAGTAGATTGAATTCATTTAGATATTATTTTAATAACTTGTTGTAAGGAAATTTTTTTAAACAAAAAGATACTGCCCATAAAAACAGGCAGTATCTTTAACTATCAATCCTTACTGGATAATTTTATAACCAATTAATATCCAGGATTTTGCTGAAGTTGTGGGGCCCTTGAGAGCTCTTCGGAGTCGATAGGTATCCAGTACATTCTCTCAACCACGTTATTATCAGGCATGGCTCTTGTTTTTCTCCAGGTTGTTGTTCTTTGATCAGTGTCCAGGTTATGCACCTCGACAATATCAATGCCGCCAGGAGTTTGAGGCATAACCTCCTCAAGCATTCTCCATCTTCTGATATCATACCACCGGATATTTTCAGCGAATAGCTCGACTTTTCGTTCGTAATGGTAAGCATCCCAAATATCCCCGGTAAAATCCGGCATTCCCGCACGGTTTCTGATCATGTTGATGTACGTACGAGCTTCTTCTTCGTTACCCAATTGCAGATTTGCTTCAGCATAATTCAACAGAATTTCGGCATAACGCAAGTGGATCCACGCTGTTGTATTAAACATATCCCTGCCAACTATATGACGCTGCATGAACTTTTTCAGTACATAGCCCTGAACGTTCGCATTCCAATCTTCAACCGGACCATTTCGAGTATCCAGCCCGAACCTCTCATTCAGAACTTCACCCCCCTGAACCACTCTTCTGGTCCTTCGGTCGTAAATTCCTTCGGGGTCGACACCAACCAGATTCGAAAACCTCGGCTGCCACCGGGCACTGTCATGCAAAACAGATGCATAAAATCGCGGCTCACGGAAATGATAGATATTTTCACTTTCATGGGATGAAGATGTATTTATATAGAAGTTATCTTCATTAATCGTGAAATGATCAAAGAAATCTGAACCGTCTGCCATTTGATAGCTATCTACCATCTGCTGACTCGGTCCGTTTCTTCCCCAGTTATTGATACCATTTGGACCATTTGTACGATTGATTCTGTGCCTTGCACCCACATCTTCCCTGAACATTCTGCCCCAAATAATTTCATCATTTGAAAGGTCATCTGTTTCGAAAAAGGCGTGATAATTTTCGGCAACGGCCTCCTGGTTGGGTGCACCAAAATCTGCCAATTGTGCTGTACCCAGATCCATGACATCCCTGGCAGCATTTCTGGCAGCTGTCCAGAGAGCGGTTCTGTCGGGATTTGTATATCCTACCAGGTCACTTGAAACATTGGACCCTGCTGTTAAATCACTTGCAGCAAACAGAAGTACACGTGATTTCAGGGCCATAGCTGCTTCTTTTGTTGCCCTGCCCATATCCATCTCGCTTTTGTATCCGAGCAGATTCGCCGCATTATCTGCATCGTTTACAATGAAATTGACAGTTTCCTCAAAAGTCGATCTGGTATGGGTTTGAAAATCATCACCTAATTCACTTGGTTCCTCCAGCAGAACAGCTCCGCCATAAGAGCGCATCAGTTCATGATAGGTCCATGCTCTTAAAAACAAGAGTTCTCCGCGGATCCGGTCAACTGTTGAACCTTCCTGGCCAACCAGGTTAGAGAGTGCGAGATTAATTCTCTGGATCTGTGTGTAACGCTGATTCCACCGCAAATGGCCGCGATCGCCTCCAAGCCGGTCAGCAGTAATTTGTCCCTGATTCCAGACGTCATTAGAACCGCCCCTGGCCATGATCAATTCATCTGTCATGGCGCCCGACATCTCACCTTTACCCAATTGATAATCAACCTGATTATAGACTCTGTTCAAATAGGTTTCAACGAGTCCCATGTCATCCCAGACAACCGCGTCTGAGTATCTGTCAACAGGGTTCTTATCCAGTATATCGCTGCAAGCCACGAACAAGTAGAGCGATATGACTATACAAATGATGTTTTTTATATAAGATTTCATAAGAATTTTTTTATGCGTGACAATTAAAATGACAATGTTGCACCAAATGTGATTGTCCTCATGATCGGATATGCTCCCATTCCCCAATTCTCAGGGTCCATCAGGTCATTACCGGAATAGAGAAGAAACAGGTTCTGTCCGGCACTATAGAATTTCAGATCTGATGCACCAATTCTGCTGCTTAAGCTTGCAGGTACCGTATAGGTTAACTGAAGGTTTCTCAAGCGTACATAGGAATTATCAATCAGATGAAAATCGGTTCTGTGAGAACTTCTCCAGTATTCTTCATCTCGTTCAAAAGCCCTTGGTTTGGTAGCATCAATGTTGTCAGGTGTCCACCGGTCATCTGCATCCCACTGGAAATAGTTCCCGGCTGTACCAATACGGCCATCCGTGAAGATATCTCACATGGTTCTGGAGTGCCCCTGAATAAGACCACGCAGATCCCAGTTTTTGTAAGCAAAATCGAAAGAAAATCCGAAAGTAAGTTCAGGGGTTGCTGTTTGAGTGAACAAAACCCTGTCATCGGTGGTAATCTCGCCATCACCGTCAATATCCTCGATAATGATATCACCGGGACGGGCACCCGGAACGTGAGGTAAGGAATTCACATGATCCCAGTCTCTGAAGATACCAGCTGATTTATACCGAAGAACTGAACCCATCGGTTTTCCGGTACGTTCCTGCCAGGCAACAGATCTTTGTGGTTCATCATATTCTACAATTTCATTTCGCGCAAAACCAACATTGCCGGTAAATCTGTAGGAAATGTTACCTCTGTTATCCCTGAAGCCCAGAGTCGCCTCAAAGCCTCGATTATCAACAATTCCGAAGTTCTCATCCGGCAGTGAAATTCCGGTAAACCTTGGCACGGACACATTTCGCTCAACAAGGATATCCGAACGTCTTTCATAGAAAAAATCTGTTTCAAAAAACAGTCTCATGTCCATCAAATACGCTTCCCAGCCAAAATTATAGATATTGGAGACCTCCCATGTTATTAGAGGATTTGGAGCTCCGCTCTGTTCGAGTCCCGAACTATACACACGGTTTGATCCTAACGTATATCCGGTATCGAACGCATAAGCGGTGAGATACTGGAACGGATCTACCCGGTCGTTCCCCATCTGTCCATAGGAAGCTCTTAACTTGAAATAATCGATAAAGCCAAGACTGTTATCCCACCAGCTGTGCTGAGAAGGCGCCCAGCCAACAAGTATAGATGGAAAATTACCCCATCTTCTGCCTTCGGCAAACCTGATGGAACCATCTCTTCGGAAGCTGAATTGCAACATGTACTTTTCTTCGTAATCATAACTTACTCGCCCGAAATAGTTCTGGCTGGCATCAAGATCTACCCAGTTCGAATTATCTTTTTCAGCATCACCCCCTGCAAATATATGAGGCAACTCGTTCGAAAGGAAATGGCGCCGGAATGCTGTCACCCCTTCAAGATCGTACTCATTATGTTCATATGCTGCGAATGCACTTAAGTTATGTCCGTCACCTAACGTTGTGATGTAATCCAACTTAAGGTTAAGAGTACGTGAGGTTGACTGTTCATTGAGGTGATCTAATCGCGGTTCAGGAAATGCTTTTGGGGTTCCAATCAGAAAAGCAGACCCATCTTCCCTTCCAGTATTTCCTGCAGCGAGATAAGCATCTACATCCAGATCGTAAAGCACCCAGGGTTGTTGGAACAATTTTCTTTCTCGTGAAAATTTATCATAAGCGAAGTAACCGGAAAAAGCGAGGCCTTCAACTCCCGGAACCTGTAATGTAGCAGACAATATGCTGTTAAACATAACGCGCTCATCATCATTAAAACCTGTCGCATCCGAAGCACTCACCATTGGCTGATCGCCATGTTCGATATCAGGTCCAGGCAGTCCATTCGGCCAAAGCGCTGGTGATGTGGGGTAGAGCCTGATTGCTGACTGATAGACAGAGTTGGATGATCTCGCTGCACGCATTCTGTCTTCCTGGATTCCGGTCAGATCAAGACCAATTCTCAGATAATCATTGACATCGATATCAATATTACCTCTTAAGTTGTATCTGTTGAACGAAGTGTTATTGTTGGTATAAATTCCATCGTCAAACTGCGAGCCAAACGATGTGAAATACCTCACCCGTTGTGTACCTCCGGTTACAGATAAATTATGCCGCTGGGTTGAACTGTAATCCCTTAGAGCTTCATCAAACCAATCGGTATTCGGATGTGTCCATGGATATTCTCCAGACCTGTATTTCTCAATATCATCCAGAGAAAAGGCCATGCTTCCTTCATCAGCTCCGCGATAAGATTGCATTTCACGTATCATCGTTGCATACGTAGCTGCATCGGCCATTTCCGGTAATTTGGTTGGTGACAGGAAACCATGGCTGAACTGATAGGTAAAAGTAGGCGGAGCATCTGTACTACCGCGCTTGGTGGTTACAAGTATTACACCGTTGGCTGCCCTTGCACCATAAATTGCGGCTGAGGCATCTTTCAGTACCGTTACACTTTCTATATCACTTGGATTCAGAGAATTCAGATTACGTCCGGGGATTCCATCGATTACAATGAGAGGTTCATTCCTAAAATCCGCAGGCAATAAATAAAAAGAGCCAAAAAAGTGGCTGAATTTGTTGTATTCAGGCTTTTTTGGCTCGGTATTTTTCACTTATTTAGGTGAGTCCATTCACTATAAATAAGCTGATATGCATATTACAAAATCATCGGAAAAGATCACACCTTTTGGCGGATTAGATTTTTGTTTGGAAAGTTTTCATCGCAGCGGGCTGGCGGGGTTGATTGACCGCCACCTCGGGCCAAGGGTTCAAACGGTTGGGTTTTCCTATAGCGATATTGTAGGCAATCTCATGAGCCTGCTGTTTACCGGCGGGGATTGTGCCGAAGACCTGGCCGTGCACCTGCGCGAGCCTCTCTACCGCACGCGGGGCCTGTCGGTGTGCAGCCCTGATACGCTGCTTCGCGGGGTCAAGCAGCTGGCCTGCGACTCCGAGCAGCTCATTCATCCGACCAGCGGGGTAAAACATACCTTCAACATCAATGAGCCGCTAAACGAGTTGATGATTAAAGCCTTGCGGACCACCGGGCAACTTAGCAACCGGGGCTGCTATATTCTGGACTATGACAATCAGGTCATTGAAACTGAAAAATGGGATGCGGCCCGGACCTACAAAAAATGCAAAGGCTACCAGCCAGGCATTGCCAGCATAGACGATATGCCGGTCTATATCGAGGGGCGCAACGGCAACAGCCAGGCCAGCTTTGCTCAGGACAAAACACTGTCGCGGATGTTCGAGCGCCTGAGTGCCAATGATGTGAGAATCTCTTGCTATCGGGCCGATTCAGCTTCTTATCAGCAAGAGGTCGTTGACCTGGTGCAAGGCCATACCAACCGGTTCTATATCCGGGCCAAACGCTCGGCGAAGATGCTCCGGCAGATCGGGGCGATCGACCAGAGCGACTGGACATCCATCACCCTGAACTGGCAGGCGATGGATGTGGCCGAGCTGGCCGACTGGCAGCCCTTTGATGGGGAAACCTCCTACCGGCTGATCGTCAGTCGCATCAAGCGAGACGACCAACAAGGGGATCTGTTCAGCGGTTCGGATTATACCTACCGTGCGATCCTGACCAATGACCGCACCCGCTCTCCGCAGGAGATCGTCTCCTTCTATAACAGGCGCGGGGCAAGTGAAAGGATCTTTGATCAGATGAACAATGACTTTGGCTGGTCGCGGCTGCCTTGTTCGTTTTTGTCAGAAAACACCGCCTTTATGATTCTCACGGGCATCATTGCCAACTTCTACCGCTACATCCTCGGCCTGTACTCACAGCGCCTTGGCTGGCTGGAGGCCACCTACCGGCTCAAAAAGTTTATCTTCCGCTTCATCAGCGTACCGGCCAAGTGGATCAAAACAGGCCGCCGCCATGTGCTCAAGCTCTATACCGAAAAGGTTTATCGTCCTTTGCTGGAATAGCCACGCCTGCCTCACCCGGAAAAACGAATTCTAAGGAGCAATAATGGGAGTGTTGCGACTAAATCCCAAAAAACGATAGATATAGTAAATAAGATAACGCCTTACAGTCGAAATTTCTGCCAGCGCTGGCAAAAATTCAAGAAACGAAAGACAGATGCAGGCGCAAAATCAGGGCTACCTCCATATAAAGTACTCGTATCTTTGGCAAACAGATCCCTTGCGGATTTTAGGAAATCTTGAAACTCACTTCTTGGACAGCCTCATTTTTTAGCGCATGAATGACGATTTATAATTGAACTCAGGTTCAAACTAATCATTCCCAGAACAGATCACATGGTACCAGAATATACCATCCGGGTCTGAACCGACAAAAAATTCTGCAATGTTGCCATCGCCATTAATGTCATCAAACAGAATCTGATCATCTGGTTTTAAAAAGTGGTCTTGTGCCCGTAATATGTACTCTCCGCTATCAGAATCATAGGCATAAATTCGTAAAGTATCTGTAGTACGTTCACCGGAAATGATTTCCGCCCTTCCGTCCCCGGTGATGTCGAAGGCATAGGTTCCCCACCAGTTGTGTTCATGTTCAACAACTCTTTTTTGCCATTCCCTGCTAAAATCGTAAATAAACAGGCCCTCATCGCCGGAATCATGACTGGCTCCGGCAACGATATCCCTGTCGTCTCCGTTACCTGTGAGATCACCGGATGAAATATGAAGCGTGGGATAAGAGTTATCCACGGTTACCATTTCCCAGGAATCGGTGGGATCATCCGGTTTCAGTAAGATATAAATACCGCCTGCCGCATTGGAGGGTGCCCGTCCCCCTGCCCTCGCACCAACCAGAAGGTCACCGGAATTGCCGTTGTCATTGAAATCTTTCGGGCTGTTGTAATCAATCCACCAGGCACCTTCCATCTGAATGATTTCATGCTTTATCCAGTTTGCAGAACCCAGTGGATCTCCACCCAGATTTTCCATCCAATAGAATCCTCCTTCTCCCGGATTAACTCCCTCGTAGGCATAGACAAAATCTAATATTCCGTTTCCGGTGATATCAAGTGCGAGTCCTTGCTGTACGTGAGGTGCGTCTTCGTCCAGAACAGTCACTACCCACTCCCGGCGAGGATCGTTATATTTCTGTTTAGCAATATACACATTGGGCTGGCTGGCGTCTGCAGTTGCCTGATCAAGAATAATGACTTCAATCTGGCCATCCCGGTTAAAATCTGCAGCTATTGTACCTTCAACTTCAATAAAACCATCGGCAATCAAATGATTTAGCCAATCTGAAGGGGAATGTTTTTCGTACCAGTAAACCTCACCGCCATCGCCGGTGCCTACAATGATATTGTTTTGGCCATCACCGTCTATATCTGCCAGGGATTGCCCGTCACCTTCGTTGATCCCGGTATCGATCTCGTGCTTTTTAAGAACAAAATCTCGGCAAATGCCAGTATTATTCGTTTCCGGCTTCGTTTTATATTCCCGGAACATAGCTAAATAATGGGTACTCAGATTTGATAATTCAGCATCATATAGTTTACTGGTTCTTGCATCATTCGAACATAAATCCTCACAACAAACGGTACCAAATAAAAAGAGTAATGTAATAATGATGGCCATCATGAAAGTTTATTTGATCGGTTTGTCACCATCGCCAGCACTTTATAAGCAGAAGGCTATTCGTGTTGAAGATTTTCGTGTCTTTTTTTAGTTAGGATAGATTTTCTTTCAGATCGAGAACCAATCCTATTTTTATCAAAGAGTTACACTGATAATTCCGCTGAACCTTACAGACTTTCTGCATAAATCTGCTATTAACTCTGCGAGAATGTGACTCCGTCAGAAACTCGCGCAGGGGATTGAATCCTGTCAAAGTGAGAATGGCTCTAACGGGGTCATTCCTTAATCGTTTTGGACAGTCTCCATACCTATCCACTCTGTCAAAAAACAAGTAAGCAAATTTAAGAAACAAATGCTTACTTACGATGATATTAGTTGTTGTCCATTAACCGGATAACCGCGTTTGTCATGGTAAGAACACCGGTTTTTATTGCAGGTTCATAATCGGGCAGAAACAAGCTGGAGTGAGTTGAAGGCAGGGCATCAATCAAACCTTGTTCATATTTTTCCATCTGTTCCGGAGCAACCGCACCGAGGCCGTAGATCAGGATGGGAATTTCGGGAAAAACCCGCCCATACATTCCAAAATCTTCACCATACATCACCGGGGATAGTTGAAAAACGTTTTCATCTCCAATCAGATCAGAAAATGTTTCCAGCATTTTATCTGCCAGCACTGGTGAATTGTATACTGAAGGCAGTGGTTCATCACCTACCTGTACGTCTGGCCATTCTTCCTCCGGCAACCCGGCACCTTTACCGGCCGCATCGGCCATCTCCCGAACCCTGCGAATTATTTTTTCCCGAACCTCACTTTTGTATGTGCGTAATGTCAGCCTTAACTCCGCTTCATCGGGAATGATATTAAAACTGCTCCCGCTTCGGATCGATCCTACAGAAAGCACAGCCGGTTCAAATGTGGAAATTTCTCTGCTGATGATTGTTTGCAAATCGAGTACAAGTTTTGAAGCCATTACAACGGGATCAACTGTCAGGTCGGGATACGCTCCGTGGCCGCCCCTCCCTTTTACTGTAATGCGGATTTCATCAACACTGGCGTAAACATAACCGGGCACAATTCCCACTTTGCCTGATTCGAGAGCAGAATTTACATGCAGTGCCAGGGCAAAATCGGGCCTCGGAAACCGTTCAAATAACCCATCATCGATCATCGCTTGTGCTCCGGTACCGATCTCTTCAGCGGGCTGTGCAATCATGATCAATGTTCCGCTCCAGTTCTCATGAAGGCGGGTAAGCACAGCAGCAGTACCAATCATTGTTGTCATGTGGAGATCATGGCCGCAGGCGTGCATCACATACGTTTCATCTCCATTTGGCAAAATGGCTCTCTTTGTACTTGCAAATTCGACACCGGTCTGCTCCCTTATCGGGAGTGCATCCATATCACTTCGAACCATGACGGTTGGTCCCGGCCCGTTTTCAAACACACCCACAACTCCATATCCGCCAACTCCTTCTGTCGCAGTGAAACCAAGTCTTTGCAATTCCGCACTCATCCTCTTAGCTGTGTTTTCTTCCTGAAGAGAAAGCTCAGGGTTTGAGTGAAGATGCTGATACAGTTCTTCAAGGCCGGGATATTTTTCATTAATCAGTTGCTGCATATCCTGACTTTGGACAGGAGCTTGCAGCAAAAAAGTCAGCACTGAAATAAACAGGCTGATTATCAAAATATGAATTGTTTGATATTTTTTTTCCATTCAGGCGGAGGGTTTTGTATCAGTTATAAGTTTACAGAATGTAAATTCCATTCAAAACACTTTTATTCATTATTCACGGTTCTTGACCTCAATCCGGTGATTTTACAACACAAACAAAAAAATCTTTTTTGAGATTGCGATCTAATGAAACGAGGTGCCGGGCAGGCTGCCCGGCGTACGGTTATTCGTCATCCTGTTGTTGACTTAATAAACAAATAACCATTATACAATTTCACTATTAACTTGCCGTGAGCAGGATTATTTGCTTGTCTGTTTTCATCGAATTCAGGTTGAAAAATCAGTTTCCGCCGGCATTTCTGGAATCTTCAATTTCATCCGGACTAAAGTAATCTGTTTCTGATGAAAATTCTTCCCTGATGTAATTCAAAATCGCTGCAATTTCATCATTCTCCAGGCTTCTGTAAACCGGCATCTCCCAATCAAAAGCTCCCGTTTTTTCGTCTTCCGGAATTCCATGCAACATCATGTCAATCAGGCCTCGTCTGCTTCCCGATACCCAGTCACTGCCAATCAAAGGCGGAACAATCCCTTCCATTCCAGCGCCATCCTGAAGGTGACAGCTTGCACAGTGAGCCAAATAGAGCTGCTCGCCTGCTCTCATATCATCTAAAATCTCAGAATCACCCAGATAACGAGGAATCATGTTTTCCTCAAGGATTTGTTTGTTCTCAGTATCTTCAAACCGGGCAAGCAATTGCTCATCTGCAAATTGAAGCATGATGATTCGGTCTCCTTGTTCGATTAATCCCGGATCATGAATATCCGGCCTTGACTCTCTATACCAATCAGTATTACTGGTGAGCAGAAAAACCCTTCCCTGCTGGTCAACAGCAACATCACGGAGCCGTCCGAAATGCTGTTGAAAGAAAATCTGAATGTTTTCAATCTGTTCTCCGGAATCATCCAAGTGCAATACCCGCAATGTTTGCACACGAAGGGTGGACATCAACAGGCTGTTTTTCCACTCAGGTATCGCATCGAAGTCATAATATTCCATTCCTGCCGGCGGAACTGCCGGTTCAAAAGCAACAAGAGGCTCTACAATTAACGAATCTCTGCAGTATTGCCTCTCCGATTCAGAGTCACAAAATCCCTGAACATCCGGCCACCCGTAGTTTCGTCCTTTTTGAATGAGATTCACTTCATCATGTGCAGCTGCACCATGTTCAGACGTATATATCAGGCCATTCCCATGCGTGATACCTTGAATATTCCTGTGGCCTGTTGACCATACCCGACTACCGGGAAATGGATTATCATCCGGAGTCGATCCGTCAAGATTCATTCTCAGTACTTTACCGTGGTATGTTGCCGGATTCTGGGCCAAATCCCCCCGGTGTGAATCTCCTGTTCCCATCCATAATTTGTTATCTGGCCCTATCATCATTCTCGATCCGTTATGTCCCCTGCCACCGGGCAGGTCATCCAGAATCAATGTCCGTTCTGTTAGTGTATCACCGGTAAATGTATATCGGACAATCCGTGAACCCAACTCCTGTTCGGCAAATGAATAAAACAGGAATACATAAGGATGTTCATCAAAATCGGGATGCAATACTTTGGTCCAGAGTCCCCGCCCCCTGGATCTGTTAATATCTGTCAGTTGCAGTAATTTCATTACTTCGCCACTTTCTGGATTCACCCTTGAAACAACTCCTTCCAATTCGGTTACCCAAATCCAGCCTTCCGGATCAACACTAATATCCCATGGAGATTCCAGACCGTTCATCACTTCGGTTGCAATAAGCGTGGTGGAATCCAGCTGCACATGGGCTACATAGGCGCCGGTGTAGATATCTCTTTCCGAATGTTGCTGACAGGATGAAAGAAATCCCACCAAAAGGAGAGATAAAAGAGCACAAAAAGTGTTTTTCATTTTTCTTTTGTTGTTCGGTGTAATTCGAATTGCTGATACAACCATTTTTCCAAAATAAGGTATAAAGGATTGGCGGGCTAAAAATACAGCGGTTGACAAACCCTGAGAGCTGTACCAGGAACACCTGTTTGCTCAACAATGTTTGTCAACCGCTGAAAAATAGTGTGTGGATTTAACTCAGTTCACACATCGGTTCTACCATCCCGGATTTTGGCCAATATCAGGGTTCAGCCTGATTTGACTTTCAGGAATAGGCCAGAGATAATCACGATCTACATTGAACTGGTATCCGCCCGGATAGAGATTCTGGAAAACATCCAGATGTCCATCGTTAGTTAAGGGCAGCCCCGGATCGTGATGAAACTGATCGGCCCGTGCACCGATTGCACGTGTACCTGTCAGATAGCTCATTGCAGCCCAGCGGAAAAGGTCATCCATCCGGAAATTTTCACCTGCAAGTTCAACCAGTCTTTCCCGCCTTACTTCATTAATAATCGGTGACAGGTCGGGATAAGCCCAGTTTGGATCGTGAGTAATATTTCCAAGTACCAGGTGTGGCATTCCCACTCTGTCGCGAAGCAGGTTGATAGAAATGTCCAGGTCCTCCTGGGTTAACGTTCCCAATTCAGTTTTGGCCTCGGCATAGTTTAGCAATACTTCAGCATATCTGTCATTGAGAGTAGGGGTCTCTTCGTGCTGTGTATGATGGTACCGGCGATATTCATAATACTGTTTCCGCACATGATATCCGGTTGCATTGGAATGCGAAACATCCTGGAAGAAACGGCCAAAAGTTACATCGTAATAATCCACGGTCCCATCGTCATAAACGTATAGAGGGTTGTTTTGAGTAAAGATGGACTGATCCAGCCTCGGATCCCGGTTTTGTATTTCATCTTCAATTGTGGTATCGCCCTGGTAGAGAGAACTCACGGCAATCGGCTGCCCTTCAATATCAAGGTACTGGTCAATCAGGGTTTTTGTGAACCCTTTATGCTCGGGATAAGCCAGGTAAAAGAGTTTTCTGCCGGCATTGATATCCTGAGTGAGGTCCATCTTGGTCCATCTCATCGCTTCTGTATTATCCGTAAAATCCCTCCAGTTGAAGGTGTTGTAATAATCATTTTCCGGATCACCAGTGGAATGGAGTGCATAAAGGCCTGAGTCCATGATCTCTTTGGCAGCTTGAGCCGCAATATTCAGGTATTTCTCAGGGTCGGCATTTTGAACACCAAACACAGTTCCGTCGTGGTATTTTTGCCAGGTTCCTTCATACAGAGCCACCCTCGACTGAAGCAAAAGGGCAAACCACCTGTTCAGACGTGAATAACCGTTTCCTCTGTCTGCCTTCAGATACATGGCCGCCGTATCGAGGTCTGCAATGATATTGTCAACCACAACATTTCTTGGGTCACGAGTTGAAAACAGCTCTGGTGAATCCATGTTTAACACAGAATCGATCCAGTGAACATCCCCAAAATTCCTGAGCAAATTCCAGTGAAAATAGGCTCTGAAATAGTATGCTTCTCCGGCTGCCTGCTGAATAGCTGCAAAATCACCATCCCATTCATCAATCTTCTTCAGGAGATAGTTTACGCGTCTTATATCCGCATAACCGTATCCCGGGCCATCATTTATTGTAATATCTCCGGCCAGCCGGCTTGGAGGGTTATTACTGTAAACCAGAATGTCCGTGTGCGCATCCCCCCAGGAGTAGGTACCTCCTGTATGGGGATGAAATCTGTTTACATACACAATGAAATCATTGGGCGTGTTGAAAAAAGATGCTTCCGTAATCTGGTCCAGCGGCTCGGTTGTAAGCCAATCCTGACATGCAGAAAACGTCATAAAAAATCCAACTAACGCGGTAATTAATATTTTTTTATACATGAATCTGAAATTTAGCTGTTAAATTTTTTAGAAACTTACGTTCACACCCAACGACAACATCCGTGTGATTGGATAGGTACGCATCAGTGTGCCCGAAGCGATCATGTTTTCAGGTTCAAATGCCTTCGGCAGTGACTGAAATGTCATCAGGTTTTCACCGGAAAAATAGACCCTCATTGCGTGGATAGGTGTTCTCTGTGTAATTGAGAGCGGCAGAGAATATCCTACCTGAACGTTTTTCAGGCGTAAATACCTTGCATTATCAACAAATCTGGTCTGAGTCTGAATGTTTTTATTCCGCTCAGAAGAGAAGTAGGGTTTGGGCATATAAGCATCGGTATTGGGCCCAAGAGAGTTGGTTTCATCGGCAGGCCTCCAATAGTCGAGGTGATGCGAGTTTCGAACCAGGATTGCGGAGTTGGGATTATTGAGTTTACCCCAGTAAAATTCCGAACCCGAGGCCGGTATAAACGGATGACTGCCGATACCCTGCCAGAACATGTGAAAATCCCAGTTTCTCCATCTAACATCCCCGGAAAAACTTACCTGATACCTTGGAGTAGTATTGGCAATCACAGAAAGGTCGCCATGATCATCCAATGTTTGTTCTCCGGGATGAACTCTGCCGTCACCGGTGAGATCTACATATTTAATATCGCCCGGCCCCCAGTTTGAATGATAGTAGGACTGGTCTGGCATCGATTCATTTTCGGACTGGATGATACCGTCGGTTGTCAAGCCCCAGACATCGCCATATTTTTTCCCGGCATACCAGGTGTGTACGTTTCCGGTTTCATTTATGTACTCCAGAATCGTTGTTTGGTTATCTCCAAGCCCAAATCTGGCATTGTAGAAAACTTCACCTACTACGTCCCGCCATGCAACAGACAGTTCATAACCCTTGGTTTCAAGTTTAGCATTGTTCGTTCTTGGAGCACTTGTCCCCAAAACAGAAGGAAACTCCTGCGATGGCCCCATCATATTATCCGTCACCCGATGGTACCAGTCAAATTCCAGCAGCAGGCGGTCAGATAATGTAGCCATTTCAAAACCAATGTTTGCAGTTCTTACTGTCTCCCAGGTCAGGAATTCAGATCGTATGGCCGGCATATCGGCATAGTTGGGACGTGTGCCGTCAATAATCCGGTTTAATCTCTGATGGATGGGAATCTCTTCCAGGTAGAGATAGTTCGCGGCATTTGGATCAAAGACCTCTCTAAGAGCTTGTCCTGACTGGAACATCTGCGGAGGACGAAGTGACTGATTCCCCAGTGATCCGTATGAAGCCCTGAATCGCAGCATCTGAACGTACGGCTCGAAAGGCTCCCAGAACTCTTCCCTTGAAATATTATAGGCCACAGAAGCAGACGGGAAAAGTCCCCATCGCTGCCCTTCCTCGAACCTGGACGATCCGTCATAACGGGCACTGGCTTCAAATATGTACCTTTCGTCGTAGTTATAGTTCAGTCGACCGAAGATTCCCTGTGTAGCCCAGTGGTTAATAACGTCATCCACTTCTTTTGTACCAAGGGCAGTGCTTATAGAAGGTGCCTCCAGCGAAGCCAGATCATATCCTTCACCAGTCACCCATCTGTTAAAATCGTAATCCTGCTCATATCCAGCCATCATAGAAAAATAGTGCTGCCTGAAGTTTCTCTGAAATTGAGTATAAGCTGTGAAAACAGAATAGTGGCCTGTCCGAATCTGCTCATAGAGTCCGGTCTGTGCAAAACCGATATTACCGGTCGATCCATCTGCAATCGTAGTTTGAACGGGATGCATCAGGTTGGTTGTCGTACCAGAACGATTGGTATAATTATAGCTGATATTTGTGGTCCAGCCGGTAACTGGTTCCAGCTCCGTACCGATGGAAAATCTTGTATTGCTGTTGTTGGTTACAATCCTTCCGCCATCCATAAGTGCTACCTGGATTGGGTTATGGAGAGACCCGTCGATGTTATACATCGGCATGGTAGGCCACAAAATGTTGACGTGCATCCAATAACCGCTTCGGTCGCCCCACACACCTCCGTTTGGCCGGTCGGTCTCCGTTTGGGTATACCTTCCGCTGAAATCAAATCTTGCCCAGTCGTTAACTCGCTTTGAAACATTCCCTAAAAGATTGTACCTCTGGTATTGATCATTCCCCCAGGTCAAGATGCCCGGCTGATCCTGGTAACCCATGTTTACATAGTACTGCGTGTTTTCATCACCACCGTCTATGCTGAGTGTATGTTTTTGTTGTATAGAATAATCCTTGAAATATTCCTGGGTCCAGTTCATATTTGCATTTCCATCCCATCGTCCCCGCCAGTGATTAAAGGGCGGCTGTTCGGGATCATAAGGGTGTGGATAGGTTCCGTCAATATATCCTCTGATTCTTTCCACCTGTGCCGGGCCAAAAATCGGTCCCAAGCCTGCATTGGTACGTGCCTGGTTAAATACCGTTGCGTATGTGTATGAATCGTGCATATCAGGCACGTAGTAGGGGATATTGGCCGAAGTGATATTACTATATGTAATCCGTGCGGGCCGATCTCCTCCCTGCTTGGTTTGAATCAGAATCACACCGAAAGCAGCTCTTGAACCGTACACTGCTGAAGCAGACGCATCCTTCAATATTGTTATATTTTCGATAGACGAAGGTTCCACCAGATTCATATCCATTTCAACCCCATCAACCAGAACAAGGGGTGACGAATCACCTGTAATAGAGCCCACTCCGCGTAATTGAAAATTCTGATCCCCACCAGGTTCTCCGCCACGCATGTTCATGGATACAAGCATACTTGGAGAATGTCCCTGTAAAAGCTGACCGGTTTGTGCAGCAGGCCTGCTGGCAAGTAAATCACCGGAAATTGTTTCAAGTGATCCGGAAAGATTGGCTCTTTCCTGAATTCCGTAACCCACAACCACGATATCTTCCATAAGCTGGACATCTTCTGATAACTCAGCATTTACCTCAATTCGATTCGCTATATCAATAACCTGCCTTACATATCCTACGAATGAGAAAATCAATCTCTCTTCAAGGTTTGGAACCTCCAGTTCATATTCACCGTCCATGTTTGTGGTGGTCCCGATCGTGGTGCCTTCAACCACAATATTCACACCCGGCAATGGTTCGCCTGTTTGAGCGTCTGTAACAGTTCCTCTAATAGTATCGGACTGCAGCTCTTCGGTTCCTTGCGGAACGATAATTACATACCCGTTACCGGAAAAAATGAAATCGAGTCCTGTTTGTTCAAGTACGTGATCAAAAGCCTCAAAGAGATTTACCTCCTGGAGTATTCCGCTCACTTTATGGCTCTCTGGAATCAGCTCACTGTTGGCAAGGATCTTCCAGTTACCATAACCGGCAATCTCCTGGAGTGCATCATTGAGCGATGTATGCTCAAATTCAAACGAAAATACTGTCTGGCTCTCCGCCATTGTTTGAGAAATGATTGTATTTGAAAACAATTCCGCTGGGAGGTTGGTATGCCCGCTGACCGCTTCTTTATCCTGGCCAAACAACAAACCGATCCCCATCACCATTGTAAACAGCACCACCATTCCACCACCGTAAACAACTTTCATCATTGGTTCTCCTTTATTTATTGATTGTTATTGTATTGTTATTTCGACTATAATTAAAATCAAGCGTGATCGATGTCAGCCGTAACATCTCATCAAATGTTTCATAGCGAAATTCTCCGGTAAATGGTGTGGCTAACAACGATTGATTATCCACATTGAAATCCACGTCAAACCGGCGCTCCCATTCTCTCAGAACCCGCCCAAATGGCTGTTCATCAAAAATAAATCTGCGCTGAAGCCAGGAGAAATAGCTATCGATATCTACTTGCTGAGCGGGAGTAGGTGCATAACCCGGCTTCACCCTGCTCATTTCACCTTTGGTAAGAAGCACTTCTGAATTTTCTTCATCTGTAACAACAGAGGCAGATTGCAGGGCTACAACACCATCAGCAACAACAACTTCCACTTGCTCTTCATCGGAATAAGCTCTTACATTAAATTCGGTTCCTAATACCCTTATCGTAGCTTCCGGTGTTTCAACTATAAACTCTACATCCGGATTATGACGTACATCGAACCAGGCTTCTCCTTCCAGGTACAAATTGCGCACATCTGAATCGAACTGTCTGGGAAACCGAATAAGACTGGCTGCATTTAACCGCACTACCGTTCCGTCGGTAAATGTCATTTCTGACTGGTTGGCCCGATCTGTTTTTACCTCCTGCATCACACTCTCGGATTCTGCAATAGTGTGTTCTTCTCCCTGAAGACCGGTGAAATAGCTTATGGCATATACAGAAAATAAAATACCAACAACAAGAATTGCTGCAATTCGAAGCCAGATTGCAAAAGAGGACCTTCTCTTGTTCTGTCCCGATGGATGTTGCAGTTCCTGAACCCTTCCCCTGCCGCGTTTCATTTCAACTTGATACATCTGTTCTTCAAGCTGAATCCAGGCTTTTTTCAGATCTGTTTCAACTTCTTGCCTGGGGTCTACTTCCCAGATTTTTTTAAACGCTTCAAATTTTCTTCGATTTACCGGGTCTTTTTCTATCCAGTTTTCAATTCGCTTTTTTTCCCCGGCACTACATTCACCAGTTAAATAACGGTGTATTCGGTTTAGCTGTTTGCTATCGGACATATGTTACTCGACAATTAAAAGTTCTATTTAACTGTCGTTTCAAATCGGCAGTACCCTATTATTTTTTTAAAAAAAATTTGAGAAACCTGAACTTTCTAAACTCCGGATTGATCAAAAAAATCGTAATTCCAGAAGGGGTATGGGTTTTTAGTAGCAATCAAAGCAAATAATAACAAATATTTAAACATCTAATAATAGACAGGTGATTCCGGGGAGTTTATTTGTTTGATATGCAAGAAATATTTCGGTTCAGCATCTGACAATTTCGATACCAGGAGACTGAAATACATTTTTTAATAAAGGAAAACGGGAAAACTACTTTAAAGGAGTGGATTTAAAGAATTGTTGCTACAATTTGTGCCATCAAAACTACATTCAGGTATTTAGACAAATTCAGCCGAAGATTGTCAAGTGCACGGCTCATGTGAGATTCAACGGTTTTTGTAGAGATTTCCAGCACATCTGCAATTTCACTATATGTCAATCCCTCCATCCGGCTCATTTTATATATGATTCGAGTACGCTCTGGTAAATCTTCAATCGCACACTGTGTTACACGAATAAACTCTTTTTTATCGATTTCCTGTTCAATCTTCATTGAAGGATTAATAGAAATTTCATCCAAAAATGAGTGCTCTCTCAAATAATTTCTCTTTACCTCCTCATGACGAAGATAATCCATCGCTTTATACTTGACAGCCCTGAAGAGATATGTTTTTAACGTACCCTCCACCTGCCAGTCTTCTCTTTTTTCCCAAATCCATAGAAATACATCCTGAACTACATTTTCGGCTTCTGTTGCCGATTTCAGATATTGGAAAGCAAAACGGGTCAGATGATCGTAATATGTAAGAAAAATCATTTTAAATGCTTCTTTTTCACCCCGCTGGACGGCTTTAATCCATTTTTTCTCCGACTGATTGTCCGGGCCTAAAAGGTCTGAAGAAGAGTTAGCATGAACCATTTTATGAAATCAAAAACTTGATCTTACATTATCTTACACATAGTACTATTTATCCTTTTTATTTGCCAGCCAAATCAGAGAAACATCTGGTATTAATCATTTTGCAAGAATTTGAAAGTGCCAGGATATTATTTCAGACAACCTGACATTTTTATAATCCGTAAAGCAAATTTTGGTACCTATTGTAGAGATTTGTGATAGACATCTAAAAGAATAAAAACAATTGATTCCGACAGATTTATACTTAGTTCCCTTTATTGAACCTTCGGGAGCCTGTATTTAACTGACGATTTCATAAGGAGTTAAATCGAACTGAAACCGGCAAAACTTTCCGGGTTATGTTTCAGGTGCCCAGTAATCGCAATATCCGGCTGCAAATACGGGACCTTCAAAGAGCACACATCCGCCACAATTCCCTTCTTCTCCCGGCGGAATATACAAACTGCAGTTATCACATCTGAATTCCGGATATGGAGTTTCATCGACATATCCATAAACATCCCGTTTATCGATTTCACTTTGGCTTACATTTGATAGATCATCACAACTTCTTCCATAAGCAGCTTGCTCTTGCTCCCCTTCTTTTTGTGTTGAAGAATCCTCTTTTCGCCCACATCCTCCGATGAACCCTGCAGCGATGATGACAGTTCCGTACTGAACGATATTTTTCATAAACTTTCGCCGCGAAAACTTGATATCATCCATTTTTCATTCTTTTTTTATCCAGAATGTTTGTCATAATAATTGATCTGTGACGAACCTTCATTTTTTATTTAGAGTCGGAGAAAATTTCTCTCAAAAGTTCAATTTTCTCGTTGATATTCTCTGCAGATTCCAGTTCATTCACCTTCAAAAGGACTTCTTTCAGACCGGGATTTTCATCCTCATGCCTTTCCAGCCCATCCGTTAATCCATCCAGTCCACTCATTTGCCAGGCCTCATCGGGACCGAATTCCATTTGAATGGTATCAAGCAGAACATGAATCTCCTCTGACATCGCGCGTGATCCAACTGCAAAAGTAAGATCTTCCAACAAAGACCTTTTCCACGAGGACATTTCATCCTGGAAAAAATCCCTGGTATGTAGATTCAGGAACAATTCAATGGATGAACCGGATTCAGAGCTTAAGACGGCTGTACGAAACCAGGTATTGTGGCCATACTCCTCCACCACATACGCCAATGTTGATGTAACCTCATCGCCTGTAAATTCCCCGATGCTCAGAGTCGCCTGAAAAGCAACCTGTATCGATGGATCCGTTACTCCCTCAAGTAATTCGGAAAGGAGTCCGGGGTATCGTTCTGCCAACAGCATCCCATGCTCACGAACACCGGGATGCTCATCTTCCATGGCCATTCTGACGATTTCTTCATTCAGAGAATCGAATCCCTCCAATACGTAAAGGGCATGGAGCCTTGTCCTGGGATCTTCATGGTTAGTCAAAAGAGCTGTGATATCAGGAATAACCGAATGATCCTGCCGTTCGATCAATAATCGCTGGGCTGTGAGCCTCCACCATTGCCCCGGATGTGACAACATCTCCACCCATTGATGCAAACTCATATCCTTCAGGTTTGCCGGGCTGTTTTCATCCAGACGTTCATTTTTTGGCACAATCCTGTAAATGCGGCCGTGTTCAAGTCCTTGGGTGAAATCCAGGTCCGGATTCTCTTTCAGGTCTTCGGGAATAGCGATCGGATGCTCGGTATGCTGCCTGTACATGTCAACAACATACAAATAGCCATCCGGCCCCACTGTAAATGTCGTGGGCCGAAACCACGGATCGGTTGAAGCCAGGAATTCCCGGTCTTTTTCCGACTCATGACGGCTTGCAATATAGACGGGACTCTCTTCACTTTTTGTTACCACATCCCTGTGCACCAGATTCCCGGCATGCTCACCTGTAAAAATATTTCCGTAATATTCATCCGGGAAAGACTGGCCGGTGTAAATTGTTCCGCCTGTTGCACCTGTAAATTCACCTTTCACATCCTCTGTTCTGTCAAGTCCTGCCTCATCATACTGTGCCTGCCGGCGGGCGCTCCGTTCAGCACGCCAGTAGGGAGCGGGGGTCAGCTGAAACATGGTCAGCCCATGATCATTGATGTTTTTTATGGCATTTTGCGATCGCCCGTGAGAATGACGCCTGAGATATCTGTCCGGAATCACGGCCTGACGAATATGCGGAACAGCAGCTGTCATAAACCGGTGGCCCCAATCATTGATCGTACGGCCAACCCTTCCCACACCCGTTGCCCTTTCGAACTCACCGGTATCCATCCGGAACCGAAAATCAGCTCCGTTTATAGAAACAGGCGGGGCTTCAGGGTCTCTGCCTGAGGTCACCTCGCCGGGGCGGCCGTCATTGGATGCATAGATCCAGTTATCTACACTGTACCGAAGGCTTGTTATCTGGGCCTGAACATTGGAAGTGGAAAAACCTGTAAACAGTACTTCGCGGGTGTCTGCTTTCAGGTCACCCGTGGTATCTTTCAGGTAGAGGATGTCTGGAGCCGAGGTGATAATCAGCCCACCGTCCCAGGGAAGAATACTTGTCCCCTCCCTGATTCCTTCTGCAAATACTGCTGAACTGTCTATCCTGCCATCACCAGTGGAATCGATAAGACGCCGGATACGGCCGCCGGATTCTAAAACATCCGGATGGTACGGGTACTGGCTCACTTCACCCACCACATCTTCATCACTTAAATCCCTGTCTTTAAACGGGTAATCGGACATCTCCATCACATAAATATTCCCATTTTCGTCAAACACCATCTCTACCGGATCGACCACATGGGGTTCAGATGCAAATATTTCTATCTCAAAATCTTCATGCAGGTGAAAAGACTGAAGGGCCTCTTCTACGGTGAGTGGATCCGGATAACGGTTTTCGGAACAAGAGAACATCATTATTAGAGAGATGCACCCTGTAATGAGGAGGAGTCCGGCTGATGGAAACCCGCCAGATCGTGTTGTCACAACAATGAATTTCAGGTTCTTCAAATACGTAAAATGCTTTGCAGCAGAAATTTTTTTAAAGTATAATCATTTTGAGAAACGAACTTACGATATTCGCGTAAATTAATCTCTCAACTTTCGCACATGTTATATATAAAGATTCTTTCCATAAATAAACGATGGTGCCAGATCTGTTTTCTCGCTGATTTTCGCAGATGAATTCGCGGTTTTTCGCTGAAATTCTGCGGGAATCTGCGTCAAACTCAGCGAAACTCTGCGAGAAACCTTAAGTGCGAAAGATGAGTTAATCAGAATAACTGTTCAGCTATAAACCGAACAGTTTTTTAGAATTTTCATAAAGTAATTTTCTTTCCACATGTTTACTCGCAGATAGTCTGCGAATCGCCTTGATCGTCTGAGCTCCCTGGCAATCCGGTCCGTGGCCATAAGGATCGGCACAATCGCTGCCATAAAGGAGCTTGTCCTGATGACGTTCCAGGAAACCACGGGCATGATCTTCATCACGAGTCATGGAATTCAGGCCGGAACCGGCGGAAAGATCTCCGTACATATTCGGATAATCACTTAAAAGCCGATCGGTTAATCCGCCTCTTGTCACTTTTCCACTTGGAAACATAATACTCTGGTCTTCATGATTCTTGTCAATATTCGCCCACCACGTCTGTGCATGTCCGATAAAATTCACATCCGGATACTTCTCCAGCATTTTGTGGAAACGCTCAAATCCAAAATTGTATCTCTCATACTGCCAGTGCATCAAGACCGGAACATCGTATTCACCGGCAAGTTCATAAATTTTTTGCATCTCAGGAGAATCACAATCCACCCCGAATTTTGATTCTCCGATCATCTGGCCGCCCAGTTTGAGATACTTTTCTATCTCTTCAATGGCCTCAGGAATGTCAGGTACTTCGTTTGCAGCAAACAGAAACTCATCAGGATACTTTAGAGCAAATTCATAACATGATTCATTGCCACCTGCCTGCACGCCTCCCAGTCCGTTTGAAGCACCGCCATGAGTGGACGCTGTTTGAACCGACCGGCCGGCAGGAAGGAGAATTGTGGTGGTAATACCCATTGCCCGCTGGTGAGCGAGTAACTCCTCGTAGCTCCGGCCATGATAATTCGTATGCTGATGAATATCGATTATAGGATCGGCATCTCCTGCTGCAATCTCGTCGGACTGCTGTGTTTCCCCATCCTCTTCCCGACTGCAGCCGGAAAACAGCGACGAAGCAGTACCCAGAGAGAAAACCGTACCCAGTCCGGCAAGAGTGTTTCGTTTTATAAACTCGCGTCTGGTACAGTTTTTATTCTTTTTATTCATTCGTTTGGCTGAAATTACAGTACAAATTACTCAATCACATGATTCGATGGTACGTGATTGAACGTTTGATCGATAAATCGGTATGCTTCTTTTCTGGTCTGAACAGGAAAATCGTGCTCTGCTTCAGGATATCGAACCTGTAAGTTTTCTTCTGCACCTAAAAACCGGTAAGCCTCTGAAGCCAGTGACACACCAAGCCTGACGCCTTCCACATCAAAATTACTGTCATTAAGCGGCGAGTTGGAGAAGAACGGTCGCGGAGCAAGGACAGCAATTACCTCATGAAAATCAAATGGCAAAAAATCGCCGTCCAGGTTATATTTTTCCCGAATCAGAGGCATGTATCTGTCTTGTGCCCAGGGACCTAAACGACCGCCAAACCTTTCTTCTGCAACCTCCCCGATATCGTAATAATCCATTTGTGTCCATCCGCAGCTCGACACAATCACCTTTAAACGTGTATCAAAAGCGGCTGCAAACATCGCATTGTGTCCGCCAAGTGAATGGCCCAAGACCCCGATACGTTCTGGATCAACATCTTCCCTGGACAGCAAAAGATCCACGCTGCGCATATGATTGAATATTCCTTTCATCGTACCCGATTCATACCGGTCATTTTGAAAATCATGATCTATCAGATCACCCATACTTGGATAATCAGGTGCTATAACAATGTACCCCCTTTCAGCTAACTCTTTTGCATGTGCCCTGTTTGGCAGAGGGCTTTCACCATCCACAAGGCGTTTTCCGCCATCCCCTGTCCCGTGCAAAACCAGCATGGCTGGCAGTTTTCCGGTAACACCTTTACGAAATGGAATATAGAGATAGGCGGGCACCACTTCACCTTCTGCCGCAGTAAAACGGATTGTCAGTCGATTGTAACGATCTGTTTTTAATGTATCGGTGATTTGCAGGTCAAGTGCCGGAAGGCTTGAACGATCAGGAAGCTTGCCCATAACATCCTCCATACCTTCCAGGATTTGCCAGCGTTTTTGTTCCCAATCTGCTATGTTAGTCACTGTACGAATCTCTCCTGATGCATCTTTGAATTGCATAAGCTCAGGAGGATCAGTTAAAAATCCGAAACCTGTAATGGTTATAAGAAGAGGTAAGAAATAACAGAATATATTATGCATAAGGGAATTGCATTCTATAAAAGCAAATCATAACCGGGGACATAAGCGCTAACTTTAACTAAATATGACCGAACTATTTCAAACTCTTCCCTCCTTTACGAAGGAGGGGTTGGGGGTGGTTGGATAGGGTTTTAGTCTTACAACATACTGTTAAATATGCATATGATCTACAAACCATTCCTAAATCCACTCTCCCGAAGTCTTGGTTCAAATGAGAATTACAATGGGAAAGAATTTAGCAAGACAAAAATAACGATTTATAATCAAACTCAGGTTATAAAAACACTTGCCTGTTGAACTCTACACAATCCCGCTTTTACTGCCAGGAACCGGAATCGGATAGTTCCCATCCTGATTTGGCTGCACCGGTGCATCAGAATCCCAGGTCAGGTTTTCAGGAACCAGTACCACTTCAGAATTCAATGCTTCATCCCACTCAATCAGGTGGCCGGAATGAACCGCCATTCGCCCCATGATGTCAGTCATCGTACTGTTCGCTCCCCACTCTGTATCATTATGGGGAATATCTTCCCGGACTGATCTAAAGAAAACATCCATGGCTAACTGAAATGCACTTGGGTCATCCTCATCCTCGTAACTCCAGACAGTTTCTCCATCGTAATTCTTTATCTCAGAAATTCTGCTTGTAGCCGGATGGGATGCAACCCCTTCGGAGCCATGAAAATAGAAACCCCGGTTATTCCACCCTCCCGGCACGTGACGGGTTGCACTATGCAGCCGCATGCCGTCAGCATATTCAAACTCAATGTAAAAATTATCAAAAACGTCGCCACGGTCCGACCCGCTGAATACAGAACGTCCGCCACTTCCAAATGCCCGAATCGGGTGGGCATCTTTGGCCCAGTTGATTACATCAGTATAATGGATGGTTAATGCTGCGGGTGAGCCTCCCCATAACCAGCAAAAATGACGCCAGTTGCGCAATTGGAACTCCAGTTCTGTTTGATTTTCTTCGCGGGGGATCAGCGTAATATCTGGTATTAAATAGTGAACCCGTGCGGAGGTCATGGTACCGATTGTTCCATTTTTCACCTGTTCAACCAGCTTATTTTGCCGGTATCCGTAACGGTTCTGTAAACCAACGACCACTTTCAAACCTTTTTCATCCGCTATTTTTCCGGCTGCAAGAATTTTTCGCACACCCGGTGCATCGCAAGCCAGCGGTTTTTCCATAAATACGTGTTTACCTGCATCCACGGCTGCCTCAAAATGAAAAGGCCTGAATGCCGGAGGGGAAGCCAATATGACTACATCCGCTAATTCAATCGCTTGTTTGTAGCTGTCCAGCCCCACAAACTTATGTTCTTCCGGTACGTTAATATGGTCTTTTAAATCAGGAGCCTGTATTAAACTATCGTAGCTTTGATCAATTTTATCCCGAAAGACATCCGTCATCGCAACCAGTTCTACCGGCCCTTCGGTACGGATCGCCATTCGAACGGCTCCCGCTCCCCTGGCACCACTGCCGATCAATGCCAATTTGAGTCTGTCGCTTCCTGCTACATGTGCACTGCTTCGCACAGAAAGAGGATGTAAAAGTGTGCCGCCAACAACCGCAGCAGAATGACTTATAAATTTACGCCTGGAAATGTCCATATTGCCTTATTCGTTTTTAGATATTGGGTTTTGACAATTTATCTTCTTGAAACGAAATATTCAAAACTATCTCGGCAAAGACATTGCCTCATATTTTAATCATACCTCAAACGTGATATTTTGTTCTTTTGCCCAACACCGCCCAAGAATTAGAGGAACAAGCAGATTGCTGGAACCATAATCAATATCTCATTTTTCGTAAAACTTAAAAAATCGACCTCAATGGCTTGTAAACAACGATTTGTAGTGCTACATCGCCATTTTTCGGAACTTGAGATATAGCAGCCCGGTGATTCCGCATAGCGATCCCTAGTGTCCTGTCAACTGTAAAAGTGTGAGAGAGTCATCAGACGAGTCGATCCGGGATCATCCCAATCATCTACATTGGTATATTTTTTGAAAAACTCGTCAGATGACTTAACCCGACGTTTTATCTTTGACATAACAGTAGGGGTCAGCGTTGTGAACCATTGCTCTCGTACCACCTACTTGGTTGACAAGTTTCATTGAGAATAGGGTTCAATTTTATCCCGGGGCGTCGTTCGCCCCGATGGTCGGGACCGGAAAAGCACCAGCTTTGCTCACTATGCCACGACCTGCTCTTCGAAGTTTTCCTGACCCTCGAAGCTTCAATACAGTGAATAACGTAGTAGAGCGAGCAACTATTTCAAAGGTGACAGGCTCTATAATCCCCTCTTCGAGAGGGGAAAGGCGTAAACGAAACGGCGAAGCCGGGTGAGTTTAGCGAGGGGTGTATTCCGTGGCATTGTTTGTGAACCGTAGCCGTTTCAGGTTCCTTGCCCACGCAAAAACAAATATCGTTGATTAAAGTCCAAATACACACTATATGTAAAACTTTCACTGGCAGTGTAAATAGTCGGGTAGATTTGTCGAGCTATAGGTTCTCCCCTCCTAATGAAGAACCTGCCCCGACCATTCGTTGACATGATATTAGAGAACTTACCAGTGTTTTAATCCGATTATTTCAAAATCCATTACTCTTTTGGAATGTTATAATATTCATCGATACTTCTGATTAAGATTTCTCCGGATTCCATGTTCTTCTCACTGGTATAAAACGTACTGCCTCCTTCGCATAAAATGGCTGTAATGCCAAATTGATGGTGCGGTCCATCTGACCAGCTCACCGGCCCGAAACCGGGTGGGCTGTCACGCACAGCAAGCGGCTTGATCAGTTCATCAGGATCATTTGAAGCCATTATTTCTGCAAAATCTTCCCAGGGGCCCAGTGTAGTTCCCATTTCCGGGCCTACCCGCAGCAGCGGTTCCACTATTCCCTGCCAGGTATGCATGGCCCATATTGTGGTAATGGGTGTCTCCGAAACCATCAGTTCCTCCAAATCTGTTTGAAACTCATAGGCTTCGTGGGTCTGCTCATCCGGATCAGAACCTTCCGGACTGTACGAACGATTCATATCAATGCCTTCCTCGTTCACACGATACCAGCCATGCGTGGGAGCATCCGGACTCATAAAAAAGATAAAATGAGCAACATTTCTCTGTCTGAATTCATCGCCTTCATCGCTCAAAATCCAGTCTGCCATACCTACCATCCGCCAGTGGGAGTTGTGCTCTCCGGGATGCTGATTGGCAAAATAGTGCCCCCAGCGCTGTTCAGGTGCTACCGGGCTGTCCGGATCAGTAATCTCAAGCCGGTAAAGCGGCCGTCCCTGCATTGACTCTCCGATCGTGTGCAGAGTGGCATGCGGATGTTCGGCCCACTCCTGTTTCATCGCTTCGGCTGTTTCAAATGACATCGGCACCTGTGTACCTACATGAACATGATCTTCCTCAAAAACCGGAAACTCCAGAATATCGTATTGTGGTGAATCCCTGAATCCTTTCTCCCAGTGAATCGGCTGCCAGTTTTCTCCATCATACGACCATGATTGGTGGTACTCATTAAATGACATCCCGGGACCGCCTTCAAACTCCACTTCCAGAGTAAGATCGTTGCCTTTTGCATTCTGTCGAATTTCAAAGTTCACTTTATTGGGCCATTGAGGATTATCCGGGGCGTGATCGAGGGTAATCAAAAAATGATTGGTATCGACCCGGGCGATTTCTGCTCCATGAGACCCCAGCAGGCCGTTAAAATAGAAATCATCCACGCTCAATTCAGTAACACGATGCTGGTCATCTGCACATCCTGTGTGAATCAAGGCGAGAATAATACCGGTAATGAAAAGTGAATAAAACTGTTTAAAGTAGAGCATGCTAAATGTATTTTTCTAATTTCTGTTGAATTATTTGAATGCTGAAATTTATGGATTCAGAGCTTGCACCTGTACATGTATATGTGCGGTTGCTGTTCCATTGGATGTTTCCCGTTCCACCTTCACCAGGTAATCTCCGGGCTCTTCAAACCGGTGAGTAACCGTTGCATAGCCGACTTTTGCATGGGGATGTGAATCGATATTTGATTTTACAGCAACCGGATCACTGCCGTCCCTAAAATCCCACACATCAAACCCGTCTCCTTTTTCTGCCGTTGAACGGACTTTAAAGTAGACTTTGTCTCCGGGTTTAATGTCCCTGGTGGGATAATACGTTGCATGAATACGGGGCGGACGGTTCTCTTCGAAATCTTCCTCAAAAACCATGACTGTAGCCGTATCATAATCGTAGTTTCCATGGATATCGGTGACTTTCAAGATTTCACTGTACATCCCTGGTTCTTCGTATGTTTTTTCAATTTCGGAGCCGCGTTCAGAAGAACCATCAGAAAGCGTCCATTCATAATACTCGATTTCATATTTTGACCATGTGTTTGCACCGCTTATGGTTACCGGTTCACCCACAAAAACAGCCTGGTAAGGCCGGGCCACAGCGAGAATATCCGGATCAAATTGCCGCTTATACGCTTCCATTAAAAATGCGTATGATTCTTGCACACCCCACTCTCCGGAAGGCTGTTTACTTTCAATGTGAAAGTGTAAATGAGCCCATCCGCCGCTGGCACCTTCTTTTCCAAGCATACCCAGTTTTTCTCCGGCAAGGACCCGCTGTCCTACTTCCAGATGGGGAAGTATAGAATCGAAGTGACTGTATCGATAGTACCATCCCCGGTCATCGCGAATATAGATCACTTCATAGCGCTCATTGATTGGATTGCCTTCCGGTTCTCCATCAAGAACGTCTCCTGCAACCGAAACGATGACTCCATCGGTTGCCGCAACCACTTCAACCATATCTTCAACACCACCAAAATCTATTCCGGCATGATAGTAAATACTACCATCCACCCGCGGCGATCCCCTGACAGGTTCATTGCTGTACTGTGTTTTTGAGGATGCAAGCCATTTTTGATTTACGGGGTAGACCAGCGTTCCCGGCCAGATCAAAGGTGATCCTTCGGGCCAAAGCCTTATCCGGGCATCTTTTTCGATTTCCCACCAATCGATATTGGAACTCTCCATATAATCCAGTGTGACGGGACTATCAATTTGAACACCTGCTACCGTAACCGGCAACTGGTAGCTTGCTGATGTTAACGTGATGGTTTCTCCATTCACCAGAACCGTTACTTTCACTTCCCGAACCGCATCCATAACTGAATCTTTAATTGGTTCAACATCAATCAGCTGAACTTCTGCGGAAGTCCCATCATGCAGCTCAACAATAGCCGATTCACCAATATTCAGGTCTACAGTCCGGACCAGCGGAGACAATTTATATTCGGGATCATCATTACTGAAAGCTTTCACTGAAAGGAACGAGAGTGAAAGAATTATCAGCAGGAGGATCGCAGTAAAAGTGTGGCAAAGAGTAGGTTTTGGGATCACTGTTTTAATCATGAAGGGTTTATGGTAATTATCCAAAGTCACAGAGCTTTCATTGGTAAGATCTGAACAAATTTTATTTGATTCTAAATGAATTGTTGTGGATAGTTATTTTTATGATAACTGAAATCCCCTCCCCGAGGGGCCGGGATTTCGAAAACCTCTCAACTCGAGAGGAGAAAAATTAGTCAAAAAAACGACTTGTCGTGATTTGTTGACTGACGGTGGGTGTGTTTGCCAAGCCATGAAACGAGCTCAGGACACAGAAAATGGGCCTATACCCAGAACACACCCCTCGTTCGACAAATCAGGCTCTGCCTTTTTGTCTTCACATTTCCCCTCTCGAGAGGGGACTGCAGGAGCCATCATATTAATTTATCCATAACAATTCCTGTTGCCGTTTATGGGTCTAAACAGATACGTTTTTTCACAATATAAAACTCAGGCACTTTGTTTGTGCAAAGTGCCTGAGTTAAAACTTTCATGTGACCGATTTTTTTAATCGATGGTTTCGACTGGGGGCTCGTTTCTGTGAGCTCCGTCGTAACCTTCGTTCTGGTTGATCCGCCCTTGTGTATTTGCCTCTATGGTTCGCTGAGGAATCGGCAAAAGAGCGTGCCGGGGTTCAATATGAGCAACCTCACCTCTCCAGATCGGCTCGGGCTGGTGATAGTTGTCATTTACCCTCATGATTCTGTCATGGAACCAATTATTTTCGTGGAAATTATCGAGGCTGTAGCCACTTCTGTTAAGTGTTGCCTTAATATAAGCTACCCTGGAAAGCTCATTATGTCGCGCTTCTTCCATATAGAGCTCACGGGCCCGCTCATCCATAATGTAATCGATGTCAACATCTCCGGCTGTAATCAGAGGAGCATTGGCTCGTTCCCGGATGATATTGATATCGTCTGCTGCTCCGCCCATGTTATTCTGCCAGTACCGAGCCTCTGCACGAATCAGATAGGTCTCTGCAAGTCGGAACAGGTACCAGTCACCCTGATCTCCCACGGGTAACCTTGAATGTGGTGACTCAAGAAAGATTTTGTATTGTGGCCATGGGTACCAGGTATCAAAGGTGTCGATCAAAGACCCGTAGTATTGCATGCTGAAGTTTTCTCCAAAATTTGGAGTACCTTCATGACAACCCTGAATATCTTCCATTTCGACCCAGTTCACCTCTGCACCTCTTCGTTCATCCGGGGTGGTATTCCATTTATATTGGTTATCTTCCCAGATATAATAGTGCCAGTAGTGATTAGTGCGCACATCTGCATTCCCAATTCCGAGAGTGTCTCCAACTGAAGAATCCCAGTTACACCAACGGTTTCCGGCAGAATCCAGAATTTTCCAGTAGGATGGAGAATATTGTCTATTGGTGTAGAGAGACGGAGATCTTGAAGACGGAGATACATCAGGCCGGCCGATGATCGTGTAAAGTGACTCCGTATTTTCAGCTAAGTTTTTATTCTCTGACCGGTGCAGGTCCCACTGCAAGTTTCGCGCAGCATCACTTGCTGTAGTGCCAAATCGCTGGGTCATTAAACCAAAGCTTGCATCTTCAATGAGCCTTGATGCTGCGGCTTCTGCATCTTCAAAATTTAAATTGGCCAGGTGAACTTTTGCCAAAAGATGAGTGACCGGAGCTTTTGTGATTGTACCATCTGTCATTCTGCCTGATTCCAGCCTTTCTTCTGCCCAGCTTAAGTCTTGTTCAAGTTTATTCAGTATCGCAGACCTGCTGTATGTTTGATAATCCAAAACCGCTCCTTCTGCTTCCTGACCAACCCAGGGCACATCACCATAGGTGCTGACAATTCGGTAAAACCAGTAGGAACGGAAAAAGTAGGCTTTTGCCACAAAACGATCTCTCACTGCCGGTTCTAATTCAACATCATCAATTCGGGATAGGAGAACATTCGCATTTCGGATGTATTCATAAGCATCATCAAAGAAATCAAGTGTAGGCCATGGAGCTGCCTGATCGTTTGGGGTTAGGTGTGCTCTCAAATCTGCCGAAGCCATAGTTACCGCAAGATCTGAAATGCCATGACTCATGGCAATGGGATGCCCATAACCATAAAAGTCATTCCAAAGATCTGTTTTCATCGTAGTAATCAATGCCTGAAAGCCTGCTTCATCAACATATACTGCCTCAGGACTGAAAAATGATTTTGGGTCCGGTGACAAAAAATCATCAGAGCAGGCACCAAAAATCAGCAAACATGCTGCCGTAGAAAGAATTAATTTTTTAAAAAATTTCATAACGTAATGGTTTAATATTTTTGATTGAGTATCGGATTCATTCTGGGTTAAATCGACACGTTAATTCCAATCGTGTACGTCCGGGGTAAAGCTGTGTACCCTGTTTCGGGATCCCAATGCGGCCATTTTGTGAAAGTAGCGAGATTTCTGACCGATCCGAATATTCTGACATCTCTGAGCTGAAGCCTGTTTGCCAGCGATTCTGAAAAATTGTAAGAGAGTGAGAGATCCTGAATCCTGACAAACTCCCTGTCCCTATATACATTGATTCCACCGCCATAAGCTCCGGTTAATACATCCAGTCGCGGATAGTCATTAATCGGATTCCAGGGTGTCCAGTAAGGAACAGGTCCTGTATGCCGACTCCGTCTGTCATTAGACTCCTCGCCAGGATTCAAAGCGGCGGGTTCAGCACCTATATGTCCAAGATCAGCTCTGATGAATACGGAAGCTGACCAATTCCTATACGCAAATTCGTTTCTGAAACCCAAACGGTACCGTGGCTCTTCATGACCAATAAATTGTTTGTCATCTTCTGCCCTGTAAACACCATCGTCGTTTACATCAACGGCTTTAATGTCGCCTGGTCTCAATCCATATCTGGCAGCTTCTTCTGCTTCATCTTCCTGCCAGATACCGTCAAATTCATAATCCCAAACGGCATCAATTCCCCTGCCTATAAACCATCGGTTGGTAAAATCCGGAAGTTCTCCTTCCCGGTCTTCACCCAACAATCGGTATTCGCCCATATCCCCGAACAATGAAACAATTTCATTTCTGTTAAGAGAAAACATTACATCTGATGTCCAGTTAAAATTGGATGTTGAGATGTTTCTTGAGCGAACTGTCATTTCAAATCCGCGATTTTGAAGTTCCCCTAAATTGGTGGTTACATTGTCAAAACCGGTCAGGCTTGGCAAACGTCGGTTCATCAACAGATCAGTAGTAGTTGCATTATAATAATCCAGATTCAGAGTAATTCGATTATCCATAAGATGAATATCCGTTCCTACATTTATCGACTCTGTTCTTTCCCATCGCAAATTGGGATTTGCCAGTGTTGCGTTAAACAGACCTACCCGGGTAGTTGATCCATCATACCACTGCCTTGAACCCAAACGTGCCAGTGCTGAATAGGCTCCGATATCCCGGTTACCATTAATTCCCCAGGATAGCCTTAATTTGAATTGATTCACCCAATCAATATCAAAAAAGCTTTCATCACCAATCTGCCATGCAAATGCAAGGGCCGGAAAGGTTGCTCTGGGCTGGTCCTGACCAAAGGCAGAATATCCATCACGTCTGACAGATGCAGTTATCAGATATCTATCTAAAAGGCTGTAATTTAATCTTGCCATCAAGGCATCACCTGTTACCCGCAAATCGTCAGAGTTCACGGTAGGGCCATCGCCAAATTGAATTCCATGATATCCAAGTTGCTCACCCGGAGAAAAATTTTGATTCTCCATTCTCTCATTCCAGACGTTATTTACTTCTACCGACTGCAAAAGAGTTACGTTGAAGCTATGAACTCCGAAATCTTCTCTCCAGGTAATAAGATTATCGATCATCCACTCGAATTGAGTATTTCTTTCTCGCCAGGCCTGGCTTTGATCTTCACGAGGTTCACCTCCCACACTTGGGTCTGTTGACCTAAACCACATATCCCGGTGATGCTCTATTCGAGGCTGAAATGAGAATTGATATTCAATATTTAATGGAAGTGTAATATCTGCATAGAAATTACCAAAAAATGTATGCAGCCTTCTTTCACGGTCATCTCTGTAGTGATTGATCAGAGGATTAAAGGTATGGCCATGTGCAAGCCTCGTCAGCCAGCCCTCCTCATCTGTATAAACCTGGCCATATGGACTGTTTGCATACATATTCCAGTTTGCAGGAACTCCCCCTTCATCCCTGTCTGAAAGCTGGGCATTGAGTCCAACAGACAACCAATCCACTACCTGGTAATCGACATTCAATCTTGATCGGAGTGCTGAAAAATCTTCCCCCACCCGAAGTCCTTCGTTATTTACATATCCAAGCGACCAAAAATACCGGGTATTATCCGAGCCTCCCGATACGCTGATATTATGATTTTGCCTTACCCCGTTTCGTACAACAACATCATACCAGTCTGTTGTCTGGCCTCTTTTATAATTTTGTTGTTCAATACTAAAAAATGCAAGACGCCGCAGATATTCATCTGTTGTATCGCCCAGCGGTGTATCTGCCATACCCATCCAATCATTCACAGATATATCTGATGGAAGTTCATCAGGGTTGGTATAAAAATGAAAATCCCGGTCTGGAAAAACGGTTCGGAACCAATCAGCCCTGAACTGAATATACTCTTCCGGTCCAAACGGACGGCGTTCGTTCGTAGGCTGAGAAACACCTACCTGAGACGAATAATTAATAATCGGTCTTCCAATTTCCCCTCTTGTAGTGGTAATCAAAATGACTCCGGAAGCAGCTTTGGCGCCGAAAACTGCTGCAGAGCTTGCGTCTTTAAGGATATCGATAGTTTCAATATCATTAGGATTGATATCCCGCAGACTACCATTGTAAATGGCTCCATCCATTACAATCATCGGCTCTGTCCCGGCTTCGAGGGATGTTGGACCCCTTACCTCAAGTGAACTACCACCTGCCGCAGTTGCACTTTGATTGGCTGCAAATCCGGCAATGGTTCCGGTAAGCATATCTGTGATCTGTGTCATGTTTTGACTTCTGAACTGCTCACTCGTCACACGCTCGACTGAACCGGTTAAGTCTGTACGTTCAACGGTTCCATATCCAACAACGATCACTTCATCGAGCCGGCCGATATCCTGCTCCATAGCAATGTCAATAGTCTCCTGCCCTTCATAAGGCACCCGCTGGGTTTGAAAACCGACAAAAGAGAAAACGATAACCACATCATCCAAATCTGCGGGGACTGTTAATTCGTACTGCCCGTCGATATCTGTGATGGCTCCGGCGGATGTCCCTTCAATGATAATATTTGCCCCAGGAATGGGCTCTCCGGACTGTGCATCTGTAATGACACCTGCAATCGTTTGCTGAAGCAGAAGTTCGGGACTGATAAGCTCATTAAGTGTTGCCTGCGGCCATACATTCTCGGTATTTACTGCAATTGTAAAACTCTGCTGACGAAACCAAAGACCGGTTTGTGATGCAATTTGAGTAAGCAGCTCTGCAACACTAATAGAGTCTTCATCATAACTAAAAGAGCTTGTGATTTCCTCCTTGAGGGAGGCCGGATAAACAAAACGAAATTCGGTTTCATTTTCCACCAGCTCGATGAGCTGATCCAGGCCGGCATTGTTCATATCTACTTTGATGTGAACATCATTAAGGCTCTGTGCTTCTGCATATTCTGATGCGTAGATCATATTTGAGCAGAGACATACGATAAATATACCAGTGAGTAACAGACGGGACATCTTACCCAGTTTCCTCAGTATTGTTTTTTTCATATTATGTAGGGTTAACAGGTTGCGATTACTTGTTAATGTCTGCCTGGCTGATTCGTTGCGCCAACTTCGAGATCAGCCGGGCTTTTTTGTTTGTCGTAAGCATTTCACAGCTGCTCATGGAATGGAAAATGCCAATCCATATCTACTGTTTGTGCTATATCTTTTCACTTAAACTATTCCTGAATTCTTATAAGCACTTTATCAATTTCTTCATCAGAATTCTTTTGCATTTCATACTCAATGCCGACTACAAATTTCAGTGTTTCAAGTACGTGTTCGAGGCTTACGTCCCTGAATGTTCCGGTCACTTCCTTAACTTTAGCAGATTCACCTTCAACTTCTATATCAACTCCATACCAGTACTCCAGTGTTGAGGCAACTTCAAGCATGTTTTTTTCTTCAAACTCCAGAATTCCATCCCGCCATAACAATCTACTTTCGACTCCTTTCTGAATCCCTTGTAATCCATTACTGCCGGTATATCGGATCCACTGATTGGGCTCCAGAATAATCTCAGATTGCTGATGGTATCCAACAGAAGGTTCCACTGACACCCTGCCTTCCACGAGTGCAACATCCACTCGATCCAGCTCCTTCATATAATTCACATTAAATTCAGTTCCCAGTACTGTGGTTTTCAAACTGCCCGAACGAACTATAAAAGTGCGATCTGATTCACCTGCTACATTGAAAAAGGCCTCTCCTTCAAGGTATACGAAACGTTCATCGAGCGGAAAGGGATCGGGATAACGCAAGCTGCTATTGGCATTCAGCTCAACAACACTACCGTCGGAAAGTGTCAATGTGGTAATTGTACGTGATGGGCTTATCACTTCCTTAAATACAATTTCTTCACCGGCTATATCCGCTTCTTCATACATAGAAGTAAACAAACCGGCAGAAATAAAAACCAGTATTGCTGCAGCTGCACGAAGCCACCAAAAAGCACCGGATTTTTGCCACTGATTGCCTGGCTGATCGGAGTAGAGCCTATATTTTTCTGACTTTTTTTTCTGTTTGCCGAAGTCCGGATCCATCGATTCAATTTTTTTCAGGATTTCTGACTTTACCTTTTCCTGGTCAAAGCCAGTAAAGGAAGCCATGTCAGTTCTGACCAAATGATCTAACAGATCGATATTTTCAGGTGATTGTTTAAGCCATCTTTCAACCACCTTAGCTTCCCGGCGGGTACAATTGCCATTCAGCCAATTCTGCAACAGGTTTATTGGTATTTCCGATTTATTATCCATTTACACCCTTATATACCGGGCATTTTTTGGATACCCTTACTTTTTTTTGAGAAAAATTAATTCTTTCATTCTGGGCACTGGATGCGGGATGCGGGATGCGGGATGCGGGATGCTGTGGGTTAAGGGTTTTATTACTGGCATGGTGCAAGCGTCCCTGGTCTTCGAAGCCTTTGGCGTAGTTGACCCGCTTGCACCCTTGTGTCTCAATACACAATACTTGCTACTCAGTACTCTTTGCGGTTAACCCCAACAAGGAATATTGACCTGTATCTGATTTTTTTTCAAGAGACTCTCATGGTAAGAACCATATAAGTAAGAAGTGATCCTCCGAATACCGATTTTGCCAGTTCTCCCTTTTTAACCTGAGGCTTCGCTAAGATTTTCACTTTTCACTTTTCACTTTTGCCTATTCACCTCATTTATATTCCTGTAACTCCTTTCTGAGTATCCGAAGGGCTTTACTGATATGCACTTCAACAGTTTTTGGTGATATCCTGAGAGTTTGTGCAATTTCCTTGTAACTAAGTCCCTCCTCTCTGCTTAATTGATAGATTTGCTGGGACCTTGGTGGAATGTTATCAAGTGCATCATTGTATTTTTCCATAAACAGATCGGGCTTCAATCTCTTTCTCTTGTGTCCGTATAACTCCCCATCAGGATTTACTACCACAGTTTCATCCAGATCCTGCCGGTAATCCAGGAAGCTCCTTTTTTTCTTAGACAATTCGCTCAGGGCAACATTTCTTGCAACCTTCAACAGATAGGTTTTTAAAAATTCACTATCTGCATCCACACTATCACGATATTTCCAGATTTTCAGAAAAACAATTTGAACCCAATCCTCAAGCTGATCTTTCCTCTTCGTGTAACCTGAGAGGAAAAGAGCAACCGTTACCGCATACCTATCATAAAGATTTTCAAATTCTTGCCTGTTCATCAGCACTTCATAAGCATTTGCTTTTCAGCTAATACAAAATTGTAAATTTTTTTTAACATCTTCCACTTAAAATTATTCATGGTGATGTCTAGCCCTGTTTATTAGTAAGTGATTTCAAATTTCGACTATTTTCAGGGGAGATTAAGGTAAGCCAATATTCGGTCGGACGCTATCTCGGTGAGCAGGAAATGGTTTGGGTTTGTACAAATTCTGGCGGTTGGCCCTATCCACTCGGACCCATCCCCCGGCCTCTTCGGGACCCATCCCCCGGCCTCTTCGGGACCCATCCCCCGGCCCCTTCCCTATACCGGTGCAAACTGCGCACCGCTATAAGGAAGGGGTGACTTTTTGCAAGGTGACTGGGCAATTTACTAAATCAAAAGTCCCTCCTTGTTTCACTGGTGCTTTTCCAGTGGAATAGGGAGGGATTTCCCCAATGGGGTGCCTGTGGCAAGGGTGGGTCCTTCAAGATTCGACAGCCGAGAACCGCACTCGGCAGTCGAAGGGGTAAAGCCCCTCCCCCGAATGGTCGGGATTAGAAAAACACTAACTTGCGGCGTGCCTTTCGCCGGAGGGAGGGGTTGGGGTGGGTCCATTGCTCCCAGAAAAGACAGAAGTTTTTATTTTATCAGGAAAAATAAAATCTAACCCATGCAAAAGAGACGAAAATCCATAACCGAACTCGCAAGGGAGTTACGAAAGCATCCAACGGAAAGTGAGAAGCTTCTCTGGGAAGTGCTTAGAAAACGACGTTTGGCCGGTTACCGGTTTCTTCGGCAAAAAGCCTTTCATCTACCATCAAACCAATAGAGAAAAATATTTCTTCATTGCCGATTTTTATTGTGCCGAGAAAAATCTGATTGTCGAACTGGACGGTAAGATTCACGATTATCAAAAATATTATGATTACCAACGAGATTTGGTATTAAAAGAACTTGGTTTGAAGACACTGCGAATATCGAATGATGAACTTGTTGATATGGATGCTGTGAAAAGCAAGATTTTGAACGGGTTGAAGTAGACCCACCCTCCGGCCTCTTCGGGACCCATCCCCCGGCCCCTTATGCCGCAACTGCACGGCATAAGGAAGGGGTGACTTTTTGCAAAATTTCTGGGCAATTTAATAAAACCAAAAGACCCTCCTTGTTTCACTGGTGATTTTCCAGTGGAATAGGGATGGATTTCCCCAATGGGGTGCCCGTGGCAAGGGTGGGTGGGTCCTTCAAGATTCGACAGCCGAGAACCGCCACAAAGTGATCCCTATCGGGACACTCGGCAGTCGAAGGGGTAAAGCCCCTCCCCCGAATGGTCGGGATTAGAAAAACACTAACTTGCGGCGTGCCTTTCGCCGGAGGGAGGGGTGGGGGTGGGTCAGAAAAAATTGCACTTTACTTAAAAGGAAGGTGCTTTCTTAGAAACTCTCTATTTCAAAAGCATCAGGAATCCGATGCCTCATACAGATCAAGTGCCACTTTTTTCAGTTCTGCAAGTACTGCGTCAATAATTTTTTTTCCTTTCTCTGCTGAAGCTTTTGTAGGGTCTCCATAAACCCCACTGGGTGTCATCTTTTTCATGGAGCGATGGTAGTAAGCCCGGGAAGCCCGCAGCAAATCGCCTTCGGCCCATTGAAAGGTCGGTGAGTTTACCTTGGTGCTGATCTGTTCCTTCACAACCAGTTCTGGCGCGATCAGCAACATCAGAGAGGTTTCGAATTCTCCGCCGTGGCCAACACCACCCGGCCCGGTTTCGCTGATTTCAAACAATTCCTCTCCGGCAAGCTGCCACCAGGAAGAGAATACAAAATGTGCTTCGGGAAACTGATGGCCCAGACGTTCAACCACTACCTGACCGATTCCACGGTTTCCACCATGGCTGTTCAAGAAAATGATCTTATTAAATCCATGCTTTAGCAGAGATTTAACTACATCTTCAGCCTGCCCGGCAAAATGATAATGAGTCAGCGACAACGTACCGGGAAAGTCCAAATGATGATCCGAACAACCCACCTGTATAGCCGGTAAAATCAGTACTTGATTCGGTATCATTTCATGTAATTTCCTGCCAAAATATTCTCCGATCATTCTGTCGGTAGCCAAAGGCAGATGCGAGCCATGTTGTTCAGTAGCAGCCAGCACGAAAACCACCGGAATATTCCTGTTCAGGTCACCGATTTGTGCAGATGTAAGTTGATCCCAGATCATGATTTTACAGCCCACATTTCGATTTCTACCAATAGGGTTAACAGCAATCCCGTTTGCACAGCAGCCCTCACTGGTAACGGATCGCTGAAATAGGTTTTATAAACCTCGTTAAACCGGGGCCAATCCTCCAAATCCTTCATATAGATATTTACCTTAAACACATCATCGAGCGTGCACCCGGCACTTGCCAACTGTTTGCGGCAATTTTCCATAGTGTAAGCAGTCTGTTCCTCGATGGTTTCTCCCACAACGTCACCGTCCGGATTGATGGCAGCCTGGCCGGAGATAACAACCAGATTTCCGGGATTTACGACCAAAACTGGTGAATAGGGTCCTGCCGTTTTGTGCTGTGAGACACCATCAGGCAGCTGTTTCCCTGGTTTTGAAGTCGCTGGCAAATAGTGAGGCAGATATCCGGTAAATCCTGCGATCTTCCATTTTCCTTCACTCTTCCGGCAGCGATACAACGTTTGCCAGTCCACAGGTACAAGCTCACCATCGGCTTTGGTGATATTACCGGAAAAGTGTTTATGCACCAGCGCACAGTCTCCGCTGATTTCAATATGCCTCAGGGAAGAAACACGAAAAAGTGCACCTTCCAGATCTTCAACCCATTTGGTCCGACTAAATTCCCGGGCCTGCTTTAACCACTCCTGTTTATAAGACTCCAGGGTGGGATATTTCAGGGACCAATCGGCAGGGTTTTCATGTCCCCCGGCATCAATTCCCATAAAATTTTCTTCGATAAAATCCCCGGCAATCATCTGCCAGTCTGCCCTGATAAAAGCCTGGATATCTCTCTCAACAAGCATCTGCCAGATGGCACATTCAAACCCGTCATATTCCCGGCTGTAGGCAAACGGAAGCTTTTGCAGGGTCAGGTTTTCGATATCAGTCTCTAACAGCATCCGGGCAATCTCTTCAACAACACTCCAGTCGTGATTGCGATAGAGTTCTCCCCAGCCGGTTACCCCCGATTCCAGGTCCAGTTTGACGATAAGTTTGGGAAGCTGATCAAACTGAACTGACCAGCCGGATTTCGCGCCGACCGGAAGTTTATGCAGCGGTTTATGAGTGCCCCTGCTCTCAATAGAACCTTCACGTGCAGGGACAATAACTTCAAAACAGGTCACACGGTTGATCTTCATCTTATTTTTTCCCTGTGAAATTCCGGTTATAGAGTAAACTCGTTGAGCCGTTATCAACATAAATGGTTTGGCCCGTAACGGAGCGGCTCATATCTGAAAGTAAAAATGCGCCCACATATCCACATTCTTTGGGGGTGATTTCATGGAGCAGCACCTGTTCGGTTTCGATATGATTTTTGATCCATTCTTCGGGGTGATCTGTCCAGGTCCGGATCAGATCCAGATTCTGATCGGAGTGCACGTAGCCCGGTGCGATGGCATTAACACGTATATTATGCGGGCCTGTCTCCACAGCAAGTCCCCTTGTAAACCCTTCTACAGCGGCTTTGGCACTCGCATAGATAGCATACCCGGAAATGGTGGCAAATGCATGAACTGAAGAGACATTCACGATACTTCCCGTTTGTCCGGCATCCAAAAGCTGGTTTATAAAAGACCTGGAAACCATCCACAAACCTTTAACATCGGTCGCATACACCCGGTCAAACTCCTGCTCTGAAACTTTGTGTGCCGGTTTGCTCAGACCCACTCCTGCATTATTCACCAGCCCGTGAATTATTCCCACTTCTTTCCTGATATTATCAAACATCTTCATAACAGCTTTTTCATCGCTGATATCGGCTCCAACCGGAATGGCATTCGGATACTCCTCTGAAGCTTTTTTGGCATCGTTATACGTTCGTTCATTCAGCACAATCGTTGCTCCGAATTCCGACAGAACCTGACAAATTCCTGCACCGACACCAAAACCGCCCCCACCAGTAACCAATATATTTTTTTCCCGCAAATTCATACCACTCCGCACCGATTACATAACTCCATATTTCTGAAAGGCTTCACAGGCACTTATTCCTTCCTCAATTGCTTTTTTCACCTTGTTTTCGGTACGTGCTTTTTCCAGCGCTTCCCTGATCACATCATCTTCAATCTCCTGCGGGACAATGCACACTCCATCGATATCACCAAATACGATATCACCGGGATTGATGGTTACCCCTTTCATCTGAATAGAGCTGCCGAAGTCCACTACCATCCCGCGCGGGAGTTGATCCTGAGAATAACTGCCAAAAGAAAACGTGGGAAATCCCAATTCCAGAACTCCTTTGGAGTCCCTGGAATAGCCGTTGAGAACAGCACCGGAACAGCCGAGATGTCTTGCCCTGATACTCATCAACTCCCCCCATAATGCATAAGTCGGGGAAGCGCCGCTACATATATAAACATCATTCTTTTGTAATGAATCCAGCGCCTCCAGCATCAGACCGAAGGGTTTGTTTTTTAATTCAGGAGAGATTTGCTCATCAATATCAGATTCCAGCACAGGAAGCGCCCTGCCTGCAACGATCATATCCGCACGAATAGGTTTAATTTGAGGTGGACAAAACTGCTTCTGATAACCGTGTTGATCCATTACATCTCCCACAACTGCTGTAAACAACTCCCGTCGCATCAGTCCAAATAGTTCATCGTCATTTTTCCATTTATTCATAAGATATCATACAATAAAAGGCTTGAATACATTTACTTTATCAACCTGCAACTTGCCAATTTTTATGCCAAGACATATTCATCTGTGGAAATAATTATTACCTATAAGTCCCAAATAAGTGCAGGAAAAATAAGAAAAAGTGCTCCTAAAGTGTTATATTACAATGATTTAAATACGTAATAAAACAGCTCTTAGGAGGCACCTTTATGGTGAAGAAAACTTGTCAAAAATCCACGAAAAAACCACCCCAATTACCCCTGAATTTACCGATGCCCGTCTGACCAATTATGCGGGAATGATCCCGTTTTCAGATTTTCTGTTGGATAAGCTGGACTTCGGGCAAACCCTGGCCCGGCATCTGGACCTTGACATGGGGGGCAACTGCCAGTATCAGGATTGGCAAATCTTCGGATTAATCATTTTTGGCTATCTTTGCGGATATCGGCGACTGGCCCATTTCGAACAACTCAGCCACGACAGTACTCTTCAAAAGCTGCTGGGCCTGTACGGTCCCATTGATGAGAACACGCTGGCCTACCGCTTCAAAGAGGCGGGCTATAAAACTGAGACTATGTTTGCTCTGGTGGACGGGTCAGCGGGTCATGCCTCGGTTTATATTACCTTTCCCAATGGTGTTGTGGTCTGCTGCCCGGCGGAGCCAGCCCTGATCGGTCAGTCCGGATCGCCTGATGTCTTCGCAAAGCTCCTCCCACCGCTACCACCTGTACCGCGGGACCTGTGACATGCGCAAAAGCTTCAACGGGCTGAGCTGGCTGGCCCGCTCGGAGCTGGGCCGCGCTCCAACCAGTGGGGAGGTCTTTGTGTTCGTGAACCACCGCCGCACGCTGATGAAGCTGCTGCACTAGTGTCATGTCAAGTGTACTATTTCGGGTAAAAGTAGTATTTTATGGCAAAAACCACCATGAAGAAATACAAAGTAACCCTTACGGAAGAGGAAGTGGCTCAACTCAAGTCGATTAGTGTAGTGCCCGTGTGATTAAGAATGCGCTCATCTTGTTAGCTGTTGATGAAGGCCCGTACGAAGCTTGGAAAACATCCGTAAGCGGTTTGTTCTGTCCGGGTTTGAGACGGCTCTTTACGGGGCTCCTCGCCAACGCAGCCATGATCGCAAGATGGATGGCGATGCAGAGGCTCATTTGGTGGCTTTGAGTTGTCGTAAACCTCCGAAAGGCTATACCAAGTGGTCGCTACGGCTATTGGCCGACAAAATGGTGGAATTACGCTATGTGGACTCAATTTCTCATGAGACG
>JAFIFB010000041.1 GCA_020832285.1 Balneolaceae bacterium
GTGTAAATAAAGAGGGTTTCGGCGTTTCGGCTGATTATAATATCGCCATATATTAAATTACTTCAAAATCGATTTATGCTCTTCTAATGATCTGCTATCGGGAAAAGGTGTAAGATCAACTACCCCGAAAAATTCTTTGAATGGTCGGGATTAGAAAAACACTAACTTGCGGCGTGCCAATGCTTTTTTGGTCCCGACACTTCGGGGTTTTTCGCCGGAGGGTGGGGACGGGGGTGGGTCAGAAAAGATCGGAACTTGTTAATTTCTATATGATTTAGGCAGGTTTTAGATAATTTTGTCTTTTTGGACAGCTTCTTACAACATGCCTCGTGCCGGAGGGCACTTTTTTTAGTCTTTTTTCACGCGCCATTATTTGGATGACAAGTTTCATTATAAAATGGGATTCATTCAACAAAAAAATCGAAATCTTTTATTTTGTGTAAGATCAATTTTCCTTGAAAATTCTTTGACTCCTCGGGGAGGGGATTTCAGTAACCTCAAAAATAACTACCCACAACAACCCCAATAGAACCTCAGAGTTTTTATACTTGAAACAAATATTAAAAACTGTAATGTTTGCAGATCGCAAAAAAATTGAAAATCTTTACAAAAATGAGTGATTTAATTCAATTCAGAACGCTGAAAACCGAAGACATTCCATTTGCCATGAAGCTGAAACGGCAAGCAGGGTGGAATCAGCTTGAAGAGGACTGGGAGTTTTTGATCAATGCGGGAGGCAAGGCGAATCTTTTGGCTACCTATAATGATAAAAAGGCGGGCACGGCTACAACGATTAATTATCAAAAGAGGTTTAGCTGGATCGGAATGGTGCTGGTAGAGCCGGACTATCGCGGCAATGGCATTGGACGGGCACTGCTCAGCAGATCGATAGAGCATGCGGCAACAATGGGTACGGTTCGTTTAGATGCAACTCCCCAGGGCAAAAAACTCTATGATACTATGGGTTTTAAAACGGAAAGTGAATTGGCGAGATTTGAATGTTCTGAAGTTCCGGATAAGCTTCCAGGCCCAAATAGTGATTGCCGGCTGATTACCAAAAATGATCTCAAAAACCTGCTGGTAAAAGACGCTCAGATTTTTGGAGCAAATCGTGAACCTGTTTTGAACTACTTTTATAAGAACTCACCTGATTATGCATTTGTTGCTTTAAATAACGAAGGAGAGATTTCAGGGTACTGCTTTGGGAGATCTGGCAGTGAATTTGAACAGATTGGCCCCATTGTTGCCGAAACAGTGGAGTCAGCCGAAGATGTACTCCTTTCATCCATGGAAAACTGCAAGGGTAAAAAAGTAATCACAGACGCATTTACGAAGAACCAAAAGTGGATTGATTTTCTTGAAAAAGCGGGGTTTTCAGTTCAGAGACCTTTTTTCAGAATGTTCAGGGGTAAGTTGAAGTATCCCGGTAAACGTGAATTGCAATTTGCTGCCGCTGCACCTGAGTTTGGGTAAAACAGCTTCCAAATTATAAGACAGCTCCTCACTCCATATTCCGGCAAATGGGTGCAATTAGATGAGTACTGTTTCCTTTCTTTTTTGTTTGTAAAGAATTATCTCCTTTCATTTATCAAATTAATTTCTGATAATGAAAAGGAAAAGTTAATCAGGGTGTAGTATAATGTAATTTTAATATGGGATCAGGGATTGATTGTTACTATCCTTTTCACAGTATTTTTCCTATTGCTCAGATTAATTATTGTGGGATACGAATAGTACTTAATATAATAGCCTAAGAAAACTTCTTGCCGATGAAAAGAATGGGTAGTCTCTATCTGATAAATCAAACGGGTATCCTTTTTTTGATACTGTTATTCACCATTTCATGCAGTTCAACCCCGGATGAATCATACAGAACATGGACCGAATACATGGGCGACCCTGGCAGTAACAGCTACTCGGAATTGAATCAGATAAACAGGGAGAATGTTGACCAGCTTGAAGTTGCCTGGATATATAACTCTGAGGATAAGGATCGCATTTTGTGGAGAAAATCGATCAGTCAGGCCAACCCTGTTATTATTGATGGTGTGATCTATTTCACAAGCCCGGCAATTCATGTCATAGCGATTGATGCCGCTACCGGCGAATTTATCTGGCGGTTCGATCCCTGGGATGGTGAAGATGGAACCGGAAGAAGCAGGGGTGTGATGTATTGGGAAGACGGTGATGATAAACGTATTCTGTTTACGGCAGGTTTTGATATGTATGCACTGAATGCAGAAACGGGTGATCTGATTACCTCATTTGGAGATAATGGAAAAGTTGATATGAGGGCAGGACTGGAACGAAACCCTGAGGATATTCACATTTCTGTGACTTCTCCGGGAAGAGTCTTCAAAAATCTGGTGATTATGGGTTCTACCGTAACGCCGGCACCCGGTCATATCCGTGCTTATAATGTGCGAACCGGAGAGATTGAATGGATTTTTCACACGATTCCCTACCCCGGAGAGTATGGCTATGAAACCTGGGGTGAAACTGCATGGCTAACTACAGGAGGGGCCAATAACTGGGCAGGAATGAGTATTGACAGGGAGCGTGAAATGGTTTTTATTCCAACGGCATCTCCCGATCCTGCCTGGTATGGCGGCGGAGACAGGCTTGGGGAAAACCTGTTCGGGAATTCAGTCGTTGCGCTGGATGCAAATACCGGTGAGCGAATCTGGCACTACCAAATTATTCGCCATGATATCTGGGACTGGGACCTGCCCGCTCCTCCGAACCTGGTAACGGTGGAGAGGGATGGAGAACAGGTAGATGCTGTTGCTCAAGTCACCAAACATGGTTTTGTTTTTGTGTTAGACAGAGATACAGGAGAACCTCTATTTCCCGTTGAGGAGCAGCCCGTACCAGGTTCTTATCTGCTGGGGGAAGAGGCCTGGCCTACCCAGCCTTTTCCGGTTAAACCGGTGCCCTACACCAGGCAATTTATTTCAGAGGATGATTTGACCGATATTTCTCCGGAAGCAAATGAATATGCCCGAAGCCGGTTTGAAAATCTTCGGTATGAAGGGCTGTTTACACCGGTCGGTGAGCAGGAGACCCTCTTCTTTCCAGGAACACAAGGCGGGGCCAACTGGGGAGGTGCATCTTTTGATCCCGAAACCGGAATTCTCTATGTTAATGCCAACGAAATCGGGCACATTTTTTCAATGAGGCGAGTGGAGCAGGATCTCACCGAAGATGTTACGGTGAGAGAGATGGGGGCACAACTGGCCGGTTTAAATTGTATGAGCTGTCATAGTGGTTCGCAGTCATCCAATATCCCGTCACTTGAAAACATACATGAAAATGAAAACTTTTCTGTCTCTCATGTGGAGAATATCATCCGGACCGGTGTTGGAATGATGCCAGCCTTGCCCCACCTTTCCGATAATGAGAGGGATGCGATTTTAACATATCTGTTTGAACTGGAAAATGGTTCCGAGGTTTTTACCGATGACAGAGAAACTGAAGAAGAACGATTCAGATATGTGACAGATACTTCATGGGAGATGTTTTTGGATGAAAATGATTATCCCGCCACAAAACCGCCCTGGGGCACATTAAATGCCATAGACCTGAATTCGGGTGAAATGGTTTGGAGAGTGCCGCTGGGAGAATATCCGGAACTGACGGAGCAGGGGGTTCCTGTAACGGGGACATATAACCTGGGCGGTTCCATTGTTACGGCAGGCGGCCTTGTTTTTATAGGTGCTACACGTGATGAGATGTTTCGGGCATTTGACAAAGAGACGGGGGAAATACTGTGGGAATATAAACTCCCGGCCGGAGGTTATGCAACCCCTTCAACGTACGAGATTGATGGAAAGCAATATATCATAATTGCTGCAACCGGAGGGGGCTTTATCGGTACGGAAACAGGAGATGCGTTTATTGCTTTTTCGCTGCCAGATTAATAACAAAAAAATAGTAAGTAAAAGATGATGGTAAACAGGATTCTATTTTCACTTATTGGGCTTACAGTTCTATTTGGTTTCTTAATAGTTGATAAAACGTACTCCGAAATTGTTTCAAGTGATACTGTGGTTGTGCGTTTTCATGATACCGGAGAACTTCTCAATAACCCCGGCAAAGGATTTATGACCTTTCAGCGTTTTAATGGCGACTCGTTAAATCCGCCGCCGGGCTGGACAGAAGGGTTTCCCATCGAGTACCAGGAATTTGATGGAAATCTGGAAAATGAAGCGCATCCTCAAACCACCATTGCGTACTTCCGGGTTTACTGGAGATATCTTGAACCGGAGAAAAGAGAATATAACTGGGAAATGATCGACAAAGCCCTGGCTACCGCGCGTGAACGTGGCCAAAGACTCATGCTACGAATCCCAGCTCACGGATCGGGAGCAGATACGCGGCGTGACGTGCCCGACTGGTATCGTGAGATGGTTGGTGACGATCGGGACTGGGAGTATGACAATCCGGTTAATGCCTGGCTCGTCAATCCGGAAGATCCGCGTTACATTGAATATTACGGAGGTATGATCCGTGCACTGGGTGAGCGCTATGACGGCCATCCCGATCTTGAGAGTGTGGATATGGCACTGGTAGGAGCGTGGGGAGAAGGTGCCGGTTCAGCTTTATTGACCCAGCAAACCAGGGAAGGGCTTGTTAATTCCTATACGGACGTCTTTAAAAGAACACCTCTTAAAATGCTGCTTACGGATGTGAAGACTAATGCCTACGGTTTGTCACAGGCTGATGTTGGTTACCGATTTGACTGTTTGGGAGATATCGGATTTTGGGCTGAAGATCAAAACGGATGGTCTCATATGTACGATTATTACGCTCAGCGAATTATTGAAACCGGTATGCAGGATGCCTGGAAAAAAGGGCCGGTATCACTGGAGATTTGCTATACATTTACAAACTGGCAGCGTTTAGGAGAGTTCGGGCTTGAAGAAGTTGAATATATTTTTGACCAGGCCCTGAAATGGAGAATCTCTTCTTTCAATGCAAAGTCATCACCTGTTTTGGAAGAGTGGGAAGAGGTGGTTGATGAATGGATCAAAAAAATGGGATACCGGTTTGTACTGCGGCGTTTTTCTTTTCCGCGTGAAGTTTCTGCAAATGGAAAACTCGATTTTACATCCTGGTGGGAAAACAAGGGAGTGGCCCCGATCTATCAGAACTATCCGCTGGTTTTGCGGCTTCGAAACGGAGATGAGAGCAGAGTTCTGCTGACAGAAGCTGATATTCGCAAGTGGATGCCGGGCGACAATCTCTACAACGATTCGGTATTTGTTCCTCACGATTTACCGCCCGGTGAGTATGAACTTGAGCTTGCGTTGATTGAGCCGGTCAGAGAATTGGGAACCGAACCCAAACCGGCGATTAAACTTCCTATTAAATCCAGAACCGATGATGGCTGGCACAGGCTTGGTACAATTGTGGTGAATTAGTAATGGGTTTTTACTGAACATTCAATTTAAAATGATTTATTTCTTTCTTTTTCTTATTGTTAGCAACAGTTTTTCAAGGCTTCAGATATAGTACTCATTTGAATTTGAAAAAAATATTTACTCTGGTTGGGAAAAAGAAGTTCAAAATAAAAGTTGATAGAAGGAGCTTATCCATTCGGATCTGTTGCTATTATTAAATCATTCGAGATTTTGATCCCGATCTGTATGTCTGCCGAATGTCTACACATGAATATCCAAGCGATAAAAAAGAGTACTTAGAACTTTATAAACATACTTAAACTTGCATGAATTAAGAAAGTGGTGTTTCTTAATTTACTGCTCTGAAACGATTATTTTAACTTCAGTTAACTTTTACAATTTTATGAAAACGATAGAAGAATTAGACCAAAAACTGGCCGAGCCTTCACAGAAACTTGTGGAGGATGTTTCAACTCTTGACGGAGATATCCTGATACTCGGCGCCGGTGGAAAAATGGGGCCAAGCCTTGCCGCACTTGCAAAGAATGCCGTTGATGAATCGGGAAAAGAAAGAGATGTGATTTGTGTATCGAGGTTCTCTAATCCCGAACACCAGCAAGACCTCGAGAAACAGGGCATCAAAACCATTGCTGCCGACCTGATGATAGAGGATGACCTTCAATCTCTGCCCGAAATAAAGAATGTTCTTTATATGGTGGGTTTTAAATTCGGATCGGCCGAAAACCAATCCATGAGCTGGGCTATCAACAGCTATCTGCCGGGACGGGTTGCCGATAAATTTAAAAATTCATCGATTGTGGCATTTTCTACGGGCAATGTTTACCCGCTTGTGAATGTGAAGTCGGGCGGTGCCACAGAAGCCGGAGGAGTAGGCCCGGTTGGTGAATATGCTCAATCCTGCCTGGGGCGCGAACGTGTGTTCGAATATTTTTCAAGAAAAAATGGAACCCCGGTTTTAAACTACCGGCTGAACTACGCCATCGATATGCGTTACGGTGTGCTGCTCGAAATTGCCCAAAATGTGTTTAATGGAAATCCGGTGGATTTGCGTACAGGCCACGCGAATGTGATATGGCAGGGGGATGCCAATGAAATTGCCATCCGGTGTCTGAAGCATTGTACTTCCCCGCCAACCACTCTGAATGTGACCGGGCCCGAAACGATCTCCATTCGATGGCTGGCACAGGAATTTGGTAAACGCATGAAAAAAGAAGCAGAATTTGTGCATGAAGAAGAAGATACAGCACTTCTCTCGAATGCTACACGATGTCATCAGTTGTTTGGTTATCCATCAGTTTCCCTGCTGCAGATGATAGACTGGACGGTGGAATGGGTTGAAAACGAAGGAAAAACAATCGACAAACCAACGAAATTTCAGGAAAGAAAAGGAGATTTTTAAGAATGAGTTTATCTGAAAAACATCCCGACATTTATAATGCATTACACCAGGGTGTGGTCATTCCCGCCCATCCGCTGGCCCTCACGGCAGATCGTGAACTGGATGAAAAACGGCAACGGGCCCTAACCCGATACTACATGGCCGCCGGAGCTGGCGGTGTGGCCGTAGGTGTGCATACTACTCAGTTTGAGATCAGGGAAGACCAATACAATCTGTTCGAGCCGGTTCTGGAAATCGCTTCAGATGAAATTGCTTCAGCAGATTTGGACCGGCCTTTTATTAAAGTAGCAGGTATCTGCGGTCCCACCGATCAGGCTATTAAAGAAGCAAAACTCGCCGTAAAGCATGGGTACCATCTCGGCCTGGTGAGTATGGGCGGACTCGACGGTTACACCAACGATGAGCTGATTGAACGAACCCGCAAAATTGCTGACATTATTCCGGTCTTCGGATTTTATCTCCAGCCGGCTGTGGGCGGACGCATTCTGAGTTATGAGTTCTGGAAAAAGTTCGTCGAGATCGAAAATGTATTTGCCATCAAAGTGGCAGCCTTCAACCGGTATCAAACCATTGATGTGGTGCGTGCCGTAGCTGAATCGGACAGACGCGATGAGATTGCTCTCTACACGGGCAATGATGATAATATTGTGGCTGACCTGCTCACAACCTACCGGTTTGATGTGAACGGGAAAAAAGTTGAGAAAAACTTTGTCGGAGGCCTGTTAGGGCATTGGGCAGTATGGACTGAAAAAGCGGTTGATCTGCTCGATAAGGTTCATAATGTAGACGGACCGATTCCCGAAGAGCTGTTAACTCTCAACATTGAGGTAACCGATACCAACGCCGTCATTTTTGATGCGGCCAACAGTTTCCACGGATGTATTCCGGGTATTCATGAAATTCTCAGGCGGCAGGGACTGCTTGATGGAACCTGGTGCCTGAATCCGGATGAAGTGATGTCGGAAGGACAGAATGAAGAGATCGACCGTATTTACAAAAGCTATCCTCATTTGCATGACGATGCTTTTGTGAAAGAACATCTGGATGATTTTTTGAAGTAACATTTTTTCCTAATCACAAACTTAAATCCTTCAGACTAAGACCTTCGCGGTTTCAAAAACAGTGGAGGTCTTAGGTTTTTTTGAAGCATCTTTCACTGGATCAGTTGCAGATCAATGTATCGATTGGCGAAAACCGCTAAAGGGCGTGAAGAGCGCCAAGGGTGCTGAGTAGTAAGTATCGAGTATTGAGACAACAGGCACAAGCGGGTCAACTACGCCAAAGGCTTCGAAGGCCAGGGACGCTCATAACACTTTTTAAAAACCCGCAACTTTAGTCTTCGTAGCCTTCCTGACCCTCGAAGTTTCAACGTAGTGTGTGGCGTAGTAGACCCGCAACCCTCACCAACCTGAATGATCTATACTTTTAATCATTGACAGAGTTTTTTTTATTTCAACATGTCATTCATAGTAAAACCGATCGAGTGTTTGTTCCCAAAACGCCTCAATTTCTTTCTCTGTTGGCTGGTTTACAGGCCTTACCACTCTGAAGCCAACAAAAGGTGCATTCGTGTTCCACCAAATACTTTGCGGAATTTGAGGATCATCCCGCTTCCAGTTTCCCGGATTCGATTGAATTCTTGATAAGCAGGTAGTTTCATCAGCTCCGTGGTTCCAGGAACCACCCCTGACGACCCTTGGTTCGAGGGATGTTGGTTCCGTCCAGGGATCTGTGACTTTTTCACCTTCACTGAAGGCTTCTGTTAAATCGGGTAAATATTGATCGAGTGCCCATTCTGCTACATTTCCAAGCATATCATGCAGTCCCAAAGCATTCGGCTGTTTTGTTCCCACTTCGTGATACTGGCTTCCGCTGTTCTCGCTGTACCAGGCATACTGATCTAATTCATCAGGATTATCTCCGAAATGGTACGCGGTTTCTGATCCCGCCCTGCAAGCATATTCCCATTCAGCTTCTGTTGGAAGCCGGTAAAAGTGACCGGTTTTCAGGGTGAGCCACCTTGTAAAGGAAAGAGCCGCAAATTGAGTCACATTAATGACGGGATTATTTCCCCTGTCCATTCCGCCAACCGGATCGATATAGGGCAGGCTGGGCATTGATACTGCATCGGCGAGAGCCGGATCAAAACGTTCGTTTATATGATCAAATTGATCAGATAACAAATAGAGTTCATAAAGATCCCACGTAATTTCATGTTTTCCCATCCAAAAGGGTGAAACTTCAACAGTAACTATACTGCTGTTACTCCCTTCATTTCCCATGTAAAATGTACCGCCCTGTACCGGAATCATCTCAATTCCAAAGTCATTATTCGGTATATGCTCTGTGTATGCTTCAATACCTGGGTCTTGTATAGCCTCAGCACGGTCGGTTACTTCTGATACTTGCGAACAGGCTGAGAGAACAAAAATAAGCATCAGCAATACAACAGGAAATTTATCCTTAAAATTTTGTTTCATTTGAATTTGTGTTAATAGTTTCGGTGTGATATGAATTCACGGAAATAAAAAATGAAAAAAAGGTTGGGTGATAACGTGGCCGGGTAATGTTTGATTTTGATACCATAATAACCTGAGTTCGATTCTTAAATGATGACTTTAAAAGTCCCCCTTAGAAAAGGGGGATTAAGGGGGATGTTCATCAAAATATTAAAAAATGGATGGACACCCCTCTATATCTCTCAGCCGGCGGAAGACTTCATAATGAATAAATAAAATTGATTATGAATCGAACTGAGGATAATAACATTTTGCCACGGTCTGTTAAAGCGTTAGAGGATTAATCGTGTAATTTAAATTTAGCATTTACAATACTATGCTTTGGGTGGTTAATAGAATGATTGATTAGTGATTCTGAAAGTCTCGTTTCAAAAAATACAAATTCATGTTAAGAATATATTTATAAGAAAAGTAAACTTATAGAGATCATATACTTTTTTTTGTTGTTGATGAGCTTATTTTTTGCTTTGTATTGAATAAATGGATATATAGAAAGTATATTTTTGTTTTTCTTCGGACTGAATGCTGCAAATGTAGTTTTTTTGCAAGATATGTAATTGCATGAATCCTAAGCTCCGATATACGTAGTTAAAAACAATTAACAGTAACATTTTAACGATTAACATAATGAAGAAAACAGAGCAGAGCCGACGGAAATTTCTGTCCACAATGGCGATGGGAACGGTTGGAACCTTAGGCGCTTCAAGTTTATTTGCTGCGGGTAATGTCAGTTCTTCCCGGAATTATAAATACCATTCAGACAGAACATTGAGTATGCATGAACAAGCTCCGGATGGTCCGGTGCTGAAAGCGGGATTGGTTGGCTGCGGAGGCCGGGGTACAGGTGCAGTTGCTAATTTTCTGGATGCAGGACCCAATCTTGAGATCGTAGCCCTGGGTGATGTTTTTTCGGATCAATTAGCTAAATGCCGGCAAACACTGAAACAGTCAAGAGACATAGATATTCCCGATGAAAATTGTTTTGTAGGATTTGACAGTTATCAAAAAGTTATTGATTCGGGTGTAGACATCGTACTTTTTGCAACTCCGCCATATTTCCGTCCTCAGCATGTGAAAGCGGCTATCGAAGCGGGCAAGCATGTATTTCAGGAAAAGCCTGTAGCTGTTGATCCGTACGGTGCCCGTATTATGGATGAGGTAACTCAAAAAGCGAAAGAGAAGAATCTTTGTATGGTCAGCGGTACCGCACGGCGATATGCGAAAGATATAATTGAGACACAGCGCAGAGTGGCTGCCGGTGAAATTGGAGAGGTGGTCAGTGCCAATGTGCTGAGAAACGGAGGGGCCCTCTGGTGGGTAGAGCGAAAATCTGAGTGGTCTGATCTTGAATATATGTTGCGTAACTGGGGTAATTTTGCATGGCTTTCAGGTGATCATATCGTTGAAATGTTTATTCATGAAGTGGATACAATGAGCTGGTTTGTCGGAGACCATCCGCAAAGGGCGATTGGTTACGGTGGACGTATGCAGCGGATTTCCGGTGATCAATTTGATCAGTTCAGTATTGTTTATGAATATGGAAATGGTAAAAAAGTGCATTGCGGAACAAGGCAGATAAACGGACTTGGCTGGGAACGAAAAGAAGTTATCACCGGAACCAAAGGGTTTGCTGATGCAAGTGGTTCACTTTATGATCTGAATGGGGAATTGATCTGGGAATACCCCTATCCGGATGAGGGTGATGATGATCTGACCTGGAGAGTGAATAATCCGTTTGTACAGGAACATATAGAACTGGTTACTGCAATCCGAGGCGGAAATTATCTGAACGATTCTGATGAACAGATCAAATCGAACCGAATCACAATTATGGGAAGAATGGCCGCTTATACTGGCAGGGAGATTACCTGGGATGAGGTACTGAACTCGGATATGCGACTTGGGCCGGATGAACTGGACTTCTCAAACATGTACGATGTACCAGAAACACCACCTATTGTAGGTACGGCACCGTCCCCCACAGACCGCTACTCTTAGAACTAATTTATTTTGCACAAAAATTAATCTTCAGACAAAAAACTCCGGTGTTTCTAAAACCCCGGAGTTTTTTTTATCGGAAAATGATGTTGCCGTGTTTTGATGAAATTATCTTAATTCTTCATTGATCCCGTAACTGAATAATATATTCAGCTTCTTCAATGAGATTGTCGTATACCTCTCTTGCATAATCATAAGCTTCTCTTGCGGCTTCCAGCTCACTCTCCCGGATTCTCGGACTTTTCATTTTCCAGCTCTGGTCAACCGCAGCACGCATCCATTCAGCACTTTTTTTCACCCGGATCGGCTGATCATTAAGACTAACGAAAATCGGATTGGTATGTGAACTGGCATACACGCGAATGGCCAGCCAGCTTGATTCTTCAATCTCATAATCAAATTGAACATCCTTCCAGCTGCCGTCAGCCAAAATCTCTTTTGATTCAACAGGATAGCCGTTTACTACGAGTTCAACGGGAATTTTTCGGGATGTTCCGATTCTGGCACGTTCGATATGCCAGTAAGGAGCTTCATCAATCTGCCGGGATGCAATATGTTTTCCAATCTCATCCTGATGTTCCTTCAGCATGGCTGCCACCCGAACAGATACATTTAGCGTTTCCGGCCCGGATAATAAAACCTCGCTATCTTCTTCACCCAATACAATATCATTTACTTTGAAATCGATCAGGTGAGAAAATCCATCTGAAACATAGCTATTTCCATCTTTAATGGCTTTCATCAAACTGACAAAGTTTAAATCGCAGTAAACATAGGTTCGTGCAATGCCAACCCTTTCATCATAAATACAGGGAAAATCAGATTCACCGCTGGCCCTGGTTCTGAACCCGCTGTTAAGTGCGTGGTACCACATGTTTAATTCAGCATGAACAGGAGTATCTCCAAGTGAGTAAATATCTACCACGTCGTGTGTGACGGTCACTACATATTCGTTGGCACCGATACCATCCATCCGGGGAGTGACATAGTTGGGAACCTCGTAGGTTAACTCGGTTGGAAAAAGACCCCAGCCTGAATGTGAGTACCCTGTAACCGCATCCTGGGATTTAGCCCATTCCAGAACAGGGAGAGTCCAGCTTGGCCACTCTTCAATAGTGGTGGTGTTCGGATAATCATCTTCGGTGAGATTTAATAACGTAAGGTGTCCGGCATGAGAAGATGGGAATCCCGATACTTCCACATCGTACCGCAGAATATTTTGTTCATCAGAAAGGGGATGAACGTCTCCGGTAAAATACTGTTTTTGGTGATACCAGCTTGGTCCCCAGGTGAGATTACTGCCAATATTTAAATCTTCACCCTGGATTTGTCTCCACATATGCTCTGGCGGAACACCCTCTTCAGGACTCTCATAATGGGAACAACCGGCAGCGTGAATATGATGATCATAACTGTGCCACCCTTCCGAGGCCATATGAACCCATCGGTTCAGGCGGAAGCTTACTTCCATCGAATCAACATGTTCAGGGACAATCAGTTCTTTTTGCTGAGGAAGATATTCCGGTCCCCTGCCATAGGTTACGTGATAGGTTCCGGGTGATAAATAGATATGTTCACCGTCCTGTCGGTAGACTTGCGGCTGAAAGAAAAAATCGGGATAGGTATCTCTGCTGGCTACTCGTCGTGAGGGCAGCGGATAGATTCCCCGTAATCTGTTTTCCGCGGGAAGCGCATCGGTTGCAGGACGCCGTTCAAATTCCCTCATTCTTGCCATCGCAATCCTGTACTCTTCAGGATAAAAACCATCGTCACTGATTTCGAAACGTTCCAGGTCATCGGTGATAATAAACGAGGCCATGACCGGAGTGCCGTCATCATCTTTAACATCGAACAGCACTTTAACGGAGGGTTTGATGTCAAAAAGAATATCTATCGTATTTCTGAATCCGATATCCTGTGTACCCTGTCCTACATTAAAGCCAAGTTGAGCTTCCCTTTTTCCAGTTTCTCGAGTATAAATGTGTATGACTGCGTATTCCAGCTCCAGCCCGGAGAGGTTTGGCCGAAGGGGAGGATTTCGGGCCATCGAAATTTCCAGGAATCGGTTATCTAATTGGCCGGGAGTAAGCCTGTTTTCTTCAGCCATTCGCGGCGCACCGGTAGACCGGTGCAGAACAGGTTCGGCATTGGGGCTTTCTGCTTCCAAAATAGCAGTGACGTTCGCCTGATTATGTACTTTCAGTAAAAATGTTGACCACCCTTCCTGTCTTAAAACAGGTTCGGCTTTGCCCGGATGCACTTTTACACGTGATTCGGCATTGATGTCTACGACCGCCAAAACAAAAGGATCAAGAATTTCCTGAACTCTTCTTACAGTCGTTTCATCGTATGCCTGATCCTGCATCTCTTTGAGTTGATTGAAAGCGGTCTGAGGCAGAGGGCTTCCGATATGAGATAACGCTTCGGCGATTCTTACTGCCTGGGCAATAACCGGCTGCGGATCAACATTTTCGATATAGTCAGGCACTGAGTGTGCATCACCGGCATGATGATGGTGGTGCTCTTGAGCATATAGATTGACTGCGAAAAGTAAAAGGAGAGCAAGGAAAATATATGATTTCATGATAACAGGAGTGCGGTTGTGAAATGAATCCCAATTGCTTTCTCAGATCATGCAGCCTGAAAAAAGATCTGAGTAAAACAAGTGAGATACCGGACTATACAAAAATCGCAAGAAAAAGAAAATAGCGTTTTGTAAAGGGAGCTGTTTGATTCAAACCTCTAACCCGGATTTCTCACCAAGAGATTTTGATTGTAAAGGTATTACTGATTTAAATGCCTTGCAGGGAAAGGGTTTTTATAATCGAAAAATATTGATTAATCTTAATGCCTGTTAATATCAATCTTTCAATTTCTTTGTTTTTTAGTCAATAGCTGAGGTTTGACACGAAACGAAGCAAATTCAATTTCAGGATGAATGTGATAAAATTTTCGTCAATTTTTTGTACAGTTACTCTTCTTTTCTGGTGTTTACTGGCAGGATGCGATTCCGGAAGTGATCTTGATTTACCGGATCATACTACAGCCATCGTTCAAAATGGGTCAATTCTTGTAAGTGCCGGCAGCCATCAACTGGAACAGAGTCCTGTCTCTGTAGACTGGGACGGACCTGCACCTTCTTGTCTTGAGAATAACGGTGAATTAACTCCGGTTCAGTTCGAAGAGAGCGGGGGCGGACACAACATGTTGTGGTTTTCAGCTGCAGTTCCGGCAGGTGAAACCAAAACATTTGTTCCCTCTGAACAAGAGGAGTGTATAGGGTCTGCTTTCTTGTGGGAAAGGGAAGGTGAAACAAGCTATCGCCTTTTGATTGATGGTGTGCCTGGAATCGAATATCATTTTCCTGAATTTGATATGGACAATTATGAGGAAACGATGAAGCCGTTTCATTACGTTTTTTCACCGGATGGCTCACAGTTGATCACGAAAGGGATCGGCGGGACCTATACCCACCACAGGGGCATATTTTACGGATATAATCATGTGCGGATTGGTGAAGATGGTGACAGCATGAACCTTTGGTCTGCCCGGGAAGACCGTGGTGAAGTCACACAACATCGTGATTTTGTCAGAGAATGGACCGGCCCGGTTTATGGCGGACATGAAGTAGAAATTGAGTGGAAAGATTCCGATGGCGATATTTTTGCCGATGAAATCCGCCATGTTAAGGTGTACAAGCGTTCAAACGGTGAGCTATTAATCGATGTGAAAAGCGATCTCACATCACGTGTTAATGAACTGCACCTTGATGGGGACCTGCATCACGCAGGAATTCAGTTTCGGGCTTCACAATATGTGGATGACAATCCCGAACATTCCCGTTTTCTGCGGCCGGAAACCTGGACAGATTATCCCGAAAATGAAGAAATTGATGACCCTGAAAATTATACAAACCTCCCCTGGAATGCGTTTCAATTTGTGGTTGAGGGCGAACCCTACACCGTTGGCTATTTTAGTCACCCCGGCAATCCGCAGGGTGGTGAGATGTCGGAAAGGCTTTATGGCCGCTTTGGAGAATTCATTCCCGGTATCGTACTTGATGAAAGTGAAACACTCACTCTCCGGTATCGTTTTTTAATATCATCAGGGCACGAAATTGACCGTGAAAGAATGGAACAGGAATACGCGTTGTATTCAGGTACCTATTGATCAGTATTTCACCTGCGTGATACTTTTTTCAAAAATGTCAGATTTACAATAAAATAGGTACGTTTAAAGTACAGGACTGAAAATGACTTGTTTTTTTGGTTGATAAAATAACAGCTGTTTCAGGTCATTTTATGTTTTACCTGTTGCTTCGATTTATTTTATTTTAAATTTGGAAGTATAATTTAACAGAAGTGTTATCCTGAGGCTTCTGATAGCTGTTTTTTTATAAAAGCACGAAACGAAAACTTATTATTCTTTTTAAAATGTACGATTCTGTATCTCGACTTTCAGTTTTAACTCTCTTTTGTTTTTTGATGGCCATCTCTCTGTCAATGGCCGAAGGTTTAGCAGAAAACACCGGGCAATCCGATTTAAATTTGGCTGGTAACTTTAGCGGTTACGTAACCATGGAAAATGGAGAACAGCAAAAAGTT
>JAFIFB010000075.1 GCA_020832285.1 Balneolaceae bacterium
TCAACCTTCTGATCCGAAGTCAGACGCTCTATCCAGTTGAGCTACGGGCGCAGTTAGAAAATGCCTTTTATAACTTAAATAAGTTAACTTTTTGTTTCAGCTTGTTTCAAGGTGATCTATACTGTTTAGTATTCTATTCCCCTCAGATTCCCCTTGAATCAAGACTTTAACTTTCAGAATTTCAACAGACTTCAAATATCAGAATTATTTAATTAAATAAAAAGAAAATGGCAAAAAGAAAACTTACAGATGCATTTATTAGGAGCGTGAATGAGCCTGGCGAGTATTATGATGAAGTTGTTAAAGGTCTATGTCTCAGGGTAACACCAAGGTTAGCTAAATCCTACAGCTATGAGTACAACTATAATGGAAAGAAAAAAAGAAAAACATTTGGGCAGGCAGACAATACTTCACTAAAAGAAGCGAGAGATCAATGCAGAGAAACGAAAGTATTACTTATAAATGGGATTGATCCCATGGAAGAAATAGATCATCGAAAAAATAAATTAAGTATAACGGTTTCTGACTTAGCAGAAATGTACATACGAGAGCATTTACCATCATTAACAGAGAAGACCCAAATTGATTATAAACGATATTTAAAAAAAAGAATCTTAAAAAAATTTGGCAGTAGAGAAGTCAATAAAATCAATAGGCGTGAAATTATTGAATTCCTGGATGAAATAGCATTCACAGAAGGATATGCAGTAACATCTAACAGAGTTCTGGCAACTTTGTCTGGACTCTTCACATTTGGATTAGAAAAATCCATAATACAAAAGGATCCGACAAAAAATATAAAGAAGAAACAAGAGAAGGCGAAGGAGAGAGTATTTACCAATAAAGAAATTAAAATATTGTGGGATTACTTTAGCAAAATGAAAATGCCTACTGGTAATTTATACAAGATTATTTTGCTTTATGCCCGACGAAAAACAGAAACAATGAAAGCGGAATGGTCAGATATAAATAATGGTATATGGACAATACCTGGGAAAAACACTAAAAATAATAAAGATGTTATACTACCCATAACCGATCTTGCACAACAAATATTTAATGAACTGGAGAAATATTCAGGCAAATCAAAATATATCTTCGAGTCACCCAGGATACCAAACACTCATTTACAAAATGATACAAATTCCCGCAAACGTATACAGGATAAAACAGATATTAATGATTTTACTCCCCATGACTTGCGTAGAACCGCAATAACAAAATTAGCTGAAATAGGCACTCCAGAACATATCGGCAAAGTAATTGCAAATCACTCACAGGGAGACAAGAATGATGTGTTCAAAGTGTATAATAGATACAAATATGCGAAAGAAATCAAGTCATATATATCTATGTTTCATGAACATATACATGAAATAATATAATATCTTATTTAAATTAAACTTTAATTTATTTAATTTAAAATATATATTATAATTTACTAATAAATTTATTATGCATTTTTTTAATTCTTATATTTCATGAGTATAAATATTAGAATATTATGAATATTATAAAACAGAATGATCTACTTAATAAACTAAATATAAGTCGTTCGACACTCTGGAGATTACGTAATTTCCCTGAATATGATTTTCCTAAAGAAGTGAAAATTTCTCAAAATCGTATTGGCTGGATTGAAGGTGAAATTCATGAGTGGATCATAAAAAATAAAAAGTAAGTGAGAGATATTACTTACCTGATAAAATGATACGAATTTAGTAACGTGGCTCATTTCCTCATTCAAATGATATAAAATAATCAAGAATAATATCATAAGAGGTGTCACCAAAAATTATTTTTATACTTATATCGGTATTTGAGGCTGCTTTAATGTACATGATATTTTTCACTTATATAGATGACTAAAGTCATATATATAACAAGTGAACAACTTTATTCTAAAATTCAACTTTTTAACAATCTAAAAACAATTAACATGAAAACATTAAATTACAAAACAGATAATAATACAAAAACTTTTATCGATTCATTGTATTTATACCGTTCAATGAATGGCGATGTATTCAGTAAAGCAAAGACTTATAAGAGACAAAAAGACCCCTATGTATGCACTACTTTATATGATCCTGAGAAACAAATGAATTTTTTAACTTTAGATATCAAGGTAAAGGGATTCTCAAAGAGCTTCCTGGTAATGAGATTTGAAAAGTATAAGTCAACCTACAAGGGGAAGAGGAATAATAATGATATATATAGCACAAAAGTCTATATTGACATTCATTTATCTAATTTTTTGTATCAAAGATTTGATATTAGATATATTCCTTTTGATACCATCAAAAATGAATTAGAAAGTGTAATTAAACACTATACTTTTTTACGAATAGATTTAGACAGATTATATTTGAAACAAATTGATATAGCTGCTGACATTATTGTTGATTATGAATATGACGAATATTTCCAGTTATTGGATACATTTATATTTCCTAATAAAGTTATCCATTTAAATCAGAATCATCATACTCTTAGTTGTCATAACATTGGTACAATAGAAACCATAGAATCAGATCACGATACTCCACGATATTTCACAATGTACGATAAAACAAGACAGATGAAGGATGTTCATGGCACTGATCTTGATTTGAATATTATAAGAGTTGAAGGCAAATTTAAAGTAAGAGACAAGAATAAAAAAATAAAGTTAACAAATGGAAAAACAGGAGTTAAAAAGTTTAGTGATATTGCTTTCTTGGACACATCAACAGTAATGAAAACTTTGATATTTGATAAATTTATAAATCTTTATAGCGACTTAAATATTGAGGAATTTACAAAGAAAAGACAGTATAAGAGCCAATCCAAAAAGTATTCTTTAATCTTTAAATCCCAAGTGGATTATTATCAACAAAAAGAAGCTATAGATCAGAAAAGGGAAAAAATAAAATCAGAAATTAAAAAAGATTGTCTTGTTTGGGTTAAACAACAGAGAGAGACAACAACTAACTCAATAAAAAAAGTTTTATGGGAAAAAATAGTAATATATCTTCATGGTAAAAATGAATCTTCTATATTAACAAATGATATTGAAAATATAGAAAATACATTCTTTAATGTCAGTATAAATGAATTTATAGATCTATATTCAGATGATTATTATGGATATAATAAAAGTGGGGAACCTATTATTTGGAGTATCTCAGATAAGGTAGATTCATACCTAAAGAGTATTTACAAGAAAGTTTTTGAAAGTGAAATAAATGAAAGGTTAAAACCAGTAAGAAAAGAAATAAGAGACATTCAAGGGAATTTCAAAAAATATAATAAACATCGATTTGTGATATTAGCGCAAAAGAAATTTGGTGATAATTTGAATGGGTCCGATATTTACAGACAGTTCCGTACTAAATGTAACCAGCTGGTTGATTCTAAAACTTCATTGGGATTTGCGAATATATACAGCACCTATCAGAGTAATTATAAATCAACAATAGATTACAATAATCGACCTACTGATATGAATCCAATTGAGTTATTATTAATTGTACTTGGAAAAAATGAGAACAATGATTCTTATCTTAATGGTTAATATGTCAATAATTTGCATTATAGCTCTGTTTACGGCAATAATAATTATCTGAGAATTTTCTTATATTGTTGGTTGTTGAATTAACTGATAGCCATTATACCCCCTCACTCACTCAGTTTTTTTTACTACTTCAATGCTTTTTTTAGTGCATTGATACTTCTCTTCTAACCAAAAAAAAAATAAAGCATATGGCTACGTTATCAGGTATATCAAAAACTATCAAAGATGAATTTACATCGTTCCAAAACAATCAATTAAAGAACTACGCTATAGATACTGGCACTACATTGTTCTTTCCGGTAAATCCTGTTCAAACTCATATTCCTGCGGGTATTTATTACCCTCAACGGTCACGGGATCATGATTTCGTACTTTCTAAAATAGGTAGTGATAATACCATAGTAAACGATCAAGAATCCGATGAATTCCTGGCAGAGTTGATGTGGGCATTAGATGATGAATCAATCAGTCAATCTGCAAATGCCAAATTTGTTGATGTTCAAAGAAAAAGAAAAGTTGAGTATCTGGGAGATGGGTATTTCCCTTTGCATGAATATAATACAGAACTAATTGATGTTCATGATGGCATTATTAAGTGGTTGAATAATAAAGAGTTCTTTAATCAGTCAAAATTGGGTTTCAAACGTTCAATTCTCTTGTATGGTGAAACTGGATCAGGCAAAAGTCGATACATTGACTGGCTTTCGAAAGAATTGATCCAGGAACTGGAAGCAATTGTAATTCGTGTTACAACTGTTAACGATGTTGATCTTTTAAATGAGCATGGGTTATTAACATTAAATAGAGTACTGAAAAACAGACTGCTTATAATAATCATAGAAGAATTGGCATCCATAGTGAGTTATAGAAATGGTCATATTGGTTTACTCAATTTACTGGATAGTCCATTATTAAGAGAAAACGTAATGTTCTTATCGACCACCAACAATCCAGATCGTATCCCTTCAAATATCATTGAACGGCATTCCAGATTAGATGTACTTGCTGAAATTTGCTCAAAAAATAATTCACCAGAATTCCCAAAGGCTTTCTATCAATTTGTTTTCCAGGAGGCTCTGGAGTCAAAATACGAAGCCTCAGAGTGGTATATGAAGTCAATGACACCTGCTGCACTGAAAGAGCTTTTTATTTATTCAAAAATCCATCAAGTTTCATTGGATGAGTCGTACGAGAAGATCAAAGAGAGAAGTGAAATAATTGATCGTAACTTCTCACCTGCTGAAAGATTGGGCTTTTAGAAGTGGGTAATCGCAAACACATACATACAAAAGAACATGTAGTTGGATTGGCTACCAGAATTGCTGTTTTGAGGAGTTTAATAAGCCCTCAAAATCGGTATTCAGTGATCAGAAGGTACAATAAGGATCATCCAATTCGAGAAATTATTAAGCATGAAGAATTCCCTGATTGGGTAGAAGATGTCAATGATAAGAATGGAATAGTCTTTTTGATCTCACCTGATAATAAACTCTACGAAATGGATATTGATGTATTTCTTGAAGTTAAGGAAAAAATGAGAAGAATGATTATCCGAGAACTATGTGTCAACTGATTATGGATGATTATGGAAAACTATACATCAATATCAGAAACGAAAAGGATTATACAACGGATTGTTCTTCTTAGATCCCTGATGACCAGGGATTCTAAAAGTGAACTGAATAAGAAGTTTAAACGTCATCCAATAAAGGAATTGATCAGGCTAAATGATCTTCATGATTTGATAGATCCGACATTTGAAAACGGCTACCATGTAGTTATTAAATTGAAGAATGAAAGAAAGACGGTCTTGAAGATTAAGGATCTTGAATATACTTTAAGTATGTGTCAATCAATTTTGAGAAATAAATTAGTTCTTAATTAACTTTATTTAAATGATAGATGCCACATCACAATTCTTCTATGGATATGTATATCGACTCAAAATTGAGACCATTGGTAAAGTCGATAATGGTGCTAAATAAATACTATAAATTATTGCAATACTTTTCAATACAATAGCGTCTATTTATTCTGATTCCCTTCTGAATTCACGTGATTTGTCTTGTAGTTTTTCTCCACTTTCAATTAAATAAATGGCATTATCATCAGAATTTTTACTCGCAGTCCTTTCTTTATAAACTTTAATACTCTCATAATACTGTGTCATGTCTGAAACACCAAATCCAAATATATTTGTAATATTGGGAGCAGATATATTAAGAGTTCCACTAAACAAAGTCTGCCTTTGATTATTATTAAATGATTGCATATTTACAGTATAAATATCATTTAATTTATTAAGTTCAATCATATAGCGTTCATTTTTTACATATTTTATATTAACACTTTCAAAAGCATCAGAATTCCAATTATTATTAACTTTATGTTCAAAATACACACCATTTTCTTCGATAAATACGGCACTATAATTTTCATTATCCAAGTAATTAAACATGATTACAACAAATTTATCATCGCCGTGGATATCATTAACATCGAAAGTTTTTTCAATTTTAAAATTTTCATTAAATGAAAAATTATTAATCGAAGCAGTATTATAATGAAAATAACCTGCTTTATCATTTGTTAGTTCTCTTCCTGACGGAAAAGAATAATCTAATATTTCAACCCATTTCTCAACAAATAATGCATTAATTTTAAGATTATCTTGGATAACAATTTCAATAGTATCTTCCGAACTATTTATATCTCCCGACCATTGGTCAAAAACAAATTTTGCATTTGGAATGGCTGCAAGATTGACAATTGATTCATAAGCATATTTGCCGTCACTAAATGTGCCGACAAGTAGCTCTTTATTTACCGCCCCACCACCTTCTATTGTTATATCTAAATCAAACATTAGTCTCTCAAAATGAGCTACCAAGGATTTATTCCCATTCATTGTTAAACTGAATGGGTTTAATGAACCGCTGAAATCCCCTTCCCAACGCTCAAATTTCCAACCATGATTAGCAACTGCTTCCACATTGAATGTTGTATCCCGTACATACTCCCCCACATTTGGAGTAATACTTCCAGCTCCTTCGGGCTGAATATCCGTAGAGAGTGTAAATGAGCGTTCAAATTCAGCAGTTACATTTTTGAGATCATCAATGGTAATGGTGACGGGATTCTCAGAGCCTGTTACATCCCCAGACCATTTCAAAAAGACCCAGTGTTGCTCCGCTACAGCCGTCAGCTCTACAAGTGTTCCATAGTCATACTCCGTTGTCTTTGCCTGTACGATCTCTTGGTGGACTTGTCCTTCTCCTATGGTTTCAATAGTGAGTGGATAGGTGATCACTTCAAAGACGGCGGTTATGGTAGTTTCCTCACTAACTGTTAATTCATAGGGGTTCTGTGTGGATTCAATATCCCCAGCCCAGCCAATAAATGCCCATCCAGTTTCTGGCATGGCATTAAGCTTCACTACTGTTCCATGAGGATAATCAGTGGTTTTGGGTTGAATGATTTCTTGTTCTACTGCACCTTCACCCTCAATAGTGATTGTCAGCGGGTAGTCTCTTTTTCCAAATAATGCTGTTACATTTTTATCCCGATCCATCAAAATGGAAGCGGGATTCTCTGTCCCAGAATGATCCCCACTCCACCTGTCAAATACCCAATGCTCATTTGCATTTGCGGTAATGGTAATTGTTCCTCCCTCTTCAGTTTCAGTAGCACTTTGAGTTACCGATCCAGCTTCAGTGGGTTCCAAAGAAGTGTTCAACTGATATACAGGTGTGCTATCTGTTGAACAGGATAGCATAAGAACGATTGAAATAAGAAGTAGAATGGCGATAGTTGATACCCTCATGGCGTAGCAGATTAGTTCGTTATTTTATGTATACCCCTTATTACCTAATAACTGAAAAAACAATGATGCATACAAATTATTTCGAATCTATGGGTCTTAGCTATGGTCGCTCATTTGCCAAAAATTGTAATAGATTGGTCTAATTCAACATCCCATATGATGAATTTGATGTACTATTATTTATTGTTTTTGTCTGTATATAGGTAAAAACACAGAAAATATACTTAAGGGATCAGATAAACCTTCTTCAGTTTAAAAAAAGGGCATATTTTTTCTCTGTAAACCAGTTTCATAAATCATGTTATCAATTAAAATGTAATTCAGTAAACCTGGATCTTCATCAAGGTATTCAAATAATTTATCCTGGTCTTCATCACTCAACCCACCTCTAACATAATGGTGTACAAGCTTTGCGACTTCGATTTCATTTTTCATAATAAGCCGATGTAGTTTATTTATTTGAAAATCAGGAGCTGTGATTTTCCACCACAGCTCCCGGAATGTCAAAAATGGTGTGCTCAATCACCACCTTTATTTTTTCGTGTTCTCATATGTATTAACCAAAAAATGAAAATTCCTTACAGAATTTTTCAAATTTATCTCCTGTAAGCAAAGGATAATTACATATTAATCTGCGCTTTTCTTAATGAAAACACCTGAAATACGAAACTATCTATCAGTCTTGCTACTGGTAAGCTAAGAGATGGGTTTTAATACATAATGCATTGGAAACTCAGATCATGGATCAGGTTTCTTTGAGAATGACCATTTTCTATTAAACTCTAAAGGTTTTCGATTATATCACATGAATAAAAAAGTTCATTACTGTAGAATATTTCTCAGTTTATTAGATGAAATTGCGGTAAATCACATATTGAATTTGTGCTAAATTTTTGGAAATAGTAAATTATTTTATCCAAAATAGACTATAAAAAATATGAAGTGTACAAAATTTCATTTCATTTCAGCAATAATCTGCTGTATGGTATTATTACCAGTACAGGCTAAATGTCAACAGCACCTTGATTTGCTAAAAGAAATGTTGGATAGAAAAATAAGTCAGGAGATAATAACTCAAGAAAGAAAAGCTGAAATCGAAAATTTCATTATTGAATCAAGGCATCGTACAGAAGCGAATAATTTAAATTTCATACGTACACTTTATAACCGAAATTTAAATCAATTAAATGAACAGATAATTACGCTCAATACTTTCAACATTGGCACTCCATATTCATTGGAAAATTTTTTACCCGGAATAAACCAAACGCTATCACCGAGTCAAGAATCCACCTATTATATTGAAATCATTCCAATATTGAATCAAATCGTTAATTATAACTTTGAAGTGATTTCATATTTAAATAGTGGTGCTATTGAAGCAGGAATAATTAGCGATGATGATGCTATGGATTACTTCGAGAAATTCGAAAACAGATCCGATGATTTGTCCTTTCTCAACTTCCGTAAAACATTTTTTATGAATTATTTATCACAAAGGACTGATCTACCCGATAACATGAGAGATTTTTACATCATTGGAATTGAGAAGGAATTGTTATCAGAAATTAGATATGATAAAATCCGTTTAAATCGAGAGAGAAGAAATGCATTTATAAGGGATGAAAAATTACAAGAGCTTCAAATTAGTGTACTAAAGGATAAAATTAAATTATCTGAAAGAAAGGCAAATCTAATGCAAGATAGAAAAAAATTAGATGAAAATAGAACTGAATTATTAAGAAATAATCATGAAAAACTTAAAGCCGAAGAGAGAAGAATTCAATTAGAAGAGACAATAATTCTAATGGAAGAAATGAGAATACAGTCACTTGAGAAAGAGATCGAATTAGAACGTTTAAAAATTGATACTAATAATTCAGTTATTCAAAGTGGTTTAGAAAATGCTAAGAACAATAAGTTTCAGAATTTAGAAGGCACATCAATAGTATCCGAAAATGGTACCTTTTTAGGAAAAATTACAAAAAATTTGTTTGATATTAATTCAATCAGTAATAGCACTGGACCTTACGGAAACCGGAATTATTCGCCTTCAATCTTTAATCGTATGAGTATTTATGGGGGGACTTATTCACAATATTCTCCTTTCAGCACTTTTGCTACAAATCCTCCTAAAATATATAATGGTGATACATTTGTTGGTTACTTGACAATAAACAGATCTAAAAATCCAAGATTTGACACAAACGAACTGTTGGAATGGCTTAATATGGGTAAATAATTACTTTCTTCTTATTGGCGATAACAGATAGTTGAACACACAATAGCTTTTATTCATTACTCATTTTTGAATTATAATGCGGGTGATTAGTCTGTGGATAAAATTGTGAATAAATACGAGTTATACTCTATTTTACTCAAGCGTTTCTTATCGACCTGATGTGTGATTCTAATCCCATAGCACTATCAGATTCGGATTAAACCACCTCTCTTATTTGAATTTTTCAGAGATTTGAATATGTCCAAAATATTAAATCCATTTAGAATGAAACAATTACTCTTTCCAATATTCATTTTGATTTTATTCATTGGTTGTTCTACTCCTCGAATTGAAATACCAAATTTGGAAGAAAGACTGAATATTTATTTTAATTCAAATATCCCTGTCAGAGATTTATCAGGAAACTTATTAAATGGTGTTGGATACAGTAGGTATGCAACTGGTCAAACAAGAATTAATGTACCTTTCAGACAAGGTGTTCCTCATGGCAAAATCGAGTATTTTTTCGAAAACGGACAGTTAATGATGAGAGGAAACCTAAAAGATGGTGTATATGCTGGTATTCGGGAATGGTACTACGAAAATGGTCAGTTGAGATGGATAGAATTCTACAACGATGGATATGAAGATGGGCTTTGGGAGGGGTATTACGAGAACGGTCAGTTGAGTTGGAAAGGAACCTATAAAGATGGGGAAAAAGAAGGTCTTTGGGAGGAATATCATGAAAACGGAAAGTTGGATACCACTAAATCAGGATTTTACGAAAATGGAGTGAAAATCTCTGATTAAACAACCACCTACAAAAAAGGAGTAGGTCTTAACCCACTCCTTTTCTACAAATCAATAGAAACCTTTACACCAAATCACTCATTCCTTTGACCTACCCGATCAATTGAGTTCCACAACCTACAATCATACTGATCTCTCTTTATGTATATCCAACGCAGGCAATTTGCAATACGAATGCAAAAAGTTAACCGATGTCTACGAATACTACACGGGGAAAATATTTAGACTCCCTTATCTAACACAAGGTGAAAAAGAGCAGGAATAACTTACCAGGTTCTACAAAAAGACCCAGACTAAAAAAGGGCGGCAGTAAATATATTGAAGCTGAACACATTAAACCAAAACATCAAAAAGGTAGAGAAACTCTTGAAAATATTATCTTACTCTCTCCCAATCATCACAAAGAATTTGATTTAGGTGATCGGGTAATAAAATCACATGAGAATAACTTTATTGAGATCCTTCTTAATGGACAGCGTTACAAAATAGATTTGACAACAGAACTAAGTACAAACAATTACTAATTACCAGACCGTTAGCAGCTTCTGAATTGAACCATAAAACTCCTTCAAATTAAATTCTACAAAAACACCATATGAAAATCAAAGTTGGTGAATGGAAAATAAATCTTCGAAGTCTAATCGACTTAAAGCTCAATAAATATTACGTTCCCAATCTTCATGTTCACGAGAAGCTTGAAAAGCCGCTTCGCTTCATAATTTGGGGTCTTACGGTTGTTGGTATATTAGGTAGTTTAGTTGTTTTTGAAGAGTGGTATTGGTCCTTAGCTTTTTCAATTGGATTGACATCTGTAACGTTATTTTTTGACAAGTCTGCAATTCAATACTCAACAATTTTAGTAACACCTTTACCAAATTTTGACCTACATTCTGATGAATGGAACGGCATGGCTTATATGTTACCAACTCAACCACAGTATCCACCAATAATGGGTCCAACATTTAAGTCAAAGGATTTTGCTCTTAAATTCTATCAATTATTAAGAAGCTGGAATTATGATGAAATAGATGATCGAGAAGACAACAATATTAAGATTTCAATTGTTGTAGAAAACAATCAAGGTTATTCAATTTATTTATATCCAAATCCAGATCGAAAAACAGTTATAAACTTCTTTGAAAAATCAAAAAGAATACAAGCATTTGAAAAGAAATGTAAGAGGCAACAAGAATTGGTTACAATGGTGATTTTTTGTCGCATCTTCCCTTTTGGAGTAAATTCTAATATTAGGAAATTTGTGAAACTATATAAGTGGGGTACCCCTTTTGGATTATCAGTTTTTTTAAGAGATGAAGAAACAAATGAAATAAGTTTTATCGAAGAGGTTGAGACAATTAGGAAATGTCATCTCAGATATATGGAAAGGAAATATGTTCCTGACAATAGTATTGAAAACATGCACAAACCCAATATCAGCCGCTAATTGCCAGACAGTTAAACAACTTAGCACAAATAAAAATGGCTTATAAATCACGTCCTGTTTATTTACAACATGTGGATGTTGTCACTCCAGAATTGCAAGAAGAAATTAATAGTTTTCTTAATACGTGGTTGAAAAAGCACAGTTTAGAAGATGATTTACTTCTATACCATTACACTGATTTATCCGGCTTACAAGGAATAATAAAAGAAAGAGAGATATGGATAAGCCATATTAGCTCATTAAATGATCCCCTTGAAGTTAAATATGGACAAGAATTGATAATAAATGAACTAAATGAAAGAATTCTCAATGAAAATGATGAAGATTTGCGTGAATTTTTCAATAGTATGCGTATTTCTGTTGGTGCTTTTGGAAAGGTTATGTTTCATACATTTATTGCTTGTTTCTGTGAATCTGAAAATCTTCTAAGCCAATGGAGAGCTTATTCAAATAAAGGTGGAGGTTATAATATAGGATTTGAATTTAAGTTGAATACATTCAGTTCGCTAAACAAGAAAAATCTTGACAATAAGAACAAACCTTTATTGAGAAAAGTTATTTACGACAAAGAGTTGCAGATTTGTTTAATTAGAAATTATTTAGAGAAAATTACAAATGGTGTGAAAAAGGGGTTTACAGGATCGATTGGCATTAAAAATAAGAGGAACCTTCACGCAGCAATAATGGGATCCCAGGCATCTAATGTTTTGCTTGACATGTTACTTACTTTCAAAAATCCAGAGTTTGAAGAAGAGCAAGAATGGAGGTTAATTCATGTCAGTCTTAGCGATCATCAACCAGAACAATTGAAATTCCGTGAAGGTGCTAATGGACTTATTCCCTACAAAGCAATGTCAATTTACGATTTACGAGAAGATTCGATTTCATTTCCTCTTAAATCAATAATGATTGGACCGTCGCTTGACAAAGAAGGGCAAAATGCAGCGATTACTTTATATGTAAATTATAGTACAACTATAAAGAATCCTATATCTATTTTAAATCCACAACTTATTCGTATAAAAGATGCAGGATATGACTTAAGGTAAGTTAAAAGATGTATAACAAGTTAAAACAAGTGTTTGCTTCTGAACGATTTAGAATTTTTGCTAAATATTTAATTTGGATACCCGATCACAAAAATTCATAGTCGATATATGCATTAAACCACCATCATGAATCTAATAGTACAATTTGGCAATCCGAGGAATATTTCACCAGGTGATCTTGATGGCATTATTATTAGATTTCCATTTACCATCACTTATACAGGTAAAGGAGCGCGAAAAGATGAGGTCAAACAGTATCGAATAGATGTTGGGATTTCTGGTACTCTTTATTCAATGTGGGGATTCGAGCATTTATTTGAAAGTGAACAACCAATTAATGTAATTAAAACATTGTTTCAATTTGCTAAAGATGAAATTGAAAATAAACTTCAATCCGGGACATTGTCCGAACATGAAGAAATCATGTTGTCTACTTCCGAGTTTAAAGAAAACCCATACGATGTCAAAAAAATTAAATACTCTTCTGAATCATCTTTCGTCGTAACTATTCAGGGGAATGATACCGTTGTAGAAAAATCAGTAAATTTGAAAAACCCTATGGTACCAAATGTATTTATATCATATTCGTGGGATAATGACACGCATCGTGGATGGGTACGAAAACTTGCTGAGGCGTTAAGAGCTGATGGAGTAAATGTTACCTTAGATCAATGGCATCTTGCTCCAGGTGATCAAATGACAGAATTCATGGAACGCGCGGTCCGGGAAAATGACCTTGTTCTAATAATTTGTACTACCAGATTTAAGCAAAAGTCTGATACTCGTACAGGTGGTGTAGGGTATGAAGGTGATATAATGACAGCTGAAGTTTTGTCTAATAATAATCACCGTAAGTTTATTCCTATTTTACGTGAAAAGCCATGGAAAGAAGTTGCACCATCTTGGCTTCTTGGGAAATTGTATATTGATTTGAGTGGCGATCCTTATTCCGAAGATCAGTATAAGGATTTAGTAGCAACAGTACATAATCAAAGACCTTCTCCTCCTCCTGTTGGTTCTCCGCCTGCATCAACAACAACTTTGAAGTCAAGTTATAAGCAGGATAAAAGTATCACTCTAATCAATCAACCAACCAATAGCAATTGAAGGAGTTGTTATTGATGAAGTTACATTGCCAATAAAGGATGGGAATCCAGGAAGTGCACTATATGCAATTCCCTTTAAACTTACTCGACGACCTACTGCAACATGGGCAAGTGCATTTATTCAAGCTTGGGATAAACCCTCTATATCCTCAATAATGCACCGCTCAGGTATTGCACGAGTATCAGGTGACAAAATTATACTTGATGGGACTACAATAGAAGAAGTGGAAAAAACATCATCGTGATACTGTCCTTGTAATTGTCAGCACGTTAGTACTAATGAGGTCGATTCTCCTATCAAACTTGACTCAACTAACTCTTAAATTAATTTTATTTTTAATCTTAAATGAAATAGAAATAATATGAGGGTAACGTTAGAAATTAATCAGATAGGGCTTGGGAAAGAAGAATCTCAATGAGTTATTGAATCAAATAGACAAGAAAAAAATCAATCCTGTTATTATTGATCATATAGAGAATCTTAATTATTTATAGGAATTTCCTTTCATTTTCAACCTTATCCTTGTCTGCTAATTACCACCAGATCCTCATATTTTCGATATTCCAGGCTATCCAGACTCGTAAGTCAAATAAACCAATTAATCAATATCACTCTTCTAAACCAATATCTATACCAATCTATTTTGTTGAAATTTTAACTCTTAAATAAAGGGATCAGTTTTTCAAGAAAAGGGTAATATGACTAATTTTTCAAAAAATACAGGAAAAAATAACTACGTATTTTATTTCTCATAAAAATTAGTTTGATTATACACAATGCGGATAATCATAAGCAATGTTGCTTTAAATACTTTTATAATAAGTGGTTTTTATGAGTACTGTTAAACAATGTGAATGGTGTGGTTCCGGCACAGTTAATTTTATATATAGGTTTATTATTGAACCTGAATACACTCTCTATTTACGATCAAGAATGATAAGTTATCATGATCACCAACGGCAAAATGTTGTTTTAGACGATGGTAGGGAATTTGAATATTCATTTTTGCAACCGAACGACACTGCAATACAAGTAACAGAGGCTATTCCGCATATATTTTGTTCTGAGAGCTGTGTCGACAATTTTTTAGAACATCATTCTGTAATCACAAATAAGAGCATTCACGAAAAAACACCAATTTATTCGTTTAAGCAGGAAGGATACTTTGTACCATTGATTGTTGAACCCAGAGAAGTTTCACACCGAGAATATATATGTAGTCAATGTGGAATATCATTTCCCAACATTAGTAAGTTGTTTCGTGCATTCTTGATTAAAAATGTAGAAGAAATACCTGGCAACTTAAATGATGGACCTACTTATAGGTCTGATATTATACTATCTGATATGTCAAAAGAAAATCCTAACGGCACTTTTTATCACTTGAATTTTAACCAACCAATGGCTCCAATTGACAAGATGGTTAAATTTTGTTCAAATGAATGTTCATTTGATTTTTCAGTTAGGAATAATTGCATGGTGATGTTCAAGGATAATATAATGAAAGGAGCTTCTGCAATTATATCACCATTTACCAAAAAAATTAATATTGGACTTAGAAACCGATATACTATAAGACCACATAAACTTAGGTGATTTTCTAAACACTTCTAATACATATGAATAAATCCACTCATTCTTTTAAAACTTATAAGTATTAATCGATTATTTTTATAAAGAAAGCTAAAATTGAATTTTTTACAATTAACTTCGTTCTCTCTCTTCTCAACTTTTATATAAATAACAATTGATTATGACTTTAAATAGTATAAACTCAATACAAAAAAAAGCAATAGCACATACACTGTATTACATCGCAAATGCAGATGGGATTATTTGTGATACTGAAAAAATGATATTTACGACATTTCATGTATTTGGTTACTTTTCAAAAACTGATATAGAAGAGTCAATACATATGAGCATAACAGATTGTGCAACAATTATTCGAGAACTATCAAACAGTCAAAAAGAGCACCTAATTAGTAATATGATATCTATTACAAGTGCTGGTGGCGAGAATTTAGACAAAGTAAAAGCATTTATGACTGTTTGTAAGTTAGCTGATCTTACTCCACCAGGAGCATTGGCAAAATACCTTTAACACTTTCTTTAATATCATTAATTACAAATAACATTAAATATATTTTTATTAAAAATTAAAAATCATTGGATTATAATTAATAAAATTTTAAAATGAAAAAGATCATATAATCTATACTTGAGAAACTCATAACTAAGTAATACTCATAGCGCGTATGTGATGATTAATATACCTATAAATAGCAATCAAGCAACAGGAATTCAAAATCGATATGGCAAGTTTCAAAACAATGATGATCTGCGATTGACAATGTGCATACCATCCAATTTGGAAAAAAATGTGGAGGCAAGTACCCACCCACTAAAAAAAAGTGGCGAAACCAAAAAGCCATTCGAGTAGGAAAATTTTAATAAGGCAAATATGAAACAATTGTTTTTAATCGCAACAATGCTTTTTACTTATAGTGGTGCTACTGCTCAAAAAGTATTTTCTGTTGATTATGAAAGTCAGGCAGACATTAAGGTATTTGTCGTTCAATACGAGAGTCAAGCAGACTTAAAGGTTTATCAAGTAAAATATGCGACCCAAGCAGGAAGTAATAATGGAAAATGGTTCTTCACCCAGTATTCTAATCAAGCTAAAAAGAATATATTATTTGTAAAATACGAGAGTCAATCTGATCTAAAAATTTACTTTGTAGGCTATGAAAGTCAAGCTGGTTGGAGAAATTCATCAAAGAAACACTTGATGTATTAAAACAGCCCAAAACAGCGTACAAGCATAGAGAACACCACTAAAGAGGTAATAAAAAGACATTACAAAGGCAGTAAAGAGTTCTTTCGTTTTTTCAATTTCATTGTATGATTCAATAATTATTTCCGCTTTAATAACATGTTGGTTTTCTTGCAAGACGAATCAGTGTATCGACCCCGACCAACTTTTTATTGGATTTACCCAGCGGATTACATTTAAGTAAGGTTTTGATGGTATAATGATGGCAAGTCATTGTATTTGATACCCCAATATTTATAGGTATGAATGTTAATAGACTTCTGATTGCATAATGTTTACTTGGTCTGTCTGCTGGTTTTCCATTGATCCACCAAAGCAAACATGGTCTCGGTTTTTGTTTTAGCTGTTATCGTTTTTTGACAAGCAAGCTACCACCCTCGCCATTCCCCCGAAAGATGTAGTTGGTCGGGCGGATACAAGATTACAGATCTAAAATTAGAAATGCTTTAACTATCTTTAGTATTCCTTGAACCAAAAAAGCCTTCAATAATCTATTTATGAATAAGGAGAATAAACTATTAGAATCATTGAAATCCTTTCATGAGATGATAATTGAAATAAACAAATCTCAGGGCATTGATCGTAATAAAAAAGGATATTACTATAGCTCACCTTTTGACCTTATTATACAAGAGGGAAGGATATTTAAATCAATCAAATTGACATCCAATGAAACCATTTTTATAAATAATGTAATTGAACGCTACGAGTTTAACCAAGGCGAATGTTTTTATAATTCACAACTAATTTGTGCCTTCGATAAAACTAATAAGATTGAATATTGGGAAGGATTTACTGACTCATTCCCAGTCGGGATTCCAGTTATTCATGGGTTTAATGTTTTAAATGGAAAAGTCATTGATGTAACTCTCAAAATTGATGGGAAACCAATTTTAGGTATATATCCAAACGTTAAAGAATATATCGGAATCAAGATCCCTAAAGAAATAGTAATAGACAGATTTCATAACCATCCTACTTCAATATCATTTATTGATAATCTGAGTGATGGTTTTCCTCTTCTGAAATACAAATTGGACAATACAAAGTGAGTTAAACACTCTAAAGCACTAAGAATTTCATTAAAAAACCATTACAAGTTACAGGTATTGTAAGGTGGAAAGTGTACAGATGACAAATAAGGCTCAATTCAATCCTTTCCACATCCCGATGAATAGTACATGCCCTCATCCATCACTCCGGTCTCTTTCTCATCCTGCTTCTCAATTTTTCCATTTTTCTTTCAATCCTCTTTCTGACTGCTACTGTTTCAGCCTCATCAAATACAATTTCTCGAATTTTATTATCAACAATTTCTAATTGCAGCCAGTCCCCTTCTCTATATTTCCGGTCGTTTGGTAATTTCTCCCTGGAAATCACCATTTCTTCCTCATCACTTTCTGTTAGAAGAGTTACTTTTTCAATTGTTAATTCTTCTATAACTGCTTTTATTTTCATTCCGTACTAAATTTATATACATGCGTCCGGTAATTGATTGCAATCAATGAGACAAGATCCTTCATAGCAAACAGTACCTTCTGCACATTCAACATCTACACATAGAGGATCATTTTCCTCATTACAAAGATCTGGATTCTCTTCGCAATTTACTGGTCGAAAACACCCACCTTGATGGCATACAAAACCATCCTGACATACAATTTCTCCACAATAATTATCAGCACTGAAATGTAAAAATAAATGGTCGGCAGTAACATCAGAACTGGTCACCGCTGTTTCATAAATAATTCCATCTGTTTTAACAATCACACTGCCATTAATATCAGTACCATAAATTGTAATACCCATACTTTTTACTCTGTTTATAACATCTGGATGAGGATGATTATAAGAATTTCCTATACCAGCAGAATAAATTGCTATTTCTGGATTAACAGCATTCAAAAATTGATACGAAGACGAAGTTCTCGACCCATGATGACCCATTTTAAGTATATGTGCACCAATATCCATGTCTCCATGAACCATTTCATCTTCTGCCCTTAATTCAGCATCACCGGTAAATAGAAAGACAATTTCTCCATAGGTGATTCTGGTCACGATTGAACCATCATTTAAGTCACCATTTACATACTGTGGATGTATTACCTCAATAAATGCTGAACCGTAATTAAATGTTTCTCCAGCTCTGGGTTCGTAATAAGGTAGATTATGTTCTTCAATAGCATCAATGGTTCTCTCAAATGTTCGAGTTGTATGTATATCTCCAGACATCCAGATTTCACCAATTGTAAATTGATCGATAATCCTTGGAAACTGCCCGATATGATCTGCATGGGGATGGGTACCAATCAATAAATCAATTTCTTCAATACCAATTTGGCGTAAATATGGTTCGACATTATTTCTATCATGCCTTCCGGCATCAATTAAAATGGTGAAGTCTGGTCCCACTAAAAGAGTCGCATCACCTTGCCCGACATCAAAAAAATAGACTGTTAGATATTTCTCTTCAGGATTATTGTATTGTGCACCATTGACATTGACTGATAAAAAGCCAATGAATAGGACTAAGATTGTAAATATTGATTTATTGAAGGTATTCATGGTTTCCTTGTTTAAGGGTTCAACAACATTTCGCTTTCTGTTATAAACCGGTACTACAAGTACTTCCTGTAATCTTATGGTTTGATAAACCTATATTATATACCAATTCATCAATCTAGATCAAATCCAGAATTTCGGGATCTTCAAGTATATAGTTGATGAGTTTATTCTGTTCACTTACACTAATCCCACCTCTCACAAAGTAGTGTACAAATTATGCAATTTCGATTTCTTTCTGCATAGTCAATTTAGTTTAATCAAAAATCGGGAGCTATGTTTTTCCACCACAACTCCCGGAAGGATAAAAATGGTGTGCTCAATCACCACCTTTATTTTTTCGTGTTCTCATATGTATGAACCGAAAAATGAAAATTCCTTACAAAAAAAGTTCAATATTTTTGATCCTTAATATTGAATCTTTGGAAGAAAAACCAGTTTTTATAATACATGCGCTTCAGTTGGTTTTTTATTGAATGTCAAGGGGTAGGTTCATCAATAATCAGCTATTGAAACTTTTTAACTCAAAATCTCACAAAAAAATTACAGATATGGAGAATACAAGAGAGAACTCATGCCAATTAATAATTTTACTTTTCAGTCTCTCACTAATCTTATCAAGTTGTGCTTCTAAAGAAAATGCTACTTCGAATAAAGGCAATGATATAATTATTGATTATGACTTTACAGAAGGGAAGTTTAATAACATGGTAAAGTACATAGAATACAGGGATATGGTGTCGCTTAGAGTAACGAACCTGAATCGTCAGGCAGTAGATACGCAAATTGGTATTTCATTAATTGACTATGAATCTGAGATGCCCGAAGCATTAATTAATTTAACTACTACGGAATTAGGTGAAGAAACAAAAATTGATACTCTAATTGTAGACGAGAGGACAGAGAAATTTAGGTCAAGTTATTCTCAATTTAGAGGCACATACATAGAACTTTTTAAGATAAATACACTGTTTCACCAAATTGAATCTACTTCAAATGACCCTTTTATAACAAAAGATATTTTTTTAGAGCGGGTTAAAGACCACTGTAAACAAATCACACTAAATAAAAATGTATGCGATTTTGATGATGAAAAGTTAAGGAATATAATAGTAGCAGAAGTGATTGAGGTAGATGAGAGGTTCAATAGCCATTATCTTAACCTCATTCATGAAATACGAGATTTAGAACAAGAAGAAAAATACCGAGAGGATGTAAGAATAATAGAGGAAAGCTTAAAACCAATTTTTGAAAACTATCAAAAATTGGAAATTATTAGTAATGCACAAAAAATTCATACTTTGATTGATAAAATGAAGCGGCATCAAAACTATATTCAAACTTCTGCACCGGTACAAGCCACATCTAACATTGTTCGATTCGATTATACTGTAAAGCATACTGAAGAGGATGACCAAATAATCACTTTTGAATTACCTGTTAAAGGTAAGGATCAATTAACTTTTAGTACTGGATTCTCAATTAATAACTTATGGTGGCGCAAATTTGAGGAATTCAATGTGCGAAGTGTTACCGATAGTACAAGTACAATTGGTAGGGATCAATTTAGAAGTTATGGTCCCAAACTATCAGTTTTTGCTCATTATTTTCGAACCTGTAATTTTTTAAATTCATTGGATAGATTTAATTGTGATCGCTTCCCAAATCTTGGACTTTTCGGTGGTATAAGTCTTGAAGGTACGGATTTAGCTGATACGAATTACTTAGCAGGATTAAGCGTTATAATAGGAAGAAATTATCAGTTTAATATTAACGCCGGAGTCTCCTTTAAAAAGGTAAATGTGTTGAGATCACAATTTGAAATAGGAGAAATATATTCAGATGATCAACTTAATGACTCAATTACTCGAAACACTTATAAACCCGGATTAATGTTTGGGATTTCTTATACAATTATAAATAGATCAGAACGTGATTGATAATTAACTAATCATAGTTTTAAACCGAACTCAGTAAAAAAGGTGCCTGTTTTGAGTGTGCTGGACATGGAATAATTCCTCACTCTAACTGCTTTCGAATGGAGCCAAGGATTTTTAACATTACTCCAGAATTAAAAACGGAGATTAATACACCTTCACAATATCTGTCATTTCTGATGTGGTTATCATTTTACACTTGGTTGGAATGTCAATGGAATCCATATTAAACTCTTCGTCATTTAACATTCTCCGACCCTCATCCCATGCCCCCAATCAAAATCAATAATTATAGGCATCTCATAAACTGCCTTCCGAAATTCATCAATGATAGGTGCCTCTTTAAATTGTGACAACAATATTTCGCCATTTTCATTAATTCCTAATGGCTCTGAAACAGAAAATTTTAAAGTGCTTACAATTTTGGGAATCAAATCTAAAAGTGGCTGCCAATCCTGAATGCCAAATGATCGGATTACTTTATTATTCTATTCTTCTGTAAGCATCAACCATACCTCGTATGATTGTAGAGCATACCATCAGTTCCAGTACCGTTGCTCTAAATAGTTAATTGCAGACAAGCTATCTAAACATTCTTTTGCTGGGGAAATAAAATTATTAGGGTCAATCGTTTGATATTTCCCAGGTGACCTCAATTGATTCTTCCAGGTGTCATGAAGTCCTTTACCATCAAGCTTTCCTGCGGCTGTATTTACGTTCTTCAATTCTTTGTTGGCTGTTGGAATAATATGAAGATGGTGGTAGTCTGTAGCACCATACTCTTTCGCTTTTGTCATTTCATTGGCAAGCAGAGTTTGTCGCAGTAATTGGTAATAAGGCTCTGTGAATAGTCCATTAATATTCCCAATTATTACAGGGCAATCCGTTTGTTCTAAAAGTGGTTTGTAAATATTTAATCTTGTCTGACCACTTTTCCCCTCTGCTTTTGATGGCTGGCTTTTGTAGTTCTCTACATATTTCCATTCAATGAAATAAAGTTTACGGATTCCATTTTTCATTTCAGCAAGCATCATGGCATCAACAGAAGTTGCATTTGCTCCACGAGTATGTTGTTTTTCACCAAGGTAGTTTTTGGCTCCGATGACTTCAAAGTCCACAAAGCCAGAATCTGCAACACCATTGTCCATGCGCAACGCACACTTTACATTTTTGTCAACCCCTTGCAAAATTGCAGTTGAAGTGTCCTGGCGTTGCCTCACAAAATAAAGATGATTAATACATGCAATTTGAGATGAAAGTAAATGTCCTGTTGGTTCATTTCCACTGACCCAAAATGGAATACTGTGACGATTGAAGTAAGCAATCGCATCATGCCTTACTCCAGCCCAAATGTTTAGGGCTGCATCATTTAATACAAACTCTCGTTCTCTCTTTTTGAAAATTCCGTTCCCTGGGTCTCTGAAAATTAGATCCCGAATTTCAATAGCCCTTTTTCTCTGCGTTTCGATATAACTCATTTCTATAAGTATTTTTGTCGAGGGTCACGAGTATTCCCAACCCAAGTCCTTTAGCTTTTCTCACATATATTTGAAGATATCCCATTTAATTTAGAACGTTATTTCGTTGGTTACCAATTATGACAGTGAATTATTTATCCGATGTATTAATTTAAAATCGAATCACCCATTCATTTCGAGTAATCAAATGGGTAAAGTTTTGGTATTTCGCTTATAGAAAGTGGCACAATATGACGGAAATAGCCAATCAGATTGAAAGAGTTGATTTAAAAGATGTTTAAAAATCTATAAACTTCACCTTCCATTTTCAAACCTCCTTAACACCTATCAAATGCCCCCAGAGCCTCACATTTTCAATCTCCCAAGCTATCCAGGCTTATGGGATAGGGATATCATTCACCAATATCGCTTGTCTAATTCAATATCTATACCAATCTATTTTGTTGAAATTTTCACTAACAAGAACTGATATCAAAAGACCGGACTCTGTTATTTGGTGGATATACAGATCCTTCAGATAAAGGAGAGTACAGTTTTAAAGATCAAAAAATAGCTTGATGGGCAGAAACATTTTGATTCTGATAAGAACAGGAATTTAGTTCCTGAAACAAACGAACTTAAATAGTAAGAGGGCGAAAAGTATTTTTATTATTTTTGTATAAATAGTTTACACACTCAACTAATAATCTAAACTAAATCCCTTCGTATGGTTATATAAGTAATCATAATGATTATTTAGAATTTTTTTTGAACATAATGAATCTTGATTCTTTTTTAATTTGAAAAATTTATCCGACAGAATTATAGCTTCAACTAAAGAATTTGGATTGGGTAGGTATATTAAGTGTGCTATTTCAGAATTATTTGAATTTAACGTCAGACGCCAACCAGGTGATCCAACAACTTCACTATTTAAATAATATGTTAGACTTATTTTTTCAAATTTATTTATTTTTAAAGAGTAATTTAAATGTTTAAAAGAAAAATCTATTTCTGAAGATTCATTATGCAAATAATAGTGTACACTCTGTTTTAATTCAACAGCCCAATTGTTTGGGGATATTTCATTTACAAAATGTTTGCCAATATATATAAATTTAAACTCAACTTTTTTCCTAACATAATCATAATATTTCATATATTATAAAGAGATCAAAATAATCACAATCACGATGTATTCAACCATTAAACATGTATTTTAGTCAAAATTTGCCTTTATTAAATAATGCATGTGCATTGGATATACAAACAAGCCGTCAAATTTCAATATCTTCAGAGTCGAAAATAATTAATCCTATTCATATTTTAAAGACCACTACTAATAACAACTATATAGCATATCAGTAAACGGCTCTACTAAAATCAACTCAAATGAATGAATTAATTTTTCTCTTTTTCTGTAAGCCAATCCTATAGACCAGTGTATCCAACATAATATATTCCAGTAAGCTCTGATCTTCGTGAAGATAAGCAAACAGCTTATCCAGTTCTTCATCACTCAGCCCACCTCTGACAAAATGGTGTACAAGCTGTGCAATTTCGATTTCATTTTCCATAATAAGCCGATGTAGTTAGTTTATTTAAAAATCAGGAGCTGTGATTTTCCACCACAGCTCCCGGAATGTCAGAAGTGGTGTGCTCAATCACCGCATTTTTTTCTGTGTTTTTGTTTTCTATTGGTATGAACCGAGAAATCGAATTTCCTTACAGATTTTTTTTAATCTTATAGTAATTAATAACACTCAATATAATTTATTGAGCTATAAGTAATCTAAAAGCGGAAATAAAATACTTTAGAAAAGAGATGTTTTATGACAGCTATGGAATATCGAAAATCTTTCAGAAAATATTGATGATAATATCACAACAACTCGATATAAATCATTGAATGAAGAAGCATTTAATACAAGGAGTATGACGATAAATTTAAGTAAATGTGATCCGGTAGAAATTCTGGAGGACCTTTAAATCATCCATTCTTAATTTGCATTACCATTTTTGTTTTTGAGCTTCTTCTGCCAGGTAAGGATAATTTTCTGCTATTATATCAAGGATTTTATTTCGTTGTTTAATTTTTACTTCACGAATGCCAACCTTACCACCTAAATCAGCATCAATCCTCGAAAGATTATTGTCATATTTAGTTTCCATATGACGGAGATAATTAACGCAAATTCTTTTTAGGAAGTTTTCATATTCTTCTTCAGATCCATTGAAATCCTTAAAAGTTTTAATTTCAAAAAAGTCATACTCTTCTCTTTCATATGAGCGAAGTAGTTTCTGTTGATTATAATGATCTAAAGCGTTTCTTTCTATTTGTTCTTTACTTAGAATTTTGCCAATTCTGTAACTTAGCTCATCCAATTTTTTTATTGCTTTTTCTCGTTTCGTAGCTATAGCTTTTTTTGCACTTTTTTTTCGTTTTAAAGACTTCTCATAAGCTTCTTTAAATTCTTTTGTAGATTCTGCCTTTTTAACCCTGTCAATTTTAAACAATTTGATTTTTGTGCTATAATAGCGTTGCTCTTTTTCTTCATCTGGCTCGCCTAAAAAATCTCTGATTAATGTATCTGTCCATCCCCTTTTTTTCACTTCAGTTTTTGTAAAAGAATCTTTTTTCATAACTGTAATTATTTAAAATGACCGTATAAATACAATATAATAGGTAATGACACTCCCTCAAATACATGATCTTGCATTCTGGATATTCCACATTTCCGGATAGTGATCTGTGATCACATACCAGCCATAGGTTTTTTGTATAGATCTAACCCTTGAAGTACTCCCCCATTTAATTGGCCATTGGTTAAGAATTATACTGATAAAGTTAAATGACCTGAAAATACTTACGTTCATAAAGAAATGGTTCAGTATTTTAAAAACCAGGAAGGATTTGAATGTATCGACAGTTATTCTAAGGAATTAGGTAAATTTGATGAGGTTGGTGTTCGTCTTCACCTACTGCTTTTAAAGCCAGATTTTGAATACATTATAAGGTTAAAAGATGACTAAAAAAGCCTCAAAATTTTAATCACCTACAATCTCAAAGTATCCGCCCGACCAACTACAACTTTCGGGGGATTGATGAGGGTGGTAGCTTGCTTGTCAAAAAAGGATGACAGCAAAAAAAAAAGACCGAGACCATGTTTGCCCTGATGGATCAGTGGAAGACCTCCGGGGTTACAAAAAACCAAGTTGGTAAGTATTTTTTTAAGATTAGTGCATGGAATTGCCATTCTAATGTTATGCATGAAGACTCACAATAGATTACTTATATTTCTCAATCTGAAGAAATGGAATCTGGCATAATAACCCTGACGAATGACCATTACCCAAAACCTCGATTTTCTTTACAACCTTTTTCCAGACGTTCAAGATGATGATTACAAACTGATAGAAGTTGTTAAGAGATATTATTCAGTAGGTCCTTTTGAACCAAAAGTTAATCGAGAGGGGGATCAGATACACATCACCCTGGATGTGGACAGGATAGAGGCAGACAAAGAGAAGTACGCCAATCTGGTATCTCTTGCAGAGAATAAGAAATTTGATGAAGCCAAAAGCCTTGCCAATGAACTGATCGAAGATGCTCCAAACATCTCTGAATATCACAGAATACTTGGACAAATATATTCCGATACAGGTGAACAGGACGCTGCTATCGATGCACTTATTGATGCCCTTCGGTGGAATCCGAAAAACGAGTGGGCGCTGATTATGATGGGAAACATCTATGCCCGATATAAGAAGGATGTGGATACCGCCATGACCTTTTACAATGAAGTTCTTGCCATCAAACCGGATGATCATCTGACATTGAACAACATTGCTGTGCAGCTTATGGAGTCCGGCAATCTTGAGCAGGCGAAAGCCACCTTTGAGAAAGCTCACAAAGCCAACCCTGATTATCCCAATACCTTGCATGCATTAGCAATGATCGCTCATAGGAAATCCGACAACCGGTATGCTTTCGATAATGCACTCCAGGCGATCCGTAAGAACCCAAACCGGGATGAACTCTATCACCATAGCATTAGCCTGGCTTTAACAGCAGCGAAGGCATTGATAGAAGAAACCGATGTACAGCCGGTCATTGACCAATTTATCAAAGAGCTTGAAGAGCGCACCGGCACACCAATCCGAAAAGAAACCGATCCGAACCTGCCTACGGCAGCCACGATCCAGTATGCTGAGGTTTATAACCGCAATCACCATTTGGTGAAATACAAACCCAATCATCCTGCTGGTGACCATCTGGTCATGCATGAACTGGTACACCTGGAATTACGCGAAGAAGCCCGCAGCGATGCCAAGAACAAGCTGTTTATTACGCATGAATCCTATAAGGCGGCATTTCTGAACCGGTTTAAAAAGGATGTGGAGAAGTTAAAGCGCCGGGGAGTACCAGAAGAAAACGTTAGAAAGTACCTTGAGTCATTGCATGAAGGTATCAACCGGCAGGTGTTCAATACTCCGATAGATCTATTCATTGAAGACCGAATTTATGATCGCCATAAGGAGCTGCATCCATATCAGTTTCGTTCTCTATATGCCAATATTATGGAAGGAGCTGATGCCGTAACCAAAAAAGAGACGATTAAAAGCAGTCCGGGAAAAATCCTTTCCAATTCGGTAGTCTACAGCCTAATCAATGCTTTGCACTTTAAAACGCTCTACGGAGTTGATCTGCTGGCTGATCACAATCCTAAACGAATGGAATTGGAGTATGCCAACAAGTTTTACGAGGAGTATCAAGAGTACCGGGAAGATAAGCAAACGGGAGAGGAATATGAGCTGATCGAATACTGGGCTGATGATCTGAACCTCTCCTCTTTCTTCGAGCTTGTGGATGAAGGTGAAATTGATCGGAAAACCGCAGAATCGGTGCTGGACGACATCGAACGTGATCCCTATGGTCAGGAGTCGAGTGATCCGCTGGAAGATCGTCAGATGAAAAAATTCATCGAAGCTCATGCCGATAAAGACACCAACCAGGCGGTGGTCATGTATATGGTTAGTGCACTACAGTACTTTGATGAGATGCCGAAAGAAGAAATTAAAACGATAGCCATGGATATTGCCAAGGTGGGTATGACCGGTATCGATCCAAAGAAAAAGAACTATCATATTCCGTCTATACCGGACAGCAGTTTTTCAGGGTACAAAGCATTGGCATATTACTATGTAAGCTGGTCACTGGCTATCCCACATATGGTGAAGGAACTTGGTCTGCCTTTTGAGAAAGAATTTATGTTGGCTAAACAGGTTGTTGACGATTCGTTCAATAACAATAATTATTAAATTTTTTACTTACAGTTGATAATTATCCGGGAAACGAAAACCAACAAAAAATACACGTTGAAATACCGATTCTCTTTTACCGGAGCAAGCGCTATGATCTCCGAGTTCATAAAGATTGCTGAACTTGTTCATCAGGGGAAAAGTATCGATGAGCTCAATGAGAAGTTATTGGGCAGAGAAAAGGTTGAAACAAACCGTAGAGAATTTCGAGAACTAAAGCATCGAATTAATTCTCTCACCCCTTTACAAATTGAAATTCTTACCCAGGGAAATTTTGATGAGCAAAAACAGATTACACACCTTGCTCTGTGCAAAACTTACCGGATCTATCGGGATTTTGTAGTAGATGTATTAGCTGAAAAAGTTAAGGTGTATGACCATACCATAACTGATTTAGATTACAATAGTTTTATAAGTAAGAAGAGCCTGGATCACCCTGAACTGGAGAATCTCGCAGAAACCACCAAGAAAAAAGTAAAACAGGTGATGTTCCGTATGCTTCAACAGGTTGGTATTATTGATACTATCACAAATTCTTCTATTTTAACCCAACAACTAACTACACAGGTGGAACACGCAATCATCGAAGACGATCCGGCTTTGTTGGCTTGCTTTTTTTACAGAGAAGAGCAAGTAAAAATGCTGCTATGAAAGAGGAAGATTTACATACCAAATTTACCCATATCCATAAGGTGATTTTAAAGCCCTCTTTTTTAAAGATGGATGCACTTGGTGGCGAAATTCCATTTTGGATCTCTACATACGATCCAACACAAGAAATTGCTGTTCAAGGGGAGATCGAAAACCTTGCTAAGAAACTTCAGAATGAGGGGATAAAACCACACCTGATCAACCTGTTTACACTATCTGTTGAGATCATTGAAGAACATATCGGCTTGGAAAAGATCTTTAAAGTTGAAAAACGAAAGAGCAAGGAGAGATTTAAAAAAGCACTTGAGTCTTCCATCAACATCCATGAGCGGCTTATTCCTGCTATTCAACAACAAGTTCAGGAACACCAGCCACAGTTATTAATGATTCATGGAGTGGGTTCTGCATTCCCTTTTATTCGATCTCACAATGTGCTTAACAACCTGCAAAGTGCAGTCAAAGATATTCCCACGATCATGTTTTTCCCCGGTGTGTATACCGGACGGTCCCTCGAACTATTTGGGCTGCTTAAAGATGACAACTATTACAGAGCGTTTAACATCGACAATTTCAAAATATAGATATGAAGCTAACTAACTACTTCAAGAAAGATTTTAATCGAAATATTGAGACAGTTATTAAAGCCGATGATATGTCTCATATTCTTCAAGAGGTGGAAGAGTATGTTATTACCTCAGAAATTTCTCAGAAGGTTGCAGATTTTTTTGAGCAGTACAATAACTACGAAGGGGCAAACGGGGTATGGATCTCCGGTTTCTTTGGATCGGGAAAATCCCACTTATTGAAAATTCTCAGTTATGTTCTTGAAGACCGGACGATCAATGATACCCATTTAGGAGAGCTCTTTGCAGAAAAAGTTACGGATGATGCAAAGCTCAAAGGGGATATTAAAGCGGCAACTCGAATTCCATCGGAAAGTATACTTTTTAACATTGATCAGCAGGCTCAAATTACCTCTAAAACCGATGCAAATGCCATACTGCAGGTCTTCTATAAGGTTTTGTACGAACACCAGGGATTTTACGGATTTCAACCGCACATAGCTGAGTTTGAACGATGGTTGAGTAAAGAGGGCAAATATGAATCATTTAAAGAGGGCTTTGAATCCGAATTTGGCAAGCCCTGGACGATCGCTCGAAATGATTATGTAGATCCCATGGTAGAAGATGCCATTGCTGAGGTTTGCGGATCTCTGTTTGGGAGTGATCCCGAAAAATACCTGGATATCCTCGACAAGTTCGAAGATAAAACCAAATTCTCAATAGAAGATTTCGCCCATAAAGTTCAGGAATTCATCAACTCTAAATCTTCAGGTTTTCGGCTTAATTTCTATGTGGATGAGGTTGGGCAATACATCGCTGAAAACACAAAGTTAATGCTGAACCTGCAGACCATTGCTGAATCTCTTGCTACCAAATGCAAAGGACAATCATGGATTATTGTTACCTCGCAGGAAGATCTTGGCAGTTTGGTAGGTGATGATCGGGCAACTCAATCTGATGACTTCTCCAAAATTCAGGGACGATTTAAGATCCGGATTCCCCTTACCTCTGCCAATGTGGATGAGGTGATTGAAAAACGTCTTCTTGCCAAAAACGAACAAGGAGAGAAACTGCTCACATCTCTTTATAAGAGCGAGAAAGACAATATGGCAACCCTTCTCTCTTTTTCTGATGTGGGTATACAATTTAAAGAGAGCTATAAAGATGCTGATGAATTTATTGCCAAATATCCCTTTGTAACGTATCAGTTTGATCTGTTTCAGCAGTGTATTAAAGCGCTCTCCCGTCATAATGCTTTTCAGGGGAAGCATGCCTCCGTTGGTGAGCGGTCTATGCTTGGGGTCTTTCAAGAGGTGCTAAAAGGGCTTAAGAAATTTAACGAACGCAGCCTGGTTAGTTTTGATCAACTGTTTGAGGGGCTTCGTTCTACCATGCGAACAGAGGTCCAGAACTCCATTATTCTTGCGGAGAGAAATCTTTCGAATAATCCGTTAGCTATTCGAATTTTGAAAGCCCTCTTTCTTGTAAAATATTACGACAGTTTTAAATCTACGACCCGGAATGTATCGGTACTTCTTCTCAATGATCTGGATGTAAATCCACATACTCATCAGAAAGAGATTGAAGAAGCCCTGAATTTGCTTGAACAGCAGAACTATGTTCAGCGACATGGTGATCTTTATGAATTTCTTACAGATGTTGAAAAAGATATTCAGGAAGAGATTAAATCCACAGATATCGATTCCACTCAAGTAACCGATCTATTTAATACACTTCTGTTTGACGGTATTGTAAGAGATACCCGAATACAATTTGAAGAGAACAAGCAGTACTACGATTTCACTAAAAAAGTAGACGGGGTTCAATTTGGGCGGGAGAAGGAGTTAACCATTGAGCTGGTGACTCCAAATTTTGACCGATTTGATGATCAGAATTACTACCAGGGTCTCTCAATGGGAAATCAAACCCATATGTTGATGAAGCTTGCTTCTCATGATCGGATTGTTCGTGATGCGAGGCTTTATATACAGACAGAAAAATATATCAAACAAACTCAATCAACATCCAACAAGGATGAAGTAAAACGGATCTTATTTGAGCAGGGGCAACAAAATCAGGAGCGGAAACGTGAGATTTTGGCTGCCCTCAATGAAATGCTTGCAGATGCTACCGTCTTCTTGAACGGGACCGAACATAAGGTTTCTTCCACCGGCGACGGTAAAACGAAAGTCATCTATGCTTTTCAGGATCTGATTCGTCTTGCCTACAGCAAACTGAAGCTTTTGGGTGATACAACCTATGATGAAAATCGGCTTCAGAGCATCATGAAAGGTAAACAGGATGATTTGTTTGGGGGTGATGATGAATCGATGACTGTTCCCGAAAATGAAGTTCTTAATTTTATTCAGCGAAGGAAAAAACAGAATGACAGAACAACTCTATCGGATCTGAAAGAGCATTTCTCTAAAAAGCCTTACGGCTGGGGTGAAATGGCGATTTGGTGTATAACAGCAATGTTGTTTAAACGCGGCAAAATTGAAAGTAAGCAAGACAGTGATATTCTCGAAGACCCTGAGTTTTTAAATGCACTGATGAACAACCGGGCACATGCCAATACGTTGATCTACCCGCAAATTGAATTTGATCAGGGTCAGATCCGTACTTTGAAAAATGTACATAAGGATTTGTTTAACGAATCCAATCCACACAACGAAGCCAAGGAAGCTGCTGGCTTATTTAAAGAAAAGCTAAATGAGGAGGTGGAAACCATTGGCGCTTTTATCGCTCAGCAGTCGAGCTATCCCTTCATGAAACAGCTGCAGCCACTGCTTGAACGTTTGAAGAGTTTACGGCAGATGGATTACGCCAGGTTAATTACCACCATCGAAACGGTTGAAGATGAAATCCTTGATCTCAAAGAAGATGTTCTCGATCCCATTAAACAGTTTATGAATGGTGGACAACGAAATATTTATGATCGCCTGAGACAGTTTGAAGGCTACAACCAAGCCAATTTCAGCTATATTGATGCAGACGAGAAGCATGTTATATCGCAAGTAAAAGAAGATCCTACCCCTTATCTCGGATCTGCTATGAAGGATGCCAAGGAAGCGATGGATACCATCGAACAACGGGTGAAGGGCGCAATCACTGAGGAACGAGAAAAGACTGTCAAACGGATCGAGAATAAAATTTCCGATCTGACTCAAAAAAAGGAGTATTCTGAACTATCGGGGTCGGAAAAAGATCAGGTTTTGGCACCCTTAAACAGTTTGAAATCACAGGCGAAGGAAGAACGATTTATCGGAAACCTGAAAACGATTCAAACGGGGCTTGGAGATGTTTATACGAATCAGCTGAACCTAATGATTGAACTTTCGATCCCTGAAGATGGTGGAGACGATGCTGAACCTAAGCGACAGTTCATTAAACAATCTAATATCAAACACTTTTTCAAAAAGAAAGAGCTGGAAGATGAAGAGGATGTGGATGAATATCTGAAATCCCTCCGGGAGTCGATGATCATACAGATTCAGAAAAACAGGAGCATCATCCTCGATTAAATATTGATATTTCAAATTAACGGCACATTATGGTAAATTGTGCCAATAATTTGAATGTAAAACCGACTATTTTCGCAGACTATAACCTACATATCGAAGAGCTGAAAGATCATTTCAGTGGAAAAGACCACTTTCAGACAAATGATGTCGTTGAGTTTTACCGCTCAATTGAGACAGACTTAAACAGATCGACTATAAATTGGCGGGTCTACAAATTGGTAGATCGGGGTATTTTAAAGCGGCTTGGGAGAGGGGTGTTTAAGTTGGGAGAAAGTGAGCAATTTACACCTGTTTTAGCCAAACCTCTCAAAACACTTTATAAAAAAGTGAAAAACGAATTCCCATACATTGAATTTTGTGTCTGGAACACCTCTTTTCTGAATAATCTGATGCTCCATCAGCCTTTCAACTTTTTTACGCTTATTGAAACGGAAAGAGAAGTAACAGAATCTGTTTTTCAATATGTAAATGAATTGAAATCAAATGTATTTCTAAGTCCAAACAAAGAGATTCTTCAAAATTATGTACAGGGTAGTCAGGATGCCATTGTCGTGAAGCCACTGATTTCTGAAAGCCCTTTGGAAGAGATTGATGGCGTAATAACAGCAACTCTGGAGAAAATATTAGTAGACCTGTTCTGTGATACAGACCTGTATGCAACGTACCAGGGAGTTGAACGGAGACGTATTTTTCAGGAGGCATTTTCAACATATACCATCAATGAAAAAATGATGTTAAGATATGCTGATCGCAGAAAACGAAAAGAAGAGCTTGTAGAATATTTGAACCAACTTGAGCTGTTGACTTTAAATCAAATAAGCAATGATTGACCAAAATCAACTTACTACTGAATGGGTACGGCAGGTATCAAAGAAACACAAGGCTGATCCATTGCTCGTTGAAAAGGTTATCCGCGCATTAATGCTGCTGGAAGGGCTGGTTAAGCATGAGCTCGATTTTATATTTAAAGGCGGTACATCCTTAATGCTCCATTTTGATTCTACAAAACGTCTTTCTATTGACATCGACATCATTCTCCCAGACAAAGAAGTAGAATTGGACGACGTTCTTGATTCAGTAGTAAAAGGTCAGGGGTTTAGCCGATGGGAGCTTCAGGAGCGCAATGCAAGGTCAAGTATCGAGAAAGCACACTATAAGCTTCACTATGAGCCTCTACACCGAACTGGCAAAGAGGAAGAGTATGTACTCCTCGATATTTTGTTTGAACAGGATCATTATACAACTCTTACTAAGCTGCCTATTCAATCCCATTTTGTGCCTCAAAAGGGTGAGCCATTAATGGCTGAGGTTCCATCCATCGAAGATCTGCTTGGAGATAAACTTACTGCCTTTGCACCCAATACCACAGGAATCCCCTATTTCAAAGGAGATGACAGTATGAGCATGGAAATCATTAAACAGCTCTATGATATTGGAAACCTTTTTGACGCAACTGAAGATCTACAAACCGTAAAAGGGACGTTTCAAAGATTTGCAGATGCAGAGTTAGTCTATCGCGAAACGGATGGATTAACCGCTGGAGACGTACTTGAAGACATCTATCAAACCTCATTGAGTATTGCCACTCGTGGGAAAGACGGAAAAGCTAATTTTGATGAATTGCAATCGGGCATAAAACGTCTTCAAAGCTTCATTTTTTCTGAGCGATACCACCTCGAAAAAGCAATTTCTCATGCTACAAAAGCGGCTTACGTAGCTTCATTGATTAAACAGGATACTGATCGTTTTGAACGATTCGACCCTGCAGAAAAAATGGGTGATTGGCAAATTGAACACCCTATGAATACTCGGGTTAACAAACTGAAGAAGTCAAACCCAGAAGCTTTTTTCTACTGGTATAAGATATTTGAACTAACTAAAGAATAATTGTCCATGAACACCAACCAACTCAAAAAATTCGCACAAGAAACCCGACGTAAACTTCTGAAGCAGGTGAACGGAAAATTGGAGCATGTGCTTAGTTCAGATAACGGAGCGCTGAGGGATAAAGCCCATGTTTTAAAGGATCTGAAAAAGGATCTTGACCGATTGGGACGTGAAACGTTGGTAGACAAGGTTGCATATACGTGGTTTAACCGTTTTGTGGCTTTGAGATATATGGATGTGCGGGGATTTCAGCCATTAGAGATGTCGATTCTCTCCCCGCAAGAGGGACAGGTAAGCCCTCAGATTTTGCAGGAGGCGATGGCGGGGCATATACCCGATGAGCTGAAAGTTGACCGACAGCAGATTATGGATATCCTCGACGGGAGAACAGCAAGCAGCAATCCCGAAAATGAGGCGTACCGACAGCTACTGGTGGCAAGCTGCAACCATCTGCACTCTATTTTTCCCTTTCTTTTTGAGTCGATTGATGACTACACCGAATTGTTGCTGCCCGATGATCTGACAAGTGAGTTCTCTATTATCCATGATGTGATTAAGGGGATGACCGAAGAGGATTGCGAACAGGTTGAGATCCTCGGATGGCTGTATCAATTCTACATTTCGGAGAAAAATTATGAGTTGATTAGCTCTAAAAAGAAATACAAAAAAGAGGATCTTGCCCCAGCTTCCCAGTTATTTACTCCAAAGTGGATTGTACAGTACATGGTAGATAATACGTTGGGACAGATTTGGTCTGAAATTAACCCAAACACATCTATTCTGAGTGAATTGGAGTTCTATATCAAACCTGCTTATGAAGAACAGTTGGTCGACAGAGAAAGAAAAAGTGTTGAGGAGGTCACTTTTTTTGAACCATGTGTTGGTTCAGGACATATTCTCTCATATGCTTTTGATGTTTTCTATAAAATGTATGAAGAGATGGGATATAACCCGAGTGATATTCCTACACTGATTCTTACTAAAAATCTCTTTGGAGTGGATATCGATCAGCGTGCAACACAAATTGCGGGATTTGTCTTGATGATGAAAGCTCGTGAAAAGTCTCGTCGATTCTTTAGAAAACAGGTTCAACCCAATGTTTATTACTATGAAGACTTTAAGGACGACGAGAAATTTAAAAACGCTACTACTTTAGGATCATTGGTACAAGTTGCTTCTGAAGAGTATAAAGCTATTTCTGTTGATGGGGACTCAATTTTTGGACATCAGAAGCAAAAACTTAAAGATCTATACAAACTTCTTGGACAGAGTTATGATGTGGTCGTTACAAATCCTCCATACATTGGCTCAAAACGAATGGAGCCAAGCCTGAAAAAGTATGTGAATGAGCATTACGAAGATACGAAATCTGATTTGTTTGCTACGTTTGTGATTCGCTGTCTTGAAATGAGTAATGAAAGAGGGATGACTGGGTATATGACTCCATTTGTATGGATGTTTATCTCAAGCTATCAAAATTTAAGAGAAGAAGTCATTGATAACCACTTCATTAATAACCTGATTCAACTTGAATACTCAGGCTTTGATGGAGCTACAGTTCCTGTTTGTACTTTCACACTGCGTAATGAATACTTAGAGCATTGTGAGGGAAGTTATATTCGATTAAGTGATTTTAAAGGTGCTAAAGTTCAGGCTCCAAAAACACTCGAAGCCATTAAAAACACTGATTTTGGTTGGTTCTACACTGCCGATCAAAAAGATTTCGAAAAAATTCCTGGGAGTCCGATTGGATATTGGGTGAGTAATTACGAATTCGAACTTTATACTAAGGATAATCTAATAAAAAACTATTCCCATCCAGCGAAGGGAATAGACACTGGTGAAAACGCTTTTTTCTTAAGGTATTGGTATGAAATACCAAACATTCTTTTTGACAAAAATGATGCAAAAGGAGATTGGGTTCCATACAATAAGGGTGGGGCTTTCAAAAGATGGTATGGAAATCGTGAATATGCGTTAAGATGGCATGGAGATGGGAAAAAATTAAAATCTCGATTGAGTTGGAAAAAAAGAAAACCGACTCTAAGAAATAAAAAGCATTGGTTTAAAGAAGGTTTTACTTGGACAACAATTTCATCTGGCGGTTTTTCAGCAAGATACTGTGAGAAAGGGGCTCTTTTTGATAATGGCGGTTGCACATTATTTACTGATGAGAACTTAATGATCTTTGGGGCTCTACTTAATTCAAAAATCAGTGATAGATATCTTGAATTTTTGTCACCCACATTAAATTTTCAACCCGGTGATATAGGCTCTATCGCATTACATCCTGATTATTTAAAGGCTAATCAAAAGATGGATGTAATAAAGATATGTATAGAAGTTGCAAAAAATGATTGGAACTCAAGAGAAACCTCATGGGACTTCGAAAAAAACGAACTGATCCGCTTCAACAAAGAAGGCGGCATTGAAACCATTGAAGAAGCCACAGATCTCTACAAACAATACTGGACGAATAAGTTCATTCAGCTCCATGAAAATGAAGAAGAGCTGAACCGTCAATTTATTGACATCTACGGTCTGCAGGATGAGCTTACCCCCGTTGTGCCGCTAAATGAGATTACAATTTTGCAGGAGGAGTTGGATTCCAAGAAGTTGAAAAAGATTGACAAACAATGGAGAGGAAATTCCAATGGTACTAAGCCTGCACTGCCGTTCAAGGATAAGGAAGTGTTTGCGCAGTTTGTTAGTTATGCTGTGGGGTGTATGTTTGGTCGGTACTCTCTGGATAAAGAGGGGCTGATCCTTGCCAATCAGGGAGAAACACTGGAGGATTACCTTGAGAAAGTTGAGCTTAGTAAACAGGACGTTTCATTTTTACCCGACAAAGACAACATCATTCCAGTTCTCGATGATGAGTGGTTTGAAGATGATATCGTCACCCGTTTCCACCAGTTTCTGAAGGCAAGCTTCGGGGAAGAACACTTTCAGAAAAATATCTCCTTCGTAGAAGAGCAGCTTGGCAACAACCTTCGGAAATATTTCACCAAAGACTTCTATAAAGACCACTACAAGCGATATAACAAACGCCCGATCTACTGGAAGTTCTCCTCACCCAAAGGGTACTTCAATGTACTGATCTACATGCACCGCTACACGCCTGATACCCTCAACAATATTCTGAATAACTACCTGCGGGAGTTCATCAACAAACTGAGCACCCGCAAAGAGCAGATGCAGCATTTGGAGAATACAGGTTCTGCCTCCGAAAAAGCACAAGCAAGCAAGGAGATCGACACCATCAACAAGATGCTTGCCGATTGCCAACACTATCAACGCGAGATCCTGTATCCCTTGGCTTCAGAACGCATCGAGATGGACTTGGATGATGGGGTGCTGGTTAACTACAATCTGTTCGGAGATGCTGTTGAGGTAATTAATGGGGTGAATGATAAAAAGAAGAAAAAGAAGGTCAAGGAGTTTGATTGGATTGACTCTTCCAAAATAAGGTGAGGAAGCTATGAATCGTGAACAATTAGAACAGATGGTAAAAGCAGGAGAATCTAATCATATTGAATACAAAGAGTGTGGTAACCGTGTACCCGATTCATTCTATGAAACAGTTGTTAGTTTCTCCAACACAGATGGCGGCACCATTTTACTTGGGGTAGACGATGATAAAAACATTAAAGGAGTTAAAGCTGGTAAAGAAGAGAAGATCAAGACAGATGTAATAACTGCGCTTAATTCGCCTGACTGTATTAGCCCACCAATTTTTGTTGATCCTATTATTCATAATATAGATGGAAATTCACTTATTTCGGTATATATCCCTTCAAGTTCTCAAGTCCATAAACATGGAGAAAATATATACGTTCGTGACCATGAAAGTGATATAGATATCACGAACAATCAAAAGCGTCTGAGTGAACTTTACAACAGAAAACGCACCCAATTTACTGAGTCGAATATCTATCCAAACCTTTCAATGGCTGATTTGGATGAAGCTCTCTTCGAAAAAGCCAGAAAGTTAATTAAGGCAAATAAAAGTGATCACCCATGGCTTTATCTTGAAAACGAAGAATTACTTCGTGAATCCATTCTTTATCGGAAGGATTATCAAACAGGTAAGGAGGGATTAACCCTTGCATCCGCACTCATTTTTGGCAAAGATATTACAATCCAAAGCTTATTACCCGCATACAAAGTTGAAGCAATGGTGCGGATTGAAAATGTAGATCGATGGGATGATCGTTTAACTCTCCGCACCAATCTTATTGATACCTATCAGCAACTAAAAGCATTTGTTTACAAACATCTTCCTGAAAAGTTTTACTTAGAGGGAGATCAAAGAGTTGATCTTAGAGATAAGGTATTTCGCGAAGTGATTGGCAACGCCATTGTGCACCGTGAATACACCAGTGCTCTATCTACTGACTTAATTATTGGTAGAAATAAAGTATTAATAACAAATCCCAACAAAGCTCTTTTCCACGGTCCAATTGACCCTTTATCTTTCAATCCATATCCCAAAAACCCAAACATTCGTAAATTTTTCACTTCTTTTGGATGGACTGATGAAATTGGATCGGGTATTAGAAATACTAATAAATGGTTACCAAGGTACATACCGAATTCAAAACCAGTTTTTATTGAAAATGATGTTTTCAAAACAGTAATACCACTAAAAGTAGAGGCATTAGGAAACTTTGCTGAATCATTTAGAAAATGGCTACAATTATCTGATGATTACGATGAGCACATATCGGAAGGGTTACAAAATATTCCACTTCCCACATCTTTGGCTGATGCATCATTTAAAGAAGTACTAACACATTTGGTACCAAGTTGGACCAAAGTTGGTACCAAGCTAAAGCGCCTTGATTGGGCTAATAACGAGATTTCAAGCAAAGATGAAGTTCAAAAGGTATCAAGCTGGTACCAGGATGGTACCAAGCTGTTACACAAAAAAACAGTTTACTTGATACAGATTCTAACCCTTGCATCTAAAGCAATTTCATTAGATGACATGATGAATGCCATTGGATATAAAAACCGTGCTTCTTTTCGGAAAAATTATTTGGATGCTTTAGAAAGTGTTGAACTTGTAACCAAAACAATTCCAGACAAACCAAATTCACCAGATCAAAAATATGCAGTTACTGAGAAAGGGAAGCTGTTTTTAGCTGGTTACAATTTTGAGCTCAATGAATAAAATCCAACAATCCATAGAGATGCTACTTCAGAAACATCGCATCCTTTTATGGTACGATGCAGAACAATCGTTTGCGGAAGAGTTTGAATCGCTTGACTTAGATGAAGCCACAAAGCTTGAAGTAAATGGCAACGAATTCGAAACCAAGGTTCGGGTTCTTCACCAGGAGCCTGATCAAAAATTTCTTCTCTACCTCCCTAAAGAGAAGCCTGATGATGAAGAGAATTGGTTGCTGGATATTGAACTCGCACACCATGTGTATCATACCGATCAAGAGGCACTCTACCTGCAGGAGGTTGGGTTAGGGTATCATTATAAACAGTGGCTCAGCCAACATGTTGAGTTTTTTAAAAACAAGGAGCGGGTTGCTGCATTTAAAGATATAGCACGCGAAGAAGATGGAGATCATCTGCTCTCTCTTAAATTGATTCAGGTAGTTTTTGGGGCAGAAACCCTGTCATTCGACCTCTTTTTAAGAAACTATGCATCTGCAAATGTTCACGATCAAGAGGATTCCATCAACCGGGAATTGGATCGGTTTCAGCTTACAGAGCTCTTTTGGGAGGAAGTATCAAAACGGTACGGTTATACTCATGATGAACCGGTGATTTACGATTTTCTTCTCGAAGCTTTTCAGAAGAATTATACTCCATTGCGGTCGCAGTCTGTAGTTAACCGGGAAACAGGTGTGCTATTATCTTCATGGAAAGACACTCTTTCATTTCAGGAAGATTTTAAAACCATATCCAATCGAATACAGAAGGATCTCCAAATAGAAGACACATTAAACAGTGCATCACTTGATGAAATTGTTGGTGATGACCTGTTTGAATTGATAGATCAGCGAGTTATTTCCGAGCTTATTCGTGGCATTTTGGATGGCAGTATCGACCAGCAGCGGTTAGAATCCGTCATCAAAAAGCGTGAATCCCTCTACTGGTATGATCGATATGTGCAATTTTATGATGCCTTGCGGGTTGGTTTTAATCTGCTTGAGACCATACGGAATACAGAAAAAATTGAGATCCCAACATTTGAAGAAGGGGTAGAAAACTACACTCAAAAATGGTATCAGGTAGATCAAAACTACAGGCTATTTATTCAATATTACCGGGAAACCAATCAGAATAATGTACTCAACCCTCTCTATGGAGAAGTAAACAAAGCCTACAGCAATAACTGGCTGCTAAAACTGAGTGATCAATGGCAGAAAACTCTTGATCGTCAAAATACATGGACAAAACATTACCGCACCCAAACCAATTTTTTCAAGTATCAAGTCAAGCCATTTTTAAGCAAAAAAACTCGTCTCTTTGTAATTGTATCTGATGCGCTTCGATATGAATGTGGAGTATCATTCCACCAACAGATGCTGAAAGAGAATCGCTTTGAAAGTGATCTCGAATATCAGATTACTCCTTTGCCTTCTTTTACTCAGTTAGGAATGGCTTCTCTTTTACCGCATAAAGAGCTTTCTTTTGGAAAAGGTGACGATATCTTAGCTGATGGCAAGAGTACAAAAGGACTTCACGCAAGAAGGAAAGTACTGCAGGAGAATACCGATGTAAATGCAACTGCAGTTCTTGCAGAGGAACTTATGAAAATGGCATCAAAAAGTGAGGAAGCCCGAGAGTTGGTTTCCGGTCACGATTTGATCTATATCTATCACAATCGAATTGACAAGCTTGGGGATGATAAGAGTTCCGAAGAAAAAGTGATTGAAGGTGTTCGGGATGAGATTCAATTTTTAATCGATCTCATAAAAAAAGTGACCAACATGGGAGGATACAATCTCATTGTTACGGCAGACCACGGGTTTATCTATCAAAATGACCCCATTGATGAGAGTGACTTTGCCGATGCGGATGTTAATGGCGATATAATAAAATCTAACCGGCGCTTTGTGTTGGGGCACAATCTTACTCACAAAGATAATGTTATGCCATTTAGCTGTAACGATCTTGGAATAGGTGGAAACCTACAGGTATTAATTCCTAAAAGTATAAACCGGCTACGGGTTCAGGGTGCAGGTTCCCGATTTGTACATGGCGGTGCCACTTTGCAGGAATTGATCACACCCATAATTAAAGTGAAGAAGAAACGAGAGGATACAGTAAAATTTGTAGATGTTGATGTACTGAATAAACGTAATAACAAAATCTCTACAAATATCCAGCGAGTCAGTTTTTATCAGTTGGAGCCTGTTGGTGAGCAAATTCTGCCCCGAACATTAAAGATCCAGTTTAAATCGAAAGATGGAAATTCGCTTAGTGATGTATTTACGTACACGTTCGATTCCGACACTCAGAGCTCCAAAGACAGGGAAGTTATCCATCGATTTCAGCTTTCGAGCAAGGCAAGTAATTACCACAGTAATGAAGAGGTTTACCTTGTTCTCGAAGTACAGGTTGAGGGCAGCAACAAATGGAGAGAGTACAACAAATATCCGTATGAGATTAAAATTTCATTCACCAACGATTTTGAAGATTTTTAGGCTATGAAAGAACTCAATGAAAAAATTAATGAGCACTTTGCAGGAAAGGTTGTTCGAAAAGATCTGACAAATCTGATAAAAGGAAATGCAAGCATTCCCACGTATGTCCTGGAATATCTGCTGGGTCAATATGCCGCTACGGATGATGAAGAGACTATAAAAGAAGGGGTTGAGACTGTAAAGAGTATCATCACCAAACACTTTGTACACCGGGATGAAGCTCAGGTTATCAAATCTACTGTTCGGGAGCGCGGATCACACAGAATCATCGATAAAGTAGCTGTAAAACTGAATGACAAAAAAGATATTTATGAAGCTTCTTTTGGTAATCTTGGACTGAATAAAGTTCCTATCCATGATTCTTTCGTGAAAAAGCACCCTAAGTTATTGTCAGGCGGGGTATGGTGTATTATTACGTTGGGTTACCAGCCATCAGAGGAACGTGATTCTATCCCCTGGACGATAGAAAAGCTTAAACCTATTCAAATCTCAGGGATTGATCTTGAAGATTACAAACAGCTTCGAAAAGAATTTACAAAAGATGAATGGGTGAATTTATTAATGCAATCCATTGGATTGAACCCTGAAGAGTTTTCAGATCGGTCAAAGCTACTCCAGCTAACACGCCTGGTTCCATTTGCAGAAAAGAATTATAACCTGATTGAGTTGGGTCCAAAGGGAACCGGAAAGTCTCACCTCTATTCTGAACTGTCTCCCCATGGAATTCTGATTTCAGGAGGTGAAGTATCTAAAGCCAAACTTTTTGTAAATAACAGTACAGGAGAAATAGGGCTCGTAGGTTATTGGGATGTGGTTGCCTATGATGAGTTTGCAGGAAAAACGAAACGCACAGATCGTGGTTTGGTTGATATCCTGAAGAACTATATGGCGAATAAAAACTTCTCGCGAGGTACACAGGTCTATCAGGCAGAAGCTTCTATGGTATATGTGGGAAATACAGACCATTCGGTTCCCTATATGCTCAAACACACAGATCTGTTTGATGCCCTGCCAAAAGATTATTACGATTCTGCATTTTTAGATCGGATTCACTGTTATCTACCAGGATGGGAAGTGCAAAAACTAAGAAACGAGATGTTTACTGATGATTATGGATTCATCGTTGACTATCTCGCAGAGGTGTTGAAAGAGCTTCGTAAAGAAGACTACATGAAATCGTATCAGAAGTATTTCGACCTTTCGGAAAGTATAACAACGAGAGACAAAACATCCATTGAAAAGACGTTTTCTGGTTTGGTGAAGGTAATTTATCCCCATGGAGAGTTTAGCGCTTCAGAAGCCCGTCAGCTAATTGACTTTGCCATAGAGGGACGGAAACGAGTGAAAAATCAGCTACGGAAAATGGACGAAACCTTTAATGATGAGGTTGTTCACTTTCAATTTAACACAAAGGATGGAAAATCTCACAAAGTAGAAACACTGGAGGTGATTGAGTATGGAGATCCCAAATTGGATATTCCTGCTGGCGGAGAAGACAGCGGGAATGGTAAATTAATCGCTAATAAAGATGTCACGTCAGATTCAATTAATGAGGAACCCAAGAAAAAGGAACTGAAAGAAGGGCAGAAAATCATACGGGAGAACCAGACAGGAATCAGTTATAAAAAGCTGTTTGGTGATTATTTAGAAGATGCTACTGAAATTGAGGTGATTGATCCATATATCCGTCTTCCCCATCAGATGAAAAATTTTATGGAGTTGGCTCGACTTATTGCAGAGCAAAAACAACCTGATGAAGAAGTAAGCATTCACCTGAAGACCAACAATAACGAAGAGTACATCTCAAATTCTAAGGAAGCATTTTCAGACATGATGGATTCTTTAGAGCCGATTGGCATCAAGTTTACCTATGAGTTTGATGAAGATCTCCATGATCGATCTATCAATCTAAATAATGGGTGGAAAATCCTATTAGGAAGAGGACTCGACATTTTCCAAAAAACCAATGGATGGTTCGATATTGCCGATCACTATCAGGAAGTACGCAAATGTAAGGGTTGTGAGGTTACTTTTTTGAAGGAGGTTTAAAAAATGCTAATAGAAAATCCCATACCAGATGACTGGAAAGCTCTTCAAGAGAGTATTAAGAATATTTTTCAAGAAATTGGTTACAGTGCAGAAACCGAAAAAAATATACTAACTCCACGAGGAAATGTAAAAGTGGATGTTTATGCAATTGATAAAAGCAATGTTGATGAAATCAAATATGTGATAGAGTGCAAAAATTGGAATAGCAGAATTCCACAGTCAATTGTTCACAGTTTTATGACACTAATGAACGAAACGGGTTGTAATAAAGGAATAATTGTTTCAAAGAAAGGACTTCAAAAAGGTGCACGTGAATATATCAAGAATACAAACATAATTGGTCTTTCATTTACTGAATTTCAGCTACATTACTATGATATGTGGTATAAAATGAAATTTTCATCAAAATTAGATGAAGTATCTGATTCCTTAATTCAATATGTAGAACCATTCAACTCCCGAAGGACTAAAGAAACCGAAAAATTATCGCTAAAAAAGCAGACAAGTTTGATAAGACAGGTTAATAAATACGAACTATTTGGAATAATAGTAAATAATTTAGTTGTAAGAAGATTATATGTAACTGAAAAAAAAAGGTATAGTCCTGATGATGCTCTTTCTCTAAAAATGAATTTAGAGAATAGCTTGCAAGGAAGTTACAGGTTTAAATCGGAATTTTTGAGAGACTTTCTCGATGAGTTAACTGAATTAATTTATCGAATTACTACAGAATTTGACTCAATATTTGCAAGAAATATTTTTCCTGAAAAATAATCACTTTATATAATTCTATGAGATCATATATCCTCTTGATTACTTTTAATTTGTCCTATATCAAGATCCTTTAACTCGGAAGTGGAATAATAAGGAACTTTTCCCGATGGTACGATTAAACTTGCCGTTTTTAAGTGTCTATCTTGATCATCAAAAAAGAAATGTGCGCCAAATGCTTTAAGTACTTTATCTTTTGATAATCCACCTAAGAAATACGCTTCGTCCACATAGACTCCCCATTTTCTTAATGTTTTAATTACTCTCATATGAGATGGTGCGTTTCTTGCTGTTACAATAGCAAGTCTCAATGGAGATAGTTCAATTGTGGAAGGGAAATGATCTTGAATTTTAGAAAGCTTAATTAATAAATTAGCAAAAGGTCCCTCTTTTAATGGTTCATCTTCATGTTCAGATTCAAATTGATGAAATGCATCCATGCCTTTTTTCTTGTATCTCAATTCAGATTCATCAGAAAAAAGAACTGCATCAGCATCAAATGCAATTTTGACACGATTTGATTCTGGATCAAACTTCTTAGGTGGTTCAAATATTTTTGCAGCAGCACAGGCTTGAGAGTCAATTACAGTCTGTACATCTTTAGAGTCCATTGATAAAAATAAATCGACATTAAAAGCGTCAATATAAGGTGCCAATGGTTCACCCCCAGACAAAGCAATTCTTGTGATATCCAATTCATACTTTCTAATAGAATTAAGCATTCGCACACCCGTTTCAGGACTATTTCGAGACATAACAATTACTTCGACAATTCTTTTATTTGCTTGATTATTTAGATCCAGTAAGCTCTTAATTAAGGCAAAAGCAGTTCCTTTACCTAAAGCCTCTTCCTCATTTTTTTGTTGATATAATCTGAATTTTTCTATGCCTTCATCATCATATATCCTATTTTCTTCTTCGAGATCAAATAAAGCTCTTGATGATACTCCAATTACAAGCATCTCAGAAAAGTTTTGCGACATTGAATTTATATCTGATTTTGTTGGAATAGTTTAGTTATTTTTTAATCACCTGCGCAATAGATACGATTAATATAGATATAACTTTAGAATATATGTTAAACTCTAACCATGCAGTAAATATCTAACTACATATAATAATGTCATCTAAGGTCAACACTGACAACTTATTTTTGAGAACTGTAAACATAGGGAATCAATAAATACAAATATTTATATCCTGCTTTAAGCAAATCTGTTATTAGAACATCATTTGCAGATAATTTACATATAATTAATTATTGGCTAATCCCTATTTTAGATAGATATTTTAGAATATTAAAAAAATATAATTCTGTGGTATTGGAAAAAGGTATTTTAGTAGCATTTGAAGGAATAGACGGTGCTGGAAAGACTACTCAAGTCCACTTATTAGGTAAAGCTCTTAAAGATGCAGGTGAAAATGTCATCGTATCCAAGGAACCTACCGATGGTGCTTGGGGACAAAAAATTAGAAAATCTGCTTCAACTGGAAGGCTACCTTTAGAAGATGAACTTGAGGCTTTTATTCAAGATCGAAAGGAGCACATCGAGAATTTGATTGCCCCAAATCTTGCTGAAGGAAGAATTGTGATACTTGACAGATACTTTTATTCAACTGTTTCATACCAAGGTTCAAGGGGTGCTGATTTTGAAGAGGTTGAAAAAAACATGAAAGAATTTGCGCCAGTTCCAGACATGGTATTTCTTCTTGATATTGACCCAGAGACCTCTTTGAAGAGAATTGCAGAACTTAGAAAGGAAATTCCCAATCAGTTTGAAAAGCTTGAAACGCTTACTTCAGTTCGTAAAGTGTTTAATGCAATTGAAAAAACTGATGATGAAATTTGGAAATTAGACGGTAAGAAATCAATTGAACTCATACATAATACTATAAAAAATCTACTCCTCGACAATGTATTGCACAAAAAAAGATGTGCTAAAGATTATCAATGTCAGGATTTCATAAATTGCTCTTTCCGATTGTCTGAAGAATGTGACTGGTATAAGTTGAATAAAAAATTGAGACCAAATAGAGATAGTTTTACGGAAACAGCCTTTATTCAAGATTAAACCATAGTTTTAATATTCATTGATTCCGAATAATTTTTGTATTAAAAATCTTCATTATCGGACATACTGATAACAGCAAACCAATTAACCATTTGATTGCATCCAGATATATATATGGGAGTAATATCAGCTAAAATTTTTTCGAGAGGCTGTGCTTCACTTCTCATATCTTGTTTCCCATTGCCAAAACACAGTGTGCACCTATTTTATCCAATTCTTTACGAGCTGTTCGATCAATTGACAATACGCCGGGTTGATCCAATATGAAGTACATTGGGGGAATACAAATTAATGACCATAAATAAGGAATCATTCAGTCTTGATCTTTTCATTCAAACATCTATACCCAGTCTCATAGCTTGAAGGGATAGATTTTTTCCGCATATTTCCAGATCTAACAAATCACGGTAATACTTCACAACCTCATAATACTTTTCTCTGCCATCAATCTGATTCACAATGGATATACCCATTTCAGAAAAAGCCTTCAGAAATACATTTGATATAACTGGGTGTTGGATCTTCAAATAAATGTCTAAATCAGTATTAAATAGTAATGCTCTGAAGGTAATCGTTTTAAGGTACTGATTTAAAATTCTTGCTGAATAGGAATAGGGGTTGTCTATTGACACCACCAAATTGCTTCTATATAAATGATAAATATCTTTGTGAAATGGGATTAAGATCTCATCTATATACTGATCGTACTCAACTCTGGTAACTATATCGACCAATGGGTTTACATTGACTCGATTCAGTATTTCAATAAATTCATCTCTTGCCCCCTTCTTAAATATACCCATGTTAACAGGAGTAATTACCTCTTGAATAGCGCGTTGAAATAATTCGGTGTACAGTTGATCTTCGAAATTTGATATATCCATTCTCTTGAAATTTTATTAGCCCGATTTAGGCTCTATATATAAGTATCAAATCTCTCAATTTTTTTAAAAGAAATTTTAATAGCCCCTTTAAAAAAAGTGCCGAAAAGAAGGGGTGCTGAAAATGTAAATCAAATTCCAGATGGGATTAAACTTGTATGAATTTTTGACAAAAAGAGGGGGTAAAATGTATTGTATTCCCCTCACATTCCCCTTATCTTTAAAGAGGCAATTTTTAGAATAGATTTCCTTGTCAGAAAAGGACGTATAAAATATTATATTTTATACGCTTAAGATGGGTAATATTATTAAAAAATATTTTTTCAACCTTCTGATCCGAAGTCAGACGCTCTATCCAGTTGAGCTACGGGCGCTTACGGTGTTTCACCTAATCAATAAAAGTAGTACACCCGACAGGATTCGAACCGCGGAGCACTGCTCCGCAATGTCAAAGCCTTCGATAGCTAATACAAGATAAATCTAACAAAAGTAAAATTCACTAATTAGATATCGGGAGTTGTACTTGTACACCCGACAGGATTCGAACCTGTAACCGCCTGATTCGTAGTCAGGTACTCTATCCAGTTGAGCTACGGGTGCAGAATCAGTGTAAAAAATCATTAAATGATGACTTCCGGACAATGTCCCGCCTGATTATCACCATTCTATATTCATTCTACTGAAAAAATTTCAAGACTTCAAAAATAAGCTTTTTCTGATTTGCAATCAACTTTAGTAAAGATTGTTTCTTGCCACTACTCCAAAACCACAATCAAACCGAACGTTTAAAGTCGGTGATTTATTCAATACATTCAGACAGAGATTAATTATACCGGAAATCTATACCACAGAATTTGAAATCAGAAATCAAAATTACGGATCATTTGGGTAAATCGCTCCATGCGTTGCAATGGAAACCGGATGACATCCCGCCAAAAGCTGTTGTACAGATTGTGCATGGAGTTTCTGAGCATATTGAACGCTATAATCACTTTGCAAATTTCCTGAAAAAAAATGGTTTTGCAGTTGTAGGCCACGACCATCGCGGGCATGGTAAAACCGATCCGGATCATCTTGGTTATATAGCCGAAAAAGAGGGTTTTGAACTCATGGTAAAAAACATTCGTGATGTGAAAGATTTTGTTGAAGGTACTTTCAAGGGGGTTCCCCACATCTTTTTTGCCCACAGCATGGGATCCTTTCTTGTTCAGCGGTATTTCCAGGTATATGATGACAATCCCGCAGCAATCATTTATTCCGGAAGCAATGGCAAGCCTCCATTATTGCTGAATTTTGGAATTTTTTTAACTGCTCTGCTTATGAAGGTGAATGGACCACAGGCAAAAAGTCCGCTGATCAATAAACTCAGTTTCGGGGAGTACAACAAAAAATTCAAACCTAACAGAACAAACTACGACTGGCTCAGCCGCGACACCAACACCGTTGATCTTTACAAGGATGATCCTTACTGCGGGTTTATTTGTTCTATGTCGTTTTACCATCAGCTTTTTACCGGCTTAAAAAAGCTGCACTCCCACCGGCCGTTTGCCGGGAACGATGAATCTGTCCCAATTCTGTTGTTGGCCGGTTCACAGGATCCCGTTTCTAATATGAGCAGAGGAATAAAAAATCTTCACAAAATCCTTATTCAATCGGGTATTCAAACAGTGGACAGACAGATTTATGAGGGCGGCCGTCACGATATATTGAATGAAACTAACAGGGAAGAAGTCTATTCGAACCTGCTCAGATGGATCAATCAGCAGATAAAATGAAATCTTCTTTGGAATGATTGTCAAATTCAGAAAAGCGATTAAAAAAATTTTCCCAGTTGTTGCAGTGATTTTACTGATCGCATTTGTCCTTTCCCGCGTGTTTACGACCGACCGTTCCTCTGCACCTGAAATTCGCATTTCTGCGCATGAAGCAAAAGATTACGTGAGCACTCCGGCAGAAGTTTGCGGGGAAGTAGCTTCAACCTCTTTTGTTGAAGAATTGGAAGGACAACCCACATTCATCAACTTTGAGCGGCCTCACCCCGAACAGGTTTTTACCGTGGTGATCTGGGGGAAATATCGCCAGCAATGGCAAAATCCACCCGAGCAACTTTACCGCAACCGGTCGTTATGTGTAACGGGTCGGATTGTTCTGCACGACGGCGTTCCGCAAATTGCTGTTAGAACTCCCGGTCAGGTTCGCATTCGCTGATCAGTGATGATCATCCAGAGTATAGTCGATCTGATCTATAAGATTTTCGCAGGCTTCATCGTAAGAATCTCCTTCAGCAGTAAGCATAATTCCTTTGCTGTTTTTCCCTACCACCTGTACAGCACCTTCCACCCGCTGGGATCCACCACTAAGTGAAAACCCTCTGTATCCCTTTCCTTTGAGAATGTTAACCCGCTCTTGTAGAGTAGATTTTGGATTGAAATCATCTGGAAACATGGCATCCTCCTTCGATTATTTCCTCTTCTTATTTACTTGAAAAATACAAAAAAAGGCTCTTCTGTGCAGGAATCTCACCGGCATTATTTCTCTATTTTCGTTTGTCTTTAATATAGATAGCTTTTGAATGTCCTTCACCGGTTTTACGCTCCTCTAATTCGAAAAGCTTCATGGCGTTCAGGAGTTCACCCAGTTTCCGGTAGCCGTAATTTCTGGGATCAAAACCCGGAGATTGTTTAGCAATATAACTTCCCACCGGGGCAAGATGTGCCCATCCGCTTTCATCTGATGAAGCATCAATTGCATTTCGAACCAGGTTAACCAGTTTTGTATCCTGCTTCAGCTGGTTGGCAGGCTTCTGTTTACGTTCTTCTTTTTCCTCGTCTTCCTTGGCAAGCACTTCCGTGTAAATAAACTTGTCGCAGGCTGCCACAAACGGATCGGGAGTTTTCTTCTCACCAAAACCATAAACAACCAGCCCTGATTCCCGGATACGGGCAGCAAGTTTAGTAAAATCACTGTCGCTGGAAACAAGGCAAAATCCATCAAACCGGCCGGTGTAGAGCAGGTCCATCGCGTCTATAATCAGTGCGCTGTCGGTAGAATTTTTTCCTTTGGTGTACCCAAACTGCTGAATGGGCTGGATGGAGTATTCGAGCAAAATATCTTTCCATCCGCGCAGCTGAGGCAGAGTCCAGTCGCCATAAATTCGCTTCACGCTGGCCGTTCCGTATTTGGCAATTTCAGCAAGCAGATTTTCTGTTATTGCCGGTTGGGCATTGTCAGCGTCAATAAGTATGGCAAGCTTTTGAGTGGTTTCAGTATCCATTCTATTCTCAGTGATTTTTTATGACCGTAAGGTAAGTAAAACATAGAACAAGTATACCGAACACCTCACGAGTTACAAGAAGGCCTGAAATAGCGGTACCCTTCAGGTTGATTTTAAGATGTGGCTAAGATTCAGTTTATGAATGGGGATCAGGTATTTGTTTGAAAAAACATCCTTTTGAATGCCGAGTAAACCCGTTCCTCTGAAGTCAACCACACAGTAATTATCATGGGCATTTACAACTTCACCGATTCCATAATACTCCGGTGAGGGGCCATAGTAAACCAGATCTCCAAGTTGGAGAGTGTTTGATGCTCGTCGGTGATAGGGGTATATGACGGGGAGCAAATCAAGCCGATATGAAAGTCGCCGGTTCTTTGTTGCCATTTCGGGTACTGCTTAATGGAAAATAATTTCGCGTTCGTTTTTACCAGTTGCAGTTAGAGTTATCTGTTTGGAATGAGGCGGTAACAATTCTGAAATTCTTTCAGGCCATTCGACAATGCAAACGCCATCTCCATAAAAATATTCTTCAGCACCAATTTCAAGAGCTTCAGTATAATGTTCAAGCCTGTAACAATCAAAATGATAAACGGACAGATTTCCGTTGTATTCATTAATAATTGTAAAGGTTGGGGAAGATACCACATCTGCATCTAAACCAAAAACCTGAACAAATCCGCGTACAAATTGAGTTTTCCCTGATCCAAGATTTCCCGTAAGGCAAACAACATCGCCCGGCTTTGTCTCTTCCGCAAACTGCCGGGCAATCTTCATCGTATCAGCTTCGCTGCGGCTGATCAGTTTTTTCATCTTTTCAGCCCCGGGGTTTCATCGTGGCTACCGGCAATATCATCTCTTCCATTGAAGCACCTCCGTGCTGGAATGTATCGCGGTAACGGTTTTGAAATTTATTATAATTATTGGGATACACAAAGAAGTAATCTTCTTTAGCGATGATGTAACTGTTTGCAGGAGGGTCTACCGGAAGCTGATAATTGTGAGGCTTGTCAATATAAATCGCTGCGCTCTCCTGAGCTTTCAAATTTCGGCCATATTTGTACCTGAGATTTGTAGCGGCGTCTCTGTCTCCAAATACTTTAGTATCCCGCATCGACCGAACCGACCCATGATCAGTAGAAACCACTACGGTTACATCTTCATTTGCAAGCTCTTTGAACATCCTGAAAAGAGATGAGTGCTGAAACCACGTTTCAGTAAGAGAACGAAAAGCTGATACATCCGGGGCGAGCTGTTTCAAAACCTCGGAATCGGAACGGCTGTGAACCAGCGTATCAACAAAATTATAGATAATAGTTGTGAAGGCTGACTGTGTATAGTTCGAAATTTTATCTGCAATTCTGTTCCCATCTTCAGGCTGAATAATTTTCTCATATTTCACCTGTTCCGGCAGCTGGTTGCGGTGCAGATACTTTTTCAGTAATTCCTCTTCATGGCGGTTCAGGGATGTTTCATCTTGTCCCATCTCCCACAAATCGGGATAACGCCGCTGAATTTCGAGCGGAAAAAGCCCTGAATAAATAGAATTCCTCGAGAATGGAGTAGCCGTTGGTAAAATGGAATAGTAGAAATCGGTATCGATCACATAATAATCATTCAGCATACTCTCAAAGAGCAGCCACTGATCATATCTCATACAATCGATCAAAAAGAAAACAACCGACTCCTTATTTTTCAAATGAGGAAAAACCTTTCGTTTTAAGAGATCCGGGCTGAGCGTAGGATGCTCATTTTCTTTACGCTGCAGCCAGCTTCTGTATTCCAGTTTAATGAAACGGCCAAATGCCAGGTTAGCCTGCTGAAACTGATCCTGTAAGACCTGCTGTAGAGCATCATCACCCGTTTCCAGGTTCAGATCCCAGTGAGTAAGTGTTTTATAAATACTGATCCACTCTTCCCAGCTTGTTTGTTCATTAAATTTGGCAGAAAGTTCATTGAAATTTTTCAGGTACGACTGAGCTGCCTTTTCGTTCTGAATGCGCCGCTTGTCCAGGATTCTCTTGATGGTAAGTATAATCTGGTTTGGATTGACCGGCTTGATGAGATAATCGGAAATTTTGTTTCCGATGGCATCCTCCATAATCGATTCTTCCTCGCTTTTTGTAATCATCACAACGGGAAGTGAGGGACGAACACTCTGGATCTGCTCAAGCGTAGCCAGGCCGTCCATGCCCGGCATCTGTTCATCCAGAAAAATAATGTCATATGTATTTTTCCTGATCAGAGAAACAGCGTCCTCGCCATTGGTCACAGGTGTAACTTCAAATCCTTTCCCCTCAAGGAAAATAATGTGTGATTTCAGCTGATCAATTTCATCATCAGCCCAAAGTATTTTATTCGACATTCTTCAAAATTAAAACGTTAATCATCCGCCCATACCACGAATATTTCTATGGATTTGTATCATATATAAACCAATTCCCGCAATCCATTGTTTCTCAGGTATTTGTTATAACTACCCGAACAAAATGAATATTTTACAATTTTTCAATTTCCGGTAAATCCTCAGAGCGAAATATTTAGCGTTCTATAAGATACTGAATGCTAATTCGCATAAAAATTATACATTCAATACGATTGTTAATTTTTTAAAAACCTGAATTCAACCTTCACTGATTTGATCTGAATTATACAACAAGCTCCTTTTTATCCCGCAAATCGAATTTTTTGGCAAGGCGAAGTCCGTGTAGAAATACACAGCACTGTGTTATGTCAAAGATAAAACGTTGGGGAAGTCATCAGACGAGTTTTTCTAAAAAAAATCCAATGAAGATGATTGGGATGATCCCGGATCGACTCGTCTGATGACTCTCTTGTACTTATACAGTTGACACGACAATAGAATATTTGAAAATAAATTGTGAATAACTCAGTTCGAGCTTACAGCCTGATCAGTGGCTTGATCACTTCCAGGCGCCGTTCACCAATTCCCCGGACTTCAATCAATTGCTCTTTTGATGTAAACTCTCCGTTCTCCTCCCTCCATTCAATAATTCGTTCGGCAAATGCAGGGCCAATCCCCGGAAGTTCCTGAAGTTCTTCTTCGCCCGCTTCATTTATATTTATCCTTTCCTCGCCCGCTGCCGGTTGATCACGGGTGGTATCGGCCTCAACCGTTTCCGGAGTGACTGTTTCTGGCTGTAAAGCAGCCACCTGCACACCATCCGGCTCAGATTCATAGCGGGCTAAAATCTGTTCTTCTTCCATTCGTACCATCTGGCTTCTCGCTTCAAATAGTTGTTCCAGTTCTGCGTAGTAATCGACATCATAATTGGCGTCCGGCTTCAACATAGCATTGTAACTGCTAAGAACCAGTAAAGAGACAAAGAGCACCGAGACAGCAATACGCTCACTTCGCTGCACTTCAAGTTTATCTATCAAAAAGAATAATTTTCGTTTCATATCTGGCCTCATTTTTCTTGAAATTCTATTTTCCTGCCTGTTTCAACCGGCAGAATGATCAATCTTTTTATTAGAGTGAATAATGCTTCCGTATATTTATGAACCCGAAAAACCCATTTCCTTACAATTTTTTTTCTAATGACACCAATCTTTACTCAAATTGACGGAAATCGTGTGGCCTGGTATCAAACCGGCGAAGGAAAGCCGCTCATTATTCTGCACGGATGGGGAAGCAGCTCAAACGTGATGATGCCATTGGCACAGCAGCTGGGCAAGAAGCGCACCTGTTACCTGGTGGATTTCCCCGGTTTTGGCCGCTCCGCCGAACCAAAAGAGCCCTGGAGTGTGGGAGATTATGCAGATATGATCCGAGGTTTTGCAGACAAAACCCTCCCCGGTGCATCATTTGATCTTCTTGTACATTCATACGGGGGCAGAGTGGCAATAAAACTGCTTACAGACCCAGATTTTTCCGGGCGCGTCGGCAAGGTGATTTTTACTGGTGCGGCCGGACTTAAACCGAAACGGAGATTTACATTCTACTTGAAAAAATACACTGCAAAAACGCTGAAGCTTCCATTCTTGATATTACCATCCGGCTTCCGTGAAAAGGGGCTTAACCGGCTTCGAAACACAGCTCTCTGGAAAAAAATGGGATCCTCAGACTATCAGAAACTTTCTGGAGTGATGAGAGAAACATTTGTAAAATCGGTAAACGAGCATATGGATCACCTGCTTCCGCAGATCAGCCATGAAATTCTGCTCATCTGGGGCAAGAATGATATGGCTACACCTCTTGAACAAGGAAAAAGATTTGAAAAATCCCTGCCTGAAAGTGCCCTCATAGTGCTTGAAGATGCCGGGCACTATGCATTTTTAGACAAGCCAAAACAGTTTGCGGCTGTTGTTCAAGCCTATCTCGATCCCGAAAAATAATGAAGTATCTGTGATTTTTTCTAAACCACCAGCTTATAACTGGTGCAGGTACCCTCCTCCTTGCCGTTCTTTTCGCATTCTTCTTTTTTTTCAAAACCACGGTTAGAAAACTCGAGGATATCACCTTTTTTGTTGGTTCTCCTCCATCTCCATTCGCCCTTTACATCCTGGTAAATTTCACACTTTGGCATAAAAGATTGATTTTTTATTGATTACTTATCTTCACTATATCATCAATTTTTCAATCATTTTCAACTTTTTGGGCAAAATTTCGCTTTATTCTGATTCTCTGTCGATGAATTTCCATAAATATCCAGTTGTGATCAGAATACCTGCGATCAGAATAGTTACTTTGCCGGCTAATTCTTCTGCACCTGTCCACTCAATAATTATCGGACTGCCTAAAACCATAAAAGCCAGCACCGCCATTAAACCAAAACTTTCGGGAAGACGGTAGGGCACATCCATTATTTTTTTACTGAAAATACCGAGTGTTCCCGCCATGGCACCGTAACTAAGCAATGTCGCAATCGCCGAACCTGTCATGCCCAGTAACGGGATAAGGGCAAGATTTGAGAGAATAGTGATCACAGCGCCCATCAGGGTAATTTTGTAAAGAACTTTTGTCCTCTCTTTGATGAAAACCCCGGAAGAAAAGTTGATGTACCAGCCGTGAAACCAGTAGGCGAGCAGCAGAAATGGCACAATCTCCAGGCCCGCCCAATAATCGCTGCCGATAAGAGTGGCGTTCAGTCCCGGAATCTGAATTGCAACAATTTGCTCTTTAAACAGAGCCACAACCAAAAAAAGAAGAGCTGCAAAACCATTAAACCAGATGAATGCCTGGCCAAATAGTTTAGGTGAGTTTTTATCATTGCCATGGCGCATAAAAAACGGCTGCCAGGCCATTCTATACATCTGTACCACCAGTAACATAAACACAGCCATTTTGTAGCAAGCGTTATAAATACCTACAATATCTTCCGGGGAGGTGCCTGCTCCATAAATTCGCTCAGTATTAGCCGGATCCATATTGTTGAGCAAAAAGCGGTCCAGCATTTCGTTAATCGCATAGCCAATGCCCGACGGAACAAACGGCCACCCGAACTCGAAAGCCGTTTTCATCCATTTGCTGTTCCATTTGCCCTTCAGAAGACTGGCCGTACACGCCCAGACCAGGAGTGTCATTATCATTGAAGCAGCCAGGTTGGAAATAAACACCGCTTCAATACCAAAATTCAGCCCCAGGATCAAATACAGGTTCAGTCCGAGATTAATGATGACATTCAAAAACTTGAGCGATGCGAAAAGCCAGGAACGGCGCACCAGTCTCAGTTCAGCCATCGGCACAATGGAAAGCGTATCAAACCAGAGTATGCCCAGCATCAGAAGAAAAATTCCAGAGGATTCAGGGCCGAGGTTAAATAGAGGCAGCAGCACCGGCATGGCCAGCCACAAAATAGCGCAAAGCAGTGTTGCGAAACCGAGCAGACCAAGCTGAAGTGTTTTAAAAATATTGGCTGCTTCCTTCCGGTTTTCGGCATAACGGAGATAGGCCGACTCCATACCGAAAGTGAAAATCACATTCAGAAATGAAATTCCTGCATACATGAGCCCCACAATTCCATATTTGGCAGGGCTGAATACATCGGTATATAGCGGAACCAGCAGATAATTGATAAACCGCGCCAGCACACTGCTGATGCCATAGATTAATGTATCGGAAAAAAGTTCTCGGAGTTTTTTCAAGGGCCGGTATTCTGGAAAATCCGCGGTCTGTTCTGTTTATGCAACCACAATGCGTTCTCAGTATTTACACATTTGCGGCAATTTTTTATAAAATACTGATTAGCTTTGGTTAGTTTCCTTTTTTCATCAATAAAGCGGCCTCAACACCCAGCAGATAACTATTGATTCCGAAACCTGTAATTATGCCGGACATCACTTTGCCGGTAACCGAGCGTTCGCGAAATTCTTCCCGGGCATGAATGTTGGAAATGTGAACTTCCACTTTCGGAATATTTAAAAGTTCCAGGGCATCACGTATAGCCACTGAGGAGTGGGTAAAACCTCCCCAGTTTGCCACGATAGCATCCACTGTACCGGTTCTGGCCGACTGTATAGCATCGATCAGATCGCCTTCGTGATTGCTCTGTATAAAAATAAAATCGATGTCCGAAAACTTCTCTTTCAGAATTGTTTCTACATCAGTCAGGGTTTGCGAACCATAGATATTTTTATCGCGCCGGCCCAAAAGATTGAGGTTGGGACCGTTAAGAATCATAATGGTCATAAAGACACCTCTGCAGAAATCTGCTTGGCAATCTCTTCCATTTTCTCCCTGGGTACCTCCACTTTGTTTCGAAGCGAAACGTTCTGACGCTCATGGTAAATGGGCACCATGTGGATGTGGGCATGAGGTACTTCAAGCCCCTCTACGATAACTCCGGTGCGAATGGGTTTCAGCGACTTGTCGATGGCTTCCGCCACTTTCTTTGCAAACACCATCGTTTCACCCAACAGATCGTCGGGCAGATCAAAAACGTAATCGATCTCTTTTTTGGGCACCACAAGTGTGTGACCTTCCGCAATTGGATTGATGTCTAAAAAAGCGATATGCGTTTCATTTTCTGCAATTTTGAAACAGGGAATTTCGCCGCGTATGATTTTGGTGAAAATAGTTGCCATAAAATAAATTGTTTAGATGTTGAACTACATCGCTACTTTATTCGTTAAAGATATAGATTGCATATGTAGAGAACAATTATGTAACAGTACTATACAGGTTGAGTTACCCTATTAATTTCTGGTATTCTGAAAAATGATTATGGATCAGTTGATTTTCTTAAAAGAAATCTCTTATCTTGTAAGTCTTTGATGAATTGCTCAAGAAGCTATTAAGAAATTTGAATCGGTAGCTCAGCTGGTAGAGCAGCGGCCTTTTAAGCCGCGGGTCGAGGGTTCGAGCCCCTCCCGATTCACGCGCTAAGAGCATAACATTATTTTTTAAGACTCTCTCTTGATTAACCTCTATCGGCTGATACCCGGTAGGGGTTATTTTTTTGCCTTCCATTCAATCAGCCGTAACACACTGCTACACTAACCCCATCGTTGACGGCATGTTGAAATAGACTTCAATTCATTCAAACCGAACCTTTATCTTCCAGCCGGGCCTGACTTCCCGAAAAAGACAGAAACATCAAAAAAATAAAAAAACAACCGCATCATAAACCTGTTCAATAAAACAGGGGAAACGCTTTTGTTTATACGCTTTATTTAGAGTAATTTCGTAAAAATCACTACAGTAATATCAAAGAATACGGAAGGATGTACATGAAAGGTAAACGTACCTGGCTCATTGGCCTGCTTGCAGCCTTTGTTGCTGTCTGGTTTTTATTTTTTGATACTCACAGCCTGATGACAAAAATAAAACTGGAGAATCAAAAAAAAGATCTGATTGAGCGTACCGAAGAATATCAACTAAGAACTGCGGAACTTGAACAAAAAATCAAAGATCTTGAAACCAGCCCGGACTTGCTCGAAAAAATTGCCAGGGAAGATTACGGAATGAGAAAACCCGATGAAACGGTCTATAAAATTAAAGTCCAGGATTAGACTGCATTAATCACAGCCTGATTACTTGCTGTATAATGCAGATTTGTAATCCAAGTATTCATTGCTCAATATTTCTTTTGTCGAGACATTTGCACTAAAATCTTTACTAACATGATTTCTATTGGAATAGATTTGGGCGGCACCAATATTAAAGCCGCACTGGTTCACAAAAATAAGGGATTCATCCAAAAAACATCTATACCCACAAATGCCGAGATGGGTAAAAAGTATGTTTTTGATCGTATTGCAATGGCGGTAAATGATCTTGTGGAACAGCACGATGAAAAACCCATCGGCATTGGAATGGGACTGCCCGGTATGGTATCTATGAACCGGAAAATCGTAAAAAATCCACCGAACCTGCCCGGATGGGAAGTGGAAAAGGTAGCTGAAGAGGTCGGGAGCCGTACCAATTTGAATTGTATAATTGAGAATGACGCAAACCTTGCTGCACTCGGCTCAGCCAGATTCGGAGCGGGTAAAAATCTCGACAGTTTTATCATGATTACTCTTGGCACCGGTGTTGGCGGAGGGATCATTTTTGAAAATAAAATTTATCGTGGAACGACCGGAAAGGCTGGTGAACTTGGCCATGTAATTATTGACTATCACGGACCGTTATCCAACAGTAATACACGGGGTGGTATTGAAGCGTACCTGGGCCAGCGTTTTTTAAGCCGCTTCGCTGCAGACACTATTCGCCAAAATACCGACAATCCCCTGTATGAACAGTTCCACCATGACTTTAGTAAGCTGGAGCCGGTTGATCTGTATCACGCAGCCAGAGAAGGCAACGAACTGGCGATTCAAATTCTGCGCAAAACCGGTGAGAAACTCGGCTATGCTCTCGTTAACTACATTCATATACTCGATATCAACAAAATCATTGTAAGCGGCGGAGTGGCCAAAGCCGGTGAATTTATTCTCGGGCCCGCAAAAGAAACCGCATCAAAACTTTTAATGCCTCCTTTCGTTGAAGGATTTGAAATTGTTTATGAAAACCTTGGAAACGATGCTGCACTACTTGGAGCCGCAAGCCTTGCGTTTGAAGAGTTGTGATGCTTAGCTTTAAGCATGCAAAAACCCCTCTCAACAAATAGATCTTTTTGGCTGATTTGGCCGTTTTTTCTCTTTTTTATTTTTGAGAGTAACGTAATTTTTGCGCAAACCCTGCCCGATACACTCCAAACCACGGAGAATGACACTATCCCCCGGGCTGAAGAAGCTCTGCAAGATACGATTCCTCCCGCTCTCCAGGATACAATACCCGAAGCACCTGGCGCTGAACCGGCACTGGACGGAACCGACCCACAGGTTCCCCAAACACGCCAGGCCGACAGGCAGGCCGCCGCTGACGCCGTAAATTTCCAGGCCAGAGACTCGCTCACCTTTAATATGAGAGGACAGCGAGTTGCCCACCTTTATGGTTCCGGCAATGTGAAACACGAAAGCGGAGAACTATCCGCTGGTGTTATTGAACTGGACCTGAACAAAAACCAGGTACATGCCAATACAACCACACCACAAGACACCCTCTCCTATCCGGTACTCAGGCAGGCTGGGAAAGATCTCAGGAGTACGCGTATTCTCTACAATTACAGGACAGAAAAAGGAAAATTTGAAGCTGCCGAAATTGAAATGCCCGATGGATACCTCATTGGCACTCAGGTAAAAAATATATCCCGTAATGAGGTTTTTGTAGAAGACGGCATCTACTCCACCTGTCCGCCCGACCACATGTACTACTACATTAAAGCCCGGCGGATGAAAGTTGTGGATGAAGAAGAGGTGTTTTTTACAAACGCCCAGCTCTACATTCTGGACATTCCATACCCGCTGGTTTTCCCGTTTGGATATGTACCAGCCGGTATAGACCGAAGGCGATCAGGACTGCTTGAACCGACCTATGTATTTCAAAACACCTCTGACCGGGGAATTGGGCTGCAAAACCTGGGATGGTTTCAGTATATCAACGACTACTTTACGGCACAAACCTCGTTCGATGTATTTACTTCAGGAACGGTGTTTAACGAGTCACGGCTTCAGTATCGTAAAACAGGCAGTTTTAACGGAAATATTGTACTCGGATACTCAAGTGAACGCGGACTGGAACCAACCGATCCGGGATTTACTGAATCTCGAACCCGGCGGGTCGCCATCACCCATGACCAGCAGCTTTCGCCCTATGCAAATATTACAGCCAACATTAACCTGAGAAGCGCTGATTATTTCCAGCGAAATTCGTTTGACCTTGATGAACGTGCAGAAACAAGCACCACATCCCGGATTTCATATCGCTACAACCATCCCGAAGGAGCGTATAACTTTAGCGTAAGATCAAATTTAAATCAACAGTTCAACACGAACACCACCCGGCTTACCGGCCCTGAAATGAACTTTTCGCTTCGCCAGTTTTCTCCCTTCCAGCGCGACCGCCCCGGAATTGCCGAAGAGAGCTGGTATGAGCGTATCAGTGTCAGTTACCGGAATAATTTCCGATCTCAATACAACTTTGTGCCACTGGCCCGGGAAGATGCAGAGGTCAACTGGTTCGAAGCTCTGCTTGATCCCGCAAAATACCGGGAAGCCACGGGCGACGACCGCCACATTCGATATGGATTCGAACAGAGAGCACAAATCAGCGCTTCTCAGCTTATTCCCAGCCAGTTCCTGAACATCAGCGCCAGTGCAAATTACACCGAGTATTGGTATCCCACATCCACACGACGGGAATTCATCGAAGAAGAAAACCGGGTAGAAACGCGAACAGACAGAGGATTTGTATCGGCTCGTGATTTTTCAACTTCCCTCAGTTTCAACACCACCTTTTACGGAATATCCCAGATGAGTATCGGAAATTATGAAGGCCTTCGCCATACAGTGCGGCCTAACATCAGCTTCAGTTACAGCCCTGATTTTTCGAGCGACACCTGGGGTTTTTATCGTGAAGTTCAAACCGATACGCTTGGTAATACCCAAACCTACTCTATTTTTCAGGATGAAATTTTCGGTGGGCCTGCAGCCGGTGAACAGCAAACCATGTCGTTCGGGTTAACCAATGTACTTGAAACCAAACGTGTTCGCCGCGACTCTACCGGAGAAGTTTCCTCTCAAAACATGCGCCTGATCGATAACTTGTCGGCAACATCAAGTTATAATTTTGCTGCCGACAGCCTGAATTTTGGGCGGGTGAATGTTTCTCTTTCTTCAAGTGTGGTTGAAGGGCTTCGATTCCAGGCAGGAGCCACCTATTCCTTCTACAGCCGAAGCGAAACAGGGACAGAAATCGACCGGTATATCTGGCAGGATTCAAATAAAATACTTCAGCCAATATCTTATAACCTGAGCCTTTCCACCAACATCCGGCGGGGCAGGCGGGGCAGCACGAGAGTTTCAACACCTGCATATCGACCCTATGACCCTTATGATCAAACTTTTTTTGGCCCGATAGACGGCCGTTTTAATTCTCAGCCTGTTCAGGATTTTAATTCAACATTTGAAATGGGTCTCGACTTCAGCTACAGATGGACCTACCGTTTTGGTCAGGAGGCAACAAAACGTGCTGTTCTTAATGCCAACAACATCCGCTTTAACCTCACCCCGAAATGGAGTGTGAGCACACGTATCGGTTATGATTTTATTGAGGGAGAACTGACTCCCTCGCAATTCAGTCTGCAGCGAAACATGGTTTGCTGGAACCTCTCATTTCAGTTCAATCCGTTCGGAGACTTCCAGTACTACAGCTTTCGTCTTTCGCTAACCGGAGGGCAAATTCAGAGCCTCTTCCAGAAACTGCCGGGGCTGAATAATCTTGAAAGGAGCTCCTCCCCAACCGGACGAAGGCCACCAACCGGTTTCTGATTCTCGTTGCAATTATGTATGAATTTGCGGTACAACAGCCGTACCTTTAGGCGGTAAATTTGAACAATACAAATTATGCAGGACGCAGCTCGTTTTTTTGCCTATACAACCTGGGCACTGATGATATCACTCGGGATCATTATTTTTACACACCAGTTTTTCCCCTTTATGGATGAGTCGATTTGGCTGGCTTTGATTATCGTTGCCGCTTTTGGTTTTCTTTATTTCAACCTTATATATGCGGTTATTAAACGATTTATCAAAAAAGTGCCTGCACCAACCAGTATGCATATTGCCCTGGCTGGAATTATACTTAGTCCTCCCTGTGTGTGGATTGTCGTTATAAACGATACTTTTTCTCAAAACGAACTATTATTGCTGCTGATACTGATCCCCGCTGCTGTTCTTGGAACCATCTACGGAAATCAGGCCGGAATCAAAGCGAGATTTGAATACGTTCAGAAACTGAAAGAGTATCAAAAGCAGGCGGAGGAAAAAAGGCAAAATTCCTGATTCTTTCACTATAACGCTCTTTTTATTTCTTATTTATACCACTACCGGTTTCAGGAATTCTGCTTCTTCAATCTTCAGTTTTTTCCCTGTCACTTTTTCGAAAAGCAGGTTTTTTCGCATCGCACCCCATATTTCGAGCTGAGGATCGGCCTCTGTATTAATTTTGATTGTTACCGTTTTACCTTTCTGTTCAATGGCCATTGCTCGGACATTTTGATAGTGGCTGCGGTCCAGCCCGTCGGCAACCCTTAAAATTCCGGATAGTTTTTTAACTCTCTCTTTGTCTTGCTTCTCAAGCTGTTTATAGAACGGATGTCTCATTTTTGGGATTGAGCGCCGGTGGTATCGCGCCACATTGGCCATTATCTCAATTTCATTCTCTTTAAAGCCCCTGAGGTCGGCATTCCGGATGATATAGAGGGCGTGTTTGTGATGTTTTCGATGAGAAATATAATAGCCGATGTCGTGCATAAACGCAGCATATTCAAGTAACTCCCGGTCGGTTTCAATGAGGTTGAGCTCATCGCGAAAATGGTCAAAAATCTGGAGAGCCATTTTTGCAACATGACGGGAATGGTTTTGATGCCAGTCGCACTTGTGCACCAGTTCCATCACGCTGCGTCTCCTGGGATTATCTGAGAATTCCAGCTCCCTGAGAACATCCAGTTCCTCTTTCAGATAGTGTAACACAATGCCTTCACGAAGAGCCTGAGAGGAAATTTTGATATTTTTGATCCCGAAATGTTTCAGGATATAATGGACTAAAACCAGTCCGGCAGGAAGCAATAAAATCCGTTTTTCATCAAGGCCCGGCAGTTTGGCACGCTGGTCATAGTCCATTCCGATCACATCATCATAAAAATCAAAAAATTCAGAAGAAGTAAATTCCAGTTCATTTACAGAGAGACTGGGCGACTTTTTATTTTTATGAGAAATCATCAGGGCTATGTTTTCCATAGTACCCGATGAGCCTATTAAAACAGAACCCCTGTGCAGTGCAAAAGGCTGAGCCACTTCGGTAAGCTGCTCACGGTAATGGTCGCGAAGCTGCCGGATTTCATTTTCGGATAGAGGATCTGTGTTTACAAACTGTGCAGTCATTCTTGCAACACCCAGTTTTTTGCTCGTGAGGTAGTAGATCTTATTCTTGTCAGCAAGAATGTATTCCACGCTTCCGCCGCCAATATCCATGATAAGTGATGGTTTTGGAGGCATTTTTATCCCGTGCTGCACGGCAAGGCCAATTAGCTCAGCCTCAAGTCTGCCGGGAATAGCTTTAATTTTTATTCCGACTTCATCAATTACGCGCTGGATCAGTTCCCCGCCGTTTTCAGCTTCCCGGATTGCACTTGTGGCATAGGCAAGAATAATTTCCGACCCCTGATGCTCGCACAGGGTTTTGATTTTTCGCAGTGCATCTACAGCACGCTGCATAGCTGTTTCAGACAATTTATTACCCAGTCCCTTTTCGGCCAGCAAGACCATCTCTTTCAGTTTATCAATTGTGTAGAAGCTGCCATCCGGGAAAATATCCACAATAACTGCATGAAAGGAGTTTGTGCCCAGATCAATGGCCGCCAGTCGTTTGATCGCTTTTTTAGAATTGTAATCCTGCATGAAAAAAAGATATGATTAACCGTTTTGAAGAAGACTGGTTTATGATAAAAAATGTGATTACCAAAATCTTTATCGAAAAATAAAACTCCGGGGAAATGAAACGGGCAATTTCCCGCTCCCTTTTTTATTTTTACAGGATGAACTCTGATGTATTAAAAGCCCCATTTTCGTCCGCAACCTGGTGCTTTAACGGCCATGCTCACACTGTACTGTGTTCACTTTTATTCAGTGCCCCGCCACTTCACTCCGAACGAGTAGTAATTGACACTCCGGATGATGATTTTCTTGAGCTCGACATTATCGAAAAAAAGCCCGGAAACCCGGTTACTATACTGTTTCACGGGCTGGAAGGCCATACGCGGCGATACTACGTGGCACAGCTTGCCAAAAAACTTTCCGAGAGAGGCTTCACGGTTGTACTTGTTAATTTCAGAGGTTGTGGAAGCAAAATGAACCGCCAGCGACGCTTCTATCACTCCGGCGAAATAGAAGATCCGGACACCGTTTTCAGGTGGGTTCGTTCGCAATTTCCGAACTCTTATATGTTTTCTGCTGGATTTTCCCTGGGTGCAAGTGCCCTGCTTAACTATTTGAAGGAACACAATACCAACCATCCGCTGAAAGCTTTTGCTGCTATTTCTACTCCTTTTGAGCTGAAAAAAGGCTGCCTGAATCTGGAAAATGGATTTAACAAAATTTACTCAATCCGGTTTTTAAGAACACTGGTAAGAAAGCTTGAGGAAAAGCGAAATACATATCCCGACTTACCGGTCTTTAACGGCTCCACACTCTACGATTTTGATGACCAGGTAACGGCTCCGCTTCACGATTTTGAGGGAGCTGATGACTACTACCATCAATGCTCCAGTTATTATTTTATGGACCAGATACGCACAAACACTTTGGTGCTTCACAGCAAGGAAGATCCGATGTGTCCGTTCCGGTGGACTCCCTTCAAAGAGATCGCAGAAAACCCTAATATAACCACCTGTTTTACTGAGAAAGGCGGCCATGTGGGCTTTTGGAGTCTGCCTCCGGGGTGGCTGAACAACTCTGTTGCCGATTATTTTGGTTCCTTTATATCAAACGGAGAGAATAAAGCCAAAAAAGCAAAAACTTCGGAAATCGCTGAATAACCGGCTCAAATTTTCTAATTAACAAATAAATTTATGGTAATTATTATCGGGTCGGGCCCTATCGGCCTGGCCGTTTCTATCGAACTAAAAAAAAGAGGTATCCAATCTCTGATTATCGAGAGAGGCACATTGGTGAATTCTATTTTTCACTATCCGACCAACATGACCTTTTTCTCTACTTCTGACAAACTTGAGATTGGAAATATTCCTTTCATCTCGCACGGACCAAAACCAACACGACAAGAAGCATTGGAGTATTACCGCCGTGCAGCCGAACACTACGATCTGAACGTGAAACTCTATGAAGAGGTAAAAGAGGTGAGCGGTTCTGACGGAAATTTTAAAGTGATTACCGGTAAGAAAAGTTACAGTGGGCAAAAAGTGGTACTGGCGACTGGTTTCTATGGTCAGGAAAACCGGATGAATATTCCCGGAGAAGATCTCCCGAAAGTCACCCATTATTATGATGAACCACACCGCTATGCCTGGCAAAATCTGCTGATAGTGGGCGGAGGAAACTCAGCCATCGACGCCGCGCTGGAAACCTGGCGGTGTAACGCGAATGTCTCGATAATGGTACGCCATTCCACTCTGAAGCCTACCATCAAATACTGGGTAAAGCCCGATATTGAAAATCGTATTAAAGAGGGTTCTGTTACCGCCTATTACAATTCCGAACTACTGGAAATACGCGAAGATGAAGTGGATATTCAAACACCGGAAGGGAAAATTACCCTTCCAAACGATTTCGTGCTTGCAATGACCGGCTACCATCCCCATTTCGGCCTGATGGAAAAACTGGGAATTGAACTCACCGCTGACGAAAAAAGGATGCCGGTGTATGATGCAGAATCTCTTGAAACCAACCGTAAAGGATTGTATGTGGCTGGTGTGGTTTGCGGCGGCATGGACACCAACAGCCTGTTCATCGAAAATACACGGATTCACGCCGATCACATCGCGGCCGATATTGAACAGAAATTATAAAAATTGACCGAAGGGCTTGCCATTTCGATCAAGCAATTTTTCGATTGAGAGCAGGTTCAGCATTAATTGGCGCGGATAGTGATAATGCTCTGCGCGGGTGGTGTTAAATTGGTTCAGCGTTCGGTCTCCCTCATGAATCCAAAATTTCATTCCATCCCTGTGAAAGCTGTTTTGAATGTATTGATCTGTTTCTGCAAAACAGTTTTGCGCCCATTCATCACCTGTTAGCTCTGAGATTAAAAGTGAACCAACCAATATCTCCTGGTGAAGCCACAAAAGTTTGGTACCATTCCAAACCTCACTTCCGGCATTCAAATGATCGTTAAAAAAACCACCGTAAAGGGGGTCTTGTGCCACCATTACATGTCTCTTAAATCCGTTTTTGGCATCCTGAAAAAGCTGACTGTCCTGTTTTCGGATGGCTTCAAACATCATCATCCAAAATGCTTCAATACTGTGCCCGAGACAAAAATAGTTTGAATATCTGTTCGAAGGGAGGGTGAAATCGTGATTCAAATACTCATTCAGCAATTCAAATTCAGGATTCATGTGACGGTTTAGAATTGCATAAACGCTTGCTTCAGCTATTTTTTCCAGCTCCCGATCAGGCCTTTGTTCCAGCATTTGGGTTGTAAGACGCAGGAAAATCATCCAATGGCCAAGCACGCGCGTATTTTTCAGGCCAAGTTCCTCTGGTTTATAGCTGTAATCTGGTTGCTCATATATCTTAAAGCTGTTTAGAATAATTTTTTTGGCCTGATCAAAATATTCGGATTTTCCGCTGGCTTTTGCATATTCGGCAAGCCCTTCTGCTACAAATAAATTCCCGTAGATATCTCCTTTTTCTGTGAGAGGTTCCCCCTCTTTTGTAAACCTTGCTGGCCAAAATTTATCACCGTCAGGTTCCAGATTCAGGATAAAGTTCAGAGATTTTTCAGCGATTTCAAGATAGCGGGGATTCTGTTCAAAGTTGTTATAAAGAAAAGAATAGACCCAAATACCGCGCCCTTCAAACAAGGTTAACTTCTCTGAAGAGACCTGTTTCCCTGTATAAATATCAACCATACACATGAAACCGCCATGTTCATGGTCGATGATAAACTCATCCATCAGTGGCAGGTAACGGTCAAAAAGAGATTTCTCAAACCTGGTGCGAATATTATTTAGCGGTAATTTTATCATGAAATTATTTCAAATATTAAATTAAACTACTCTCCGATTTGGGCTACCTATTTTGATCAAACTCGAAATGATACTCGATTCCGACTCAAAACATTGTCAGATTCCCATCAATTCAAATCTTAGCCTTCTGGATTAAAAATCAAGATGTAGTTGATAATCCCTTTCCAAACTTTTCAATTTTCTAAAAACTCTTCCAGTTTAGCTGCCACTTTTTTGATATCGTAATTATTTAAATCAACATAAACCAATTTCTTATAATCTTGATCAATTCCAAGATATTCGTAACTATGAGGTTCAATTTTATGCAATATGATCAGAATCGGCATATTTTCAGGATTACAATAGAGAGACAGAAGTTTTGGAATCATCGTTTGCTGGGTTCCGGTAATCACTATATCCGACTTTAAAAAAGAGTGAATCATGCTATAAAACTTCTCTTTCTCTTCACCGATCACGGTTTTCACCTGTTGCCAGTTGTAAAAATCATTAAATTGTTCTTTGTTATAATTTTTTTTGCATTGTTTTAATGCCAGTCTTTTTTTCTTATCCAGATCTGTTTTCTTATTTAGAATTTCATCAAATGCTCTGTCGAATCCGTCCGAAAAAACTATTGGTGAAAACCTGTCCTCATTCAGCTGGTTGAATAGTTTTCTCAAAAAGGAGTAAAATTCTTTTACCCCAATCACGATTTTTGAGTGATAGCCATTCAATTCTTTTAGCTCTTTAAAACGCTGTTCCCCATGCCTGTACCATGTAGGTATAAAGCAGCCCCAGGGTGTTTGAATTGTTGCCGTATCTCCCTGTCGAATATGTACGAGCAACTTTATTTTAGAGTCTTTAAACAGGCTCGGCCAGGGATTTTTTTCTCGACTTTGATCATATAACCGCCTGAAAAACCCATCCCTGATTCGTTGAATTTGATCCGTTTCATAAAATCTAAAAACGTAAGTATAATTATCAATCGTTACCAGATTATCTTTATCCGGATCTAAATGAACGGACAGTCTGCTTTTGATATCGGTAAGCAGTTTATCAAAACTCCTTCCGAGTGATTTACTGAATTCAATTTCATCCGGATTCAACTCTATTTTATTAAACTTTTCGGATGAAACTTCATGCCCCTCATCTTTCAAAAAATCATCAACCCCTGTGAAATCATAAATATCATTATAGTTATACTGATCGGCCCGGGATTTTAAATCTATATTTCCCACCCCAACTTCTTCGGGTTCAGAGATTTTGTATTCAGTTTTTCGATTGGTTTTAAGGGGAGTATAAACATATTTCATTTTCATTTTTTCAGCCAGAGAAAGGAAAAAATTTGCCCTGATCAGAATGTGGGTAAATCCATACTCTTCCATAGAAATCGTATAATATACTTTCCCATCTTCTGCAATTTGATCGAACTTTTTTATCCTCTTCCACTTTTTAGTAAAAGGAATCAAGTCATATAAATCCGAGACTAAAAAAAGAACTTTCCAATAGAAAGTGGAAACCGTTTTTTTCACCCTGTAAGGAATCAATTTCATAAAAGACTTGCCATTCTTATCGGTGAAGAAAAAACCCTTTTTAAAGATTTATGTATTGCCGAAAATTTGTTATTGCTAAAACAGATCTTCAAGGTCACACCTCAAATCCAGAGAATGAAATCCACCGCTGCCAATAGGTGCTCCGGGCGGTGTGTAGGGAGCTGGCGGAGTTGAAAATGAGTCCGGTTCATCAAGGAACTGGCCAATCCAGCGCGATAACTGATTGTAATGAGCATTCCACACCATTTCATCCGAAGCGAAAATCCGGTTACTTATCTCCATCTGGAGGTTTTCAATAAGCAATTTGGCCACTGCCCTTACATCTGGCGATGCGTTTTCGTTTGAAGCCAGCATAAGCAGGTTTCTCAGAACAGCTTGGTTTATAGCGCGCTGAATCGAACCGATATAACCATTTTGTGATTCAGCAAGGACGGTGGACTCCAACACTGTTTCGACCACATCAGCCAGATCGGGATAATTACTAAACCGGGCAGACTGGTTCATTAGCCGGGCACTTCGCTCGGGGTTAAAGATGAGAGAAGCTGCATGGTCGGCCGCAACCTCTGCGATAGCTGCCGGATCGAGAAGAGGATTGGTGTATCCGCGAAAATGTTCGCGTGTATCGGGAATACGGGCAGGCCGGGGTGGTATCAGCTCAAGCAGTTGCTGAGGCAGTGCGAGCACCTGGGGATCGAGGGTTTGAAGCATCGCATTCAGAGCTGCATGTTGAATTTCTGCATCTACCACCTGCGGGCCAGACTGGTTGTCTCCACGTAAATTATAAGCATAATTTACACCTCCGATAAGTTTCACAGTAGCTTCGGTCTGGTATCTGTGATAGAGGTAAATTGGCACCAATACATCTTCCAGGTCCGACATGGGCCGGCCCTTCCGGATATTTCTCTCTCCAAAACGGCTCAGCGCGGCATGACGGATATCCAGAATATGATCCAGCTGGGCCACTACATCCGAGCCGTAATCCCACAAATGCGCATCGGGATGGGCGCCTCCCTGTGGCCGTGCCGCTTCATCAGAAATATAGAGCAATCCCATATCGATCGTTTCATCAATTATTTCGTTAAGTGCCTGCTCCTCATCCACATCATCGGGGAAATGCTGATAGCCCCAAAGCACTGCACGTTTGTCCCACTGACCAATTCCAATGTCATATGCATTTTCGAGGCTGAGGGAACCATCATCGAGAATGGTTGCCATCGGGTGGGGGTAATCCATCACCGAAGCGAGGTTGTTCACACTGGCTGCAAAGTTGTGGCCAATGCCAAGTGTATGCCCAATTTCGTGGGCTGAGAGCTGACGAATTCTGTCAAGAGCCATCTCAAGCATTTGGGGATCGGGGTCCACACCCTCTTCATAAGGTGCCAGCAGGCCTTCGGCAATCATATAATCCTGCCGAACACGAAGTGATCCAAGCAGCACATTTCCTTTGATAATTTCACCGGTCCTGGGATCAATTACAGACGATCCGTACGACCATCCCCGTGTTGAACGATGAACCCAGTTTATCACATTATAACGCACGTCGAGCGGGTGGGCATCGTCAGGCAGAATTTTTACCTGGAAAGCATTTTTGAAGCCGGCTGCCTCAAATGCTTCGGCCCACCAGCGGGCACCATCAAGTAGTGCTGTGCGAACGGGCTCGGGCGTTCCGTTGTCGAGATAAAAAACGATCGGCTCCACCACTTCGCTTACTTCAGCCACAGGATCCCTCTTTTCAAGCCGGTGGCGTACAATGTATCGGCGGTTAAACTCTTCACCGATCGGAGCACTGTAATCCTGGAATGAGATGGGAAAAAACCCTGAGCGCGGATCAAATTTACGGGGATTGTAACCATCGTCCGGCAATTGCACAAAAGAATGGTGCTGGCGTACCGTAATCGCATCGGGTGAAGGTGCCACCGATCTCAACCAGCTGCCGGCTCCGCTTCCTGTAAATGTGAGAGTTGTCTCAAACTCAGAATTTTTTGGGAAGTTGAAAGTTCCGGGCATGTAAATTGCAGATCTGGAAAGATCTGGAGAAAAGGTTCCCTGGTTGCGGTCATCCAGCCGCTGAGCAACCCCATGGGCATCCTGCATTAAAAATTCAGTTGCATTGATGAGTACCCGATTGCCTTCCCGAATCTCCACATCAAACCCAAACAGGACAGAACGTGCAAACGCTTCATCCACCGATTTTTCTTCAAGTTCTACTCCCGATGTTGCCCGGTAATCGTAGTTGGGCTGAACCAGCAGAACCTTAGGACCAACTCTTTTGAATTTCACAATCCGTGTGTTTCCGAGCTGGCTCCGGTCCAAACCGATATCATTCGAACCGACACCTGCTGCGAGAGAGTTAACATAAATAAATTCCTCATCCAGCTTATCGATCTCCAGCCAGATATTACCTGTTTCATCATCCCACCAAAAATCAAAGAACCCTTCGTAGTGTTCCATTCCGGCAGTGTGATCAGAGATGGTTTGGGCCGGAAGAGGCGCAATTGCAAAGACGAGCAGAAAGGAGAAAGCAGAGAAGATTGTTTTCATCTGAAGAGAATTGTATTTACAGATCAGGAATTTAAACTGATAATGTACGGCGTAAAGAAGAGTAACAAAAATCCGGACGACTTTGCTTGCTGAAATTGGGACTGTTTCCGAAAAACAATAATCCGCTCTATTTTATCCTTCATATTTCATAAAACCTTAAGATCAACAGTCAAAGCCTCAAGAATTCGGACAAATCTGAAAACAGCTTCTGCATTAGTCTGAGAAAAACTCGTTTGTGAGTAATCTTCTCGGTATTTTTATTGATCTGGACTCAAAAAGCCAAAGCTGCAAAACTGCTGTAATAACTGTCGAAATATTGGATACAATCACCATTAAAGCACTGAAGTTTTACGGAAAGCACGGGTATTACGACCATGAACGTGAGAAAGGAAACCAGTTTGAGCTGGATGTAACGGCGAAAGGATATTTTAAAGAGTCTGTTAAACATGATGACCTGAATAAAACATTTGATTACCAGCAAGTGGAAATGATTGCCGGGAGGGTTTTCTCCGGCCCGCCTGAAAAATTGATTGAAACACTCTGTCTTCGGATTGGAGAGCGCATTTTTGAGCAGATGCCGCTTGTAAAACAACTAAAGGTTGGCCTCCGGAAAATGAATCCGCCCATCGAAACTCAGGCCGAATATGCCGAAATTATCATGAAATGGAAACGGTAATTATTGCCCTTGGAAGTAATCTTGGTGACAGGTTAGCCACAATTCAGAAAGCAGGTAAATTTCTCGAAAAGCTATCTGAAATGCCGGTACGTAAAGGTAGTATCTGGGAATCTGAGCCTGTGGGAGCAGCCAGGTATTCGTTTTATAATACAGCCGCTGAAATTGTAACGTCTCTGCTGCCCAAAGAACTATTATTAAAGCTGAAGGTATTTGAACAGGAGTGCGGGCGTGAAAAAAATCCGGTTCGGTGGGGCCCCCGCATTCTTGATATGGACATTATCCGTTACGGGAACTTGGTCGTTGACACCGATAACCTTATTATTCCCCATCCCGAATATAAAAACCGGCTCTTCGTTCTGCTCCCAATGGAAGAAATTGACGGAAACTGGCGTGATCCCCAAAATCAAAAAACTGTAACTGAGATGATTAATACAGCACCGCAGATAGAAATCAGAAAAACCGGGCTATACTGGTAATCTCTTTTTATTTGAAACATTTGTAACCTGCACAAATAAAAAAATGCCAAACCAATTTGATTTTATTGCCATTGAAGGAGTGATCGGTGCAGGAAAAACCGCTCTTGCTCAGCTGCTCGCCGAACGCAATGATGCACGGATAATTCTGGAACAGTTTGAGGAAAATCCATTTCTTCCCAAATTTTATGAGGATAAAAAACGTTATGCTTTCCAGACACAACTGGCATTTTTGGCAAGCCGGTTTAAGCAGCAGGATAAAATGACAAGCCGCGATCTGTTTAATCAGTTTTTGATCTCTGATTACATCTTTGAAAAAGACCGGATTTTTGCCCGGCTCAATCTGGATGATGATGAATTAGCCCTATACGATAATATTTACGGGATTATGACGGGAATTTCTGCAAAACCCGATCTTGTTATTTATCTTCAATGCAGTGTAGAGAGATTGATGGAAAACATAGAACATCGCGGCAGAGATTACGAACGGAACATCACGCCGGACTATCTGCAAGAACTGAGTGATGCTTATAATCAATTTTTTTATCATTACAGTAAAGCACCTTTAATGATTATCAACACCTCAAAAATCGATTTTGTAAATAATCCGAATCACCTCGCGTATTTGGAAGAACAGATTTTTGAACATCCGATACGCAACAATACCCATATTCATATAATACCCGACGAATGATACGCTGGCTGTTAATAGCACTTTTTATCTATTTGGTGATCCGGATCATCAGAGGACCGAAAAATCAACGCAGGCCATTTATCCGGTTCCACTTTGGGAAAGCCCGCAACGGCCGCCAATCCAACCGAACGAATACAGGTCAGAGAAGGGCCCGCCTTGATGAAATTGAAGAAGCAGAATTTGAAGATATAACTGACAAAATTAAAGAAGAGAACGATTCATGAGTTTTGAAGAAAAACACAAAGAAGGTTATGAACTGCTGCACGAAAATGATCTCGACAAGAGTCTGGATGTAGCACGCCGCCTTCAAAGCATGAAACCCGATGCTCCTGAAGGATATACCCTTGAAGCAGAGGTAATGCAAAAACTGAACCAGTGGGATGCAAGCATAAAGTCACTGAACGAAGCGATTGAGATCGAAAGTGATTCGGGCCGCCTTTATAACCTTCGAGGTTATGCCCATCTGAATCAGGATGAACTTGAAAAAGCCAAAGAAGATTTTGACCGGGCTATCACTCTTGAAGACCTGCCCGCAGCACATCGTAATGTGGTGCTATACAAGCTGATGTCCGGCAATGGCCAGGATGCTATCGCATATCTGCTCGACCGCATCCGTGCACAACCTCGGGATGTGGAAAACTGGATTCTGATGGGTGACCTGATGAAAAAAGGTGGTCACGATGAAAAAGCCCGGTCTTACTACGAACAAGCCCTCAAAATGGACCCCGAGAACGAATACGTGAAAGAATTACTCGGGTAAAAAGTACAACGGGTCGCTGACCCGTTACTCATATCCTTGCAAAAGAATGATCTCTGCCAGGGAATAAAATCTATTTCACTCCCACCACCAACAGAGCTTTTCCAAAATCAGAGGTGCCGGACAAGCTGTCCGGCGTACAACGGGCAGCCTGCCCGTTACTCAGATACCTGCAAAGGAATAATCCCAGCCAGGGAATAAAATCTGTTTCACTCCCACCACCAACAGGATTTTTTTCAGGTTCAGAAGTGCCGGACAGGCTGTCCGGCGTACATTACTTCATATTTACAAACTGAAGCGGGATACCGAAATCTTTTCCCTTGAGGTGCTGAATTACTTCCTGCAATTCGTCAATTTTTTTGCCGGAAACTCGAACCCGGTCATCCTGAATAGCAGGCTGAACTTTTAGCTTAAGCGATTTGATCTCCTTAACAATTTTCTTTGCTGTATCGCGGTCAATCCCTTCTTTGATGGTGACTTTTGCTTTTACATGGCCGTGACTGGTACCTTCTTCCGGACCATATTCAAGTGCTTTTGGTTCCAGGTTCCGTTTGATGAAATGTTTGATGAGTGTGTCTTTCATTGCCTGGAGTTTCATGCTTTCAGCGGCCGACATATCGATCCGATTCTCCTTTTTGATAAACTCGATCTCTGCATGCAGCCCTTTGAAATCGTACCGGGTGGAAACTTCTTTCAGTGTATTATTAAGCGCATTATCCACTTCCTGTGCGTTGATTTCATTTACTATATCAAATGATGCCATAATTTTTATGATAGGTTAATTTTCGGGAAGATACGGCATTTGATGATTATTGGTCCAAAAAGAAAATGAAACATACTTAATAATCAACCGTAGCCATATAAAGAATTATACAATATGGCTGATACCTCCTCTTGCCTCTTTATCATTCGTTATTTCACTTTAAATTTCATGTTTTTGTAGGGTGCGGCTCGGGATCTAATCCACATTTTTACTTTAAACAATACATTTGCACTCTAATACATATTCGTTACTTAAGTACAATTAAACACTTATCCATATTTTCACAAGGTGTAATTTATAATTAAAAGTAACTCTTCAAGGTTTGATTGATAGTCTTCTGAAACAGAGAGAGAAAATGCACTGTTTAAATCAATATCAGGGCTACTTCCTATGTATAGATCTGAAATCTCATTCGTAAAAGCTTGACTACCATCATCTACCTGTATTGAAAATTCATCAGGATTATCCTTTAGTTTAGCCACGAACATCACGCTTTCTATTTCTGTGGTTCCAAAAGATTGAGCCATATATGGCAACCTGGATTTATCAAGGGTCAGTTCCGTTGTCTCATTCTTTTTTAACAGGTTCCACTCATTTGGAAATTCATGCTTCATATTGATTGCTACTTGTAAGCCAGATCCATCCTTTAAAGCTTTAAGCTGCTCTTTTAGTGCTTCATTAGCTGCCGTTTTTAAACCTGAACCCCCTTCCCTTGCGGTGTATTTAACATGTAATACAACATCCGTGATGGTGTTGTAATCAAATTGTTTTACCTCGGTGGGAAGTTCCAGTCTCCAGCTACTTATAGCTCCGGCATATTCAAACGGCAAGTAGCGCTCATCTCTGAAATTTAACTCAAATACACCGCTGTCATTTTGTGCATTGCTGGTTGCTATGGATTGAATGGAACCAACATTGTAAACAAAGCGCTCATCATTGCCTGAATCCTCTGGATAGTTGGCAGGATCATTCGCATTTTTTCTGTATCGGTTATTAACCAAAGAAAGTTTAGCATTGACAGATGTATGCGGTCCCGCAATACAAGGCAAGCTGACACTTACCGATTTGAGTCTTCTGGAATATTGGCCAGGATGGTCCATGTCATAAAGTACTTCAGGAATATCAAAATCACATTCACCAGTAGAACGCAACCTCACCAAAGCCAATGGATCAAGCTGTGCCAGCGATACATGCTTGGTAATCTCATACGCTCTCTCATTATGTTCAATGAAGGCTTTCTCCATCTGTTGGAGCTGGAGTACGAGCCGGTCGCCTGCAAGAAGACCGGCTTTATGACTATCCCAATGCCCCGGCTGGATAAATACCGAGTTATCCGAATCGTGCTCGTAATGATACGCAGCCTGCGCCACCTGAGCCACCTCATGTGCCATGTTGTAGGCCATGCGGTGAAGCTTGTTGAGTTCAGTCGAGAGCCACGTATAGAGGCCGAAGCTGGAGAATTTGTCGCTGTAGAATTCAAATACCTCCTCTTCTTGCTCGACCGTCTGCTGATGGATCTCTAACCCGCGCTCAGCAATGTCCACCTGAATCTCAGCGCCCAACAGTTGTTTATCGATTTGAGCAATCTCTTTCTCGGCAAGCTCCTTCTGATGGGCCCATTCTTCTTCACGGCGATCGTATCCGCCCTGAGTGGTCGCCATAGAAGCATCATGGCGTGAACGAGCTGCCATAAAACTGTGCATTGCGCTCTCCGCTGAAAGTGCGGCACCCACCTGCTTTCCACCAAAAGTTATGGCAGTGGGGGCACCAAGCTGAGGCAACAAATAGGCGAATGAAGCCAGAGTACTAAATATATACGCCTTCTCCTCTGAGTTATTAGCTTTTCTCATAAATAGTTCATTTTTTTGCTCGTATACTGACAGATTTTTGCACAGCAAAGAAGCATAATGATCCTTTCGATGTTGCATAACTTCACGACTGAGCTTCAGTGCCTCCAGATTCTCCACAGCCGCTTTAATCTGCTGCTCTTTAACCTGTTTAGTCAGTGCAAGTAGATTCAGCTGATGTGTGGCGCGTAGGAGCATAAGTTCTTCCGCATCCTTCTTTTCAAGCGCGCTGAGCAAAGCTGACCCAAAACCCTGCACCGTTGCTGCATAGCTCTTGGCTTTTTCTGATATGTAGGTAAAACGGTAAGGCGGTACCTGGGAATCCCCCAAAGCCAGAGCACTCTCGAGGCTGAGGCCGGCCGCCTTCGCCCGCACCAGCAGTGCGGGGTCGATAGGCGGCGCGAACAAAGCGAGTTCACGGCGGACACCGCTCAAGTTCATGCAGTTTCGGATCTTGAAAAGTCGATCGCCCACTCGGTCCCAATAGGCCAACAGGTCCTCATTATGCGGGACGCAAAACATCTGTTGCACACCAGGCAAGATTGTAGAAGCTTCCAGTCCGTCTTTGTTGATCTCTGAGAGCGTTGTAGTCGCAAGAGAAGCGGTGACGTTTTCGACCGTGGGCAGATATTCGTCTTGAGTATTCAGGGTGTCATAGGTAACAGAAGTGGCCGGTTGCTCACTGATTACCGTAGCGCCAGCCGCTTCCAGTTTTTCTTTAATCTCATTGGCTTCTTCAGTAGTAAGCCTCTCCGCTACGACACCCAATTTGTCAACGATATCTTTTGCTTTCTTCAGGCTAAATCCAGTTATCTTCCGCACCTCTTTAATCACCGCAATCTTATTATTGCCTGCGGAGACAAGCAGGACTCGGACTCCAACCTTTTCACATGAGCCTAACTCTACCGGCCGGTCCCCGAGAATGTCCGCGGCCATTACGTATAGAAGCGTGGCCTCGTTAATCGATTCCCTGGTATCCTGAGCGAAAAGATGATCTCCCCAATCGACAAGGTTGTCTACGTACTTCATAACTACCGACTTTCTGTAGGCGTTGAGCCGCATCCGCGCGACGGCATGCGGATTGAACGGATTTCGCCTGAACTGCTCGAGTGCGGCTCCGTCCCGAAGGATCTCATTCAAACTGTCCTGGTCCCGATCTTTGAACTCTAGGTAGTTCCAGTAGTGATCCACAGGACTTGCACCTTCCGCTATCTCCTCGTTGGTTGGAGGTAACTCACTCGTTACAGGATTGAAGACGTAGTGATACCACTGCTGGGCCTCCTCAAAACGCTGGTTCGCGTTGAGATGATTAGCGAGCAGGAGCGGGATGTGGAGGAAGAGTTCACGGTAGTACAAGCCGAAGGGGCCAGTGAAATCAAGGCGGTCATCGGGTGATTCAGGAGGCTCGAGTGCATATGGGTGGACAATATCCACCGGGAAATCTGGCTCTGAGATTTTCTGAGTCGCACTCGACAAAAATGCGTTCAGACCCTGTCTGTAGTAGCGATTTGTAAGGGTCTCTGCAACGGGAGTCGTGAGCCTGATACTTTCCCAACCAGGCCATAGAGTATTGTTAGGGGCAATAAAATGGTTGAAGTCGAATAAAAGGCTCTGGTCATGCACCTGAGCAATGTAAGAGCCTGGACTGTTGAGCACCACTTCAAGGGAGTGAATTGGTGATCGTGTCAGTAGAAAATTTCCGAGAAAGCGTGGGCGCGTTAGTATTTTCGCAAAAACATCAGCTGCATAGTCACTCCTATCCCTGAAGGGTGCTCCTGAAATAATCAGGTGAAGGGGATCCGAAGAATTTCGTATGTCGGTCGTCGGGGCATTAGGCAGGGAGAGCCTCCGCAGGAGAAATGGACGAACTGCAGCCCCTCGGATTTGCGAATTTTCAAGGCGCTCAACCGTCATCCTGAAGAAATTCAAATGATAGATGGCCCCTGGCAGACTGCCCGGATTTGGATTAAATCCTTGAGACCAGCTAATAAATTCCAAAAGCGAGGGAAAGCGAGCTAAGAGTAGCTGGCCATCTCTAATAAACGGATAAATTTTCATATCTATCCAAAACTCTTGCCCCGTCATTCTGGAATCCAGGTTGATTGCAGCAGGTTGGCTCCATCCGCCATCAACCATGCGACGGCTTACTTTCAATACATAATCACTCAATTCTTCTGTATCTGCACTGCCTCCACTAATTTCTGTGACTGTCTTGGGTCTTCTTTCCACCCACAGCAAGTGAAGTTGTCCCTCTACAACGATCGGTGAGAGATAATCCATATCCGCTTTCAGATCCAACTCTTCCCAAGATGTCCATTCGACATCGTGAGACGGCTGGCTAACCAGGCCCACCTTAGACTCATAGTTTAGTTTCACCATCTTCCGATGGAATAAACGTCCCGGTTCTGTGACGCTCTTACCAAAGACATGGGTGGTACGCGTTTCCTCATCGTAACACGCGCCGACAATCTTGAGCTTCGCGATTTCGGTAAAGTCCTTTAGGTACTCTAGATAAGCCGCTTCGACAGTATCGGCATTGATGTCCTGCTGAAGGAGTTCATCCTCAAGCTTTCGGAAGAGAGGGGACTTATTGTCACGAAGATCAGGATCGAGAAAGTTCTCGGTATGAAGGAATACTTTACGATTCGCTTCCCACACCCGGTAGTTCTTCCGCCACGGCCACTCATCCAGCATCTCATCGGTCGGTGTGACACGCACAGGTTCATCAGCACCGCTCTTGCTCTGCTCCAAGCCCATGAGGCATCTGTGAACATAGAGCTGAAGACTGTTCGTAGCAGCGACAATGCGCGATGTGCGTGCACATCCTTCCAGTTCCGTATCGAGCAAAAAGTAGTGGTAGAGGTCGCTACTCTTTTCAAAGCTATAGTGGTCGTTGACCGTCCCTTCGGTAAATGGTTGATTCAAGATGAAGTCCACAAGGGCGTCGCGACGTCGCCCTCGGAGTCGGTCACGAAATGGCTCTACCGCCTCTTCGAACACCGCGTCGTCGTCGTACTTTGCCCGGAAGGCACCGAGTACAAGATCACGGGCTTTCGCAAGCCGGCCATGCTCATCGGAGATCATCAACTTAAACGCCCTTCCGTCGAGGCCGAGCTGCCCGCCCAGGTCGATTGCATGGAGCAACTGCATGAGTCGGTCTATTCCATCCACTGGTTCCGGATCAATAGCTGGATCCGATGTCATCGCTGGGCTGATGTTATCCAAAAATGACCGGACATGTCCTGATGACTCCTCCACAAGCTCTGCCAGTAGGTTTGCCTCGCTTCCGTGGCCGGAGAGAAGGTCGATGAGCCTCTCACCCTTTCCGTTAAAGAGCTTTCGAAGCCACGCGTAGCTACTCAGTAGGCGAATGCTGTTGAGTTCCATTCGCTCGCCAAACTTGAGCCCGAAAATGTCCGGGTGTGCGACGATAAACTCCAGGGTTTCGACATCGAACTTACAGGCCTCGACCCAGAGGACAGCTTCTTCCATCCGTTGGTAGACATCTCGTAATTCTTCCTTCTTCTCCTTCAGAGCGATGAGGCGGTCTAAATCCTCTATGTCCTGGCCAACGATCGTGAAGAGATGGCGTAGAAACTCTTGATTTATACCCAAGGCCTCGGCGATTGAACTCAGCAGGCTCTTTTCAGCCGAGTGTCGATCAATCTTGTGTCTGGTAAGTACCTGTAAAATTGCTTCTTCTTGCAAACTGAGCCGGCCCAAAGCCTCGTCGTGTTCAGGATCTCCCGAAATAAATTCCAACGACGCATCCTGATTATATGTCTCAGTGACGTGATACCGTGGGACGGTCTCCTCGCCATCGCTGTCACCCCCAGGTGGTGTTTCAATCATGCCTTCCCGAACAAGCAAGGCAAGCAGGACGTCCACATCCTGTGGCTGTATGTCCGAAATAGCAGTAAACACATTCTCAGTGAACCAAATGGACTCGCTCGCTATTTGCGAAAGCTCTTGCAATCGTGCCTCATCAAAGCTGTAGCCGTTTTTTATTTCTTGCGATCCACGCACGATAAAGTGAATATCGATGATGGACATGTCGCTTTCCCGCTGCCATTCCAAAAACGTAAGGAGCGCGCGCAGATCCGTCAGGGATTCGATGCTTGCTTGGTCTGCTTCGTCTTTCATCTGTATGACTCGGAGCGCTGTGAACAGGGAATCGACACTGATGCCAAGCCGAGTGGCAATCTTCGCATGCCTGTGCAGAAGGGAGAGATTTTCGTGGGTCAAGTCTACGGTACCTTCATCGTCTGCCTCCGACCGCAAAAGGTTCTTGAGCAGTACCACCAGGTCAGCGTCACTTACGCCCAGCGCACCGACGAGACGATGCTGGGCCTCGTCCACATCTTCCTCTTGAGCGTCTTCATTTACATTTGTGGCTGCCAGAGCAGAATGCCAGAACTTTACGGCAGGACTCAGAGGCCTGGATGGTGTGGATCCTGCGTTCCACATTTCGACCTCGTCCGGCGCCAGGCGAGCCGCATTGAACAAGCGATCGAAGAGTGGTTTCTCGTCTTGATGGAGCTGTTCCAAAGGAATAGGACCAACAAGACTCAACATTACGTCAAGTGCCACATCGCGTAATTGGTGCTGAACGTGCCGCAAAGTGGCAACCTGTCCGAGTGCAGCGGAACGCGCTGCTGGTGTAGCTTCGGGATCGAGTAGCGCCTGGGCTTGATAGCGCAAAACGTAGTCGAGTGCCTCCATCTCCCATGGTACTTTCCTCCAAAGTCGCACAAAACGATGAATGCGGCTTAGCGATCCAACGCTTAGGTTCATTAGCACTTCCCGGACGGGCTGGAGATCGCTCTCGTCATCTTTTTCAGCTACCACACGAAGCGGTGTGTCTGTACGGATAATCGATGCGAGAGAGATAAGCCTGTCGAGTTCTGATCGTGTAAGCCCGGTCGCTTTGAGAAAGAGTTGAACTTCAATCTTTTCCAACGAATCCTGCCAGCCGTAAAAAGCATAAACAGACTCGTTGGAAGCATCTGTCTGTGTAAGCAGGTCCCACTCTTCGGGAGAAAGACGAAGGCTCTCTCGAGCCGCCACTGTCCCCCATCCCCTGAAACCTTCAGCTATGCTTGATAAGTTGAGGCTGAAGTGCTGGAGATAGGTGCGGAGTTCTTCTAAAGGAAGGTGAAACGGCTGGCGGAAAGACCATTTAGAACTACTTAGGAATTCATATGCATTAGCAGTGTCGGTCTGTATGTATTGCTCCAATACTCCGTTGATAATGTCCAGGTAAGGAATGAGCGTATTGGTATTCTTACACGTTAGTGGCAGCGTCCAGAGGTCGGGCCGACGCTGGCGAAGGTGGAGAACGTGCTCCTCGTTGTCTCCGAACGACTCGCTTGAGACGTGCTTTTCGACAAATCGCATCAGATCGCCGAAGTATGCAGCAGGACTCAAAATCGACGCACAGTGACGACAGCTGCAGTAACTTTGGCTTCCAAAATGCTCCTTATATCCGTCTATCTTTTTGAGTTCGTTCCCGGCATGCACTGTTTGTGGGAGAACATGCATGGAAGAACCATTTGATGGGTCGGTTTCGAGCAGGACTCCTTCTACTGCAAGAGAGCGCATCCTACGATCAAGCGCCATGGTTCTGATGTCGCGAGCTTGCTCAAGACCGATTCCTGATTTCCTGGCTATGGCAGCCGAACTTTCCGCAGCAATGCCCGCCGCCGAGTCGTATCCACCTTGAAGCAGTGCGATCGCTGTCGTAGCATCTGGTGCGACATTCATCACCCGTTGGTGAGCCATCATTTGCTGACGTATAAGCGGCTGAAGTTCATCATCTATTCCGGCGTAGCTCACCTGCGTAGGCCCCTTCTTGCTGGCAACACCAAAGAAGTCGATCGACTTCAGCTCGATATCTTTGTTATTGGAGAAGAACACATCCACTGCGTCTAAGCGCGCTCCGACAGTTTGTGCCTTATCCTTTGCCGGCAGATCCGTACGGTCCAGAATCTCTGCCACACCGAGATGCCGAAACGTTCGGGCAAGTTTGTTGAGCTCCTGAAGATCCGAGCGCAAACTCTTGATCTCTCCAGAGACACGATCTCCGAAGTCGAGATCAGCATCGCCCACGAGCGGTTCACGAGAGCGCACCGATTTAGAAAAGAGACCGGAATTCACCTCGAGCAGTGAATGGACGTTATGTAGTTGTCTCGCCACCTGGTTTTCGTTTCGCTGCAGTACCCGGCTTTGAAACACCTCTGTAGGAAATAGTTTTTCAACTTTTTCTGCGAGACTTCCGGCGTAATCCGAAATAGATTTCCCGCCTGGGGGTGCGACTTCGTTTTCCAGTACAACTCTTTCCCAGTCGGCGGGCTCGAGAACCGCAAGATCTCCCAGTGAAGCGACAGGTCCACCGAGCTTCGCGGGCGGGCGGGACTTTAGCGCTTCGGTGAGAGACAGACTATCTTCGGTAAGCTTACCCAATTCAACTGTAAGCTTCAGCTCATCAATCTTGTCTTGAGGCACCACTCCTTCAATCACCAACTCTTCCCACACTTCTGGAAGAATCAGCCCCGCATCCATACGACGGGCAACTGCTGCCGCCGATTCATCTGGCAAACCTGCAATCTGGCCGAGCTTCTGGAGCCGACGCCTCCGTGAGCCAACGCTCTCCGTTGGACCGAAAGACCTGAGATCGGCAAAGCGCTCTTCGATTTTGTCCAGTTGATTGCGCATTCCAACAGGAATGAGGCGGTTTTCAATGGCGGTTTTCAGGATTTTGATCAGGTTCTCCACCGGCTCCTCCAGCACGGTTGGCAGGTCTACGAATGGTAGGCTCTGCTGATCCTTCCGTGCACCCTCTACCTCCTCAGTCTTAACGACACCCACCTCAAGCATGCCCAGACCGAAGAACACCGCCTCCGGCATTCCGGTTCTCTGCGCGAGGCGCGCATCGTCCGCCAGGAACGCGATCTCCTCAAGCGAACGACCTGTCTCATTGGTCAGAAACCAGACATCGTCACTCGTTAAACCTGAGAGAGGAACTCCCTCCAGAAGTGGCTTGAGAAGTGCAACGAGCTGCTCATACTCAGACGGTTGAACTGGAGCCTTATTCGATATTTCGAGATCAATCCGCTCTTCTGTAGCTGAGTTGAACCGAATGTCTGACTCGCTGAGAAGTTTGCCGACCGAGTTGTAGGCACGCACCAAAAGATCTGCAGTCCCCTTTTCAGCTCGTTTGAATTGCTCTTTCGTATAGCTGATTTTGTATGCACCCTTTCCATCCGTAACAGACTCCCCAAGGAACTGCTCACTCCGGAGGTCTCGGTCGAAAACCCGGACTAAGCATGCCTCCACAGGCTGCCCATCGGAGAGAAGAACCTGCCCGAATACGATGAAAATGCCATTCTCAGGTTCAGTGGGTTCGGGTTTGGGTTCCGGTTCCTCAGGTCTTGGCTCAGGCTCCGGAGTCTCACCTCCCAACTTTTTAATATCCACCTTAACTCCAAGTGAGGCGAGTTTTTTCTTCACCTGCTCGGCTTCTTTCTTAGTCTTGTAAGTCCCCACGGCCCCAAGATTATCAACCAACTCTTTAGCTTCTTTCAGGCCTAATCCTGTAATCTCTCTTACCGCCTTTATCACCGCTATTATTCTGCTTCCTGCGTTTAACAGAGTGAGCTGGTATCCTTTTTCCATATCCGGAATTTTTACTTTTACCACCTCTGCAACAGCACCCATCTCCCTCAACTCCTTAGCCAATTTATCCGCTGCAGATTTGGTTAAATCATCTCGGACAATACCACCATTTCTTACAAGATCTCTTGCTTTTGTAACTTCTCTGGGCCCAAGAAAACCCGTGAGATATCTTACAACTGAGTTTTGATTATTCTGTACTGGTAAAATTTTTAGTAAGTATGTCATGGTATTGCTTTTTAGATGTGCAAATTGGTAATTTTACTTTAATGTTCTAATTGTCATCTAGACCTTCTACGTACTTTCGTTTTTGGTTTTCTTTGTCTAGACTGGGTTCTAAAACCTGCTCGCCTCCCTGAACTAAAATCTTCTGTATGAACTTGTCTATCACTATGCCCTCCCCTGTTAGGGCCTTGTGATCCTATTAGTCTGGGAGTGGTCTGTGGAACTACAATATTATGAAGACCTGTGTGAGGTAATGGACTTGTCACTCTATTTCTGGAGAAAGCCATTAAACCGGCGGATCCAGTGATTCTTGCATGATTTCTTTCATCACCAAAATCCGAATTTGGATTAATGGCTTTCATCGTAGTGGCGCTAATAGCAGCCGTTGGGTGGCTAGCAATAGCCCTTCCAACTTGTATCTGCCGATATATTCTTTCATAATATTCCTGTTGAGATATACTTCTTTCTCTATGTTGTGGCGTTTCCGTACTGGCAACCGCCACATTGTCAACGACTATATTATCTGCTTCAACTAAATTATTAAGTGCCTCAGGATAGTTCTCATGTATTGAAATAATACTTTGTCTCGTTATCTCAATAATTACCTTCAGGTTGTCAATTTCATCTTCCATCTCCAATAATTGGTTGTGAATGTTGTCCACTTCAGTAACAGCACTTAAATGGCTTTGGTCAGAATCTAGTAATTCTCCCAGCCTCTCCACGCTTTGATCAAAGCTTTCGTTGAGTGATGAATGCAACTCATATAGTTCGCCAACTTCTTCTTTTAAATCATAAAAATGCTCAATGGAATGCCCTAAATCTGCCACTGCGTCATAAGTGCATTCTTCACTAAATTCCTCCTCATCATCAATGCTTTCAGATATAAGGCCTCTCTCACTATACTGGTACCTTTGCTTACCATTTATATCGATTGATCTTGTTGTTTGATTTCGAACATAACTATACACATTAACCCCATCCCCAATCCCAATCGGATCCGTACTACACCACCTTCCCAACCAAGGCAAAAAGTACCTTGCTGAGTGATAAGCCAACCCTGTTTCCCCATCCCGCTCCATACCTGTGTACCGGTAGCGTTTGGCAGTAGCCTTAAAGGATTTATTTCTGGCCTGATAGGCCGATGTTCCGTACGGATGGTATTCCTCATAAGAAATGATATGGGCATATCCATCCAACTCCAGGCTTGCCGAACCCAAATGGTTGCTGTACTGGTAGCGGTAAAGAATTCCAGTATTTAGATTGTTATTGGTCTGTAAGACATGCTCTGTAATGAGCAGCCGCTGCTCATCCGCAATTAGATGATGGGTTTCTATTTCTTCAACAAGCACCCCTCCTTCCCATTTACGGTATAGCTCAAAGCCACCCAGGTACAGCCGCTCTTCTATACCGTTTCCGTTACGTTCTATGCGTTTTCGTGTGCGTTCTTTATTGCTGCCATAATTATAAAAGGCTGTGCCTCCGCCACCGAGGCTGGCCCTGTGAATCATGTCCCGATAGTCCCATTGCATACGGTATGGTTCCGAAGTATTTCCCAGATTCAGCATACTTCCGTGCCTGTCGTATTTGTAGTGAATGGCATCCGCCTCATTGTTTTCAAACCATGTCTTTAGCAAGCGATTGGAATCATCAGCATAAGCATAATTCCTTGTCCAACTTCCTCCATTGGCTACATGTTTCATCTTAAGGATATTGCCCAGGGCATCATAAGTGTAGTTTTGGGTATAATTACGCAATGCTCTGTCCGTTATCGGTAAATCCACTTCAAAAGGTTTGGGATCAAACTGCCCCGAAGCATCTGTGGCCTGATTGTTTTCCCTGCCTTTAGCCTGTATCAGTCTATAGAGAGCATCATACTTGTATTTTGATCTGGGTTCTACTTGTTGGTTGTTGAAGAAGACGGGCTCGTATGCATCATCAAATATTTCAGTGATATTACCTACCGGATCATAGGTGTAGTATAAATTTTGTAAGACATGTGCATCACTCAAATTTGTTGGAACAGTTGGCAGTTTATCACCCTGTCCGGTCCTCGTTGTTCTGAGCTGTTTTAGGCGGAAATTCTCTTCATCGTAATGGTAGCGCGTGGTTGTTCCATTACCATACTGAACGCGTGTTTTCTGACCTTTGGCATTGTACTCCACATTATGAACATCTTCTGTTACCTGTCCGTCAACGGAGAGGGTTTCTCCCTTCAACATTCCACGATCGTTGTATTGAGGTGTATAAATTCCGGGCAACCTGCCGGCCAAATGCCAGTTTTTCAGTTCGGTCATTCGGTTCAGGGCATCATATGCTGTTTTCTGTATAAACGTCTCTTGAGATGGATCTTCAACATTCCAGTCAACGATGTGTACATAGTAGGTTTGTGTTAACTGCCGGGTAGCCTCCTGCAGATTGCCCTTGAAATCAAAGCGCTGATTGGTTATCAGACCAGCGGAATCGTAGTGTTCAAATACCTGTCCCCGTAAATTTCTGTCGAAAGCCTCCGCATAGGTTTCCCCGTATACAATCTTTTCAATAAGCTTCCATTCATCCTCATTTACTTTAAGATGTTGCTCCAGTGGCCGTTGTAGTACATCATAGTCAGATCGAAATATGCGCTTTTCTTGCAGCATTGAACCGTCATCCAAAACCCGATCATTTTCATCCCATATATAGTGCGGGTTCGATGCAATATTATTCAACATCCAACGCTTACCGGCATCCATACTGTTTTCATATACCAGGTTGTCCAACATATCGTATTTGTACTGCATCACGGTATTGCCACGGGCATCGGTTACGGAACGCAGGTTACCTTCTGTATCAAGTTGTACTTTGGTATGATAAAATTCATCATCTTCGGTATCTGTATTTATATTGTGCTCTACAGAAAGAACCGGCCTTCCAAGGGTGTCAAAGTACTGTACATTAGGAGTGTTCGCATGTTTAGAGGCTTTGTTGGCTGCCGCTTGCTCTTTGGAATCTGATATAAAATCCGTTCGTGTGTTGTCCGTTCTTTTCAGATACCACTCACTCTCCAAAACCGCATCGTTTGCATCATATTCGGCTTGTTTCCAGCTGTCAAATTCCACTTTGGAGAAAGTACCATCGGGCATTTCTGTCTTGATCAGGCGTCCTGCGGCATCATAATACATCAATGGGGTGACACCTGATTCTACCAGTTCTTTCACATCTTCAAACTGGTGAGTGACCGAAAAATAAGGCTCGTACTGCTTTACGGTATTTCCTATATTGTTTTTGATGGTTCTGCCATTACCAATCCAGCGGAGTTGAGTGGGGTTTTGTTCCGTAGTATCTATTACTTCGATGGTGATTGCACCATTTTCATCGGTGATGACTTGTTTCGCAAGCCCGGGCTCTGCCTGCACTTTTTGCATCACTGCTTCGCCCAGACCATTGGTATATTCAAAACCTATTTGTACAGGTGAGTCTGCATCTTGCTTATAGTGTTGCTCCCGGTTAATCGAAGCTACCACAGTAGGCTTGCCGGATCGGATGTAAGCATTAAAATCGTATACAAAGCGGGTGGTAGCCTTTTGTAACAGCGCTTTACCCACAGGTGTCAAATCAAGCGAATCCGAAGCCTGGAAGAAATCATCAATAGCAGTTTGCTCTGTGGTTTCAGCAATTTCAGTAATTCCTATTAAGTCATCCGCCTCATTACCTTTCCCTTTAACAGCCAGTGCCTTCACAAATCCCAGCTCGTTACTAACGATTTCAGATATATTGTTATTTATGTCCCGCATCCGTTGAGGAGAAAGCGTTCTGAAGTTGAACTGATCTACCCTGGTTTTATTCCCGATGGCATCTTCTGTTTTTTCAATGAAGAGATAGTTATCGCCATAGTAGGATACTTTAGTCACCGCTTTAAATGGATCTGTAAAGGAGACCGGCTGAAAAAAACGGCTTTTGGCATCATCTAAACTTTCCCCATCCTTTAGATATTGAGCCGTACCGGAACGTATCCACCAATTGGCATCACCTTCGCTGTTGGTGAATTTTCCATCGGTCATAATATTATCAATATCATTTACCCGATTTTCGAATAAATCTTTAATTAATTCAGGCGTATAGGCCAGTTGAAAACTTTCATAAGGCAACGCTAATGATTCCAGATGATGCAAGGGCAATGCACCTGTTAAATCGTTTTTGTAATACGTGGAGCGCACATGTTCAATCACTCTTTTTTGTGCCTTACCCTCAAGCGGCTTATCTAATTCATGATAATATGCGCTATCTGATTTTGCATCAGTGAGGATATCTATAAAGTCAGAAGGAGTATAATAGGCATTGGTTTTTGAAACGCCTTTCAGTTCGTAGGTTTTTACTTCAGAAGGCAAGCGCAAAAGATGTATATCATCACCTAAAACATCATTGGTAAAATGATGTTGGTGATAAATTATAATGGTTTCCTTTTGCACATCCTGCGTTTCTTCCGGCAAATCAGTGTCCCTGATATGTCGGGGATAGACTACTTCGGCAGATTCCAGTACATTCCCGTAATCACCCAGTTTGATATTCAGGCTATGGGCAATTCGGGGGTCTTCAGGATTTCTTTCATAACTGTAGGAAACAGCTTCACTTTCCATCACGGTAAACACCGCATGATCATTGTTTCCTTTGGGCTGTAACAGCTGAATAAAGCAATTCTGTGAAGACACGGTATAAGGGGTTAATTCCCTTTTCATCGCCTCAGGAGTGTTTCCATATTTTTCTGAATCCCGGGCGAAAATTTCAGAACGCAGCGTCATTCCTTTACAGGCTCTCATAGCTTCCTGCCATTCCTGGGAAGACAGGCTGTCAAGGATGATTTCATCAAGTCCTTCTGCTGCTACCAAACGAGCATCACGTAAAGCAACCTCATGGTGAGTGGCGGCGAAACCTGCCCGTTGCATTTCTTCATACCAATAATCATCAGCAAACTGGTTGAGTATCTTATCTTTTTGTAGAAAGGCTCCGGTATGATTCCATGTTTTTGTAATGACCGGCTCCTGATGCAGCTCTTTTTCTACGATATTTGAAGCCTCACCTTTCACCCAGTGCTCAAAAGTTTCGGAGTCAATCTGCTCCACCATGCCAAATCCTCTGAACTCTCTTTCTGCGTGGTCATAGTAACCGTGATGGTACTTGTATTGACTTACAAACTTGTAGCCTGATATTTTATCTTCTGTTACTGTTTTAGATATGCAGTGAACCGGAAAATGGAGTTTTGTCACCCAGGGTTTGCCAGCTTTCTTATCCTCCAGGTAAAACGTAGTGGAAGGCGTATATTTTAATGCGACCTCCTTACCCATATTATTCTTATAACTCACCATAATATGCGGCTTCCTGCTGTTCATCAGGTCGATGTACTTCAGAGATGAATTGGCATCTTTGGCCAGAGGGCTTGACCACACAATACATGCCACGCCATTTCCAAGCAGGTCGGTGACCGTAATTTTGGAATGAGAATGAATTTCCGGGAAGTTATCTATTTCAAAAGGAAGAGTGCTGAACCGGTTGCCACTCAGGTTTTTCCAACAGGTAAATTTGTTTTTCCCCAAATAGATGATGTCGGTATTCCCGGAACCGTCAATATCTGCAAACCTCAGATAGGTCGGGTTAAACACATCCGGGTGATCAAAAACAGGTGCATTATCCAGGGCTACTTTTGCGCCGAATTTGCCATAGCCCAGGTTTGGCCAATAACACACATCACTGTTCCTTATTCTAACAATATCCGTCATCCCATCACCCGACATATCCGCCAGAAATATGGATTGCGTGCTGTCGGCAAATACAATATGTGGTCCTGATTCTTCATCAAAAGATTTGGGTGTTTTTCTGGCAGCAGCATAGCCGTTTCTGCCTTCTGATTCATACCAGGTAAAAACGTTGTCCTCTGATATGACTACTTCCGGCTTGCCATCCCCGTTTAAATCCAGCATGCGGGTATTGGGGTCCGCAAAATCAATATTCGGAATGGCCTCAAATGACTGAAATCCCCTCCATTCGTCTTCATCATCCAGCTCAAAAAAACCATTCATCCCGTTGGCCCTGCTAACAATCTGTTTCCCTCCGTCGGCATCCAAATCTGCTAATTGGAGTTGTCCTTCCAAGCCTGTAAAAGAAGGTTTCGGGGTGACCAATTTCGCCTGTTCAAACTTCCCATCACCAAGGTTGTGCTTGTAGTACCACCCATTGCCTTGTTCGGTGAGTATTCCCGATAATCCTTCATTGAACAAATCCGTAAACTGATACTGCTGTTCATCCAAACCTGCGGGCGCATGAATCAAGTCTTCATTAGCAATGGTTTTTATATCCTCATTCCAATCATGCTTCTGATAATCAAACTCCAAAGGCGGGAGTTTTTTATGAGAATAAGATCCATCCGGTTTTTTTATGTAGCCGTAAGAGTTAACCGCTTTTAAAAACGTAAAATCCTGCTCCGTTGAAGTATCGTACTCAAAATTGACCGAGCGTACCAGACCATCATATTCATCTTCTCCCTTAAAATGATGGAAAAACAGAACTCGTTGACAGAGTCTCGTTGTCCTGATTTCAAACCCTGCTTTGTAATTAGAAAAAGCATCCGACCGGAAGGTCCAATCGTTTATTTTATCGTAAGGTGAAGCAGTATTGTATTCTCCATAATCAAAAACAGTGGAAAACAGGTAATCATCTTCGATTGGAAAATCATTTCCAAATCCGTTGTAAGGTTTCTTATTTCCATACAACACTTTCTCAAGGTAGCAATTGGTATAGGTGATTTCCCCGTTTTTTATACGATTACGGTTATGCAGTAAGGATTCATCAAAACCAACACTGTCTTCCTTTCTGTACATGTAATGCGAACAGTTCCCTTTATCATCAAACACAAATTCTGGAAGCCATTGATATATTTTTGACGGGTCTTCCGGGTTGAAGATGATGGAATTATCCGTCCATCCGAAAAGAGTAGTTATGTTATCCCGAGTGATTACACGCCATTTGATTCTACCATTCGCATTTTTTGTCCAGCGTTCAATGCGTGCAAATAAGCCTTCAATTCTTGGTTTGTAATTCCTGATTGTGAACAATCCGTCAGATGAAGGCCTTTCATTCAAGATATAGTCACCATCATCATCCAATGGAAAACTACCATCCTGATTCTTCTTAAATTCCGGCACCAGATCCTCCGCTTCGGAAAAGAGAAAAGTATCAGAATCCACCGAGTCCAAATATTGGGGAAGGCCTATGTCTGTTTTACGTTTGATTGAACCTAAACTTAAATTCCATCCCAATCCAAAAATACCATTCCCTGCACCTGAGCTATAGGAAAGGCTTAATTCCGGAGATGTACCTCTTGCAGCTGAAAACGGTAGCGGTAATGAAAACGAAGCAGTGCCGTTGACCGCATTCACAAAGAATTTCTCATCTATACCTTTAATCGCCCCACCGCCTTTTGGCAAAGTAATAGAGGGAACCTCAATCGCATTGGATTCAGCCTTTCCTCGCTCGGTATTAAGGAAATGGTTATCGTTGATTTCTGTTTGTTCTTTCATTTATGATTTTTTTGGTCAGGAGAAATACAAGTGGCATTAATATGATTATGTAGTTTACGCTATACCAAATTCCCCATTAGTATTTCAATTAAGGCAAACTTGAAACCCTAAATTGTATCATTCTTGATTTGCTGTTGCAGCTCAAAATGACCAAAAACTTTCCATTTCAAACAAAATTAAAAACTATGCAGAATATTTGGAGGATTAGCCGCCAATTGCAGGCTTCAGTACTGCAGTTTTAATAGAGGGGTGATTTATCCCTTTTCATTCATCAAACTGGCACGCGTTTTGCTCCGAGCGATAGCGATTCCCAGAAAGTGAATAATGCAGGTTAGATATAAATCAATCTTCGCCCATTATCTTTAGTTAGCTTATGCAAGGGCTTCTCTTACAATGTTCATTCCAAATTTTAAATAGGAAAATTAAAATTAAAAAACAAAAAGATATTCCGAAGTTAAACTTTAACATATAACAAAAACTGTGATGGAAATATTCTTCAATCATTTAACCCGCATTTCCTTTCACTGGATTTGCTTCGTTTAGTTTTTAAAATGCAAATAATAAAAATCTCTATCCATTTTATTGTTAATACCTTAACCTGCATTTTCAGTGATAGTGCCAAAAACATCTTCTCAGATAATAGACTCCGAACGTTAGCGATTCCCACGCAGTGTTGAGTTTATTGCGTGAAGTTAAGTTTGTCCGTAAGTTGTATTCTCCCGAAAATTACTCTACAATGTTAAAACTACGTAAGGCAAGCTTGCCACTAATACATCTGCATTTCTAAACTTTCCTAACTCAGATATCTCACCAAGAGATTTTTCCCTCAGCAAGACCCTGCTACGTAAAAAAATACTTAGGACAGGCGAAGAGTTTTCATACGCTTACTCAACTTAACTTTTTGCGAAAGAGAGCTATTTTAGATTCTGCCATGGCCATGCCTTTGGCAAACGAAGCTGAGAAAAAAATTTCGCAGTCCCGACAGCTCTGGCTTTGAATTACGATTCCTTCATCTCCAGGCTGCTCTTGATTGATCATGCTCGACATCAAAGGGATTTTTGGTTCGGGGAAGCTATGTTCTTTTATCTTTAAAGTAATCTCAAAAGTATTAATCCGGCAGCTAAAAATAAAATTATGAACATGTTTTTGGGAAAAAGCTTTTTGACTTCTAATAACGAAACATCATATATTATGGATCTTTGGGGCTATAGCTCAGCTGGCTAGAGCGTCGCGCTGGCAGCGCGAAGGTCCGGGGTTCGAATCCCCGTAGCTCCACGAAATTCCTTGATTTTGTGAAGTACTGAAATAAAAAGGCTCATCAATAGATATTGAATTCCTGGATTATCCCCGTGAATTGCGAAGCAGTGCTTCGCGGGTTCGAATCCCCGTAGCTCCACATTACAACAAGTTTGTACAAAGCCGGGTAAAGATTTTTATTCGGTTTTTTTGTTTAGTTTTATTCTGAAAGGCTTTATCTTGGTGATTCGGGGCAAGTTCCATACAGCCAGCTCCCTGTGAACTCCGTCAGGGTCGGAAGGCAGCAGCGGTAGCAGGTCGTAGCGGTGTGATATGGGTAGCTTGCCCTATTTTTATTTTATAATTTGATTATTCTCATCTATTTTCATCTCAAATGCACTAACAACCTTTATAAACTAAAGCTTCGTTTTTCATGAATAAGCAATTTTACAGAGCAAACACACCACACGTTGTACATGAAACCATTGACGGAGAGACAATTTTGATGGACCTGAGAACCGGCAACTACTACAGTATTGAGTGGCCCGGTACATTTATCTGGGAGTACATTTCAGAAGAGGGTGCAGCTGGAACACTGATCAGTGAACTGTCCAAAATCGAGGGAAAAAAAATAAATGAGATACAAGAAGCAATTCAGTCATTTCTCAATAAACTGGTAGAGGAAGATTTACTGAGTGTTTCTGAAAATGGCCAACATGAAAAGATTGATTTACCAGACGAGGTGAAGGCTGAGCTTCGAAAATTAGTTTCAGAGTATAAAGAGCCTGAATTCAACAAATATTCCGATATGCAGGATATGTTGTTGCTGGATCCGATCCATGATGTGGATGAAAAAGGTTGGCCGGAACCCAAGAAAAAAGATACGTGAACGCATCTGCGGAAAGCCCATTTCCAAACAGCAACCAGCAGCTTCTTTTAAAAGCAGCTTTAATGGGCAGAGATCCCGCAATTGAAGCATGGAAAACATGGCGAAAACATGTTGACTTTGAGCTCGATGTAGATGGCGGCTCCCTTCGACTTTTGCCCCTCGCTTATAATAATATTAAAAAACTGGGTGTTGAAGATGATATCCTGAACCGCTTAAAGGGGATTTACAGGAGAGCATGGTCGGAGAACCAGCGCATCATTTATGAATGCGGGAATGTATTAAAGCTTTTCAAGGATGCGGGTATCGAAACGATTGTTTTAAAGGGGATACCATTAACGATCCGCGTTTATGAAAACTATGCGACTCGCCCGATGGCCGATATGGACATTTTGGTTCCTTATGTCAATGCAGCTGAGGCCGTGGATCTTTTAAAAAAACAGAAATTTATTGTTGAAAATGAAAACCGACTGAATCATAACCTTATATATGGCAGGTCTATAGGCTTTTCAGACGAAACAAAGGACATTGAAGTAGATTTGCACTGGAGGGCCATTTCGCAAGCAAAAGAGCTGTCTATGGATCATCTGCACTGGAAAAATGCCATCCCTCTCAAATTGAATGGCTTGCAAACGAAATCTCTTAGTCCCACCGACGAACTGCTTCTTACAATCGCTCACGGAATGCGTCGTAATCCGGAACCGCCAATTCGCTGGGTTGCAGACTCAATTATGCTCATTCGCAAGGAACATTCAAAAATAGACTGGGATCGGCTGCTGGATCTTTCCATTCAGTACCGTGAATTTTTAAAGGTAAAGAAAGCATTTGAGTATCTTGAGAAAGTATTTGGTGTTCGCGTTCCGAATATGTTCACTGAACAAGTTAAACGTCTTCAACCTACCTTTGCAGAAAAAGTTATTTACAGTCATGAAGGAACAATAGGAGTAAACAAAAAGAATATGACTTTTACGGAAAGAGTTTACTCTTTTTATGCCCGTTTTCTTCGCCAGTCAGGAAGATCCAACTTTTTTATGCTTCATATTGATTTTATGATATATACAGGCAGCCGGATAAAAAAGAAAATGACATAACCTAACAATTCAGGTATATCTTAAATAATTTATGACTGACAACAAACCATCGATTAGTACCATTATGACTGTGTATAATGGTGAAAAATATATTAAAGAAGCTATTCGCAGTATTTTGGATCAAAACTACCCCAACTTTGATCTATGGGTCATTGACGATGGATCAACCGAGCAGACAAAGGAAATCGTGACCAGTTTTGGTAAGGATGTAAATTATATTTTTCAAAAAAACTCAGGGATTGCCGCAGGCTGGAACAATGGAATCTCTTCTTCCGGCGGTGACTATCTTGCATTTCTTGATTCCGATGATATTTGGACCGGAGGCAAGCTTCAGCCTCAAATGGAGTTCCTGCAGTCGAACCCTCAAATAAAAGCTTCTTTTGGACTAATGGAGGAATTTTACTGTCCGGAACTGACTGATGAAACAAAGAAAAAATATAAATGCAATGAGCAGGCTGTTCCGGGATACAGCGCCGGCACAATACTGATATCCAGGAAAAATTTTATGGAGGTTGGCATATTCAATCATCAATGGGAAAAAGGAATATTTTCGGATTGGTTTATAAGGGCAAAGGAAATGAACACTCCCATGCACATGGACGGAAAAGTAATGTTAAAACGCAGAATACACGAAAATAATCACGGTATACAAAAAAGAGATAAGTACGTGGACTACGTGCGCATGCTGAAAGCATCTTTAGACAGAAGAAGATCAAACCCATCAAATTGACGGTTCATGGAAATTCCCGTTCATATGAATATTCCGGTTCGCTCGGAAGAAGAACAAATGGAATTTTATTCACAGTGTTTAAGCCGTTATAAAAGAGCGGCTCAATCTTCGGGAATAGAAAAATTCTATTATGATATAGCAGGTACTACAGTTTGCCTTCATTTTGCAGGTAAAGCGCTTGTTCCTTATCTCACCCCTGCCCTTGAACATTTGACGGTTCCCCCTCCTGAGAACAGTGATCCGGATTTCGTAATCTATGTATGGGACAGTGAATCCACTAACGTGCAAATGGTACCTCCGCCCTGTGATACAATTCATTTTACAGACAGAGGAGATATCTGGGGATTCAACAGTAAGAGAATCAAAACGGCATTTCACTGGAGTGAGTTTTCAGTTAATGTGATGGATTTACAAACCAGGGAAGCCGTTTACTGGATTAAAACCCCAAAAAATCTTCCATACTGGACTACCTCTTCCCCTTTCAGAACTCTATTTCACTGGTGGATGGAAAAGAACAACTGCCAGCTTCTGCACGCTGCGGCTGTGGGTACCCAAGACGGTGCCGTACTTATCACAGGTAAAGGAGGGATGGGAAAATCAACCACAGCACTTACCTGTTTGCACGAGGGACTCTTTTACACTGCCGATGACTACCTGATTGTAAAAAAAGATCCTGATCCCCAGGTTTTCAGTCTTTACAGTACTGCTAAATTAAACAGAGGGGAAGTTTCTTCATTCAATAAGTTCGAAAAGTGTCTCGGCAAACCGGTCGATAAGGACCAGGAAAAAGATGTTTTGTATCTGTATCCCGCATTTAAGAATCAAATCATGAACAAAATGCCGTTGCGGGCTATTTTGATACCCAATGTAAAACAACAGGATTCAACCGGGTTTGCAAAGGCTTCTTACTGGAGGGTTTACCGGGCTATGTCGTTTTCTACAATGTCGCAGCTCCCGGGAGTGGGATCTCATACCCACTCATATTTACAGGAATTATGCAGGAAACTCCCGATCTTTAATATTGAACTGGGACAAGATTTTGAAAAAATTCCTCAGGCCATCGCAGGTTATTTGAGGGACCCGAAACAATTTTCAGTTGATCAGAAGAAAAAAAGAGATGAAAGTGAAAAGCCGCTTGTGAGTGTAATTATTCCTGTTTACAACGGTGAAAAATTTATCAGACAAGCCATAGAAAACGTGGTGAGCCAGCAGTATCCGGCGTTGGAAATAATCGTGGTTGAAGATGGCTCAACCGATAATACCTCTGAAATAATTGAGAGCCTACATTATGATATCCGGCACTTTAAAAAGGAGAATTCAGGTCCCTCAGCTGCGAGAAATTGGGGAATAAAAGATGCATCCGGAAAATATATCGCTTTTTTGGATGTGGATGATTTATGGCCCGAAAATAATTTGTTTCTCTTGGTTAACGAGCTCGAAGAAAATGAGGAAATAGATATTGTAAGAGGCCATGCACAGCTTTTTAAAAACAGCAAGGAAAACGATAAAGAATTATTGGGTAATCCGGCAGAATCCTATCCCTACTATATTGGTGCGGGGCTGTACAGAAGATCGGTTTTCAATATTGCAGGCCTTTTTGACCGAACATTATGGTTTGGGGAAGATACGGATTGGTACTATCGTGCCAGGGAAAAAAAGTTGAATGTAAAATGGCTTGAAGAAGTAACTTTGTATGTTCGCAGACATGGGGAAAATATGACGGAAGGAAAAAGTATCCTGGAGCTGAACAAACTGAAAACGTTTAAAAAGATTCTCGACCGCGACCGGAAGCGAAACACTGAAAAGAAAAATCATTAAAAAAATGTACCCTGATGACTGAGAGCTTGCTATCCGTAATTATTCCGGTTTATAATGGGGAAAGATATATTTCAGATGCCATAGATAGTGTACTTGCACAAAACTACAGCCCGATAGAAATTATTGTGGTTGATGACGGGTCTACTGATAGTACAAAAAAGGTGCTAAAAAAGTATAAAGACCAGATTGTTTACATCTATAAAAAAAACGGAGGAATATCAAGTGCAAGAAATGCCGGACTTGATGCAGTAAAAGGTGAATTTATCGCTTTTATTGATGCTGATGACATTTGGCATCCATCCAAATTAAAAAAACAATTTTCACTATTTGATGAATATAAATCGCTTGAAATTGCAATAGGGCTATCCATTGATTTTGAAGGAACTCTTATCGAAAAAAAAGAAAAAACATTTCGATTAACATTGGGAAATTCCCTTTTTAAAAAACCAGTTTTTAAAAAAGTTGGAAGATTTGATGAGGAATTAGAACTGGGAGAGGATACCGACTGGTTTTTTCGCGCAAGAGAAAACAACATTTCTGTTGCAGTCCATAAAGATGTTGTTACATTTTACCGCAGACATGACAATAATATCACAAAAGACAAAAAAAAGTTTAATTTTTATGTATTTAAAGTCCTAAAGAAAGCAAAGGACAGAAAGAGGAATGGGTCATCAGGTTCGGTTACAGATATGGCAAAACCCAATAATATGGAAGAATTAATTGAGATATGGCACACTGTTGAAAAATTTGAGAAAAAATGAATCCGCTCAAACAAATTTCAGTCATTATTCCCTTTTATAATACAGAAAAATACCTGGAACAAGCTATAGAAAGTGTTCTCCGGCAATCTTTTAAGCCAATAGAGCTTATTCTGGTAAACGATGGATCGACAGATCAAAGCGAGAATATTGCGAAAAAATTTGAGCAAGAAACGATATTACTAAATCAGGAAAATAAAGGGGCTGCAGCTGCAAGGAACAAGGGTTTAAAAAGTGCAAAAGGGCTTTATATTGCTTTTCTTGATGCAGACGACTACTGGAAGCCAAATACACTTGAGTATCTCTTGGGAAAGTTGCTGGAAGACGAATCACTTGGAATGGTTTTTGGCAGAATGAATGAGTTTATCAGCCCCGAACTTGGAGAGAATTCAGGTTTAAAATATCGAAAGGACGTCCATATAAAACAAGGTTATATGGTTGGTTCGGCCCTGTTTCACAGGGAAGTTTTTGATGAAGTGGGCCTGTTTGATGAAACGCTTCGGGCAGCTGAGTTTATTGATTGGTTTGGCAGAGCTAAAGATTCCGGAATTCAATATGAAACTATTTCGCAGGTAGTTTTATACCGTCGTTTACATAAAAAAAATCAGGGAAGAGAAAAACAAAATCACTTTAAAGCTTACACCAAAGTACTCAGAGCAGCATTGGCGAGGAAAAAAGGACTTTAAAAAAACAGGTTATTCATTTATCCCGGCACTTTAACGGTAAATGGCTTCCAGTAAGACTCATAAATTTTCTCTACTTAATTGATTGTAAAAACTCAGCATAATAAAACTGAATATAAATTGATATTTCAGTATGGTTTGGAAGAAAATAAAAATATTGGCAATCCACACTACACATCGTATTCTTCGAAGAGTTCGAAAATTTTGGAACGATACCAAATACTGGTTTTGGCTAAAGTTTAAACAAATTTCCTTTCTTACCCAACCAAAAAGAATTCAAAAGTTCAATCTGAAAACCTGCGAACAATCGGTTTATTTTACAACAGACTTGGTGCAAACAGGTTTTACGGACCAGTTAATCGGGTTTAAGCTTTTATATGAAATTGGTAAACATCTCGATATGCAATACTGCTTTACTCCGCTCAAGTCCCATCGTAGTTCTATTCCTTTTATGGTATTTGAAAAGAATAACTTCACAGCAGAAAAGCAATTACTAAATAAAAAAGAAACAACTGCCACTCCGGAATCCATTTTTGATTTTTTAGGGATTAATCCGGCAATCGAAAAAATTTCAAAAGAGCCTGCCGGATCAGAAGTATATGATGTGCTTATCGATCTTGAAAAATTCAAAATAGGTAAGAAAAAATTTAAATCATTCCACCTGCTGATTGAAGATTTGAAAGCTCAATTAGCCACTTTTATCCATCCGGAGATGCCAACATTATTTCGATTCAGGGCCAAACCGAAAACCTATTTTATGTACTACAAGAAAATACCGGATTTATCGAAGTCAGAAATAGATTATCGAAACTTTTTCATCAGAAATGCGAGGAAAAAAGTTGGAAACTCTCATTTCATTTCTTCAAAGATAAAGTTAATGGTACATATCAGGCAGGGCGATACGGCAGTAGTTCAAACACCCTGGAAAACGTTTATTCCGGTATGGCATAAAATTCCCGGAAAGTTTACTCAGTTTAAAAGGATGGAAGATATACCAAACTCTCAGTTTACAACGATAGATAACTTCTACAATTTTCTTGAAAAATTACAACAAAACCTTGGTAAAGAACTTTTTTCAACAGTGGTTTTTTCCGATGGGTTTAAAAAAGCATTTTTGCAGATTTACCTTAAATCAAAACGCAGCGATCTGTCAGATCAGGAAATAGAAAAACTGAAAGAGATTCAGGCAAATTATGATAAAAATCAATTCTCAAACTTTGAAAAACTGAGCAACACAAAAACGATTGTCGGGGAAGAGCTGGACAATTTATATGATCTTGTACAGACGTTTATGGAAGCAGAAATTTTGGTAATAGGCACCCAGCAAATTATGATTCCCAAGCTTGTGGCGTCGTATTGTAACCGTGAAAATATGCCTCTTATCATTGTTCTTTACAGTTCCAAAAAACTCAATCTGGATTTTATCGGCCTTGAAAACGATTCACCGAATATTTTGCAGATAGATATTCATGATTATGATATCCGTGAGATATCAACAAAAATCAAAGCCTTCATAACAAAGATAGCGACAAGACCTGCTTTGAAAAATGATCCCACGAAAATTATTTATAAATAAGTAGAATGTTTCAAAAACTTATTACTCTTATAAAAAAAATTGTGCGAAGGCCGGTCTGGGCTGTAATGAACCTGTACGATTCCCTTCCATTTTCGGCAAAGAGCAGAGCTGTAAAGAAATTTGATAAGCTTGCCGAAGAAAAAAAGCTTTTTTTCAGCACATCAATTTTCATAAACGGGTTTACAGATCAGCTTTGCGGACTCATATTTTTTTATACTCTGGGAACCCGAATGGGAATGAAGTATCTTTTCTCTCCGCTAAATTCAAGGAGAAGCCATTTTGAAACTGTTTCAGAAAATACGGCTGCTGAATTTCCTGCTGCACATAAAACCCATAAAAATGATCCTGATGAATATTCAGATATATATGACTTTATCGGGGTTAATAATCATTTGAAAAGCTTATCGAAAAATTCCACCGGAATTGAGTTCAATAAAATTTTATTTGACCTGGATCAGATAAAATTCGATAACCGTATACTTCAGTCCTTTGATCATTTTATCAACGATTTGAAATTCAGGATTATTCGTCAGACTGATATTTCAAAGCAAAACTTGTTTTATTTCAGGGCTTTGCCCACCATGTTCAAAAATTTTCGTTTAATTGTCTCGCATGAAACGGGCGATTTACCATTTCGGACCATATACGAACGAAACAGAAAAGAGAAGGGGTGGTCATCGGCTTATCATGATTCAGCAATAAATCTGATGGTACATATTCGACAGGGAGATACTGCGGTCATTAAAACTCCTTGGAATACTTACATCCCGGTTTGGTATAAAATAGAAGGAAGGCTTCATGAATATGAAAGCAAAGAGGATATAGATTCTTTTGAGATTATAGATGTTGATGAGTTTTATAAGTTCTTAAAGAAATTGCTTAACCAGTTTAATACAGATCGTTTTTCATCAGTTGTTTTTTCAGATGGTTTTAAAAGTGCATTCGATTTGATTAACAGTGATAAAGAGAAAGAAGTCGGGGAAGATGGCCGGCAAAAAAAAATGCAGGAGTTAAAGCAAACCTATGACAACCAAGAGTTTAAAAAGTTTCTTGAATGGACAGAGGTAAAAACAGTTCTGGGAGAAGAGAAAGAAAAATTATTTGATCTGATTGATTCTTTTATAAAATCAGATGTAGTAATTATCGGTACCCAGCAAAAAATGATCCCCAAACTTCTAAAAATCTATTGTAATCCGGAAAATATGCCCTTTTTAATTACACTCTACAAAAAGAAAGAACCCCATGTGAACTATCTGGGTATAGGACCGGAGTTTAAGCACAGAATGAATGTTGACCTTGATGATTACGATATAGCAGAGATCTCTGAAAGACTGGAGAACTTTTTAAATGAACGGAAACCGAAGTTAATGAGCCCTGCATTCAGGCGATAGATGCAAAACTCTCTAAAAGAGTTGAAGGTTTAAGTACAAATTATCTCTGTATCCCCATTCTTATTTTCATGACACAAATTCAAGCAGCAAACACCGCCAGTTATTTGCCTTTTGCCCTCTCACTTCTATAAATTCAGTCAACTCATAAAAAACACTTAAAAAAAGCAGAATTAACAACTCCACCGGATGATTAAAGGTTTCAGATTTAAGAAAAATGAACGGGGCTATTCAAACAAGGCTTTCATATTTATGCGGAACACCATTATACCGGCAACCAGGTATGTGTTCAACCCGCGAATTACCAACCGTCACAATATGCCGCTTACCGGCCCCTGTTTTATATACGGAAACCACTCCAACTACTTTGATCCCTTTATACTCAATCTGGGTTTGGTTCAGGAGCCGACGGCCGGGGTGATGACCCGCGACCAATTCCACAAAACCCTGCCACGTATTTTTATGGACAGCATCGGCATTGTGCCAACAAGTAAATATGTACCGGAACCGGGTATTATCCGCAGTGTCATTAAAATGATCGAACAGCGCCGTATGATCGTGATTTTTCCCGAGGGCGGACGCCGGTGGGACGGCAAACCAAAGCCTCTTATCGAAACCACTCTGAAACTTTTCTGGAAGATGGGTATCCCGGTTCATCCAGTTCAGATTCATGGCTCACACCTGGGATGGCCACGCTGGGCCGACAAATATCGCAGAGGCAGTGTTGAATTAAGATTTATGAATCCCCTGAATGCCTCCGATTATGATGATTACGATTCGTTTGCCAAAACTTGTCGCGAACTGATTAGTTTTGATGAATACTACCCACCCGAAGATGCTTATCCCAAATCATGCAGTAAACCTGCTGCTGGAATCCAACGCTTCCTTTATCGCTGTCCGGATACCGGAGTTAACGGTGCAATCTATTCTCCTGACGGCGTTCACGTCTACAGCCGGGAATCAGCTTTCAACTATCAGATGAATGTGAACTCCAGGTTAATAGGGCAGGACGGTGAGACTGTTTCTATCATAGATCTGCACGAAAAAATTAATGCTATGCCGATGGTGTTTGAACACCCCAAAAATGGAGTGGTACTTGAAAAACCGGGCAGCCAGATATACATGGTGGATGATGAACACCAGCTCGTAAAACTGGACCGTGCCTATGTAGAATTATTTACCAATCGTCTGCTTATTTCGATGGGTTCTCAAACGTTCGATCTTGGCCTTGATGAAATCCGTTATATTTCCGTGGAACAGAATCATAAACTGACAGTTACCACTTCCGATCTTACACTACAGATTGACCTAAAAGGGAAAAGTGCCCTTCAGTGGCAAAAATATATCGACCGCCTTAAGATGGGTGAAGAACCTGTCAAATCTCTTTGATGAGTTCCTGGACGCTCGATATCACGGCAGGTGAATTTTTTCTCGATTTTGCATGGATGGGACTGTTGCTTGTATTGGGCACTTGGATACGTGCCAATATCAGGTTTTTTCAACACTTCCTGATCCCTGCCAATCTTATTGCCGGAACCATTGGCCTGATATTTGGTGCCAATCTTATAGGTTGGATTGATCTCACCTCCGATCGTCTCGGTACCTATGTCTACCATCTACTGGCTCTCTTGTTTATCGCACTTAGCCTCCGCGCTCCCCAGAAAAAAATCGGGCTTTCATCTGTGAAATTCGGCCTGATTTTTATCTCAGTCTATCTGGTCCAGGCAATCATCGGACTTCTGATCGCCTTTCTTCTTTTTTATACTATTATGCCGGAACTCTTCGTCGGAATTGGTTTTTTACCGCCGCTGGCTTTTGGTATGAACCCTGGCATCGCTTACTCCATTGGCTTGAACTGGGAACAGTTCGGATTTGAACACGGCGGTATTGTGGGCCTCACCTTTTCGGCGATCGGATTTCTGGTTGCTTACACAGTGGGAATCGGGTTGGTACGGCGGGGTATCAAAAAAGGAAGAGCGGTTTATCTTGACTCTGCCACTGAGGTTTCAGATGATCTAAAAACAGGTGTTTTTCATGATCCGCAACCCAATCAAGAGGAAAAAATTACCACCTCACCAGAAAACATTGAGTCACTTACGTTTCACATCGGGCTGATCGGTTTCACCTTTGTACTTACATACGGTGTTGTATGGCTGATGGAGCTTGGATTGATCAGTGCCGGCGCAAAGAATGAAGTCTCAACACTTTGGTCTTTTCATTTTATTTTTGCAGCTATTGTGGCTCTTTTTGTAAGAAAGCTGCTCGATCTTTCAGGAGCCAGCCGTGTTGTGGATGACACCACAATGACTCGCTGCTCTAATCTTTTCATGGATTTTATGATTGTAGCATCAGTTGCGGCCATCAGCCTGGTCGTGGTTATTCAATACTGGATTCCGCTGCTGATCATTTCAGTGGCAGTGGCCGTTACCACCTGGGCAGTCATTTATTATCTCTGCCACGATTCGTTCAAAGATTTTGCATTCGAACGGTATGCTGCCATTTTCGGCAATATGACCGGTACGCTTCAATCTGCACTGGTTCTGCTACGAATTCTGGATTCCGGGATGAAATCGCCGGTCAGCTATAATCTGGTATATGGCAGCGGATTGGCTTTGGTATTTGGATTTCCGCTTTTGCTCCTGATTAACGCACCGGTGCACTATTTTTCCGATCCCGTTCAGGGATTTTGGATGGTATTATTTGCACTGATCGCGTACCTGTTACTCTTGGGCATCGCCTGGCAGTTCTTAAAACGTTCCAACTCCTGACCTGCCATCCTGAAAGCTTTACAAATTTTGCGTGCAACAAATATGGATAATACAAAGACAGCGCCTTTGATTTAAAAACGCTGGCAGGATCTTTACGTTCGTTCGATACGCTGTTAGCTTGCTGGATTTTCATATGATTGTAACTATTGTTGTGTCAAAGATAAAACGACTTATAAGTCATCGGGCGAGTTTTTGATAAATCAACCAATTAAGATGATTGGGGTGTGTTCCCGGATTGACTCGTCCGATGACTCTCCCACACTTCTGCAGTTGACATAACATTATTTAACACGCAGTAATTTTTTAGCCTGACTTTCACCATTCTGTCGGAGCCGGTAAATATAAATGCCGCACGATAAGGCAGAACCGCACAATATAACTTCATGTTCCCCGGCCTGATGATATCCCTCAGTGAGTGTTAAAAGATGTCTGCCAGACAAGTCATAGAGATCGAGCCGGACATTGGCGTTTTCCTTCAATTGATAACGAATGGTGGTCTCTTGTTGAAATGGATTGGGACTGTTTTGGTACAGAACCATTGTTTCTGTGATCGGATTCAGTACTGAAGGAATCATCAAAGAGATGTTGGAAATGTGAACTTCTGCCCCGGCCGATGCAGTGTCATCACCAAAAAAAATAAAATTTTGGATGCTGTATGGCAGCCCAAATGCCGAGTAATCGCGAAGAGGGCCAGACAAAATTTCCTCACCATTAGCAAAGAGTGTAAATTGAGTTCCCTTCATATTTATTCTATATCGGATAATTCCGGAAGTGGTATTAAAGTCAGTTTTTTCTGCAATTTCAAATGATGTATTGTATACCCAGATTTCATTTTCCCTAAAGACAATTTCTGCACCGTAGTTGTCTTTCGACAAAATGATAATACTAAAGCCACCTCGATAGGATAAGTGGTGATGTTCTTCAATAATCTGAAAGTGAAATTCTGCAATAAAACCGGTTTCGCGTGAAAGTATTGGCATTTCAGGATGTTGCAGGCTGAAATATCCCGCTGCTTCAGAAAGGTTGCCAAGTGTGCTAAATTTATGAAGACCTCTTTCTGTAAATCGTACTGTTTCACTTTGATCAAATGCATTGGTTAGATACATCCAGCCTTGATTGTCGGGATTGCTGTTTTCAGAGGCATTAAAAAGAATTATTGTTGTATTTTCACCAGGAAAATCAGAAACCGGTTTATCCATTGAAAATACTGAGTACATGGATGTAAAAATCCAGCTGATAAGAACTGCTGTTAAAGGCTTGTACCCTCTTGTGATTAGAATTATCTCCATACTAAAATGTACATATTTTTTTTGATTTGGTAAGAATCTCAGTTTGAAAAATGAGTGAATGAGCAGCATTCTTGCTATATTTAAAAAGGATTAGCAGGTTTAGATATGGCCGATAATGGATCATCATATTGCACATCTCTTCTTTTTCCCTATTTTTTCAGGTATATCGGCATCATATTGATCTTTCTCGCGTTCGGATCAGTATATCTTTATTTTTGGGGAGGAAGACCGGTTTTTTTTGAAGTACCCGTTCTTGCATTGGTAACCTCCTATATAGATACCCGCTGGTTTGTAGTTGCACATACAAATCTACTGGATGAACTTGCATTTGTTTTTGGTATTACCGGATTGATCTTCACAAGTTTTTCCAAAGAAAAAAATGAAAACTGGCTGACCGGCCAATTACGATCATACGCATTGATTTTGAGTGTGTATATAACAACAGGAATCTGGATTTTTCTTTACCTGGTAGTTTTCGGTTGGCCGATCATACTCCTCTCAGCTACTGCCTTCATACTGTTTTTGGTTATCTATTTTACCACGTTTCAGATTTTGCTCAAGAGAGTAAAATCAACAATAACTATTAACATCGATGCAGGATTAGCATGAAAACTAAAATCATCATTATTGTAGCGTTTTTTATCGCGGTTATATTTGGAGCGCTGTCATGTAATATTTTTGACAGTGGATCAAGTTCATCAGGAACAAGCCCCATCGGTGGTGACCCATCCCCGATGGGATCTGCAGGAAATACATTCGAAGTACCGGCACTACCGGGTACATCCAATCGAGTCATTGAAGTTACTTCAAGAAACGGAGATGTATCCACAATTACCGGAAGTGCAACAATAACAGACCAAACTTATCTTTCGATTGCACAGGCCTTGCCTTTCATTCAGGTAGATGGTGACCGGGCCTCGGCAAGCCAGAAATATCGGGTTACCAAAAGAGGTATTCAAAATGTATTTGATGACGGAAAATCTCTAACCATCGTAAATTACAACGCTAAAGTTGGCGACACCTATAAGCTCAAACGAAATGGACATACCATTGAACGGAGAGTAACTAAAGTTTCAAAAGAGGATGATTTTTTGTGGGGTTTTATGTACATCAAAACCATCCAGGTAGAAGAAACAGGGTCCGGTATTCCGGGAGTATCCAAACTGAAGTATTACGCGAATCATCGGTTTGGAATAGTAGGCATGGATATTTTTTTTGAGGATGGATCCACACAATACATTTATGTATACAGCGATGCCTATAATGACTGAAAGTATTAAAAAGAAAACGTAATGAATGCTGAAAACTCTCAGTACCACCCGGCTGATAAACAATTAGCAGAGCGTTTACCAGCCGGTTGGATGAGAAGTATTTCTCCACATCCAGCTTGTAAATGCAGCCAATAAATAACAACCCAGCCCGATAAGAATTACATTACTGAAGCCGATCGACATCGAGAGCATAATAGCGAGAGGAGCAGCCGTTACTGATGCAATTCCATTGATTCCCCAAGCCCAGGGAATGAGGCTGTCACTTTGATGTTCCAGTACTTCCATTCCGCTGGGAAACATCCATCCCATAAAAAAGGAGACAGGCATCAGCATCAACACAGTAACAAGATATCGCCAGACAGTACCGGCTCCGACGAATATGTCCAGAATCGGGCCGGATGCAAACAAGAGGAATGCGGTAGTGAAAAAAATCGCAGCCACGGCAATTCTAATTCTGTGGTTAGCGATTAGCCCCAGTTTTTTCTGAATACTGCTTCCCAATCCTGAAAAAATAAGAATTGAAGTAAAAATGGCGGAGACACTAACAATCGGGTCACCCAAAAATTTGGTGAAAATCTGGATGAATGTAATCTCTACAAACATAAAACCCGTACCAATAGCAAAAAAATAGATCAGTGTAGGCATCTTATTTTTTGAAGCCAGGTAGGTTGGCAGCCGGAATAAAAGCGGTGCGATAATCAGTAAAAGAGCCACAGCAGCAAGCTGGATGAATGTGATCAGCAGAATCACATAGCCCAGCTCAAGCCGCTGGAACCATTCATCGCCATAGGTTTCCAGAAAAAGATCAAGTGAACTCCATTTAAAGTAATCCTGAAAATATGGACGATCATCAGTGGGCGCACGCACATTATAGGCCCAGTCATCGTAAAAATGTTCTGCATCGCCAAACAGAATTTGCTGAATGGCGTGATGGATATAGGAGTAGTTGGCATCATCCGGTCCTTCAATCAAGTTCATTTGATCGATCTCTTCGGTGATGATACCCGGATAATATTCACGGTCGAGCTGAAGTATTCGTGCTTCTTCAAGAAACCGGCTGATCAGCTCTTCGGTGATGGGAGATTTGGTAAGCAGTGTATTTGCAGCCAGGTAGTTGCGGCTCACGAGAAGATGGTTTTCGGGTGAATCTCCACTGAAGCCGGCAATCGCATCCGAAAACATCGAAAAGATTTTAATATTGTCACGCGGCGGGGACTGAATGCCTCTCGTGATGCTGATAAGCCCATCATCCGACAAAAGTTGGCGTGCCTTTGCAATCGATTCTGTGGTGAGCAGATAATCTTCGTTCAGCCCCTGAAGACCTCCTGTGCCAGTTGCCATCGTTTCTCCAGCAACAAAATGGATAAGATCGTACTGCCGGTTCGTCCGGTCGAGATAGAGCCGTGGGTGCTGAATGATCACTTCAACCCGTTCATCATCGAACACAGAACCGCCAAGATCAAAAATATCCTCTCTGAACAGATCATAAATCTGAGGATTGGTTTGCACTACCGTGATTCTTTCAGCCCCCATTCGTTTGGCCAGCCACACATTTACACCGCCGGATTCACCCAAGAGTAAAACATGCGGATTTTCCAGTATCCGGTATGGAAGCGACTGTGGTGTATAATCCATAACACCAGCCTGTTCGGCGTTATCAATCGAAAAAACAGCCCCGGCCACTTCTCCATCTATCAGCAGAGCGAGCTGAGTGGGAGGCAGAGCCGTTGCAAGCGGGCTGGCAAAGAGGGTGTGATGAAAGGTCGTTGAAGAGTAGACATCAATCTGTCCGCGCGGTCCGAACCGCTCCTGAATCAGTTCGGCATCCCCCTGAATTTCGAGCTGTTGAAAGTTAGCAAGACTTTTATAGGGATCTACAGAATAAGGCGGATCGGACTTCATTGAGTAAACTGCTCCGCCCAATCCAATCAACAATAGCATTAAATTCACCGGAATATTAAATGACAGTTCCCGGAATCCGGATATAAAAAAGAACACCATCGCAATAAATACAATCGGTGCGATAGTTACCGGTAGCTGATAGGCCGGGAACAGGTACATCAGGAAAAGTGCAACAATGCCGCCAATTCCGCTCCCGATCAGATTAGCACCGTAAAGTTCGGGTACCTCTTTTTTAAAATATGAGAGCATAAACCCAATGATGGTGCCCCCGAAAAAGAAGGGGATGAAGATCAGGAGATTGTAATAAATTAACAACCTGAGCTGTTCGCCACTGTAGAGTACATACTGAGTATCGAGCGGGAGAGATTGTGCGGTAGTATAAGAAATGGGAATGGAAATCAGGAAAAGCAGGTGGAACAGAAGATTCAAGAAATAGAAATTCCGTTTCAGCAGGTCGAAAAAGAGGGCCAGAAATGTTCCGCTGGCACCAAAACCGAGCAGCGCTGTACTGATTACAAGGTAGGAAAAATGGTAGTAATGGCTTACCGAAAGGGCTCGCATCAGCATCAGCTGCAGGGCGATGACAGCGATGGACACGAAAAAGATGGCAACGGCACTCCAGCGGTTGTACGAAGACAGGTTATTGTTCATGCTTGAATTTCCAAAAGTTGAACCAGCTGGTTCTCAAAATAAGATTTCTGAGATTTCATGAGTTCAAAAATCATAAATCGAAAATCATCAGTTCTGCTGCTCCTGCGCCGTACCGGTCATCGGCACAAAACGCACGGGCAACACCCGTTCTGTTCTTACATCCCCTTCTTCCGATTTGGTCACGCGCATCAGAATTTGAGTCTGATATGGGCTGCCCACCGGAATTGCAATGACACCGCCTGGTTTTAATTGTTCGAGCAGTGGTGGCGGTACGTGCCCTGCTGCGGCGGTTACGATGATTTTATCGAATGGGGCATGTTCTTCCCATCCGTAGTAGCCGTCACCGATCTTGGTTTCGATGGTGTGGTAACCCAGTTCTTCATACACTTCACCTGCTTGCCTCCCCAGTGGTTCCACAATTTCAATGGAATAGATGTAGGGTGTTAGTTCTGAGAGTACAGCTGCATGATATCCGCTGCCAGTGCCGATTTCAAGGACTTTGTCACCCGGTTCAATATCCAGCATTTCGGCCATGAGTGCTACAATATAAGGCTGAGAGATGGTTTGACCGTGACCGATTGGCAAAGGATTGTTTTGATAGGAATTGTGTCGCTGGTTTTCGGGTACAAACAGGTGCCGTGGCACATTCAGCATCGCTTCAATCACATCGGGATCTGTAATTCCCTGGTCAATAATACCGGTCTGCACAAGCTGTTCTCTCTCCTCTTGGTATTCCGAAAAACGCGGACGATCCCATTCAAGAGTGTCAGATATGGATGAGCTTTGGTTTTCATCAGACAAAAAGTGCTTCAAAGGAGCCAGCTCCCCATTCGGCTGAACGTATCCGGTTGCTGCCAGCAAAAGTGTAAATAAAAATGTGAAAATTAATTTCATGATATACTATCAAATTTATTAGCAATTATTTTGCCATTATATAGGTATCGCTTCTTCTTTATGGGTAACTCTGTATATAACGGATTAGTACATGGCTTTCAATCTTTTAAACTAAAAAACGGTGCTGAAACATTATTAATATGACAGAGGAATGTAGTTACAAAACAGTTTTTATAATTTTGATTCTATCGGCAATCACCGCAATTTCTTGTGACTCTGTCTCTACTGTTTGCAGCTCAGAATTCCGGTATCTTGGGGTGAGCGTATTTATGGAAGATGGAACTACTCCGGTTGTATTTGATGAGGTAATACTTACTGATGGGCAAAGTGGGCAGTCTATTGAGCTTTGCGGGAAAGAGGAGCCTGAATGCTCTGATGATTACATTATGGGTATTCCGGAAAGCGGAAGTTATACGATCTTTCATGACGGACTGAGAAACCGGATCGGGTTTTATCCGATGAAGCTTTTATTTGAAGGAAGGAACGAATCCATAACTGTTAAACAGGTGTTTCTGATCGGGGATGACGGCTGCCATGTAAACAAATTGTCAGGACCGACTACTTTAAATGTGAAAACGGAATAAATCCAGATTGTAAGCCCGCATTTCGTTTCACGGGAATCGCTCTCGACACTTTCCATATTCTTGAAGCTGCAACGTATATGTTCGTATATAAGGGACTTGCCAGTAATTAAATTACCATTCACGGGAATAAGTTAGTGCCTGGTGAGTAATTGAATATTATGAGCTGAATAAATGCACGTGAAAGATAAGTCTCACAAATATTCGTACGTTTATAGCGAATCGATTCAAACAAAGTTGCTAAACAGGCACTATAAAGCTGCCCCAAATGATTTCAGGACAGCTTATATACATATTCTATTTTGGAATATACCGGTTTTTAATTCTGCGGCAGATCTACTTCAAAGTCGAGAGATACGGAATTGACCGGTTCCTGGAACCGCAGCTGCAAATCAACGTCATCTTCCTGTACCGAGCGGATTTCACCTGCAACTTCATATTCAAAAATAATGGTTGTAATAGTATCTTCAGACGGGCCAAATATGGGTGTGGACAAAAAACCTGATACATCCGTTTCAAAGGGAGCTATGTCCACTGGCTGATCGAACTCTTCAACTTCAATAATCAAAAATACATCAAAATTAGAGAGTGGTTCACCGGTTGCAGCATCAGAAAATGTCGCTTCAATTTCAGCAACTGCATCCTCTTGCTGTTCAGCTTCCTGTTCATCTAGACAAGCGGTGAATAGTAATGCAATTGTAGTAATTAGAAGTAATAAAGATTTCTTCATCTTATGTTATTGGGTTGGATTTGATATAAAATTAAATAATCTATTAATTAAGTCCCGAAACGGCCTGCTATACTATATCATGTATAAGAAATCAGATTTTTAATGATTTTTACGTAATTCGGAATATTATTCAATAATTCCGGACGTGAAATCTATGCAAGTAAACCTCTTACGAATTGCTTATTTCAATATCTGAATTAAACTTTTTTGTAAAACTTATGCAGTGCCCGGCGGCCGTAGAACAAACATACTTTTTAAGATAGATTAAACGCTACACTGCATTTTCGTGTCATGTCAGGGTTTATATTGAGCTAAAAATTCTCCCCTGCTTATGAAAGGAGATGGGTTTTTTAATAACCCGATACAATATCGTTGACATGACAATATAGAGGTACCTGATAAATAGTGGTCTGGAGATGCAGGAGAACCATAAGAAAGATGAGTATGGCAGCCACTGCGACATGGATAGCTGCCTGATCTATTACCGGGTGAACATGACCGGTATTTTAATTAAAAATCAGCTCGGTGACTCTATTCACGACCACGATGAATTTTGCACTGCTGACCTGCAAATTTCCGGTGACCAGTGATATAAAAAATTGCCATTATATGAAATTATGGTGTCCGGTCGACCTCAAATTCCAATGTCAAAGTTTTATGGGATTCCCGGAATTCAATCAACAATTCTACTTCCTTTTCAATTTAGCTGTATTCATTATTTACATCATACTGAATAACAATGCCAGTAATTACATCTTCAAATATGCTGAATATCTGGGTAGAAAAAACCAGCGGTATCAGTTTTATAAAAATCATGAATATTAGGCTCTCCACCGTTTACTCCCAATAGTAAAATGACTTATATGTATATTTATATTATTTAAATTTAAAAAAAATGTTACACATTATATTAGACATGAAACACATTCAGATATCTTCATACGATTTTAATCTGTGAATTGAGAAAAGAAAACAACATTTAATTTTTTTATCCTGATAAAGGTGCTTTACTATTACACCAATAAGTTGTGTATTGGTTAGGAATTAAATATTCTATATTCACATACTTTACCAATACTAAAAATGCTATTCTGATACTCTTAATTATAATTAAACATACACTTAGTGCTTTTTAAAAAATTAATGGAAATGAAATTTATTAAAATTAGCATCACTCTTTCTGTCTTGGTAACCCTATTGTTTTCTGCATGCAGTGATCGGGGAAATGAATCACAAAATGTAAAGGCTGTCATGGAAGATGACCGGATTGTCATTCTGATTAATGACGAAGAATTTTCTTCGTACCTGTTTGGTGAAGAACATAAATATCCATTCTTTTATCCCTTAAATGGGCCGGTTTCAGGACGATCGGTTACCGCGTGGGATCAGGAACCATATCCACATCATAGCTCACTGTACATTAGTTTGGACTGGGTACGCAGTGAGAATGTGGAACGGGGCAATTATTGGCAACCCCGTCACGAATTGGATACCGGGCAGGTCATGTCAAGAAATCCACAGATAATTGAATCAAACGGAAAGAAAGTTATACTGCAAGATGAAACTGACTGGATCGTACCGTCCTCAGGGAGTCATCAGCTTCGGGATATCCGAACCGTTACGATATGGGCTCCTTCACCCTCAATTCGACTCATGGATTTTCTGTTCGAATTTGAAATTCTTAAGGATCTCTCAATCGGGCCAACCGGCCACTCATTTTTCAGTGCCCGAATGAGGCCCGAGCTTGCTGTTGGTGACCCGGATCGCGGCCCGGACTGGGCACACTTGGGTACAGGAACTATCATCGACTCTTATGGGAACCGTAACGAAGAAGGCACCAGGGAACAAGACGCAGACTGGTGTGCTTATTATGGCGAAAACAATGGTGTCATCGAAGGTGTTGCCATCATACAGCACTCATATAACCCGTATTATCCTGCTCCATGGTTTAACCGTGATTATGGATTCATGTCACCGACTCCATTTGCTTTTGACGATGATCCCATCGAACTGCAAGCCGGAACAACCTTAACATTCAGGTACCGAACTGTAATCTTTTCCGGTGATCCCGAAGAGATTGAAATCGACGCTTGGCGAGAAGATTTTGTAGCACAATAGGGTATAAAACACCATCGGATTCGGCCCGTCAATCAAATACGCTCGGGCAGTTAAGGTGTCATATATAAAAGTACAGGCGTGTATTTACTACAAATTGATAGTGAGCATTTTGCCCAAATATGCTCATTTAGTTAGTTCTTAGGCAGGCTTTGTGTAATGCTTTTGCTAATCCTGCTTATATTTGAACAGGTTTTCAGCTCCTACTTTCTCCTCGGCTTGCGAAATAGCATATGCGCTTTCAAACAGAACGATCGGGTTTTCCTCCATATCCCGGGTTATATGTGTTGAATAGCTGCTTTCGAGCTTTTTAATAATCTCTTCACTTTCATTGGGCAGCCAGCGTGCTGAATGATAAGTCACTGCCTGCTGGTGTAGCTCAACATTGTACTCAGCAAGCATACGATGTGTAACTACATCGAACTGAAGTGCTCCAACTGTTCCCAGCAAAAGTTCATTACCCACTCCGTTCGGGACTTCAAACACGTGAACCACACCCTCTTCCGACAGCTGCTTCAATCCTTCTCGTAACTGTTTTCGTTTGAATGGATCTTTGGTCGAAACTTTCATGAAGTGTTCTGGTGTGAAAAGCGGTATCACATTAAACACTACTGGACTTTCAGCATGCAGGGTTGAACCGATCCTGAAAAAACCGGGATTGAAAAGCGATATTATATCGCCGGGATATGCCTCTTCCATAATGTGCCGTTCATCACCCATCAAGGTATGAGGGGTTGACATACGCACTTTTTTGCCCGTTCCAGAGTGAATAGCTTCAAGGCCGCGTTTAAACTGACCGGAAGTAATCCGCACAAATGCTGCACAATCCCTGTGATCGGGATTCATGTTTGCCTGAAGTTTAAACACAAATCCGCTGAAAGATTCATCCAGAGATCTGTCTTTTCCTTCTGCATCCTGGTAGGGCTGCGGACTGGGTGCAAGATCGCGGAAATAATTCAGGAAAACGTCCAGTCCGAAATTATTCAGAGCTGATCCAAAGAATACCGGGGACGCTGCCCCCTTTTGAAAAGCATCCTTGTCCATATCGGCAAACATGTCTTCAATGAGCATAATCTCTTCCATTAGCTGCTCTTTTTCCGGCACGGAGAGTGAGCTCTTTTGCAGGCCTTGTTCAAGCGAGTAGATTTCGGCTTCGGCTTTTTTTGCACCGTGCTGAGTTTTGGTATAGAGGTGCAGCTCTTTACCTATTAAATCGTAAATACCCTGAAATTTTTGCCCGTAGCCTACCGGCCAGTTTGCCGGAATTGCCTCAATGCCCAGCCGATTTTCAATATTGCTAAGAATTTCGAGCGGCTCCATACCGGGACGATCACACTTATTAACAAAAGTGATGACCGGTACCTGCCGTAATTTACAGACCTCGAAAAGTTTTTCTGTCTGCTCCTCAACACCTTTAGCGACGTCGATTACCATCAACCCAGAATCAGCCGCAACAAGTGTGCGAAGGGTATCCTCAGAGAAATCTTTGTGACCTGGTGTATCGAGTAAGTTATATTTAATGTCGTCTTTTTCGAAACGGAGCACTGAAGAAGTTACCGAGATACCCCGCTCCTTTTCGATGGCCATCCAGTCTGAGGCAGCATATCGAGCCGCTTTACGTTGACGGATAGAGCCCGCTTCATGGATGGCCCCGCCATAAAGCAGAAGTTTCTCAGTCAGCGTAGTTTTTCCGGCATCCGGGTGTGAAATAATTGCAAAGGTACGCCTCTTTTTTGCTTCATCGCTAATCCGTTGGCTGTGAACCGCCGTATCTGTTATAGCCATATTATTAATTGAACGTTCAAAATCAGGAAAGCCTTAAATATACGGTTTTTTGAAATATTCTTCGAGAACTTTGTCTTAGTGTTTTATCCTTGGCTAAAATCCAATTGTCAGTTAAGTCCTTCAGCCTTCTCATGTCTCTTCACTCAATCTGATTAAATAGATTCAGTTGTATTACATCTCAATGAATTCATCAGACGAGCTTTTCAGTGCCCATTCTTCATTTTTGGGCCGATTCATATTTTGAAAAACCCGAATTCGGTCTAAAAAAAGCTCTTTTGGAGCACAAAAAGAACTTTTACAAAAACGTATATTCAGCCTTATTACAGCTCTTTGCAGGGTCTTCCATTTAAAAAGTGTAAAATACCAAACAGTTTAACTTATATATATAAATGTGCAATTTTATGAATTAAAAAATAATTCTTACGTTATAAGCGAAGTTTAAAGGTTAATTCTAAAACACCGATAATTATGAAGTTAACAAAAAAGTTCACAGCATTCTTTACTGCACTGTTTGCAATGGTCTTGGTCGCCGGACTAAATATTTCTGTTGCGCAGGGAGACACTGTTGTTGATATTATTAATTCGAGTGAGGATCACACCATTTTTTCTGATTTACTGGTAGAAACTGAGCTGGATAATGTAATAGCACAACAAGGTCCGTTTACAATAGTAGCACCTACTGATGAAGCATTTGAAGCCCTCGGAGGCGAGCTTGATGAATTGAGAGCAAATCCCGATCAGCTCCAAAATGTAGTGATTGGCCACCTGTTTCAAGGTGAAGTTCCATCTGAAGATGTAGAGCCTGCCTTGGGCATAGAAGTAGCTGATGGAGATATTCCAGCCTCTAATGGTCTTGTGCATATTTCTGATGAAGTAATCATGGGTCAATAAACCTCTGATAAGAGTTTTGATCCCACGAAGCCGTTCCTCTTAGTTGAGGGCGGCTTTTTTTGTGTGACAGTATGCACTTAATATTAAAAGCCTCGTTTATTATTTTGCTAAACGAGGCTTTTGTCTTTTTGAATAGTGCTTTTCCAACAAAATAACAGTCTGAGCGATCATAGCGCCCTTACCTCTCCGTCAATTTCAACAGACTCCACACTATCTAATTTATTCAATTCGGTAATCTGTGCACCAGTAACAGTAGCCGACAGAATATTACCCATGTAGGATTTGTAATTTTTGATCGGGAGTTCCCCGGCTGCTTTTTCATCGGTGAGGACAATCATCACCATAAACTTTTCATTCGGTTGGTCGGACGCTCTGCTCAGAAGATCTTTTGAAATTTTTGCCATGTTGATTCAGAAAAATGGAGTGCCCCAGCCCGGGGCACTCTTAATTTAGGTTGAATAATAATAGATCATACAGTTCAGCATGAATTTACAACGTTGCCAGATCGCAGTTTATTAAACCGTACCCAAAAGGTGTGTTATAACCGGCATCGCCCATATCACTTGCGGTGGATGTGATTTTTCGCTCAACATTCACAGGACTTATTCCGGGGAATTTTTCATAGATCAAGGCTGCGAGACCAGCCACATGCGGGCATGCCATACTCGTACCCGACTTGAACCCATATTCCCCGTTCAGAACAGTGGAACGAACACTCACACCCGGTGCGACAACCGTAACCTGGTTCCACTCCGAATGTTCACCACCCCTCGATGATGAAGCGGCTATGTGTCCGCCCTGATTGATCGATCCGACAGCTATCGGACTGGCTTTGGAAGTGCCTCGCTGGTAAGAATTTGCAGGCGAACCAACATAGGGAAATGCAGTATGCCCGGAGTTACCGGTTGCCGCTACCACAGTTATCCCATGATCCTGACATTTCCTGATTGCGTTGGCATAAGCCACACGCGGCCCTACGGATGCACCCAGACTCAGACTGGCGACATGCATCTTTTGTGAGATACACCATTCCAATCCGGCAATGACCCACGACATCTGGCCGCTGCCAGAATCTGCAAGAACTTTAACGGCATAAAGCCTGCAAAGAGGTGCAACACCTACAACACCGATAAAGTTATTGCGTGCTCCTACAATACCTGCACAATGTGTTCCGTGACTGTGCCCGTCATCGTAACTGGTAACTCCCTGTACGAACGAAGCTCCGCCGGAAATTACAAGATCAGGATGAGTGGCAATTCCCGTATCCAATACAGCAACATTCACTCCGCTGCCTCTTAGTCCGCGGCTCCATGCTTCCGGGGCTTTTACCATGCTGATATTCCAGGGTATGGGCTGCCGAGGAAGAATTGGTGGCGAAATAATGGGTGGGAATGGCATGATCGGTTCAGGCCGGATCGGTACAGGATTGATCGGAAAGCTTCTGGACTGGGCTCCGTTGTGATGACCATTACCTTTTCTTCCCAGGTGCATAATTGATGAAAACATATCCATCAGTGCATTTTGGTAGCCATCCTGATAACTATCTCCTTTTTTCATTACATCACCGCCAAAGCCATTGCTGACCAGATCGGTCTGCTCTACTTCTTTGGTGAGTTCAAGTACATGAACATCAATGTCTTCCTCAACGGCCAGAACTGATTCTTTTTTAACAAGCTTTGAATGTTCTTCGTCATCGAGTTCAATGGAACTGACCCCGATGTTTTCAAAATGCAAAACATCATCTTTAGCCGGAACGGAATCGGTTTCCATAAAAGAGATTCCATTCTTGCATTTGCTTTTGGAAACTCCCAAAATAGAACTGGCTTTGGATGAATCCACATCCTGGTCCTTATATGTAACCAGGTACCTTCTTGCTTTTTTCTCTGCCATACTTCCTCCTGTTATTTTTTCCTACTCTATCTATATAGGCTTTTCGGATTCCGCCCTTATTTAAGTATGTGGCTTGATACTACCCCCACGTGTGTACGAAAAGTCCATTTCTCCCGGGCCGTTGTTATTACGGCTTTCTTTCTATGAGGAAAGTCTTAAATCTTTCCCTTTAATTCGTCCGAATTTCTACCTATTTATTGTCTTTAATCGATGCACAAAACTTTTTTTTGTTACAGATATGCAATCAATTTATTCAACAAAAAAATGTAAAGATAAATCAGTGATGATAACCCGGCCCTCTCACAAACCGGCCTGACATCTTCCCGGTATGACTACCGTTTTTGAGAACATGTACCCCATTTACGAAAACATGCTCCACGCCTGTGGCATATTGATGCGGTTCTTCGAAAGTTGCATGATCCTGAATGGTATCCGGATTAAATATGACAATATCCGCATAATAACCCTCTTTCAGCAGGCCCCGATTTTTCAGCTTTAAATTAGCTGCGGGAAAGCCTGTCATTCTGTGAACCGCCTCTTCAAGCGATACAAGCTGCTGATCGCGGACATATTTTCCCAGCAGCCTTGCAAAATTCCCCCATGCACGCGGGTGCATCATCCGGTTCAGAATATCGCCTTCGGCTGCAAATGTCCCGCCGTCTGAGCCAAAACTGACCCAGGGGAGCTGAATCTGCCGCTGTACGTTTTCTTCACTCATCAGAAAATAAATTGCACTGATCCTGCTGTCATCTTTTATTGTCAGATTCACAGCCGTTTCCACTTCATTTTCATTTCCCAGCGCTTCTGTAACATCGGCAAGTGTCATTCCAACATATTTCTGCAATTCCGGAGTCCTGAATCCAGTCAGAATGATACCTTCTCCACCACCAGCCATCAGGTAGAAGTTTTCCCAGTCATCGGAATGAGTCTGTATTTCTTCCTCGATTTGTTCTCGTGACTCCGGATCTTTCAGCCGTTCGATCCAGCGTGCATGCCCCCCGTCCTGCGCCCATGGAGGAAAAATGGCGGCAAGGCTTGTGGCCGCAGCACTGTATGTATACATATTGGCCGTCACGGGCTGGCCATCTGCCCGAACCTGTTCAACCCGTTCAATCACCTCATCAAGTTTGTGCCAATTGTTTTTTCCCGCTGCTTTCAGATGGTGGATTTCGGCGTGTACCCCGGCCTCCTGCCCTATAGCAATCAGTTCCTCTACTGATTCCACAAAACGGTTGCCTTCGCTGCGGATGTGTGAGATGTACATACCATTATACTCACCGGCAACAGAGGTCAGTTCAATCAGTTCTTCGGTAGAGGCGTAGAATGCAGGAGCATAAATCAGCGAGGTACCCAGCCCCATTGCACCTTCCTGCATCGCTTCACGTAGCAGCTCTTTCATATTTTCCATCTCCTGAGGCGTTGGTTTCCTGTCGGCATAACCCACTTCATGAATGCGAAGTGTGGTAGCCCCGGCAAACGAACCGATATTGGTGGAAACACCGTTTTTTTCCATCCAGCTTAGCCCCTCACCCAATGTCCTCCATAGATGATTATCGGGATCTTCTCCCCAGCGCTCATTTCTCATACTTTCATTTAGAGGACCGATAGAACTGCCTTCACCAAAAAGCTCCAGAGTCACGCCTTGTTTTATGCCGCTCATGGACCGTCCGTCGTCCATCAGGGGACTGGCGCCCCAGCTCAGCATGTTGATAAATCCAGGGCTAACAGCCATCCCCTTTGCATCAATTACGGCGTGAGCGTTTTTCGGATTGATGCTTCCGATATGTGAGATTTTGTCGTATTTGATACCAATATCAGCAGAAAACGGTTCTCCACCGGTGCCGTCATATATCACGCCATTTATGATGACAATATCGAACGTTTGAGGTGGGACTTGTAGGGTCAGTATAAGAAACAGTAAAGAAATCAGAGTGTGAATCATAAGAAAATTGTTAATTTCAGAAGTACGATAGTATACCGATCGTCAAAAATCAAATCGCGAAAATCTGAACTAGAGAGTCTGCTTGATATGCCTGAGTAATCTTCGTAACCGATCACTCAATTAACTGCAAAAATGAAGAAAAGAACTGTAATTATTACTGGAGCCAATTCAGGAATCGGGAAAGCCGCAGCGATGAAGTTTGCTGCCGAGGGTCACTGTCTGATTATGGCATGCCGTAACCTGGGTAAATCTGCTGAAACATTTAATGAAATTATAAGGATGACTCAAAACAAGGACGTCCACCTTATGGAGCTGGATATTTCCTTATTTGAATCTATCCGCAGTTTCACTGGTGCTTTCATCAGCCAGTTCGATCAACTGGATATACTGATTCACAATGCCGGTTTTTTTAATCACGGGCTCAAAACTTATCAGCTCAGCAAGGATGGACTGGAGCTGACATTTGCAACCAATACTTTCGGGCCGTTTCTGCTAACTGAGCTTTTACTTCCTCACCTTGCCAAATCAGAAGATGCGAGAGTACTGAATGCGGGCACCAATAACATTAACCATTTTTTTGATCCCAAACGGCAGATCGAGTTCGATAATCTGAAGGGAGAGTTCAGGGAGAAACGCCGCTACTCTTCCTATAAAATGTACGGAGACTCTAAAATGGGCTTACTGCTGCTCACCTATAAAATGGCAGAAGAATACAAAGAACTTGGCATCAAAGTTTACAACATTATGATTCCGGCAACTAAAATATCAAATGATCGATTTAAAAAAATGTCATCATTTTATCGGTTTATAGGGCCGCTGGTTCAAAATTTAAATCCGTTTTCGCGCACTCAGGAAGAGATGGGTGATGTGTACTTTGAAATCTGCACATCACCAGATTTTGAGAACCTGAGCGGTGTAATGGTAGACAGAAGACTCAATATTATTCCGCCGGTTTTGGGAAAGGAAAAACTGAATCCACTCCAGGTAGCGAGCCAGCTTCTCAAGACAAGCAAAGCACCACAATATGCAGGCAGGAACGAAAATTTGGACAGAATGTGGGAGCTGGGGAAAGAGGTGATTTCTGAATATCTTAAATAAAATGATATCGGATATAATAATGGTTTCCGGGTAGAGCGGTTCGTTACCTCCCCGCTCCCCCACAGATCCGTACGAGCGGAATTACCGCATACGGTTCCTCCATTTGTGGTTTCGCTAAAAGCATTTGTGTATGATTCGCGGCGATTTTAACGGGTATTGTTCAAGGAGCTCTCCGGTGTACATTTCCCAACACCATTTCGATTTACCTCCACGCCTGTTTAACCATTTATGGAGTTGCCGTCTTGCACAGTGATGGTAGTGCTTTAATCCCGGAAAGTTGAACGTGATTCCATAATACCCATAGTGGCCTTGAAGCTTCCGGTTGAGTTCGCTGATGAATTGCTCTACAGGCTTATGCCTGTTTGCCTTCATCCACTGGTTCAACCTTTGCAAGGAGGCCTTCAGCTTTTTCCTGCTGGTCTTGCGCTTGAGAATCCGTTTGCCCTTGCGGCTTTTGCCCAAATAGTGGGTAAAGCCCAAAAAGTCAAACGTGCTTGGCGTGCTCCTGTCCCGGTTGTTTACCTCAACAAGTTTGGTTTTCTCCGGGTGCAGGGTTAGGCCGTATTTGCCCAGGCGTTTGCCCAGCACCTTCATCACCCGCTCGGCGTCCTGCTTGTTGTCAAACAACAGCAGAAAATCGTCGGCAAAGCGAATCAGGGCGCTGTTTCCTTTTAATCGTGGCTGGATGACTTCGATAAACCATTCATCCAGCACATAGTGCAGATAGATGTTGCTCAGCAGCGGGGAGATTACTCCTCCCTGTGGAGTGCCTTCCTGCGGGTATTCTATTCGCCCGTCTTCCAGCACACCTGCTTTAAGCCACTTGTCTATCATGCAGCGAACTACACCGTCTTTTATCCGAAGGTCGAGGAAGCTGCGCAATTGCCCGTGGTCGATGCTCCCGAAGTAGTTGGCCATATCTGCATCAATGATGTAGTATTTGCCGTTAAAACTCACTTCTTTGAAAAGCACCTCCAAGGCCTGATGCTGCGATTTTCCCGGACGAAACCCGTACGAATTCGGGTAGAACAGTTGCTCGTATATCGGGGTGAGGATTCGGGTAACTGCGCCTTGCAGTACCTTGTCCCCTACCGTTGGCAGTCCCAGCGGACGCTGTTTGCCATCCTCCTTGGGGATGTACGCGCGTCGAATCGCCGGGGCGCGGTAATGCCCGCTTTTGAACTGCGTCAGCAGCTCCGGCAACCGTTCGGCCCGCTGCTCATTGTACTGGCTCCAGCTCAGCCCGTCCACTCCGGGTGCCCCTTTCTTATTCAGGGCATCCAGGCTTTC
>JAFIFB010000083.1 GCA_020832285.1 Balneolaceae bacterium
CGGTTCCTAGTGTTATGTCAAAGATAAAACGTCGGGTAAGCCATCTGACGAGTTTTTCAAAAAATATACCAATGTAGATGATTGGGATGATCCCGGATCGACTCGTCTGATGACTCTCTCACACTTTTACAGTTGACACGAAAGTAGTTTTGCCAGAACCATTTGGGCCGCCTGTGATGATGAGTTCTTTATTGCCTGTAGAATGCAGCATAACGGCTCGGCAATTAACCGGCGCGGCTATCCCTGTGAATGTAAGAAACTAAACTTAAACGCGTCCGGTTGATTTGCATGGTTATGCAAACATACTATTGGGGTGAATTTTAGCGTTGGAGATTAAAGTAAAAAGTAATAACATTATTATAACATCAAAATTAAATCAACAAACCAGCCATGGAAGCGAAAATTCGAAAAATCGGTAACAGCCTTGGAGTGATCCTGCCCAAGCAAGTAATCGACGAACTTCACCTGAAAACCGGCGACAAAGTAAGTATCGATCGAAAGGGTGCAAATCTGGAATTAAGGCCAATTGATCCGGAATTTGAAGAGTGGGCTGAAGCCTACCGTCAGATCAATACAGATTATAAAGATGTTTTGAAAGCTTTGGCAGAATGATCAAGTTTCTGAATAAAGAAATTATTTTGAACTTTCATCAGGACCAACTTGAGCGTTATGGCGGCAAGGCAGGAATCCGGGACGAAAAATTATTAGAATCTGCCTTGGCTCAAGCTCAGGCAAGTTTTGGAGGAGAATCTGTGCATGAGAATCTTTTTCAAATGGCTGCTGCCTATGGCTTTCATCTATGCCAGAACCATCCATTTTATGATGGCAATAAACGAACAGCCCTGATTGCTATGTATTCGTTTCTATACGTCAACGGGTATCAAATTAAAGCCGATAAGAAAAGTTTGTTTGCGATTATGATGGATTTGGCCAGTGGTAAAGTAAAGAAAGAAGAGCTTGCCGAGTATTTAAAAAAACACTCAAAAAAGAGAGCCGGATAGTGGATTTGGTTATTGGTTGCATAACTAAATATATGGGACATGCTGAAAAGCTGAAAACAGAGGAATACAAACCCATATTTAGACTTCACAACGGGACAAATCCACTCTCGGGATAGCCCCTACTATGGAATGTCTATGGGACGTTTGTCTTTAGCCTGATGACAAGCTCTAATATGGCATATTCTGAATTTTTTTTAAAATTATATATCGAACTCAGCTTATCATTACATTTCGTCATAAACTGACCCAACCCTGTCCTTATGCACAACCCATCTCAAGCAAAAAGAAAACCAACCCGGTTAACAGCAGCTCTTCTGCTGATGCTATCCGCATTACTTTTACAAACATCAAATCTTTATTCCCAAACGGGTGATACCGATCCGCAGGAAATTCGGGAGGCTTACCTTCAGGATCTTCTGGAACTGATCAGTCCTCACCCCAATCCGGATCACAGGCCCAGAAATGTGGTTTCCTCATTCGAACGGCTCAGCCATCAAGACCACACCTGGTACGACTGGCTGGAACGAACGGGAGAACTGCCTCCCAATTTCGACGAGATGCCCTCCATCCCACTCCTTCCAAATCCGCTGATTCTTGATGAAGGGGGTGAAAACATCCCTGTCCAAACGATGACTCAATGGGAGGAGCAGCGGGACCGGATCAATGAGCATGTAAAACATCTGCTCAGCGGCACGTTCCCGTCCCCGCCCGGCAATTTGCAGGCTGAAGTGCTTGAGTCACATATTGAAAATGGAGTCACCGTTGAACAGGTCAGGCTCCGTTTCGGGCCCGGACACAGGGCTACGCTACACCTCGAAGTCCTCACACCACCGGGTGAAGGCCGTTTTCCTGTATTTTTAACACAACTCACTCACGCGGGCTGGTCCAATCAGCGGGGATGGGCGCAAATTGCATTACAAAGAGGTTATATAGCTGTTCTTTATACCGGATCGGATGACCGGGACGATACCTGGGAATACCAGGAAATCTATCCCGGTTATGACTGGACCGCCCTGATGACACGTGCCTGGGGTGCACATAGAGCCGTGGATTATATCTATACACTTGATTCCGCAGACCATTCTAAAATTGCCCTCACCGGCCACTCCCGTTACACCAAAACCTCGCTGCTCGCAGCCGCATTTGATGACAGAATCACTGCAGTAATCAGCAGCAGCGGGGGTACAGGGGGCGAATTCCCCTACCGTTACACCGATGACCGCCACTCTAACGAATCGATCGATCTGCTTACATCAATTCGTCCGCAGTGGCTTCATCCCAGGCTTCGTTTTTACACGGGGCGGGAACACAAACTGCCGATTGATCAGAATTCCCTCATCGCACTGATTGCACCGAACTCCTTACTTTTGAGCACCTCGATCAGGGAAGGAGGCGGCGGAGATGCATGGGCCGTCGAACAGATGTATCACTCCCTGCGCGACGTTTACGAATTTCTGGAAGTCCCAGAAAAGCTGGGGATAAGGATGCGGGATGGTGATCACGACATTGAATCCCGCGACATGGAGGCTTACATAGATTGGCTGGATCTTCAGTTTGGCAGATCATCCATTCCACAGGAAAACAAAATCTATTATGATTACTCCTTTGAAAAGTGGAAGGATCTGAGCGGGGAAGTGATCGATCCGCATGATTTTCCTGAAATCCCGGCTGGTCAGACGCTGCTTTCCGATGAACAGGGAAACGCCATTTCAACATCCGGTGAATGGCTTCAAAATAGAGAGGTGATCCAATCACAAATCAACTGGCTGCTTGGTGAGGCACCGCCCCGAATTTCAGCCAAACCCGTTGGGAGTCTGCACAACGGTGCCGATTATGTGAACAGCTTTCTCAACAGGCCGCGTGTAAGCAACGGCAGAATGCAGTATATCGCTCCATATAACGCCGTGGGAGAATATCTGAACGGTGCGCTCTATTATCCCTCCGATGAAAACGGAGAGATGAAAACCCGTGAAAATGGAAAACTGCCTGTCGTGATCTTTCTTCACAAATATTCCAATACCGGTTATGATGGCCAGTTGAGTTCCCTGTTTGATAATTTCCTTTCAAAAGGAATCGCGGTTTTTGCGATGGATTTGATCGGGTTTGGGACACGAATTGAAGAAGGAACCTACTTTTATGATCGGTACCCGCACTGGTCTAAGCTTGGCAAAATGGTAACAGACACCCGCGCCGCTGTGGATGCCCTTGAGAGCCTCGAATTTATTGATAACGAACAAATTTTTCTTTCGGGATTTGCCCTCGGGGGCACGGTGAGCCTCTTCACCTCCGCACTGGATGAGCGGATTGCCGCTACTGCCGTTTCAGGAGCCTTTACACCGCTCCGAAATGCTACCGGTGATGTAGAAGGCATCAAGGCCTATTCTCATCTGCACGGGCTGCTGCCCCGGCTCGGTTTTTTTCTGGATGAACCCGGCCGAATATCGGTGGACTTCCCCGAAATTCTTTCTGCCATTGCACCCCGGCCTTTGATGGTCATTGCTCCGGAACTGGACAGACACGCCGATTTTGAAAACGTGAGAAAAAGCATGGAACAGATCTCAACCGTCTTCGATTTATTGAACGTCTCTGAAAACCTTCAATTTTCAGCTCCGTTCGATTTTACCCGATTCACCTCCACACAGCAGGACGAAGTAGTGAACTGGCTGAATGAGATTTCAGCGGATTGAATCAAGTCTTTTTGATCATAATTTTACGGATTAAAGACTGTTTATAATATGGTTGCGGGTTGCGGGTTGCGGGTTGCGGGTTGC
>JAFIFB010000084.1 GCA_020832285.1 Balneolaceae bacterium
TCACCTTGCCAGGGCCAGTTCTCAACCATCAGCTCTGATTGCAGACCAAAAACATCCATCGCTATATATCCACACTGAAAATCGACAGAAAAAATTTGGATTTTTCTTAAAAAGAAGGTGTTTTCTTAAAGACACTACATAGTCAAATGTTATCCGCCTGTCAAACAAGTCGAAATCAAGCCCTGTAATGAATCCTCCCGCATGCCCAATAACAGTTCCGGCTGTAACAGGAATATTGACTCTTGTCCCACAAGCTTCTACAGTTTCTGATTCAGTTGAATAGATTTCACATTCAGAGTCAGCTAAATATTCTTCAAGATCGGGTATAAGCTGATCTATGTGCTCATAATTCCCGAATATGACACGGCAATCAGGAATTTCAAAGGAAATGGTGTAATCAGTATGCCCTTCCCGAAATGGGGAACTGAGCCAACGTGTACTTTCCACAAATACAATATTAATATCACCAACTGCATATACTGGTGTCAGTTCATTTCTCTTAAGCTGCAACCCTGTTTGACCACGCGGAAAAATATCCCCCGGTATCCCAAACTGACCTAATACAAGGAAATAGTCTATTTGCTCTTCATCCACAGGCAGATGAGTAAAATAGGGCCCCGGCTCGCAAACTCCGAAATCTTCTTCATCATTGTGAACTGGATTGTCGCTGCAAGCTAACATGCACACAAAAAGAAGTAGTATGGTTGATAGTATGAGTTTTGTTTTCATGTTATTTTATTCTTTAGTTTCCAAAAAAAAATTGGAATGTCACTTTTCTCCATTCATTTTTATTCAATACACGAGGATAGTTAATCGGACAGGCCAAAGTACTCTCGAACCTGCTCGTAATCTTTCCAAAATGAATCCATTACTTTCAGAGAAGTGCCCCCGGGAATCAGCACATAGCGCACATGTGTAATCCAGTCAGCGTCAACTTCTGATCCATCCGTAGATCTTGCCACCAATACAATAGTGCCCGGATAAGCAAAAAACCTGTACGAATGAACCATCTCAACAAATGGAAGTGCAAAAATCTGTGGACCGACATCCCTTACATACATCAATATGATACCCGATTCCAGCAGCTCTTCCGTTACAGCCGGTTCATCTATGGACATCTGTTTCCAGTTGGGGTTATCCAGTGAATTCCATTCTATCTCGAGCCAGCCTGAATAAAAAACGTTAGCAGTACCCGGTGGGCCTTGCAGGTCTAATGGTGCTCCCCAGCCGCTTTCTGTTTTAGGCCCGTAGAGATGATAGTTATCTCTGTCAAGGTAATAATCTCCTACCTCGCCCAGGCTGTTTACCGGCGCACCATCTCCTGCATAAATCTGGCTGCCATCTTTTCCATCAAATCCATCCGCACCATCCTGTCCATCTTCTCCATCCTGCCCATCTTGCCCATCCTCTCCCTGGGAACCCTTCAAATTGAGTGGCTCTCCCCAGCCTTCATCCGCTTTTGGCCCGTACAGATTGCCTGAAGTCAGGTCCAGATAAAAATCTCCCGTTCCTCCTGTGTTTTGGGATGGTACTCCCTCTCCGGCTAACATTACTGTACCTCCGGCTCCGGCCGGACCAACCGGGCCTTGCGGACCTTCAGGGCCTGTTTCACCTTGCGGACCTGCCGGGCCTTCACAAGAAATACCAACTATTGCCACAGCAACAATGAATGGAATTATCAGAATAAAACGTGTTTTTATTTCATTTATACCCATCATATAGATCTTTAAATTGAGATTTCATTCAGACAATGCCAGCATCTCTTATTGGAGCATTCCCTCTCTCTTTTTAATACGTAATCCAGGGATCGAACCGGAAATATGGCTTCATTTGTCATATAATTTTAATGCCCTGAATCCTCACTCCTTTGTAGTTCTCAAAACTCAGGACTTAATAATTATATCTAATAATTATTCCAGCTCCATCACCATCAGAAAAACCAGGTCGTGAATTCCGGTGCCGATAGTAAGCGGCCTCCAGCCGGGTTCGTTGGGACGTGCATCGAAATATGCTTCGCCTCCAGTGTACGAATCGCCCGTCGGGGCACGACTCATACCGCATGAACCGGTCTCATTTTTCAGTACAAATGATAGTTGCTGACCAGCAGTAACCGAAACTTCCGGAAAACGGAGACGCTCAAAAACACCAACTCCCGACCTGATGTCATCTGCTACAAACGAATTTTCGGCAAGCAGTGTGGAGCCGGGAATGTCGTCTTCAACATTGCGGATTTCTATTTCAAGTGTGCCATCAGAGCAGCCAATCGGGAGATAAACCCCGGCCAGGTTTCCATCCCTTTCAACCGTAAAGGTTTGGGCAAGCATTTGCTCGCTGCTCCCGCCAATAGCTTGGGTTGGTGAATCAGCATCAAAAACAGGTTGAATTGGTTCCAGAATGATGCCCGTAATTTCATCATCTGGTATATCGCAGGATGTAGTTATCCATCCGAAGGTGAGAAAAACCATCATCACCCAACATACTGAGAAGCCTGGTGTTGGTTTCATGGCAAGTGTGGTTGGTTATCGGCAAGAAAAGCTCTGTAAATAAATAAACACAAAAAACAGATCGAATGAAATACTTAAAATTCCAATCACACTTCGTTTCAAAGCATGATTGGAATTTATTTGGAATTACAACTATTGTGGTGTCCGGGCAGTAACTCTCAATTCCCTTCCGTTACTTAAGCCGATCGTTGCCGTTGATGATTCAAAATCATTTTCAGAAGCCAACCCAAAAAAGTAACTGGTTTCGCCATCTGTTCGGCCTCTGCCCGGACAAACTCCCTGACCTTCAAATGTAAATGTAATCAAACTTCCTTCCTGTTCAGCACTTTCCGGTACTACCGAACCAAGGCCTCCTTCTGTTCCTACAAATACATGATCCAGAGTACCATCTCCATTATAATCCAGTTGTTCAACCGGCCCAAAATCAACACTGAGGGTTTTTACACAGATAGCCCTTCCTCTTACGGTTGTTAAATCTACCCTGTAGAGATAGGCATAAAGGCCTTCTCCGAGCGCATCCGATACCCCTTGTGGAAAGTTTCGGCTTTGCAAAAATCCTCCGGGACTGTATCCTGGCGGTTGAATGGCATCCGTAAAATCATCAACGATAATGGTACATGAGGGATCGAAAAAACAATTAATCTGCGGAAATGATACTTCCACAATTCTCAATGATGTGTCGACGGTACCGCAACCTTCTGCAATGGAATCACCTGAAATCTGCCAGTCGTTATTATCAATCAGAGACTGCCGGGCTGTCGCTCCATCACAATATTCCAGGCCCTGTGCTCCCAATTCCACATCGCTTTGAACTATCTGATTCTCCCAGCCAATGAGTGTTGCATCGTAATTTTCAACGGACAATGCTGTACCGTCCAGCATTCCGGCCATATCAATAACATTGCTGATAATCCATCCGCCCAGGTCCTGATTAAAATCAAAAGCATTTTTGAACATTTCGGCCATATCCGTTACTGATGAAACATCCCAGCCGCCAATATCCTGGTTGAATGAAGAAGCACTTCGAAACATTGCAATCATATTTATAACATTGCTGACATTCCACCCCGAGATATCTTGGTTAAATTGATCGGCTATGTTGAACATCAATTCCATGTCTATTGCACTGGAAACATCCCAACCGCCAATATCCCGGTTAAATATACTTGCGCTCTCGAACATTCGCCTGAAGTCAGTCACCAAACCAACATCCCAGTCACCCAAATCCTGATTAAATTCGAAAGCAACTTGGAACATTTCGGACATATCCGTTACTGATGAAACATCCCAGCCACCGATATCCTGATTGAATGAAATTGCCGCAGCATACATACCAGACATATTTGTAACGCTGCTTACATCCCAGCCACCAATATCCCGGTTAAATTGTTGGGCATTCCTGAACATCATTGCCATATCTAATGCACTGGAAACGTCCCAGCTGCCTATATCCTGGTTGAATGAAACTGCATTCACGAACATGCCTCTGAAATTTGTAACCGAACTAACATCCCAGCCACCAATATCCTGGTTAAATACACTTGCGCTCTGAAACATAAATCCCATGTTCGTTACATTTGAAACATCCCAACTGCCGATATCCCGGTTAAATGAATGTGCCCCGGTAAACATATTTCGCATTTCAGTTACATTCGATACATCCCAGTTATCAATATTGCCATTGAAGGATGAGGCATCTGTAAATAACTCACTCATATCTTCAATACCTGATACATCCCAGTGATCAAAATCACTGTTTAATGAAGAAGCCTCTCTGAACATGCCGTATAACGATGTTACACCGGATAAATCAGGCGCATCCACCGCTTCCACAATAAGATTGGATGCTCCATAAAATGCCAACTGCATGGATGTCCACTCAATAGCTCCCCACTGCTGGACAGAAAGAATTTTTTGAGCTTCTTCGATATTAGCAAGGGTGAATAAAATACGGGGAAACGTTCCTGTAATCTCCAACCGGTAGGTACCGGGTGCGGGAAATGTAATGGTGGTTTCACCTGTCTGTTCAGCCAATGTATTGTTGATGGTTTCATCCGAAACATCTTCCCAATAAATATCATAGAGGTAGGTTTCATTCGGGTCAACGGGAATGGTTACCTGGTCCGGGTTTGAATTTCCCGGATTGTCTGACTTCCAGATTGTTACAAATGCACCTTCATTTTTAAAATCATCAGGATTGAAGAAAAATTCCTGGTTCATCACTATACTTTCCGGCTTTTGATGTTGTTGATAATCAACCAAGGTTGTTTCCTGGCATCCTGTTGCTGCAAATGCGATCATACAAACAATAAAATATCTCGCTGCTTTAAAAGTTCTTGATTTAATCATAATTATATAATTTTTTTATTCTTACCTGATTATAACCCAGGATCAAACAACCGATTTAGCATAATTACGAATCACTGTAATTATTAAATCTTGCTGATATTCCAGATCCAAAGGTTTCTGCTTATACTTGAATACGTAATACAGACAGATTCCCGGAAAGGCAGGCGATAAGTTTATAATCCGACATTAAATCAATCGAATCGAGCCAGATGTGCAGGCTGTTCAGTTTCTATTGGCCTGATTGGTTTGTCAGGGCCAGGTTAAATTCAAACTTCAGATTTGTATTGGCCGAATTGAATCATTGACATTAAAAGAAAGCAGATCGGGATAGCGGTGGCAACTGTTTTTTTAACGTGAGTTCGTAATAATTTCTTTAAATTTGGCAACCAGTAAGTCCCCTCCTTTTCTACATAGTGATCCCTCGGGGCAAGAAGGGCAGACTTTTTTTCAAATTCATAGATCGAACTCAAATTTTTCAAGTTTCTTTGAATTTAATCGATCGGACCTGTACCAGTTGCTAATATCGTAAATTTTTTTTGCTCCCTTGCTTATAATCCACCCTCTGCAAATCCACTTCTGTCACAATTCAATCATAAACAAACTTTTTTGTCTGAGCAGAAAAAAGCTCTTGTCGGCAGAATGTGCACTTCAGGTTTTGATCAGGGCCGTAATCTCCCCAGCATTCGGGGGAATGGTATGGTTTCTCTCACGTGTGTAAGACCGCAAATCCACGCCACTGTTCTTTCGAGGCCCAGGCCATAGCCGGAATGGGGTACAGAACCGTACCTGCGAAGATCCAGATACCACTCAAAAACCTCTTTCTCAAGTCCCTCTTCTTTAATCCGTTTTTCGAGAGTTGCCAAATCATCTTCCCGCTGGCTGCCGCCCACAATTTCGCCATACCCTTCCGGTGCAAGAATATCCATTCCCAAAACCAATTTATCGGTCTCATCCCTCTTCATATAAAAAGCCTTTATTTCAGCCGGCCAATGGGTTACAATGAGCGGCACATCAAACTGCATCATCAAAACAGTTTCGTCACTTCCGCCAAAATCGTTGCCCCACTGAAAGTTACGAGCTGACTCCTTCCATGACGGAATATTTCTGAGGTCTTCTTCAATCTGATCAATTCGAACAGAAATCTCTTTAATACGCTGGTCTATTTGAGTCTTTCGCCACTTTTTCGCAGAACCATGTTCTTTTTTAATCTCTTCACTCTCATTTGTAATATCTTTCAGCTCCAGCTTACGGTCTTCGGCCATTTGGTCAAGCATAGAGGCGGTTTCATCACTAATAAGTTTTTCGACAGCCTGGGAGTAGGTCATTCGCTCAAACGGCTGTACTGCTACTTTTTCCAATACAGAAGTATCGCGTTCAAGTATCTCGAGTTCATCATCACACTTTTCAAGTACGGTTTTTACGATTGCTTTGATCATATCTTCTGCCAGGTCCATATTCATTTTCAGATCGTAATAGGCCATTTCAGGCTCAATCATCCAGAACTCGGTAAGGTGGCGCCTGGTTTTCGATTTCTCTGCTCGGAATGTGGGACCAAAGGTATAAATCAACCCGTGTGCCATTGCCATCGCCTCACCGTAAAGCTGCCCGGTTTGTGCAAGATAGGCTTTCTCTTCGAAATAGTCCGTTTCAAAAAGAGTCGTGCTTCCTTCAGCAGCATTTCCTGTAAATATCGGAGAATCCAACTGCATAAAACCTCTCCCCTGAAAAAAGGTGTGAATGGCAAAAACAATTTCATTCCGAACCCGCATAGCGGCCCATTGTCGCCGGCTTCGCAGCCAGAGATGGCGGTTATTCATTAAAAATTCGACACCATGTTCTTTCGGTGTAATCGGATAATTCTCAGCAATCTGAACAATCTTCAGATCGGTTGCATGCAGTTCATATCCACCGATACTTCTGTCATCTTTCACCACCTTTCCGGTAATTTCGAGCGAGCTCTCCTGTTTTAATGTACCGGCTGCTTCAAATACTTCATCAGAAACATCATCCGCCGCAACAATAGCCTGGCACAGGCCGCTTCCGTCTCGAACTTCCAGAAAATGAATCGCTTTACTGCTGCGGATATTATAGAGCCAGCCTTTCAGGGTTACAATTTCATCTTGATGATCAGAAAGTTGTTTGATTGTGGTCATAAGTGGAATTTACTATTGAAATTTTGAGTATCGGTTCTTGAAACCGAATATCTGATAGTGTCATGTCATCGATCTGGTATCGGGTGATTAGAAAAGTGAGGCTGTCCAAAAAGACAAAATCATTTAAAACCTGCCTAAATTATTTAGGAATTAACAAGTCCCGGTCTTTTCTGACCCATCCCCTCCCTCCGGCGAAAAACACGCCGCAAGGAGGGGTGCTCTTTTTCAACACCTTGACAAACTCAAAAATTTTAGGTTCTGAGATCTTGAAACTCACTTCTTGGACAGCCTCAGAATCTTTAGTTCACATAAACCCCAAAACTTTAAACTTGACACGACACTAGATTTCAGTACTTGTGCAACGTACTTTTTACACTTTTTCTGGTATCAGTAGTGTTTCGGAAAAAACCTTTGGATTAAAAAACTCTTCGGAAAAACGAAGCAGATCTTCCCGGGATACCGCATCAATATTTTCAACCAATTCATCCAGGGTAACAAACCGGTTGAAATAGAGTTCACTCTTGGCGAGGCGGGTCATCCGGTTGCTGGTATTTTCCTGGGATAGAAGCAGCTTTCCCTTCAACTGCGCCTTGGCTTCACTCAGCTCTTTTTCCCCTACTTTTTCGGATTGAATCCGCTCGAACTCTTTGGTGATCAGTTCGCGCACGTGCGGCACATATTCTCTGTCGGTGCCAATGTACACTCCAAAAAGGCCTGAATCCACATACGACTGATTAAACGGACCAATGGAGTAACAGTATCCATATTTTTCACGAATATTCTGGTGGAGGCGAGAACTCATTCCCCCTCCTAAAATAGTATTGGCCAGCAGCAGCAGATATTTATCAGGATGATTGTAATTGAGTGCACGGCGGCCCAAAATCATGTGGGTCTGCTCAATCGGCTTGGTCACCTCTTTTTGCGTTACTTCATAACCAGGCAGTGGTTGTTCAGGATTTACCGTTTTTTTGGAGCCGTTGTGATTCAGCAGTTCGCCCACCAGGTCAATCACCCGGTCGTGTTCAACATGACCTGCCACTGCAACAAGTAGATTATCGGGCTGATAACGGTCGGCCATGTAATCAAAAAGCTGTTGCCTTTTAAATTCTGAAACCGTCTCTTCGTGACCAATGACCGGCCTGCCGATGGGATGATTCTGAAACACCTGACCGCTGAATTCTTCAAAAATAACATCATCCGGGCTGTCCCGATACATCTTCATCTCTTCGAGCACCACCTTTTTCTCTTTTTCAAGTTCTTCTTCGGGAAACTGTGAATAGCGCACCATATCACTCAGCACATCCAGTGCTTTCTCCAGCTTGGTATCGAGACATCGGGAATAGTAGCAGGTGTACTCAGTGGAAGTAAAAGCATTCAGGTAACCGCCCACAGATTCCATGCTCTGGGCAATATCATAAGAAGTGCGTTTTTCAGTTCCCTTGAAAAGCATGTGTTCCAGGAAGTGTGTGATTCCTGCTTGTTCATCAGTTTCGTTACGGCTGCCGGTTTTCACCCAGATTCCAACAGATACACTTTTCACACTGTCGATCTTTTCGGTGGCAACTTTTAGTCCGCTGGGGAGTTCTGTCTTTTTAATATCTTTATCGGTCTCGATTGTTGTGAGCATTAATGTGATGATTCAGTTTTTCAAGTAAGTTTGTAAAAAAACGGAAGCATAAAATACGAATATCTTCCGCAAAGATTTTATCATTCCGGGAAGGTATAGCGGTTTATTCAAAAACTACTGTTTTATCTTCGAAAATAAACACGCGCTCTTCCAGAACAAGTTTTAATGCTTTCGCCAGAACATTGGTTTCCACATCACGCCCCGCACTTGCCATATCTTCAGCCGTGTAGGTATGATTTACAGGAATCACGTCTTGCGATATTATCGGCCCCTGATCCAGTTTTTCAGTCACAAAATGTGATGTTGCACCGATTATCTTCACCCCTCTGTTATACGCCTGCTGATAAGGGGAAGCCCCGATAAACGCCGGTAAAAAGGAGTGGTGAATATTGATGATCCGGTTCGGATAGTTTCGAACCATTTTCGGGCTAAAAATGCGCATATATTTGGCAAGAACCAGATATTCGGGAGTGTACTTCCTGATAAATTGGTCTACTTTTCGTTCATGATCTTCCCGGCTCAGCACCCCCACCGGCACATGATGATAAGGAATCCCAAACGACTCCACCAAGCTTTGAAGGTGGGTATGATTGCTGATCACAGCTTTTATATCACAGGGCAGTTCACCGTAGGTATTTCGAAGAAGAAGATCTCCAAGACAATGAGGTTCTTTGGTGGCCAGAATCACCACCGGGCGTTTTTTTATAACCGTAAGCCGGATATTGGCTTCATCCGGTAATACATCCACAAGTTGCTGCTTGAATTCGGCATCCAGAGAATTCCCGTCTATCACCGTTCTCATGAAGAAATGGTTGGCAGCCGTATCCACAAACTCCTGGTTGCTGATGATATTCAGATCCCGGCTGTACACAAGCTTTGTAATGTTATACACCAGCCCTTTTCTGTCGGGACAGTCGATCAATAAAATCTGATTGTTCATTGTTTCTGCTTTGTTTCTCCACAATAAAAAACCCGGCATTGAACCGGGTTAAAAAAAAATTCGCGGCATGCCTGTACAGCCTGCCGCGAAATTTAGAAATAGAAATTAACTTCGCTGTTTTTTGTCTTCTTCAATATAATCGCGGAGAACTTTGTGAAGAATGCCTCCGTTTCGGAAGTAGTCGATCTCAACGGGAGTATCGATCCGGCAAACAGTATCGAACTCAAGAACGGAGCCATCCGCTTTTTTCGCCGTTACTTTTACAGTTTGCCGTGGCTTCAGATTGTCATCAATCTTAATATTGAAAGTTTCTGAACCATCCAGTCCGAGACTGTCATGGCTTTCACCGTCTGCAAACTGAAGTGGCAGAACACCCATTCCAACCAGGTTCGACCGGTGAATTCGTTCGTACGAAGCGGCGATTACAGCTCTCACACCCAGCAGAATCGTTCCTTTTGCTGCCCAGTCTCGTGAAGAACCGGTACCATACTCTTTTCCGGCCAGTGCTACAAGGGGAGTCCCCTCTTTTTTGTAGCGTTCAGCGGCATCATGAATTGTGGTGACCTCGCCGGTCGGATGGTATTTCGTAAAGCCTCCTTCAGTACCCGGAGCAAGCTGGTTTTTGAACCGAACATTGGCAAATGTTCCGCGGGTCATCACACGGTCATTTCCTCTGCGTGACCCGTATGAGTTAAAATCCTTTTCTTCAACCCCGTTCTCGATCAGGTATTTACCGGCCGGGCTGTCTGCTTTGATGTTACCCGCAGGTGAAATATGGTCTGTGGTGATGGAATCACCCACCTTAACCAGTGCTTTAGCTCCTGTAATCGGGCGGATAGGTTCGGGTGTTTCACCCATTCCTTTAAAGAAGGGAGGCTCCTGAATGTAGGTAGATTCTTCTTTCCACTCATACAGTTCACCTCCGCCAACCGGGATTTTGTCCCACGCTTCAGACTCAAAAATATCGCTGTACATTTTGTCAAAAAGCTCGGGACGAATAGCGTTATCGAGGAATTCGGCGATCTCATCGGTTGTAGGCCAGACATCACGCAGGTATACATCGTTTCCTTCTTTGTCTTTTCCGAGCGGTTCATTGGCAAGATCAATATCCACGGTACCGGCAAGGGCATATGCAACAACAAGCGGCGGAGATGCGAGATAATTAGCTTTCACATAAGGGTGGATACGGCCTTCGAAGTTCCGGTTTCCGGAAAGCACCCCGGCAACAATCAGGTCGCCTTCTTTAACAGCATTTTCTACTGCTTCGGGCAGCGGGCCGGAGTTCCCGATACAGGTGGTGCAGCCGTAACCAACAAGGTTAAATCCAAGCTGATCCATAAAATCGGTCAGGCCGGCTTCATTCAGATATTCAGTTACAACACGAGAGCCGGGAGCCAGCGATGTTTTAACATAAGGAGGAACTTTCATTCCTTTTTCTACCGCTTTTTTAGCAATGATTCCTGCACCCAGCATCACACTCGGATTCGATGTGTTAGTACAGCTTGTGATTGCAGCTATCACCACATCGCCATGTTTCATATCAATAGTCTGGCCATTTTTAAACACCCCTTTGTTTGCAAGTTTCTCCTGTGTGAGGTTAAAACCCATCGTTGGATCATTGCTTGTAAGGGAAGCTTCAAATGTTTTTTTCATGTTCGGTAACGTAATCCTGTCCTGCGGACGCTTCGGCCCGGCAAGGGAGGTTTCCACATCACCGAGGTCGAGTTCCAGAACTTCGGTAAATTCTGGATCAGGCGTATCATCTGTACGGAAGAGCCCCTGCTCTTTGGTGTATGCTTCAACAAGTTTCACCAGTTCTTCAGGGCGGCCGGTCCGGCTCATATATCGTAAAGCTTCCTTATCGATTGGGAAAAAGCCCATTGTCGCACCATATTCAGGCGACATATTTGCAATTGTGGCACGGTCTGGAAGACTCATGTTGCTTAGGCCGGGACCAAAAAATTCAACAAATTTGCTGACCACCCCATGGCGACGCAGCATTTCGGTAACAGTAAGTGTAAGGTCGGTTGCAGTGATACCTTCACGCAGCTTTCCGGTGAGTTTCACTCCAACAACTTCGGGAACAAGCATATAAATCGGTTGACCAAGCATGGCGGCTTCCGCTTCAATTCCGCCAACTCCCCAGCCCAGGATTCCCAGGCCATTAATCATTGTGGTATGAGAGTCTGTTCCCACCAATGTATCCGGATATGCGACTGTGGTCCCGTCATCCTCCTTACGGGTAAACACGCCCTTTGCCAGGTACTCAAGGTTTACCTGGTGAACAATTCCGCGGCCCGGAGGTACCACCCGGAAATTATTAAACGCTTCTTTACCCCACTTCAAAAATTCGTAACGCTCGCGATTACGCTCCATCTCCCGTTCTACATTGAACATAAAAGCGTATTCCTGTCCAAACATATCCACTTGGACAGAGTGGTCAATCACCAGGTCTACCGGCACCTGTGGGTTTATGGACTGTGGATTTCCTCCCATCTCATTCATAGCAGAACGCAGCGCAGCAAGATCTACAACTGCGGGTACCCCGGTAAAATCCTGAAGTACTACACGCGATGGTTTAAATGGAACTTCTCCGACAGGATTTTTTGCATTATAATCGGCCAGAATTTTGACGTCATCCTGAGTAATGGCGTAGCCGTCGTACTCTCTCAGAACGGCTTCAAGTAAAATTTTAATCGTAAAAGGCAGTTTACTTATTTTGCCGTAACCCAAATCTTCTAATTTTTTCAGGCTGTAGAGATGAGCTTCGCCTGAACCCGTATTAAAAGGTATTTTTGTTTGTAAGAGTGGGTTTTTGGTTGTCATAAATCTTTCCTCTGTTGGATTTTCAGTTTAAAAACTTTTTTTATTCAGCTTTGAAAAATAAGGCTTTTTTCGGGAAATATCTTTTGAATTTGAGCCTATTCTCTCTGATTATTACTATTCTTGCTCAATAAATCGCTTCAGAAGGATAAAGAATCTGTTTTTAATATTGCAATCCATAATATTTCCCCTTATTTTTTTCGACTTATCAATTTTGCAGAATTAAACAAAGAGATCCGTGAATACGATTAGTAATAAAACATACAATGCAACACCATCCACTGTTGACAAAAAGTGGGTTCTGATTGATGCTGAAGACAAGCCATTGGGTAGGCTGAGCAGTGAAGTTGCATCCATTATAAGAGGAAAACGCAAACCGGAATTTACTCCTCATATCGATGCCGGCGACAATGTAATTGTGATCAACGCAGAAAAGGTGGCTTTATCGGGTAAGAAAATGACCGACAAGCTCTATTTCCGCCACACCGGTTACCCCGGTGGTGAGAAGTTTACCTCAGCCGCAGACATGCTGGCCAAGGATCCTACTTCGCTGGTTACCCGTGCCGTTCGGGGCATGCTCCCCAAAAACAGGCTTGGCAGAAAGCTATTAACAAACCTTCGCGTTTATGCCGGCCCGGTACATCCCCACACAGCACAACAACCTGAAATTAAAGAGATTTAAACGTCAGTCATGGCACAAGAAAATTATATCGGTCGACGAAAAACCTCCACAGCACGTTTGTACATTAAAAATGGAAGCGGCAGCTTTATTGTAAACGGAAAGCAGATTGAAGATCACTTCAATACAAAAGCAAGGCTCAACATTGCCAAACTTCCGCTTACCGTCACCGATCTTGATGGAAATTACGACATTAAAGTTACCGTTCGCGGCGGCGGTGTTACCGGCCAGGCCGGAGCCGTCTCTCTTGCACTTGCACGTGCTTTAGATGATCTCAACGAAGACAAGCACTCTGTTCTGAAAGAACACGGACTTCTTACGAGAGACGATCGCATGGTTGAACGTAAAAAATACGGACAGCCCAAAGCCCGCAAGAGATTCCAGTTCTCCAAGCGGTAATTTTTATTTATGGTTGTTTCTGTTAGTAAATAACCATTACACGAATCACAAAACTCAATCACACATACACAGCGACTCTTCGTTGGGTGTTCCGATATTAAATATATACATATCGGGATTGGCGCAAGGGAATGACCTGTGTAGAGGACAAACTCAAACATACACATATCTGAATTATGCCTAAAGCTGCATCAGTAGAAGAACTACTAAAGTCCGGTGCCCATTTTGGTCACCTTACCCGCCGATGGAACCCAAAGATGAAAGAATTCATCTTTATGGCCCGCAATGGGATCCACATTATCGATCTCAAAAAAACCGAACAGTACCTCACAGAAGCTCTTGAAGAGGTTGCAAAACTTTCCCGCTCCGGCAAAACCATTCTTTTTGTAGGAACCAAAAAACAGGCTCAGGAGATCATCAAAACCGAGGCAATTCGCTGTGGAATGCCTTTTGTTACACACCGCTGGCTGGGCGGAATGCTCACGAATTTCAGTACCGTCCGCAAAAGTATTTCGCGAATGGAAGAGATCGAAAAAATGAAACAAGACGGAACGTTCGATGAACTCACCAAAAAAGAGGGACTGATGCTCGAACGCGAACGTATTAAGCTGGAGCAGACTCTCGGCGGTATCGCTAACATGACACGACTGCCCGGTGCTGTTTTCGTTGTAGATACTATTAAGGAACATATTGCCATCAATGAAGCTGTAAAATTGAATATCCCGATTATTGCGATGGTGGATACCAACAGCGATCCGGACATACCCGATTACATTGTACCCGCTAATGACGACTCAGCCCGAACTATTCAGCTTGTTACTTCGCTGGTTGCCGATGCCATCATTGAAGGAAATGCCGAGCGAGAAGCAATGAAAGAAGAAGAACTGATGGAACAGGCCGCAGAAGAAGCCAAGGTATCATCAGACGAAAGCAAGGGTCAAAAGTCTGAAGATGACGTAACTGTGAAAGTAAAACGCAGAAAACGCCGCAGAAAAAAATCTGATGATGAATCTGGCGATTCAGACCAGGAACAAGAAGCTTCTTCGGATGATTCGCAAAGCGACGAGAAGAAAGAGGCTAAACCAGCCGAAAAAGCAGAAAAAACAGAAGACGATTCCGAGAAAGAATAATCTGCAAACCCATAATTGACAAACTATTTTAGATATGAGTATCAGCGCAAAAGATGTTATGAAACTACGCGAGGCTACTGGCGCAGGCATGATGGATTGCAAAAAAGCCCTCACCGAAGCCGACGGTGATTTTGACAAAGCGGTTGAAATTCTCCGTAAAAAAGGCCAGAAAGTTTCCGAAAAACGGGCTGACCGTGAAGCTAATCAGGGCCTGATTCTGATTAAACTGAGTGATGACCGCTCAAAAGCTTCAGCGATCGAACTAAACTGTGAAACTGACTTTGTAGCGCGTAATGATGATTTCCAGGCTAAAGCCCAGGCATTTCTGAAAACGGCTTTCGATAATGAGGCCGGCTCAATCTCTGAACTTCAAAATATCGAAATTGACGGCCTTTCTATTGAAAAGCATCTTGAAGAGATGGTTGGAAAAATAGGTGAGAAGATCGAAATCAGCAAAGTGGTTTACATAAATACCACCGGCACACTGGTTGATTACATCCACCCCGGCAACCAGCTTGGTGTAATTGTAGAGTTCGAAAGCAGCATTGATGATGAAACGATTGCAAAAGATGTAGCAATGCAGATTGCAGCGATGAACCCGATTGCCGTTACCCGTGATGGTGTGGATGCTACCGTCGTAGAAAAAGAACTCGAGATTGCAAAAGAGCAGCTCATTAATGAGGGCAAACCTGCAGATATCGCAGAAAAGGCCGCCAAAGGCAAGCTTCGCCGGTTCTATGAAGAACGGGTGCTTCTCGAACAAAAATTCGTAAAAGACAACGGTATTTCTGTTCAGGACTACCTGAAACAGAACAACGCCCCCACAGTGAGGTCGTTCCACCGTATTCAACTTGGTGAATCTTAAATTCATTTTCTCAAAAAAAGCTGCCTGTTCAGGTGGCTTTTTTTTTGGCTTTATTTTGCCAGCTTCGTTTTTACATGGTTTATGAAACGAAAGGTTGATACCTTTGAGCAAACTTTTTCAAAACAGTTCTTTTAACCCATTAAACTTCTATCATTTTGGCTGACCATTATAAGCGAATTTTATTGAAACTGAGCGGCGAGGCTCTTCTCGGTGAACAGGGGCACGGAATTGATGCAAAGATGCTTTCGCATTACGCAAATGAAATCAAATCTCTCCAGCACATGGGCATTGAAGTTTCTATTGTTATTGGCGGAGGGAATATTTTCAGGGGGGTTCGGGGAGCGACAGAAGGCATGGACCGTGTACAAGGAGACTATATGGGAATGCTTGCTACCATGATAAACAGTATGGCCCTGCAGGATGCTCTCGAACGAAAAGGGGTGCATACCCGGCTGATGAGTGCCATCCGAATGGAAGAGATTGCCGAGCCATACATCCGGCGACGCGCAATTCGCCATCTCGAAAAAGGCCGTGTAATAATTTTCGGAGCAGGAACCGGTAATCCGTACTTTACTACCGATACCGCAGCTTCACTCAGAGCCATAGAAATTGAATCGGAAGTTATTCTGAAGGGAACACGTGTGGACGGGATTTACGATTCTGACCCTGAAAAAAACGATAATGCAGAGAAGTTCGATATCATTGATGGCGACGAAGTTCTCAACCGAAGGCTTGATGTGATGGACCTTACTGCTTTTACACTTTGCCGTGACAATAAAACACCTATTATTGTTTTCAACATGAACGAAGAGGGCAACCTGATAAAAGTAGTAAACAAAGACACTTCGGTAGGCACAACAGTTGTTTGGGATAAAATGTAGTTTTGTTAAATTTGATGTTGCCGATGGCTATTATTCATCGATCCGTATTCTGGAACTAAAACTTAAAAATATTCTAAACTTATGATTCCCGAAGAATTACAACTCATCATCGACGCGGCCGGTGAAAGTATGGCCGAGGCTGTCGCCTTTTGCAAAAATGAATTTGCCGTAATCCGCGCCGGGAAAGCAAACCCATCACTTCTCAACCAGGTGAAAGTGGATTATTACGGTTCTCAAACCCCGCTTAACCAGCTTGCTACTGTAGCGGCACCAGAACCCCGGCTTCTCACCGTCCAGCCCTACGACAAATCTGTAATGGAAGATATTGAAAAAGCGATTATGTCGGCCGGACTGGGACTGAATCCCAATAACGACGGTTCAATTATTCGTATCCCTTTACCAATGCTTTCAGAAGAGAGGCGGAAAGAACTGGTAAAACATGCCAAAGATGTTGCTGAGAAGGCACGTATCAGTATCAGAAACAACCGCAGGGATGCCAATGACGAAATAAAAAAAACCGTTCAGAGTGAATCGCTCCCTGAAGACAGCCGCTATGAAGGTGAAGAAGAAGTTCAAAAACTGACCGATAAATACATCAGTAAAGTAGACGAATTGCTTGAAGCCAAGGAAAGTGAAATTATGACGGTTTAAATCCTTTTTGCCACTTAGTCTTTTTTAAAGAACTTTTAACTGAGCTGAATTATTCACAATTTCAACTTCGTCTTGACTACAAAATATTCATTGGTGAATAATTCAGATTAAAACTGATGGATGATATCATCGCATTACATGTGAGGCAAAACAATTGAATTACTGCAGCCTTTTTACAGCAACCTGATCTTTCATGTACATTTCTGAACTCGAATTACACGGCTTTAAAAGTTTTGCCCATAAAACACATGTAAAATTTGATGACGGCATCACTGCAATCGTTGGCCCGAACGGATGTGGTAAATCGAACATTGTAGATGCCCTGCGATGGGTTCTCGGCGAACAGCGACCCACTCTGCTTCGATCCAGCTCGATGAGCAATGTTATCTTTAACGGAACAGCGAAGAAAAAGGCTTTGGGCATGGCTGATGTATCTCTCACCTTCGTGAACGACAAAGGCATACTTCCGGTCGAATATAGCGAGCTGACCATCACTCGGAGGCTCTATCGTTCGGGTGACAGCGAATATCTCATCAACAACACATCCTGCAGACTCAAAGATATAATGGATTTGTTTATGGACACAGGGATGAGTTCAGACGCCTATTCCGTAATTGAGCTGAAAATGGTTGAAGAGATCCTGAATGACCGAAACAATGACCGCCGCCGTCTATTTGAAGAAGCCGCCGGAGTTACCCGTTACAAAGAGAATCGGAGACAAACTATCCGGAAGCTGGATGAAACCCTGAAAGACCTTCAGCGGCTGGAAGATATCCTGGTGGAAATTCGAAAAAAAACACGCTCCCTCGAAATACAGGCAGAGAAAGCTGCAAAAGCCAAAAAGTTCAGGGCTGAACTGGAACAACTCGACAAGGCGTATACTCTTCACGAATATAACACCATTAAAGTGGAACTGGAGCCGCTTGAAGCCCGCATCAAAAACGCTGAAAAAGAGAAAAAAGAGGTAGGCGAACGAGTAAATGAACTGGAAGAAGCCGAAGAGAAAGCCCGTGCCAGATTGCTCGAAAAAGAACGGAACGAAGCCGAAGCTAACCGCCGTGTTAGCCAGCTCCATTCCACCATCAGAGAAATGGAAACATCGCTTAAAATTAACCGGGAAAAAATTGTAAATGAAGAAGGTGTCATCAATCAGCATCAGTCAGACATCGAACAGAGCAACATCGACCTTGACGAACTCGAAGTATTAAAAGCGGCCAGTATTAAAAAACTGGAAGGATTCTCGGATGAAATTGAAACGTCGAAAAAGAGCCTGAGTGAATCTAAAAGTACATTCTCCGAAGTTCAGCAGAAGTTTACAAGGGTGCGCCACGAACTTTATGAACGGGAAATTGCCATCAGTGATGCCAACAAAAAACTCACCGGACTCCAGACAAGCCGCATCAAGCTGGAATCGAAACTGGAGAGCAGTGAAGATGATGAACTGCGAATAGCCCGCGACATCGAAAATTTTGAAGATGAAATTCTGAATGCCCAGGGGGAACTGAAACTTGTCAAAGAGAAGGCTGACAACATAAACATCAGAATAGAAGGACAGGAACAACTGCTGAAACAAGCGAGCGATAAACGCACCGAACTCGAAAACCATCGGGAATCATTGCGTGATTCCATCCGAAGTCTCAAGAGCAGCAGGGATGCCGTTCAGTCTGAAATCACTCTTTTAAACAGTATTGCCGAATCGAATGAAGCGATGCCATCATCGGTGGCTTACCTGATAGATAATCACTCTGAAGCTTTTGAGCTTTTGATACCTGTCGGTGAAATATTACAGACCCGTGAAGAGTACACCGCAGCTTTGGAAGCGGCACTGGGCGATGCAGTCAACTATCTTGTCACCGGCTCGATGGCAGATGCCAGACACGCTTCTGATATCCTTAGGGAGAACAAAAAAGGTCGGGCAACTTTCATTCCTCTGCACGAATTGAAAGAAACGTACCCGGCTGAGACCGCATCCATTTTGCAGTATGTTCAGTTTGATATGCCGTTTAAAAAGGTAGCAGAACTTCTTCTGGGGCAGGTTTTACTGGCTGACAACCTTGATGAAGCAGGAGCACTTTTGCAAAGCGGAGGTTCATCGGCGGTTACATCAGAAGGTGATCTAATCACCTCCGAACGGATTCTGAAAAGCGGCAGCCGTAACCAGCAGGCTGGTATTCGTCTTGGACTGAAAGACAAACTTGAAAAACTGGGTAAACAGCTTGCCGAAATTGAGAAGTCTCTTCAAAAAGAAGTACAGAACCTTGAGAAAAATAGTGAAAAGCTAAAAGAGATAGACCAGGAATCGATCCGAAAGGAGATCCGTGATTTGCAAAAATCTGCACGGGAACTTGAACAGAAAATGAGCCGCTATCAGTCAAGTATTCAGGTGTACGAGAAAAACATTGCCGAACTGAATACCCGGAAAGAGTCAATGGCGGGCAGTCGCGACCTGGCTGAAGAGGAGCTTGAAAACCTCCAACCGCAGCAGAAAGAGCTTCAACAAAAAATTTCGGGCCTGGGACGGCAGCAAGAAGAGAAAAAGAAAACTCTTCAAAAACTTGAAGAACAGCGCGCCATTGCCCAAAATCGCTACAACGACGCTCAGCTTAAACACCAGGATCTGAAGAACAAAACTGACAACCTTGGCCGCGATGTTGAACGGGCAGAGTCGGGCATTGCCAATATGAAACAGCGGCTGGAAACCCGCAGTGAACTGCTCGGCAAGAGCCGTGATAAAATTACTGCGTACAAAAAAGAAATTGAAGAAACCGAAAAAGAGCTTGAAACAACACGGCTACAAAAAGCCGCGGCAGACACCAAACTGGAAGAAGCGAGAGAAGAGAGCAGCCGTATGCGTGGTCAGATCAACGAAATTGAGAAGGAGCTGAAAGAGCTGAGACGGCGGAAAGAGGTGAACCTGGAGCTGGTTCATCACCTCACGATGGCTAAAGAAAAATTCGAAATTCAGGCTCAGTCTCTCTCCGACCACATCTGGGAAACCTACGGTATTTTGATGGACCAGGTAAAAGAGAAACTACCCGAAGATCTTGAACCGGATGAAGCCAAAGCCAGAATTGGCAAACTCCGGCAAAAACTGAACCGAATCGGGGATGTTAATCCGCTGGCCATAGAAGAGTTCAAAGAAGAGAAAGAGCGGCTGGAATTTTATGAAAACCAGATTGATGATCTCCATCAGGCAGAAAAAGAGATGCGGGAGACGATCCGTGAGATTAATCAAACCGCAACTGAACGTTTTAATGAAACATTTGAGAAGATCCGGCAAAACTTTCAAAGTGTATTTCACACGCTTTTTCACGAGGATGATTATTGTGACCTGTTGATTGAACAGGATGCCGAAGATCCCCTGGAGGCAAAAATTGAAATTAAAGCCAATCCGAAAGGGAAGCGGCCCTCGAGTATCAATCAGCTTTCCGGAGGGGAAAAAACGCTGACAGCCATCGCACTGCTTTTTGCAATCTATCTTGTAAAGCCATCCCCTTTCTGCGTTCTGGACGAGGTGGACGCCCCTCTGGATGACGCCAATATCGAACGATTTTCACAAATGCTGAAAAAATTCAGCCAGGAAACTCAGTTCATCATCATCACACATAATAAAAAAACCATGTCGAAAGCGGAGATGATGTATGGCGTTACCATGCCCGAAACCGGTGTAAGCCGCCTTGTGGGTGTGAAACTTGACGAGGTAGCAGCGGTTTAATAGTACCAGCCCTTCTTTCGTTTTTCAGGCTTTTAAACCAGCCTTAAATTTTTTATTTCCATACTAACCTGATTTCTTGTCATCTGTAAAAGTGTTAGAGTCATCGATTTATCTTTGAGTCAACACTTTTTTTTGTTTCAGAAAAAATATCACTTAACCTTAAAGGAGATTTTTTGACTGCGGTTACTTTGAGATTTCTGAACCTGATATTCTCATCTCGGTGTTCTGTTCTGAAACGGGTTATGGTTTGATTGCTTTTATGTGTGGTTATGTGCAGTGGAGCAGCAATATAGAACGTTACACAGCAGAGCAGTGCAACAAGAATAAATTGATCAGTGTTTGATTATCAAATACACAATGATACCAATCTGTTTTATAACCCTTCATTAAGATCAGAAAATCTCATCTGTGAATACTACAGATATATAATTGTTTTAAGATCAGTCAAAAAACTTCCAGAAAATTTATACATTCTCATCAATCAATTCTTTTAACTTTTTTCTGATTTAAGGATCTTGAGGCAATTCACAATCCGGCTTTTTATTTAAAAAAAGCAAAGCCAGCCCTCATGAAATATCATTACTTCGATAACCTGCCGGCAATAAAACTTCCAAAACAATCTACTACACTGAATCAGAAGGTCTGGCACTACATACCCGAAACCGTTCCTGAAAAACTGTTCATTGGTAAAATCTGGAAAACCTGCGGAGCATCGGATGTTACACGGCTAGAGACGGTACTGCCTAAAGGAACGGTCGAAATTGTTTTCAACTTTTCGGATGGTATCACCTTCAGAAAGTTCGGGAAAAAAACCTCAAGCCCACTCCCGTCTGTATTTGTTAACGGTTTAAATTTTTCTCCGGTTCATGTATCCCTTCCAAAAGGCCAGCACTATTTTGGCTTGCAGCTTCACCCCTGTGCACTCCCTTCTCTTTTTGACCTTACTTTGGAGGAGTGCAATAATAAGATACTGGGAAAGGAAGTTCTCTGTAAATCTCTGAATAAACTTGCCGAACAGCTCTCTGAAACTCAACCCTTTATGATGCAGGTAAACCTGGTTCTGAACTGGTTAGACAAAAAACTTTCCGAATGTTACCTCGATATGGATATTTACAGGAGAATACTGTCTCTCCATCTCAATCAAAATATCATTCACCTGTCAGTACGAAAACTCGGAGAAGATTATTCTTTGTCTGAACGACACCTCAGAAGACTTTGCAGACATTTTTTAGGCCTCTCTCCAGAAAAACTTATTCTCTACAAAAAGTATCTGGCAGCACTTAACCGCCTGCATTACTCTGATCAAAATCTTACTACCGTGGGGCTTGAATGCGGTTTTTATGATCAGTCTCACTTTATCCGGACATTCAAGCTGTTCACCGGAATGACACCAGGCAACTACATCTCAAAGAAAGGGATAATTCCCGGCCATATTTTTGAAATTCCACACTGATGTCCGACTCATACAATTTTTTTATTTCGGTCACAGACAACTTATCCTGGGTATAAACCATCCATACCTTAATTCGCTATGAATCTAAAAAATCTGATTTATGTCCTGACCTGTTTATTCTTCACAATGATTTCCGGTGCTGCCCTTTACGAGCATATAGCTGTGGTTCCTCAATGGAGTGCAGCTCCACCGGCTTCACTGAGTATGTTCCAGGGTGAATATGGAATCAATCCGGAGTCCTTTTGGATGATGATACATCCCGTTACCCTGTTGTTTATGATCACCACTCTCATTTTATGCTGGAAATCAGCACAACGGAAATACCTGCTGATCACATTTTCGGGGTATATATTGATTCTGATTTCAACGGCAATCTATTTTGTACCAGAATTGATCGCCCTTACCACCATTGAGTTTAGCGAAACCGCTGATGCTGAACTCACCGATCGTGCCGGTTTATGGGAAATAATGAGTATTATTCGCATGATCATTATAATGGGACTGGCTGTTGTCTTATTTTTCGGGTTGACCAAAAGTGATGAGAGACTGAAATCCGTTTAGCCTGCATTATTCACATAAAATAGTTGACCGGCTTTATCACTATGTCCTTCAGTAAGAACCATCAAATAATAATTATTTTATATAAAGTTTTGTCACACAAAGCGTACCGGGTGTTATATAATACCAGGCAGTGATCTCTGTGAGAGTCATCTGACGAGTCGATCCGGGATTATCCCAATCATCTGAATTATCACATTATTCGAAAAACTCGTTTGATGACTTATCCGTCGATTTATCTTTGATTGTTTAGCCCGGACTTCTCACAGTAAGTATACTAAACGAAGTGAAAATTATTGATATATCGTATTTTATAATCCAAATTTTGAAACTTCAAATGAAGCACCCTGCTTTTCTGCGACATTTTCCCCTCAGCTTCGTTGAATCTAAAATAGCGTGCTCAACGTACTCAGGTACGTTTCCGCCGCTATTTTAACTTCGCCTTGCTGAGAAAAAAATCTCTTGGTGAGAAATCCGGGTTAGTACTTGTTTTACTCATCTCGATGCATGGCTCCGAGACGGGCTGTGGTTGCTTAATTGTTTTTTATGGTAATGTGCAGCGGAGCAGCATCAAAGAACGTTACACAGCAGAGCAGTGTAACGAGAGCAGAGCAGAGTAACGAGGATCAGTATATTTTAAAAATGCCTGCTGTTGGCTAATAATAGTAAACTGCTTCTGTGGCTGTCTCACGGAATTCAACTGCTTAACACAGAATAACTCACTGAAGACGCGCCAGCTCCGCCTCTGCGGCGATGAATCCGAAAGAAGGCCACTGGCCGGAATCGTAAACCAATTGCCAGATCTCCACGGCCCTCTCCTCTCTTCCGTTGATGTAGTGCCAGTTCCCAATTCCGTATCCCAGGGTCGCATTTTGAAGGGCATCTTCGCCAGACTCCAATAAACGATTGGTGTCAAAAACACCGTTAAAAACGAGAATCAGGTTCAGGTATACATCATTTTCCAGTAATTCGATATCTGGCTGAATGTCGGCTATGGCCCGGCCCGCCTCTGTATCTTTGCCCATCCGCTTCAGTGCCATGTAATACCAGTAGAGCGTGGCAATTCGCATGTCATCGGTCAGTTCAAGTTCCAAGGCCTTTTCGTATGCATCGGCGGCGTTTTGAAAATCACCTTTGGCGTAATAGGCCAGCCCCATGTGGTACCACACATTCGATTTGAGCGTACTTGTGGGAATTCCGGCGGGATTGGGCAGGCCGTCCGGCTCAACCTGGTCTTCCCGGTTTCGCATCAGGCTTTCTGCATTTTCTAAATCACGGATGGCCATATCGAACATTCGCAGTGTAAGATAACGGTGCCCTCTGTGCCGGTACATACGCGGGTCTTCGGGATGTTTGAAAATTCCTTCGGTAAAAATTCTCACCGCTTCACGATATTCTCCCAGGTAGGCAGTTCGTCTTCCCAGCCAGATAATTACTTCGGGGTCTTCGGGGTCAACACGATAATCCATCACAGCCTGAAGGAGGTTGGTATTCTGTTCATCATAGGTTTGAGAATCTATTTCCGGGGTTCTGAGAGTATCGCCCAGCAGAGAATAGCCCTGTACTCCCGATGGAACCGGCGGCAGCTCGTGTGTCTCCTGGCAAGCCAGTAGAGAAAATGCAATAACTGTGATGGTACCGATAATTTTAAAGGAAACTGACTTGGTTTTCATATCAATGTTTTGTTTTCTATTCATCTGACATCTCTCATAATGTGATTTAAACTACAGAGTGGGTTTGTTTGTATATTATTTATTGTTACTAAAGATAATATTATAATGGCCCTTAAGCCCCTCTTGCCTGTATCGCTTCTCAAAAAACGACTGTCAGTTCAATTTCTTCTTCTCCGCGGAGTATTCGGACAGTCATTTCATCCCCTTCTTCCACATCGCTCATCAGGTCCATATAATCATAAATATCGCTGATTTCCCGGTCTTCCATGCGGATGATGATGTCACCATCGATTATTCCGGCTTCCTCTGCGGAGTTTCCTTCCCGAACGGTTTCTATCCTGAACCCGTTACCAGACCATGTATAATCCGGAATCACGCCCAGACCAACGCCATCACGCCGCATCGTTACACCTCTCGGGTCGGTCGATTCTCTGAATTCGATCTCTTCCGGTGCTTTTTCATCCAGCAGCCGGATTGCCTGTTCCACATGCGCCAGCACCCATTCCATACCTTTGTAATTGATTTTATCGGCCGTGTCGGTGGCGCGATGATAATCGTCGTGTGTGCCAGTGTAATAGTGCAGTACAGGAATGTCCGCTTCATAAAAAGCGGCGTGATCACTGCTGCCCATTCCGCCGGGTGTACGTGTAATTTCCAGGGAATCTGCTGGCACTTCATCCAGTAGGTCATCCCATATATTGGCCGTTCCGGTTCCGAATATATTCAGCTCACCATTGCTCAGCCGCCCAATCATGTCCATATTGATCATAGCCATTACAGAATCCTTCGGCATCTCCATCTCTTCCACATAATGGCGGGCACCAAGCAATCCGAGCTCTTCACCGGAAAAAGCAACAAAAATGAGTGTATTTTTTGCCGGATTCTCTGCAAAACGACTGGCAAGCCACAAAAGCCCCGCGGTTCCCGAAGCATTATCATCGGCCGAGTTGTGAATAGCCGGTTCTCCTCCCGAATCCATCGAAATAAGTCCGCCCATACCCTGCCCGTCGTAATGCGCACCAATGATAATGTATCGCTCAGGATGTACCCGCCCGGGCACACCACCCACAATATTACGTGAGATGTGGTTTTCCACTTCCATCAGCTGAGTAATCGGGCCGGTCAGTTCGAACTGCTGAACATAGGTCTCCATATTTACCATCGGCAGCAATCCGTAAAAAGAAAAACGGTCGGAAATATAATTAGCTGTTTCGGCCTCCTGTATGGTTCCGGCCAGGCGTCCCTTCCTGGCATCATCTGCCAGCCACTCCACATGCTCTTTTAAAAATTCAGAGGTTGATACTTCTGTGGCTTCCTTCTGGCATCCGGTCAGATAAACAACTGTTGCAAGTATTAGTAAACAGAGAGTTATACCGGAATTTCTGTATAAAAACATTGTTGATCTTTTTCTTGAAGCATACGGCTTTCCTGCCTATTTTTAAACAACTAAACCAATCAAAAGGTTGGGGGTGTCTCTGTTCATTGCAGAGGCTGAGATCATACCCTGTGAACCTGAACCGGGTCATACCGGCGGAGGGAAACCGATCTGAAGCAGATGCGGGTTGCACGCATATCTGTTTTACCCCCTCCTTCAATCGCAGCACTTATTGAAAGGAGGCATTATGCTTAGACAAACAACAATTCTTTTCTTTTTTATCCCGTTTCTGGCGGGATTTTTCAGCCATTCTTACGCACAAACAATCGAAGGCCGTGTAATAGATGCATCCACCGGACAATCTCTCGAGGGAGCATCTATTTTGGAAAGCGGCACCACCAACGGCACATCGGCCGGGACCGACGGCACATTTTCTCTTACGCTGATTTCTGATAGTAACGAGCTCACGGTCAGTTTTGTGGGATACCAGGCAAAAACCATCACAGTGACCGGTCCTGAAGATTTTATCGACATTACGCTTGAAGAGCAGATTTATCTTTCCGGCGAAGTATTTGTAAGCGCCCTTCGGGTAGATGATTCCACCCCGATCGCTTACAGCAATATTAGCCGGGAGGAGATCGAATCGAGAAATCTTGGCCAGGATATTCCGTTTTTGATCAGCTCAACACCTTCGGTGGTTTCCACTTCGGATGCCGGGGCAGGTATCGGATACACCGGTGTTACAATTCGGGGTGTGGACTCCGGGCGTATCAATGTAACCATCAACGGAATCCCGCTGAATGATGCCGAATCACACGGTGTGTTTTGGGTAAATATGCCCGACCTGGCTTCCTCCACACAGAATATTCAGATACAGCGTGGTGTGGGCACATCCACTCACGGCGCGGGTGCTTTCGGAGCCACAATGAACCTTCAGACCGCCATCATGAACCCTGATGCGTATGGAGAACTGAATACCGGCTTTGGCTCATACGGAACACGAAAAGCCAATGTTCAGCTTGGCTCTGGTATCCTGGAGAACGGATGGCAGGTGGAAGGGCGCCTCTCCAAAATTGATTCCGACGGCTACATCGACCGGGCTAGTTCCGATCTGCGTTCATTTTATCTCTCCGGTGCGCGCCATGGTGACAGAAGCCTGCTGAAAGCCGATCTCTTTTCCGGCCAGGAAGTGACCTATCAGGCCTGGAACGGTGTACCCGAACCGATTCTGAAAAACGACTCTTCCCAGCTTGAACATTACATTGCGCAACTCTGGCTGGGTGAAGAAGACGCAGCACACTGGCGCGAAAATATCGGCAACCGGCGTTTTAATGAGTTTACCTACGACAACCAGGTGGACAACTACCAGCAGGATCATTACCAGCTTCATTACTCCTATCAGGTAACCGACAGCTGGACCGCCAACACCTCACTCCATTACACTTATGGACGAGGTTATTTTGAGCAGTTCCGTCAGAATGACCGGCTCTCAACTTACAACATCAGCCCGGTGGAAATTGGCGGTGAAGTAGTTGACCGGAGTGACCTTGTACGCAGGCGATGGCTGGACAATCATTTTTATGGTGGTGTTTTCTCAACCGAAATCAAACGCCCTGATGAATGGAACCTCACATTCGGAGGAGGCTACAACGAATACGATGGCGACCATTTCGGTGAGGTGATCTGGGCACGTTTTGCCGGAGACAGCGAACTGGGTGACCGCTACTACGACAACAACGGCTTCAAAACCGACTTCAATGTCTATGGCAAGCTCAATTACTACTTGAGTCCGTCACTCAACACTTACCTGGATTTGCAGCACCGAACGGTCACCTACCGGTTTGTGGGGCTTCGCATCGACGGGATTACCGGAGAAGTTTCAGATGTATCACAGCGCGATCGTATCAACTTTTTTAATCCTAAAGCCGGATTGGTATACCGCTTTGGCGACGGGCACCGCACTTTTGCCTCGGTAAGCGTGGGCGGCAAAGAACCCACCCGGCGCGATTATGTGGAATCGACCGAAGAGAGCCGCCCTGATCCCGAGCGCCTTTATGATTTTGAATTTGGATACCAGGGTTCCTTTAATCGTTTTGAAGCGGGGCTGAACCTCTACTACATGCTCTACAAAGATCAGCTCATCAACACCGGGGAGGTAAACGATGTCGGCAATATTGTTCGTGAAAACGTACCCGACAGTTATCGGGCTGGTATAGAGCTGCAACTGGGTGCCAGAATTCTGCCGCAGCTTCACTGGAACGGCAATGCCACGTTCAGCCAGAACCGAATTCGTGAATATGAGCATTTCCTGGATGATTTTGACCAGGGTGGCCAGCAGTCAGAAATCTACGATGATGTGGAAATCGCCTTCTCCCCTTCAGTCATTGCCAATTCCATATTGGCTTACCGCACCGGTTCTGTCACTACCGAATGGATTTCGCAATACGTATCCAGACAATTCCTCGACAACACCGGAAACAGTGATCGTGCCATCGATCCATACTGGGTGAATAACCTTCGCTTCAGTTATGAATACGACCGTTTTCCGTACCTGAGAACGATTATTGCCTCCGTTCAGGTGAACAATCTGTTTGACAGAAAATACGTTTCCAACGGTTATACCTTCGGATGGATTTCCGGCGGTGAGGAGCAGTTTTTCAACTATTACTACCCTCAGGCCGGGCGTAATCTTCTGGTGAATGTAAAATTTGGGTTTTGATCGCTGACCTCAATATTATTCAAAAAAGTGCGGATTTTGTAATTCAGCCCGCACTTTTTCGGCTTGATTTTCTTTCACTGAAATTAAACTGTCTTCTTTATTCTGCCTGCAGAAAATTTTCCACATCACACAATAAAAAATAGTTTATACTCTTATTTATGCAACTTTGAATTTTCAGTAACTTAGCTCATCCAAAAAATGTCTTCGCTGGAGTAAAATGAAAACTTTGTTTGTCACTTTGTTCGTCTCGTCCTGCCTATTTTTTCCTGTTATTCTTTTTGCTCAAATCACCCCGGCCGATGTGGTAGTTGATTCAAATAAAACCGTTGAAATAACACTTGCCGACCGTTCAACACTCATCGGAAATATCATTTCAGTGGATGATAATGAACTGGAATTACGCAAAGATGCCACGAGGATTTTTGTGCAGCTGAGCCAAATCCGATCGATCCGTGAAGTTGATCTGACGCGAAAGGGAGCCCTCTGGTTTGAAAACCCCAATAACAGCCGCCTGTTTTTCTCGCCTACAGCACGGCCTCTAAAAAAAGGGGATGGATATTATCAGAATATATACGTGTTCTTTAACAACTTTGCCTACGCCGCCACGGACAATATCGCAGTCACGGCTGGATTCACTCTATTACCTACAGTACGGCTTACAGAACAGCTCTATTTCCTGACAGGGAAATTTGGAATGGAGGTATCCCCCAACAATTATCTTGGCGGCGGCCTTGGGCTTGCCACCGCAGGAGGTGCTGATGAAGGCCTGGTAATCGGCTATGCTAACTACACACGCAGTTTTCACCGTGCAAGCCTCACTGGCGGTGTGGCCGGTTTTACTTTAAGCGATTCAGATGCCGGAACATACGCTTTCTACTTTGGCGGAGATTATCGAGTTTCACAAAGAGTGGCCCTGGTCACAGAAAATTTTATTTTCCCTGAATCTCCGGATCCATTCGGTATCTCCTACGGCGTAAGGCTGATGGGACAGCGTATGAGTTTTGACCTCGCCTACTTCCAGCCCGGGCTGGGATCCGATGTAGGCTTTGGTATACCCTACGTGGATGTAGTCATCAATTTCTGAAAAAAATTTCTTACTCTTCCACTGCAGGCACTTCGATGCGAACCGGAACTTTCACCGTATCCCAATGCAGCACGAGATAACCGGTGGTTTCGGTCACGTTTTCGAAGTAAAACATCATCTGTTCCATGGAATATGACTCTTCGGGCTGAACCGTAACGCGCAGTACATCTTCGGATTCATCATATTGGGTACCCCAGGAAAGCTTGTTGTTTATAATGATCACCCACTCATTTGCTCCGGGTATAGTATATAGCGAGTAAGTACCGGCAGAAACTGCTTCACCCTCAATATATACATCATCAGAAAAAACAATGGCGGTCGCTTCGTTGGCGCCGGTTCTCCATACTTCATGGTGAGGCACCAGGCCGCCAAAAATTTCACGGTCGCGGACACCCGGCCTTCCGTAAGTAAGATAAACTTCGGTCAGCCCGATGGTTTGGGCTACGGACGCATTGGGACTTGCCCAGACACGGTCGGTCGTACGCTCCTGTGCAGCAGCATTTTGAGTGAGAAAAATTCCGGTAAATAGCAGTAAAATAGCAGTTAGCAGGGTTTTCATAAGCTTTTGTAAAATTAAGACCTCATGTTGATGTTTGTTCGTTGCAGGATCAAAAGAGACTGGAAATTATCACCGGTCAACTCTTCAGACCTGCTGCCTATTATAATGACTCTTGAAGTAAATGTGGAAAATCTTTTTTGAATTTGGCTAATTTAGGTGCAATTACAACTGAACAATACCCCGCATTCGGGTTATTATTGAAATAGTTCTGGTGATAATTCTCTGCACGGCTGTAGTTTGTAAGCTCGGTGATTTCCGTTACGATAGGGTCATCCCACAAATCGGATGCATCGGTTTTCTTCAGTGATTTTTCCGCAATTGCTTTCTGTTCTTCGTTTTTATAGAAAATAGCCGAACGATATTGCGGACCTACATCATTGCCCTGGCGGTTCAGGGTGGTTGGATCGTGTGTATGCCAGAAAACTTCAAGCAACTCTTCGAACGAGATCACATCGGGGTTAAATTCCACGCGTGCAACTTCAGCATGTCCGGTTCTCCCCGTGATTACCTGTTCATAAGTGGGATTAACCACATGGCCGCCGGCATAACCCGACTCCACAGCCGTAACACCGTTCACGCGCTGGTAAATCGCTTCAACACACCAAAAACAGCCCGCTCCAAACACAGCTACTTCGGTTTTTGGTTCTGATAATTTATCTGATTCTGGCATAACTGAGAAAAGAGAGGTTAAAATAATTAGCAAATTCATGGCTGTACAAGTTTAGTTACTTAACCTGCACTATTGTGAATAATGCAGGTAATCAGTGAAGAAACGCAAATCACAGTAGAAACGTGCCGGTCGATGCAGTTTTTATTGAACAGAAAAAAGACGCTTACCGTATAATATAAAATCAGTAACAAATCTGCTATAATCACAAAGTTTCCATGTATCATGTCAACGATAGAGTGATTATAAGGTTCCCTCCGTTGCGCCTCTTCGCGACCTTTTGCGGTTTTCTCCCCTGTATCATCCCCTCCACCGTTTTCCTTCCCGGGTTTCAACAACATCCCCTCGAAACTGTCTGTTGCTTTTTCAAAACGACTCGGGGTGTATTTTTGTCCCAATTGACCCCAGGGCGACGTTCGCGATGCCTGCCATCCGAAGCTTTAGCGTAGGCTGGCTCACTCTGCCCCGGCCTGCTCTTCGAAGCATTACTGCGTTCGGAAAGCTTTGAAATAAGGACTTCGCGTAGTAGAGGCTGTGTTATGGCGCCCTTTCAGGGCTTGGATTCGTTCCATTAAATTGAATACGTTGCATAAAACAGTGAAGATTTATTTTTTGTGTGGGATAGAAATAGAGGAGATGCCAGAGTTGGCAACCAGTATTTTTCCTGGCCGAGACCATTTCGGAACGAAGCGATGATCCTGGGAAAGCCCGGTTTTAGAGCTCACTACAGCCTCTCCTTCATTAATGATGGAAGAGCATCTGACAAGCCGAGCCGGGATCATCACAATCATCTGAATTAACTCATTTTGCGAAAAATATGACCGATGACTTAACTTAATCAGATCACCTGTCAAACAGCGGCAAAATCCGGATTGAAAGAAGTCCGCAAAGAATACTCGAAACGATTGCCAGCATCAGGATAGAGTTCATCGTAAAGGCCGCATCGAGCATCCAGCCCACAAGGAACGGGCTCATGGCAGTGCTGAACACCATTACAGTGGCAAACATGCTCTGCACCGTCCCGATCAGCCGGGTCCCGTACATTTCGGCAAAAAGAGCCGATTTGATCGTACTGCCGATTCCCATCGTCACTCCGATGAGTCCCATGTAGACGAATGCCGCCCATGAAGCTGAAAAAAGATAAGCGATAAATAGCCCGCCAATCATCGGAACCAGTAAAAACGGAAACAGCGCCTTTGCAGAAAATCGATCGATAAGAGGACCGGTAAATATGCCTGCGATAATTCTCGTCACCGCAAATGCCACAAATGCAGAGGCGATCAGTGCGGCAGTCCAGCCGAGAGCTTCGGCAGCAGCCACCTGGTAGAGAAAAAGTCCGGTCACCCAAAAAGGCGGAATGAGTGTAGCGGGCAATACATAAAAAATGCGGTGATCACTCAGAATCGTTTTGTAATTTTCTTTGGCGGTTCCGATTTCTCCCTCCTCATCGGGCTCATCTTCCACAATATGTTTCTCCCTGCGAATAAGCAGCCAAAGCACAGGAATAAAAACCAGTGCAATAACTGCCGCAATGATTCCCCAAGTGGTTCGCCAGTGAAAAACCACCAGCATAGCAGCGATCATTGACGGAAGCAGTGCTTCACCCAGCGGGTAACCCAGTGAAGAAATACTAAGAGCTTTTCCGCGCTGTCCGTCGTAGTATCTGGCCATGGTAGCCTGTGCAGTATGACTGCTAAGCCCCTGCCCGGAAAGCCTGAGAAGAATCAGACTAACAAATAACATGGCGATGTGCCAGGAAATGGCCATCATCGCGCTGGCAAACAGTAAACCGGCGGCAACATACATACTGTACTGGCGCAGCGGGATGCGATCGATCCACTGTCCAAGCCACGGCAGAGCAATTGCGCCGGTGAGTGTGGCAGCGGAGTAAAGTACTCCGAATGAGGCGTTGCTCATATCAAACGCCACGAGGAAATAGGGCACAAACAGTGAAATTAAAAAGGTTTGCCCAAAACTTGAGAAAAATGTAAAGGATACTGCAAAAGAAAGAAGTCGTCTCTCTTTCAATGCAAACGTCAGGTAAGACATAACTAATACTGGTAGTTCAGGTCGTTTTAAAAATTCACCTTAAAAATACCAAAAAAACGCCTCAATTGTTCCAGAACCAATTGTTTTTTGGCAATTTTTACCCGAAGCGCTTCCACTTTTATTTAAATAAAATAACTCTTGAACATGATTTTTTTTAAAGATTTCAGTTTTGGTTTGAATGGTACTGAACAGCCTCCTATTTTCTGTTTTACCAAATCAACTCTATAGCGATTATGGCAACGAAATATATTTTTATAACAGGAGGTGTTACATCATCGCTTGGGAAAGGCATTATTTGTGCATCTCTCGGGCGTCTTCTCATAGCCAGGGGACTGCGCGTTACTATACAAAAGCTTGATCCATACATAAACGTGGACCCCGGCACGATGAATCCGTATGAACACGGCGAGGTGTATGTTACGGAAGATGGCGCTGAAACCGATCTGGACCTTGGCCATTACGAACGTTTTCTGGGCATCCGCACATCTCAGCAGAACAATGTAACTACAGGGCGAGTCTATTATGATGTGATCACCAAAGAGCGCCAGGGGGCTTATCTCGGAAAGACAGTTCAGGTGATTCCCCATATCACAGATGAGATCAAGACCCACGTTCTGGGTCTTGGCGAATCTGAAAATTTCGACGTTGTGATCGTGGAGATTGGCGGAACCGTTGGTGATATTGAAAGTCTGCCCTATATTGAGGCTATGCGACAACTCAGATATGACGTTGGCCGAAAAAACACGCTTTCTATCCACCTGACATTGGTACCCTACCTTGCCGCAGCCGGTGAATTAAAAACCAAACCGACCCAGCATTCGGTAAAAACACTCTCTGAAAGCGGCCTCAGTCCCGATATTCTGGTCTGCCGTTCGGAATATCAGCTCGACAGCACCATTCGCAGGAAAATTGCCCAGTTCTGTAACGTGGAAATTGAAGATGTAATCGCATCGCTTGATGCTGACAGTATCTACGAAGTACCATTGCTGATGCAAGCTGAAGGACTGGACTCAAGGGTAATTGAAAAACTGAATCTGCCTGCCAAAAACGCTGACCTTGCAAAGTGGAAAGAGTTCATCAGCAAAGTAAAAAATCCTCTTCATGAAGTCACAATTGCACTGGTTGGCAAATATGTGGAGCACCACGATGCCTACAAATCCATCGTTGAGGCACTTATCCATGGCGGAGCCATGAATGATTCCAGGATAAACATAAAATGGATACAGTCTGACTTTCTGACGAAAAAGAATGTTGCCGCTACCCTGCAGAATGTATCGGGGATCCTCGTAGCTCCCGGCTTTGGAGACCGTGGAATTAATGGAAAACTGGCTGCAGTGACTTATGCCAGGGAGAACGATATTCCATTTTTTGGAATTTGCCTTGGCATGCAATGTGCAGTAATCGAATTTGCAAAAAACTGTGCCGGACTCGAAGAAGCCAACAGCACCGAATTCGACGAAAAAACACCTTACCCTGTCATCGATTATATGCCCGACCAGCGGAACATCACCGATAAAGGCGGAACGATGAGACTTGGAAAGTATGAATGCAAGCTGACTTTGGACACCCGTTCCCGGGAAGCTTACCAAACCGAACTGATTGAGGAAAGACACCGGCACCGGTTTGAGCTAAATAACGAACTCAGGGAGCGCCTTGCCGAAAGCGGGCTTATTATTGCGGGAATTAATCCCGAACGCGATTTAGTAGAAATTATTGAAATAGAATCACACCCCTGGTTTGTCGGGGTGCAGTTCCACCCTGAACTGAAAAGTACTGTAAATGAACCTCATCCACTTTTTGTATCTTTTATTGGAGCGGCACTCCAAAAGTCCGGTATAACTGACGAAACTGTCAGCCGCGAAAATCAACCTGCTTAATTTGAAAGATTCGATCTACAAAAATAAGTTACGAGTTCGGACAGGGGCAATCATCATCAGCAATGAGTGGCTCTTGCTGGTTAAACAGAATGCCCCTACCCGAAAAAAGCCTATCTGGATGCCCCCCGGAGGTGGTGTTGAATTCGGAGAAACCACAGAAAAAGCCCTGGTACGTGAAGTAAAAGAGGAGACCGGGCTGGTCGTTACCCCGGAACGCCTTTTATGGGTACATGAATTTTTGGAAAAACCGTTCCATGCCATCGAATTTTACTACGAATGTTCTATTTCCGGGGGAACTTTAAAACTCGGTGCTGATCCGGAACACAACCCTGATCAGCAAATTTTGATGGCACTGAAATTTGTTCCTTTCAGCGAGCTGGTTTCACTCGATTTATACCCCGACTTTATAAAACAGTCCTGCATAGATAATGGAAAACTACCCGAACATGTTACTCATCTCAACTATATCTCATGATCAGACAGTGGCTCTAACATTCTTGCAGAATGAATGTCCGCAGTTCATTTCTTATTTTTGTATCAAAACAGACTGTTAATGTTCACACGAATATTACTTTACATTATCCCTTTCCTCATTACCACTTATGCCTGCTCTCCTGACTTTGAAGAAGGCTTTATTTACGATAATGTGAACGGATATACTCTCAACCAGAACGGAGAACTTATCGAATTTGAGGCAATAGCTGTCCGCGACGGAAAAGTACTTGGCACCGGCACTTCTATCGATATAGTTACCGAATATCCAAACCTTGAACGGATTGACGGAGAAGGAAATACTCTTCTGCCCGGATTGATTGACGCACATGCCCATGTGATGGGGCTCGGAATCCGTGAACTGGATGTAAATGTAGCCGGTATCCGCTCTCTTGAGGAAACCCTTGAAACCGTGCGGCAATTTGCCGAAGAAAATCCCGGCCGTGAATGGATCACCGGCCGGGGATGGAACCAGGTGCTCTGGGAAGAGAATGAATTTCCTACGGCCGAAGATCTCGACCGTGTGGTGCCCGGCCGTCCTGTGTACCTCACCAGGGTTGATGGCCACGCCGCCTGGGCCAACACCCTTGCAATGGAGATGGCCGGTATCAATCGCGATACTCCAGATCTGCAGGGCGGTGTTATATTACGGAATGATGACGGAGAAGCGACCGGTATTTTCGTAGATGCCACCATGCAGTATCTCCGAGAAGTGATTCCCGAACGAACCGAAGAAGATTATGAGCAGGCCCTTGAACTCGCTCTTGAAAAAATGGCGCGATACGGCATCACCTCGGTGCATGATGCCAGCACCGGCAGTTACGAATGGGCACTCTATCAGAGGTTTGCCGATGAAGGGAAACTCACCACCCGTATTTATGCCATGATTGCCGGAACCGGAGACACGTTTGATGACATGTCTGCTGATGGCCCTGTATACAGCTATGCAGATGACCTCCTCTCCCTTCGCAGTGTAAAAATATCGGCTGATGGAGCACTTGGCAGCAGAGGCGCGGCCCTGCTCGAAGATTATCACGATGACCCGGGGAACAAAGGCTTGCTTTTTTACTCTCAGGATGAGTTAAACCAGATGCTTTTAAAAGGAGCATCCGCAGGATTTCAAATGAATATCCACGCCATTGGAGATGCCGCAAACCGGCAGGTGCTCGATGCCTTCGAATTTATTTATGATGAACTTGACAACCAGCAGGAGCTTCGGCACCGGGTTGAACACGCACAGGTGGTAGCCCTGAACGATATATCTCGCTTTGCAACGTTAGACATTATCGCCTCGATGCAGCCTACTCACGCCACCAGTGATATGAATATGGCCGAAGACCGTGTAGGCTCCGAACGGATTGCCGGAGCGTATGCATGGCAAAAATTTTTGGAACAGGGCACTGTCATTGCCGGCGGATCTGATTTTCCGGTGGAAGATGTAAATCCCTTCTATGGCCTCTACTCAGCCGTTACCCGTCAGGATCATCACGGTATGCCTCCCGAAGGTTGGTACAGCGAACAGCGAATGAGCCGGACTGACGCGCTTCGGGCCTTCACACTCGATGCAGCTTTCTCAGCTCACCAGGATGATGTGACCGGAACCCTGAAGCCCGGAAAACATGCTGACTTTATCCTGATTGACCGAGACTATTTTGAAGTCCCCACTTCCGAAATCTGGCAGATCGAAGTACTGGAAACCTGGCTTTCGGGAAATAACGTTTATCAACAATAAGTATGAAGATTCGAATTGAGCAATTAAACCCCACTATCGGTGACATTGCAGGGAACCGTGATCTGATTTCAGATGCGCTACACCGGGCTGAATCCGCACAGATCGACCTGCTCATTCTCCCCGAAATGGTGGTTACCGGATATCCCCCGCTGGACCTGTTGGAAAATAGCTATTTCCGCGAGGCCTGTTACGATTCCAATCAAAAAATAATCAGCCAAACCCGAAAAACCGCCCTTCTATTTGGCACCATCACCCCCAACCAAAGCGGCCCAGGCAGGAAAATGTTTAACTCCGCACTTCTTGCCAAACAAGGAAAGCTGACAGGCACCACTCATAAAACTCTTCTGCCAACTTACGATGTATTTGATGATTTTCGATATTTTGAACCGAATAAAGAATTTTCCTGCCTCAAACTTGACGGTGTAAAACTTGGCGTAACCATTTGTGAAGATATCTGGTACAATCAAAACGAAGTGCAGTACCACACCTATCAAACCGATCCGGCCAGGATTTTGAGAGAGAAAGGCGCAGATCTCATTATTAATATTTCAGCATCTCCATATACAAAATCGAAGCATGAAAACCGTATGGAGATGCTTCTAAATCATGCCAGAAAGATGAAACTGCCTGTTTTGTACAGCAATCAGGCAGGTGCACACACCGACATACTGTTTGACGGAGATTCGATGGCGGTCTCGGCCGGGGCTGAAGTGATTGCGAACACTGACCCTTTCGGGCCGTCTCGCACAGATGTTATTTTTCAACCCGAGACTGGAGATCTCAATCCGGTGAAAGACGGCAGCCTTTACCCCTACCCTGCCAAAGGGTCCGAACGCCAGTTTAAGGCGATTCAATCCGGCCTGAAGGATTACCTGGAGAAAACCGGCATCACAAATGAAGTAATACTCGGTCTCAGCGGTGGTATTGACTCAGCCATTGTTTGTGTAATTGCCGCAGAAACTCTTGGAGCGGAGAACGTGAAGGCGGTCACCATGCCCGGCACGTTTTCCAGTGAAGGCAGCGTAACCGATTCCCAGAAACTTGCTAAAAACCTGGGAATTGAGCTGTTAGAGCTGCCCATTCAATCCATTTTTGACACTTTTGAAGAAACGCTTAAACCGGTATTTAAAGGAACCGGTTTTGGTGTAGCCGAGGAAAATCTGCAAAGCCGGATCCGCGGCACCCTGCTGATGGCATATGCCAACAAATTTGGTCATTTTCTGCTGCCAACCGGTAATAAATCGGAGTATGCGGTAGGGTACGCCACTCTCTATGGCGACATGAACGGGGCGCTGGGTATTATCGGTGATTTGTACAAAACCGAGGTGTATGACCTGGCAAGATGGCTTAACGATACCTATTACGGTAAAGAGATTCTACCGGAAGCGATCATAACAAAGGCACCCAGTGCCGAGCTCCGTCCAGACCAGAAAGACAGCGACAGCCTTCCTGAATATGAGGTGTTGGATAACATTCTTTATCGTTATATTGAACTTCAAGAGGAGCCGAAACAAATTGTCTCGGCAGGCTATCAACCCGATGTAGTTATGAAAGTACTTCGTTTGGTTGATTATAATGAATTCAAACGGTACCAGGCGGCACCTATCCTGAAACTCAGTTCCAAATCTTTTGGGATTGGGCGAAGATGGCCGATTGTGCAGCGATGGACTACAAATCATAAAGTTTAAAAACAGCGTGAAATTTGTATTTTGTGTGGTGTTATTTGTAACCTGCTTTAATCTCTAAGAAGTTACTTTAGTGAAAAATTCAGGTTAAACTTTATAATTACCATCAGCCATTTGAAAACAGCAAACTAAATCAATCTATTATTTCATAATACGCTTATCCATGAAACTATTACTGCTTCTACTCTCATTTTGCTTGATTGGAACATCAGCTCTTGCTCAGCAAAATCAACCAAAACCGGCAGAAGTGGACTTGCCCCCCAAATTGCTCCCCTACTCCAACCCGTTAACCGATACTCGCGATGAACTTCAGATCGTTGAACAACCGCGAACGAGCCCTGAAATTGACACTGAAGTTCTCCGGCGTATTTCCAATGTTTACAGGCAGCAAGTACTCGCAATTGATGCCCAGGTTCAAGGCGATTTGGTACAGGCCGAAAATTACATTAACGAAGCGTTTGCTTCCATTCAGTCGCTCATGGACGACTATCCCGAAATTCAAAACAGCCGGCGTTTTGCCGAGCTTTACCGTTCAGTGATGACCGAACACAGTGAATTTTACGGCATCACCGAAATGCGAAGTGAAAGTGAAGGCGATATTTTTGATATACGCGCCGAACTCTTCTCCGAACAAGATGACTGGATGACCGAAGGGTTCGTGATGCCCGAAAACCTCACCATAAATCAGACTGATGTACCTCTCATTCAGAACCAGCATGTAAACCGGCATTTGATGTACTACACACTTCGCCGCCCCGATGTAATGGAGCGATGGCTGGAGCGGTCTGAAACCTATTTCCCGATGATGCGTGAAATTTTTGAAGATGAGGGTGTGCCTACTGAACTCATACATCTCTCAATGATTGAAAGCGGACTTGTGCCAACTGCAAGAAGCTGGGCCGCTGCTGTGGGCCTTTGGCAGTTTATGCGCGCAACGGGCGCTGTTTATGGGCTGGAAGTTAACTGGTGGGTTGATGAACGCAGAGACCCGATCAAATCTACCCGTGCAGCCGCACAACACCTGCGAGATTTATACGAAGTATGGGATGACTGGCACCTTGCCCTGGCAAATTATAATTTGAGTCCAAGAGGCTTGCGCCGTGCTATCAATGCAGCAGGCGGCGTGGAAGATTACTGGGAAGCTTTTCCATACCTGCCAAGAGAAACACGAGGTTATGTACCCGGCTATATTGCAGCCACCATGATCGCCATGAATCCCGAAGAGTTCGGATTTGAGCGAGAATATGGCGGACAGGCCTACAATTTTGATGTGGTGGAAGTTGACGGGCTGATGCCTCTTGAAGACCTTGCCGACGCTGCTGGAATTACCGTACAGGAGCTGAGAAATTACAACCCCGAACTGCTTAGATGGGCAACACCGCCCGGTGGTAAATATCCGCTGAAACTGCCACAGGGCATTCAGGATGAATTTATTGCAGCCTACCAGGAAATTCCCAAAGAAAACCGCGCGCAGGAAATTGCCGAACATGTTGTTAGCAGTGGTGAATCACTTGGTTTTATCGCTCAGCGTTACGGAACATCCGTCCGTGCACTGTATGATTCGAATGAAGGCCTGACCAGCACAATCCACCCTGGTCAGAGAATTGTGGTTCCGGTGGCTGCCGGATCGACCGGGCAGATTGCTGCCGACCGGCCTTCAAACCAATCATCATCTTCCTCATCATCATCTTCTTCTTCAGGATCCCAGCAACAGCAGAGCCAGCAGACTCAAGCTCCTGCCAATACTCAATCGGTAACATACACTGTAAAAAGCGGTGACACTATCGGCCATATCGCCGAGTGGTATGATGTGCGTGCATGGCAAATCCGCCAGTGGAACAACATCGGCAATACCATCCGCGCAGGGCAGCGGCTGACGATCCACGTACCATCCAACCGGCATGATTTTTATACACAGATTAACGATCTGAGCTTTTCACAGAAACAGGAACTGCAGCGGCGGCAAAGAGCCGGTGAAAATATCTACAGTATCCGGTTTGACGGATCATCCACCAGCCCGTCTGACACGATTACTTACACTGTAAGGAGAAATGATACGTTAGCTGTTATAGCCCGAAATCATGGCGTTTCGGTTTCCGACATTCAGAATGAAAACAATCTGAACGGAACCCGTATTTATGCCGGTCAGACACTGACCATTCGAAGGAGATAATACTTTTTTATGAAACATACCGGTAAAATTACCATATCGCTGCTTCTTGTTCTGTTACTACTCGTTTCAGCAGCATTTGTAAGAAGCGGCGATCTTTTCTTTCAAATCAAGAAGCAGCTCACCATTTTCAGTGATGTCTACAAAGAAGTTGCCACTCAGTATGTAGACGATATTGGCCCCGAAGAGTTAATGAAACGCAGTGTCAATGCAATGCTCGAAGGGCTTGATCCATATACTGAATTTATAGACGAGGGCGAACAGCAGCAGATAGAAATTCTTTCCTCAGGCACCTATGGAGGAATTGGAATTGAAGCCGGCTATCGCGGAGATCATATCGTCATCATTGCACCGATGGAGGGTTATCCCGGTCACCGTGCAGGCCTGCGTGCAGGTGATATCATCGAAGAAGTAAACGGAACAAGTGTACGGGGTATGTCGCCAGAAGAAGTCCAGAGGCTTACGGTGGGTGATGCCGGAACATCAGTCTCCCTAAAAATACGCCGTCCCGGAATTGACGAAAGTATCACGTTTGACCTTGAACGGGAACGAATTGAAGTCAAGAATATTAATTATGCATCCCGTGTGGGTGAAAACGAAGAGTTCGGGTACATTCAGCTTGCTCGATTCGGCCAGCAAACCGCAGAAGAAGTACGCATGGAACTGCTTGAAATGAAAGATGCAGGAAATTTTGAAGGATTGGTACTGGATCTCAGGAACAATCCGGGCGGCCTTCTGAACGAAGCTGTAAAACTAATCGACAAATTTGTTGAACCTGGAGTCACCATTGTTGAAACCCGCGGACGCCTCGATGATCACAACAGCACAATGGCAACAAGTGAACCCGCTATTTTCGAAGACCTGCCGCTGATTGTCCTGATCAATTACGGCAGTGCCAGTGCATCGGAGATTGTAGCCGGAGCTTTTCAGGATCTCGACCGTGCCGTGATCATTGGAGAAAACAGCTTTGGAAAAGGCCTGGTTCAAACCATCCGCCCTCTTTCATACAACACCTCTCTCAAAATCACCATTGCGCGATACTATATTCCAAGCGGGCGCAGTATTCAGTCAATTGACTACTCAGGATACGACTCCTCGCTCGATCAGGCTGTACCCGATTCACTCAGGCAGGCTTTCGAAACCAAAAATGGACGGGTTGTTTTCGATGGACAGGGTATTGAACCGGATATTACCGTTCAGGATTATGGTTCATCATTGATTGACCTTGCCCTGCAGAGAAACAACAGCTATTTCTTTTTCATCAGTGACTTTATCGCTTCTGAAAGTCCGTCAGAAGGAAGTGAACTTCCCGAGAACATATTCGACCGTTTTGCAAATTACCTGATTGAAGAGAATTTCACCTTTGAAACACCAGTAGACCGTCATCTTGAAGAGATTGACAGAAACATTGAAAATTTCGGTCAGGAATCATCCGCACAAGAGAACCTCGATGAGCTGAAAGCTTTGCTTAAAGATTATAAAATCTCACAGATTCACGACAACCGGGAAACGATAGAACGAAATCTGCATACGGAATGGATTTCTCAAATCATGGGTGAACGTGAACGACACGGCGCGATGCTGAAAATAGATGAAAGTGTGCTCCGGGCCATCGAAATTTTGGGTGATTCTCACGAATATCAAATTGTACTAAGACCATAAATTTGGGTAAAGCCGATCTACATATTCATTCCAGTGCATCAGACGGGCAATTAAACCCCGCTGAACTGCTCAGGAAAGTAAAATCAAAAAATATCTCTACCGTTTCCATTACCGACCACGACACCATCAAAGGCTATCTTGAAGCAAAAAAAATTGCCCCTGAACTGGGTATTGAGCTCATTCCGGGTGTGGAAATTACCTCACTCTGGAATGGACGGGAGATACACCTGCTTGCCTACAACTTCCGTGATGATGATGAAGATTTTCTGTTACTTCTGAACCGTCACAAAGTTGCCCGGCGGAAACGAATGCACTCCATAGTAGATCAGTTAAATAAAAATGGAGTGGATATTGATTATGATGAAATCCGGGCAGAATCGAGATCGGGAAACATCGGGCGTCCGCATGCAGCAACCGTTTTAATTAATAAAGGATATGTGGCAAGTGTACCTGAGGCATTTATACGTTATCTTTCAGCAGAAAAGATTGCAACCATAAAAACCAATTATGCCGGAATTGATGAGGTTGTGGCAGCTACAAAAAGCGCAGGAGGAATTATTTCACTGGCACATCCCGGCCCTTTATATTCTGATGATGACCTGGATCAATTACTTTCATTCGGACTGGATGGAATTGAATGCATTCATCCGAGCCACAGATTTGCAGTACAAAAGAAATTTACCAGTCTGGCGAAAACCAGGAATTTATTGATTACCGGGGGCAGTGACTATCACGGCACAGGAAAATCGGAGTATGATCCTTTTTTGGGAATTGTTACCGTAAGTCTTCGCCATGTCGATGCACTAAAACGGACATCACTCAATCGGAAAAAAACGATAAAAAGCTTAAACTAAATGATCTATGGCTGATAGAAAGGATTCTTTGACAGATTGGAGTACCAAAAAAGTGGCTATTGTGGCGGCCAACTGGAATTCGTTTATTACCGATGAGATGCTTGAAGCTGCTGAATATACACTGAAACGGAAAGGCATACCGGAAGAAAATATATACGTAAGCCGATGCCCCGGATCGTTTGAACTGCCCCTGGCCTGCAAATGGTGCCTGGAACATCTTGATGTTGATGGTGTAGCAGCAATTGGAGCTGTAATACGGGGCGGAACCCCACATTTTGATTATGTCTGTGATGCTGTTACACGCGGTATTGCAGACCTGAATTTGCAAACCGGAAAACCGGTGGCCTTTGGAGTATTGACCACCGATACGGTTGAACAAGCTACTGAACGCGCAAGTGTTGAAAAAGGAAACAAGGGAGCCGAAGCAGCACTGGCTCTTTGTGAAATGATAGAACTGAAGAACTCTTTGAAAAGCATTTAAGAGTAAAAAAATGTAGTAACTCCCCAGGAAATAAAGCTTGAATTCCGTCAATAATAGCTCTAATATATAGAGCTACAAAGTTTTCTAAAAAATGGCACTAAAACCTTTATCAATTACCGATAACGACCAATCAGAAGAGGATAAAAAGCTTCAGGAAAAGGTTAAAGCCTCCGGGGCAATTCCCACTCATATTGCCATTATTATGGACGGGAACGGACGCTGGGCACAGCAAAAGGGAAATATCCGGCTTTTCGGGCACAAGGCAGGGGTTGAATCGGTAAGAGATATTACCGAATCATGCGCACAACTGGGTGTACAGCATTTGACACTCTACGCTTTTTCTACCGAAAACTGGAGCCGCCCATCTTCTGAAATCAACGGTTTAATGGGCTTGCTGGTTCAATCGCTCCGAAAAGAAGCAGAACGGCTTCGCAGAAATGATATTAAACTGGTAACGATCGGTCAGACAGGACGCCTTCCCAAAAGATGCCAGAAGGAGCTCGGTGAAGTGATTGAGATTACGAAAGATAACAAGCGCATGCAGTTGTGCCTCGCACTCAGCTATTCGGGACGCTGGGATATCACCGAAGCAGTTAAAGAGATTTCCAGAGATGTTCAAAAAGGCAGTATAAATCCTGACGACGTGAATGATCAGCTCATCAGCTCTTATCTCTCAACTGCTGCAATACCCGACCCTGACCTGATCATCCGGACAAGCGGGGAATATCGAATCAGTAACTTTTTACTTTGGCAACTCGCGTACTCCGAACTTTACATTACAAAAACGTTTTGGCCGGATTTCAGGAGGGATGAGCTGTACAGGGCAATATTTTCTTTTCAAAAGCGTGAACGAAGGTATGGAAAAGTAAAAAACGGACATAACAAAACGGTACCTTCATCAGTTATTAATCAAATTAGATCTTAAAACAGTAGGATAGAATTTAGCTACACGTGTTTAGAAAAAAGCGATACTTCATCTACACTTTTATATTGGTATTCGGGTTGTTGTTTCAAGATGTTACAGCCCAGGATAAGGAAAAAATCCAAATACAGGATCCCACCACATTCTCAAACAGGCAGTTTGAAATCCGCAATATCACCGTAAGCGGGCTGGTAACTGCCAGGGAAACTTATCTTCTGAGCAGCAGCGGCCTGCGCCAGGGAGACAGAATCCAGATTCCGGGTGAAGAGATCTCCAACGCCATACGCCAGCTTCACCGTACCGGGCTTTTTTCGGATGTGCAGATTTTACACGACCGTGTTGGAGGAAATTATGTGGATATTGAAATTAAAGTGCAGGAACAGCCCCGGCTCCAGCGCTATGAACTTGTTGGACCAAGGCGTTCTCACCGGCGCGATTTACGAGAACAATTAAACCTTCTCTCCGGCTTTGCGGTTACAACCTCCGTTCTTGAACAGGCCAAGCGAACTATCCACCGCTATTACAGAGAGCGAGGCCACTGGGATACGCAAATAAATATTGTGCAAGAGCCCTCCACAACTGGAGAAAACCGCGTTAACCTGACTTTTGAAATTGAACCCGGAGAACGCATTAAGGTTCGCGAAATCAATTTCCACGGCAATGAGCAGTTTTCCGACCGGAGGCTGAGAAAAGAATTTTCAGAAATTAAGCAGGACAGATGGTGGAGAATTTTCAGGCGCCATGTCTTTACCCAGGATGATTATGATGAGGGTATCAACAATGTATTGCAATACTACCGCGACCAGGGCTTTATGGATGTTCGTGTAATGCAGGACTCTGTTTATGTGGATGACTGGAGAAGAAAACAAGGTGTTCACTTTGACATTCATCTGCAAGAAGGGCCACAATATCGTATCCGAAACATCGAATGGGACGGTAACTCGGTTTACTCCGATGAAGAGTTAACTATGTTCTTCGGTTTTGAAAAAGGAGATGTATTTAATGAAACCAGGTTTTATCAAAACCTGGAGTATAATCCCGATGAGAGTGACATCACCAGCTTACATCAAAATATCGGGTATCTCTTTTTCCAGATACAACCTAATATTCAGCATGTAGACGGGGATTCACTGGATGTTCGTTTTGATATCGTTGAAGATGAAATTGCTACAGTAAGGCGTGTTTCATTCACCGGAAATACAAAAACACACGATGACGTTGTACGCCGGACGATCCGTACTTCACCCGGTCAAACGTACAGCCGTTCCAACATTGTACGCTCAATCCGTGAACTTGGTCAGCTTGGTTACTTCAACCCCGAAGGCATTCAACCCGATTTGCAGCCAGATTTTGAAGAAAAAACAGTGGACATAATTTACGATCTGGATGAAACCCAGGGAACCGATAATTTTGAGTTCTCAGGTGGTTTTGGCGGAAGGCAGATTGGTGTTATCCTGGCTGCACGTGTGAACTTTAACAATTTCTCCATTCGTCGAATGTTTGAACCGGGCGGCTGGGCACCCATTCCATCGGGAGACGGCCAGAGGCTCTCTCTTGGTGTTCAGGTAACCGGCCGGGGCTATCAAAGCTACAACTTCAGCTTTACCGAACCATGGCTGCGCGGCCGGCCAACGTCCCTTGGCGTGAGTCTTTCGTACGACTTTTTAAATTACTCACAGAGAGGTTTTGGCGGAATTCAGCAGCCAGACAGAAGAAACGAACTCTTCTCGGCCAGTACAAGTATTGGCCGCAGGCTGCAATGGCCCGATGATTATTTCACCCAGCGCTTTGTATTAACTTATAACCGTTTTAACGTTCTCGGTTTCAGTAACATTTTTGATGACGGTCGGGCTGATCTGCTTACATTGCGGCATGTATTAGAAAGAAATTCAGTAGACAATCCGATTTCTCCGCGACAAGGTTCCAAGTTCAGTGTATCAGGCGAGTTTGCAGTCCCGGTTCCCGGATTCGCTCAATTTTACAAACTCAAATCAGAGTACCAGCACCATCATAATATCGTTAGCAGGCTGGTATTGAGCGGAACTGCCGAATATGGATACATGGGCTACTTCAGTGATGCCAATCAGAGTAATTTCCAGCGATTTTATCTTGGCGGTACGCAAATTCAGCAGCGCCAGAACTTCCTGAACGATAATATCGATATGCGTGGTTTCCCCGGCGGTTTCAGTGGAGTTATTTCTCCCGTAGATGATAGTCAATCACAAATTGGCGGTCGGGTATATAATAAATACACCCTTGAGTTGCGTTACCCCGCTGTAAGCTCAGAACAGATTCAGTTGATTCCTTATGCATTTATGGACGCCGGTAATGCGTTCCACGGCTTAAGTGAATTTGATCCGTTTGATGTGAAGCGAGCCGTTGGTTTCGGTGCAAGAATTTTCCTGCCCATTCTCGGACTTGTGGATATCAGTTATGGTTACAGGCTCGACGGTGTTGCACCCCATACCGACAACCAGCAGGGATTGCAACCGGGTGAATGGGAGTTCCTTTTTAATATCGGGGCGCCATTTTAATTACAGGAGTGCTACGGGATGCACTCCATTACATTACATGGCTAAATACTCTTAAAAATAGTGAACGTTAAGAAATTTCTTTTCGCTATTGCATGTACCCTGTTTTGGGTAGGGTCAGGTTTTGCCCAGAATCAGAAAATCGGATTTATTGATTCTGATGAAATCATGCAGCAGATGCCTGAATATTCTGGTATTGAGCAGCGACTGAGCCTTCTCAGTGAGGGATGGCGTCAGGAAATTGAAGAAATGGAACGGGAAATCGAAGAGATGGAACGGGACTTCGAAGCACGTGAAATTTTATTTACTGATGAAATACGCGAACAGCGGTTGAATGAAATTGCCCAAAAACGGGATGAACTGGAACAGTTTGTGGAAGAAAAATTCGGCCCCCGAGGTGACTATTTTACGCGTCAAAAAGAATTACTTGAACCTATACAAAGATTGATATTTGATGCATTAACACGTGTAGCATCTCGTGAAAACTTCGATTTTGTGTTTGACAGAGCCGAAGATACCCGGTTTTTATATACCCGCCAGGAGTGGAACTTAACGGCAGAGGTAATGTTAGAGCTGGGATTAGACGTTGCAGGGAATTAACAGATATAAATCTTAAATTTGGTGCCTTTAACACAGAACTACTTATGAAACGAATACTCATTATATCTATACTGCTTTTATCGATACCTGTTTTGGCATCGGCCCAGCTGAAAGTGGGAATTATGGACCCGGATCAGGTTTTAGATGCCATGCCTGAAGCTACACAGGTTCAAAACGAACTTGAACAGTATATTGAACGAAGGCAGGCCTCATTTCAGCAGCGTTACCAGGAGTGGATGGAAGAATTAACAGACTACGCCGAAAGAGACGAAGCCGGCACCCTGAGCGATCAGGACCGTCAAGAAGCTGAAGAACGGCTCTCTGAAATGCAACAAGAACTCAACTCTCTGCAGATGAGAATGGAACAGCAGATTGAGCAACGACAAACAGAGCTTTTTAACCCGTTGCTTGTTAAAGTAGAAGAGGCAATGGCAGAAGTTTCCCAGGAATTAGGGCTGGATTTTGTAATCAATAAAACATCTAACACGGGCGACCCAATCGTTTATTATGCTTCTGAACGAGCTGCTGATATTACCCAGCGAGTCATCCAAAAACTCAATGAAAATTAATTTGATCCATAACACGAATACTATCATGAAAAAATTAAGCATATTAAGTTTCGTCTTTCTCATCGCTATTACTGCACTGATGGCCGCACCTGCAACAGCCACAGCCCAGGACATGAGAATTGGTTTTGTAGAACCAAGAGCTATTCTTGAGCGTATGCCTGAAATGCGTGCTGTTCAGCAACGCCTGCAGAACTTTGCCGAAAGAAAGCAATCTGAACTTGCTGAGAAAGAGCGTGAACTTCAGACTGAAATTGAATTCTACCAGCAAAGAGTTAGTGTTATCTCCGAATCTGCCCGGCAAACCGAAGAGGAACGACTCACTGAACTGGATATGGAATTCAGACAGCTTCAAACACGGGCGCAACAGGAAATGCAGCAACAGCGTCAGCGTTTGATGGCCCCGCTGCTTGAGCAGATCCAGGAGTCGATCAACAATGTAGCTGCACGTAAAGGGCTTGATTACGTTCTGAATACGACCACCTCCACCGGTGATGTGATTATACTCTACGTATCTCCCGAAGTTCAGGCCGAATACGATATCACATCTGATGTAATGGACGATCTGGATATTTAAATGACTTAGGCTTCAAGCCAATCAGCCTATCAGAAATTAAAAAGCGGATTGCAATTAAGTAATCCGCTTTTTTTATGCCATGTTTTTTCGGGCACTTTGCGTATCAATGCAGATCAATCTGCACAACTCTGCCCCACCATGCCTTTGACAAGAGAAACCTCCTTCCTTGTGCCGTGCATTTGCGGCATAGGGAAGGGGCCGGGGGATGGGTCCGAGTGGATGGGGCCAACTGCCAGCAGCAGAATTCAAAATTCTCACCAATAGCTTATAATATCAGGTGAGACCTGACAGGTTTTGTTCCATATATCATACTTAAACAGCATATTTTATTGAAACCTGTCAGGTCTTTACCCGACAATTTAGAGTTGAATTAATACTAAGTATCTTTTGTAAGAATTGCAGAGATAACAAAATAGTAGACAGGATAATAGAGAGATGAAAGGCTGAGCCAGAGCGGAGTTTCTTCAAGCAGATACAGCATTGCAAAAATCATGAATGTATAAGGCACACTCAGCAGCAGAGTAGTTTTTTGAAGTTTTTTTGTTCTGCTGGGATACACAAATTTCAGGGGGGCAAACACCAGCACTGAACACAGCAATAAAATGGCCGACGAAGTAAATGTCCCGAAATTAAAAAGAAAAAAGTAGAAGATCAGAAAGTTCCAGTATGACGGGAATCCCCTGAAATAATGGTCGCTCGTTTTGGCATGCGCATGACTGAATCCAAAGAGGCTTGTGATCAGTACAATGCCACATACAAGAAAAGAGATATCAAGAAAGCTCCAGGCCCAGAACACCGGGGCCAATACCCAGGTTACATAATCCACAAGATTATCAAGTAGCCCGCCGTCGATTGCGGGAAGGTGCTCCTTTACTCCCGCTTTTCTTGCGAGAGTACCATCAAAAAAATCGATAATAGCTGCAAAAGCCAGAACTCGAATGGCGGCACCCGCTTCTCCCTGTACAATGAGAAGAAGTCCCCAAAACCCAAGTATAATTCCTGATGCTGTGAGCAGGTGTATTGCAGCCGCGATGCTTTTTCTGTACATCAAAAATAGTGTTTTATCAACGATGAATCCGCAAGATGTTCATGTTCATACTACCCTGTTTGAAAGAGTCCGACAATTACAGAAAGGAAACTTTGCCCCAGCGGGATTCCTTTGGCACGGGTTTCGTAAGAATCTTTAACCTTTACTCCTCAATTGTTACTGTTCACAATATTTTGCACAATGTACGTATGCTTTCTTCAAGATGCAGATTCAATTTTCATTCTGTTAAAAATAGAAGTTTTACCTCACATTGCGAATTCGATTTTTGATATAATCGTGAAAGATATATCCGCCTAAATCATTGAGGGAAGCAAAATAGGCACGCCCCTTGTTCGCTTCAGTCAGCTCTCTGACAAAATTTTGCAGGTAGGGATCACGGGCAATCATAAATGTGGTGATATCGATATTTTCTTTTCTGCAGACCAATGCTTCATCCAGTACTTTATTGATGATCTTCCGATCCAGGCCGAAACTGTTTTTATATATCCGTCCTCTTTCAAACATGCAGGATGGTTTCCCGTCGGTAATCATGAAAATCTGCTTGTTCGAATATTTCTTTCGCTGCAAAATATGCCGTGCCATTTGCAGGCCGTGTAATGTATTTGTGTGGTAAGGCCCGACCTGCAAATACGGGAGATCTTTCACCTCTATTTCCCACGCCTCATTGCCAAAAGCTACAATATCGAGCGAATCTTTGGCATAATTGTTCATAATCAATTCCGAAAGGGCCATTGCTACTTTTTTTGCCGGGGTGATTCGGTCTTCGCCATACAAAATCATCGAGTGGCTCAGGTCAATTAACAAAACCGTGGATACCGATGTATAATGGTCGGTATTGTACACCTGCAGATCATCCTCATGCAAGCTGAACTGATCGATGGAACTGTGTTTAAGCATATTCATGATCGTGCCGGTACTGTCGATATGGGAGATATCATCGCCCGGTTTCCACTTCCGGGTTTCGGGCTGTCGCTCCAGGCCCCTGCCGGTATGAACAGTTTTATGATTGCCCGGACCTCCCTTTCGCAGCTTACTAAAGATTTCCTCAAGTGCACTCCGCCGAATACTCCGGTCGGTTTTTGCAGTTGGCACCATCACCGTCTTCTCCTCATCAAAACGGATGTAACCACGCTCTTTCAGCTCTTCAATAAAATCGCCCATGCCGTATCCGTCCTCAAACTGATCTGTAATTTTGTGCTCTTCATCAATCTGGTTCAGCCATCTCAATGCCTGGGATACATCCCCGCCGGCGATGGTAAGCAGTTCGCGAAAAAGGTCCCAAAGTGTATCAAACGGAGATTTGGCTCCCTTTTTTCTGAATCGTTCGTTCCATTCGGAGTAGATAAAATGCATGTTATAAAAATCTGCGTGAAAAGTCTATTCTTTATAACTTCAATTTTCTTCAAATCATTGCATTTGCAATTGGTTTGGGTATAAAGTAAACATTGAATTGCAGACAGGCTAACCCGGTTTTCTCACCAAGACAGGGTGTTTCATTTAAAGATCCCTAACTTGGATTATAAAGTATGTTATATCAAAAATTTACACTTCTTTTAGTATATTTAATGTGAGAAATCCGGGATAAAATTTTATGGACCGATACCACTACGAACATACATTGTGGAAGCAGGGCTACACACGCATTATGGGGCTTGACGAGGTGGGTCGTGGCTGTCTGAGCGGACCGGTCGTAGCAGCCGGTGTGATTATTAAACCAGAAAGCCACCTCAATGAAAAAATTGCCGACAGCAAATCTATCGGGTTGAATGAACGGGAGTTTCTGGCAGAAGAGATAAAAAAAACCGCTCTTTTCTGGTCTGTACATGAATGTCCCCCTCGTGTGATTGATGAAATCAATATACTGAAAGCATCCATCCGTGCGATGCTGAACTGCACCGAAGCCGATGGCGCCAATCCCGATTATCTGCTTGTTGATGGAAACCGGTTCACATCAACTGTTGTGCCGTATAGCTGCATCATCAAGGGTGATGATAAATCGGTATCCATCGCCGCGGCATCCATCCTTGCAAAAGTTCATCGGGACCGTTTGATGAAAAAGCTCCACAAAGAGTATCCCGTTTATGGCTGGGACAGCAATGTAGGCTATCCCACAAAAACACATTTTGATGGCCTGAACAAATATGGCTACACCAAACATCACCGCAAAAGCTTTAAGCTGAGAACGGAAAAAAAATTCGATGGTTTGTAAATGAACATTTACAACTTATCGGTTCTGCGGGAATTGTTGCGGTAAATTGATATGATTGCCCCTGCAGTCCCCTTTTGCCTGTTCCGACCAATTCGGGGCGGTTTTCCTTTCCGGATTTCAATAACAACCCCGCGAAACTTTGTGATGCTTTTTCAAAATCCTCATTTTAACTGTAATATGAGAGTAGTGTCTTGGCATGCTCCTAATCTTGCTCAAAAGCCTGCTCTTCGAAGTTTTAACGTAGTGTCGTGTCAACTGTAAAAGTGTGAGAGAGTCATCAGACGAGTCGTTCCGGGATCATCCCAATCATCTACATTGGTATATTTTTTGAAAAACTCGTCAGATGACTTAACCCGACGTTTTATCTTTGACATAACAGTA
>JAFIFB010000087.1 GCA_020832285.1 Balneolaceae bacterium
AGACGCAATTTTCGGGAGATAGAAACCGATCGTGTCACATCAAAACCGAAAACATTGGCAATCCCAGGCGCGGGCAAATGAAGAGTTCTAATGCATTATGCCCAGCGTCCTCCTCTCTTCGATATTCAAATTGCAAATAGACTCAACGTGTAGCTTCTTCACCGGGCTTGTCCAACACCGGCATGGAACTCGGCAGGCTTCGTTCCATGCCTTAACTTGTTATACTTCGATCATAGGATATTTCAGAAGGTCCAAACCCGATAGAAACGAATAGTGCTTTTGATTTTTACTGATCATTTTCACTTCTAATGTCATTGCAGCTGCAGCAATCAGCATATCATTAATTTCCACGCCATGGCTCGACCTGAACTTCTTCATCAACTCGAACGCTTTTTCCGATACTGCTTTTGTGACCAATTCGATATTTATACCTGAAAGTAATTCTTCAACTTTTTTCAAATCTTTTTTGCTTCGGCAGCCCGCGTACAATTCCATCGCTGTAATCACACTTACAGTAATAATGTAATTTTCTTCAAGCATTGCCATTGCCTGAACAGCATCGGGCCTGTCTAAACCAAAATCGATGAGAATATCTGTATCAACAATTACAGGTTGGGCCATAATTGTTGTTATTCAGCCCAACGGCTTTTTCGAAGTTCCCGAACCCATTTTATACTGTCTTGCATGTCTTCCCGGTCTTTCCACATTCCCCTGAACGAACTTTCGAGAATTGATTTCTTTTTTGATGAGCTGGAATCAACTGGTTGTTGGATATACTTTTGGGAGAGATAATCGACAAAATCTGCCGCTTCTTGCTGCGCTTCTGATGGAAGCTTCTTGATTCGTTTTATGAGTTCTTTTTCAGACATACCTAAATGTAGTTAATCTCTATCACTTGTAAAAACGACTGAATTTTCCTCGGAGTATAACGGTTTGGCAAATAACCGGCGTGGCTAAATCCATAAATTTAAGCAACTAAACACAAACACGTCCGGTTGATTTGCTTTGTTAGTTTACCGTACTACATATTCATAATTCCTTTCAGGAAAAACTTCTTTCAAAGTCTTAAACTGTTGGTGATCATTGTTTAATTTTACTAAATGTGAATCCGAAAAACCAAGCTCTTTCAAGATATAAACTTTAAGTAACGTTGATATAAGTTCCGTTAGTAAAATGAGTTCTTCATCTTTAGCAGCCTTGTATATTAACTGTTTATTATAGTGGGTGTAATAATTTCTGGTATCTTTCAACTTTGATGTTAATCTATCTAATGAAGAAATATATGGTTCATAAATAAAGTCGACCGGCTGAAATAATTCTAAGAGGCGATATTTAAGGCTCTTAGAATTAGAATGATACAGATTAAGGTTAGCCCATTCCTTATGTTCTTCGGGTATATTTGATACGACTTCTTTAACTCTATTCGAATGTTCTTTTTCGTCTATTAAGTTGCCATCGAAACGTATACTATGATAAGTTTCGCAAGCTTGCATTAGATTGGTAAATCTAGTTTTAGGAAAGAAATTTCTATTGAATAAAACACCCAAATATAAATCAAGTACTGTATTTAGTTCAGAATGTATTTCTATCCATTTTGTAAAAATTTCATCGAAAGATAAATCAGTTTTTTTAAGCCAGAATAGACAGTCTCTTGGATGTGTATTTTTTTCCTTGATACCTCTTTTGAACGGAAATAGATGATGAACTTTCGTCAATCTTTCATCTGGATTATCATTATCAGATTTGACTACTATTTCTTCAATCCAATTTGGTGTATCCGTTACAAAGCTTACAAAGTTTTGGGTTGGAATAAGAAATTTTTCCTTGAACTCATCAATACTTATTTTGTCATTCAACACAAATTTAAAGTAACTGATTTGTTCTGCAATTCGCTTAGGTCCTTCTTCCTTATAAGAAGCAAAAGTTCTAATTGAAACTTGGTCTTCATCGAGTTGGCTGATGTATTCTTCTGGACGATGAAACGAGAGCTTCCAATTATCCTGATCTTTAATATCTGCATCAAAGCCAAATAGCCACAACCATTCTCTCAGATAAGGAAATCTAAGGTCAAACCTGTTAAATTTAATTTCCTGTTCATTATTATAAGCTCCATCTAGAAATGCGGATTCACAAGAAATATATGCGTGTAATGTTCCACTATCGAATGGTGTTCGTCTTATGTAATCTTTACAGTTATGAAGGGTTATACTTCCACCTGTTCTCGCAGTGCCTCGAATGACATCATACTCCCTAAGGTTATTCATCTCTTGTAATGCTGATAATTCTCCCGAGTTTGCTTCACTGAAGAAACCAGTTAAATCAAGAATTATACCACCATTTTCATAAATTGTGAGAGTTCCACTGACCTCATCTTCTTTATTTTCTGGAAGCCACCATAACCCATTTATTTTTAGATCCTTTTGAGTCGTTGTTATAAATCCTGGATGTCTTGCTCTTGATACAGTAAACATGATTAAGAAATTTAACCACCCCTTTCATTCACCCAATGCATGGCAGCACGTATGCATCCTTCAATACTATTACCATCTTGCCAGGGCATATTATTGGATCTTATCCAAACAGAGTGTTCATTATCAGGATCATCCAAAGCATCGAATTGTCCTCGAATTAACTCATCGTAACTTGCTGAAAAACGATGTGGGCCTCTTATCGTTTCTTCCGCAAAAATTCTAAACGTTCTTTCATTTCTAGTCACTACATGAACCGCATTCGATCCTATCACATAAATCTCAGTAATGTTCTCGTATTCACCTTCTACGATATTTAAATTCATAGCTAATGGTTTGGTTAATGGTTTATTTCTTCAGTTCGCCTCGATATTCGAGTTAATTCTTTTACCACTATCATCAATAAATAAGATAGTTTTTTTACTATCATGAAAATTTTCTTCAATATGTATTCCACACAAAGAATCTAACTTATTAGCCTTTCTGTGAAAATCAAGAAAAGACAACTCAAGTGGTGGAGCAAATACTTGATATGTAATTTTACTAAAAAGTGATATCAAACATATTGTTGAATTAGCATCAAATTCAATAATTACACAATGGAAAGAACGTTTATCACGCTTTTCTTCTAGTCTAATTACTGAAATGCCAGATTTTGCTTCTTTTGATAAAATTGACTCTCGCAGGGCAGGAAAAATTTTCTCAGATCTAAAAAAATCATCATAAGCTATGATACTTAACCACTCATAAAATATTTTTAAAACAAGAGGAACCAGTGGGTCATTTACACTTTTTGATCTGAAATTTATCTTGTCACCTGTAATTCCTTTTTTTAGTAATAATCCAAGTTTTTTTGAATGTATAAAATTACCATGTGCTATCTCAGCATATTTTTTGAGTAATATTTCAATTTCATTTTCCTTTTCAGAATCTGAAAGATGTTTTAATCGATTATCGCGTTTAACTAATTTTGTTATAGTCTCTTTTGTAATATCATCAGGAACAATAATATGGTCATCCGAAACCTGTTGGGGAATCGGATAAACCTTTCCATTCTTTAGATAACCTTTAATGGTATTCCCTTCTGCCTCTATGTTTATATCATGAGACTTAGTTAAATATTTCGAAGTATCACTAATTAGTCCAAATTCATGAGCAAGCTCTATAATTTCTCTATGTTTTAAAGCATTACTATCTATTTCAGTCCCAAAGTCATTGTTGCATTTTGTGCAGAGTATATGATCAGAATAAATCAGACCACCAATTGAACTCGGAATAATGTGTTCCCTTGAGAAGCCTACCTTTGAGATATCTTTAAAGCACCAAACACAGTATTTAAATTTTATGTGATCCATTTTGGTAAACTAACATGCATTTCGCAGCAACCCCTCAGCTGCCAACATTGTCCGATAATAATCCAAAGATGACAGGTTCGCAAATAAACTCAGGATTCTGTCCGGATATATTTTAATCGGCGTCTTGCTATGGCCGAATAAAACTAAAAATAAATTATATTTTTAAAGAATATTTGATCCCTCACTCCCACTACTCGCGCCGCTAACAGCGGAGAATCCGAATGTAAATGATTAGCTGAAAATACAATACCACTGCAATATTGTCTTGGTATTTGCCAGAAGGGTTTCCAGGCAGATTTAAACCCGGTTATCTCGTAAAAAATAATTTGTGTGTAAGGCTAACATGTCCAGGAATTAACCAATTTTTTAAAAAATATTCCTTACGAGGATTCTTATTCTTTTGTCTTGATACAAAAGAATCAAAAAATCAAGGCTGTGAATCACTTGACGGCGGGCTTTTCATCGACGCGGCACCATTTCAATGGTCCATCTCGATCATTCTTCGTAAACAAAGACCGAGCCGGTATGAAATGCTGCCAAAGCGTCGCTGAAAACACCCTGTTCCCGCCAACCGATTCAAGGCCGGAAAAATAAATCTTAAATGTTTTCCACTTATTGAAGCCCGTAAATTATTAATTTCAATTTTCTTATTTGTTTAAATCTAAAATTTCGAGATAACTTTTCAAACCTGCCATGCAATCCGTAAAAGTGTGGGAGAGTCATCAGACGAGTCGTTCCGGGATCATCCCAGTCATCGTAATTGGTTTATTTTTCGAAAAACTCGTCAGATGACTTGTTCGTTCTTACAACAATAATTCAAATACGGTTTAGAAAATAAACCGGTAGGAGAGCCTTATATTTCTTCCGGGCATGGGTGAGCCAAACTCGGTACGGTCAATCCTGGAGAGGTGGTCTCTGTAGAGGGTATCGGCCAGGTTGTCTACTCTGAGGGAGATGCGGTGCATTCCGTTTCGGTCGAACCGCAGGCCGGCATATAAATCAATCAATCCATAGCCGTCGGTCGGGAGCTCATCTTCCACAACACGGCTTTGTCTGTTCACGATTCTCAGGTTCCCCCCTGCCCACCATCTGCCGGTATCATATCGCGTTTGAATCCGGAAACGAAGGGGCGGCATCGTGGGCAGCGGTGAATCATCATCAAGCCTGCTTCCTCTCACATAATCTGTTGAAAAACCGGTTTCCAGTTTTTCAGTCAGCTGGAATGAAATTTGCGCTTCACCCCCCATAAGACGCGCATCATGGGCACTGTATTCATAAACATCCCAGTTGCGGTTTCTGTCGTCGGTAAAGATTTCGCCCGTCGGTTCAAAAGCAACGTAGTCCGAGATGTGATACCAGAACCCGGCAATTTCAGCCCGGACCCTGCTGTTACCCCACTTCACGAAAAGATCCGAACCATGCCCTATTTCGGTTTTCAGGTCGGCATTTCCGCGTTCATACACTCCCGCACCGAAGTGAATGCCATCGGCGAACAGCTCCTCCAAAATAGGAAAACGATGGGCCCTTGCTGCCTGTGCGCCAATTTCAAACCCGGAAAACGGTCGAATATTCAGGCCGAGTGAACCAGACAACGCCCTGGAGCTTCTGCTCTCATTCATTTGGGGAAAGTCGTCATTGGGACGGGTAGCCAGGGAGTGCGTTTCTCCCCTCACTCCAAACTGCATCCGTGTAATATCAGTAACCGGAATTTCATGGAACGTGAAGAAAGCGAGTGACCAGTTATCAATGCCCGGCGTGAAGGCTTCATCGCCGCCAACATCAAGCTGCCGGATGTGTGTGTTGAAACCGACAAGTCCCGTATCCACAACGCTGAACGGCTGATGGCGTGCCGTGATGGTGGCATTCATTGCATGCTGAAGGAACTCCAGTTCAATGTCTTCATCGATTCCACCGCCATCTTCAAATTCAAGCTCCACCTCCTGCTGAAAGAGTCTGGAAGCATTCATTCTGAAACTAACTTGATCAAAAAAGCGGCCGGTGGTCCACTGTCCGTTTCCCTGGATGGTTTGCTGGTTCATCCTGATTTCAGCCTCTTCGTCGGGATCGTCAATATCTTCCGGTAAACCGTAGTTGTGATCGATCGCTGAAAATGAAAATCCGCCAGAAAAACGGTCGTTTCGGTAACCCAAACCGGCCGACCCCTCCAGGTTTTGAATAAACGTTCCCGGAAGCCTGCCCGCCGGGGTGCGAAGATCGTCGGCCCCGCGATACGAGAACCGGCCTGTTGCGGCCCACTTTTCTCCACCATACTGGTAGCGGCTGAAACTGCCGACACCATCATTCATGGAAGATCCTTCCAGTGCCACGGTTCCCGATGAGCCTCTGCTCCACTCCCTGGGTATATCGGAAGTAATAATGTTCACCACGCCCCCAAGTGCGCTTGATCCATACAGTAAACTGGCCGGTCCGCGAACCACTTCCACACGTTCGGCCACCAGGGGATCGAGAGAGATATTATGGTCGTGAGCGGTATTGGAGAGATCTCCCATCCGCTCCCCGTTTTCAAGTATCAGAAGGCGGTCACCGTCGAAACCACGAATGACCGGACGAGCCGGTGCCGGGCCGAATGATCGCATTGCAATTCCCGGTTCGCCGTCGAGCATCTCACCAAATGATGAAGCCTGGCGATCCTGCAGGTTCTGAATGTTAAATGCCTGGGCAGACTGGTACTGAATATCTCTTCCAACCGGAGAAGCTGTAACGATCACATCATCAGCCACCATTATTAAAGAGCGCAGTTCTATGGAAACAAACTCTTCTTCAGGATGATTAACAATGACTTTTACAGACCTGAACCCAACTGAAGAAACGGCTAACGTATAGCTGCCTGAAGCTATATTTGTAAATTCAAACTGCCCATCTGCATCGGCTGCGGTTCCTCTTTCAAGCTCGACGAGCTGAACCGTTGCCCCCGGAATGGGTTCGCCGGATTGGGCATCTCTCACTTCCCCCCTCAGGGGTTCATTTGTGCTGATGGCTTGGGCATTCATGGCACCCAGTCCAAAAAGCAACAGCACTACTGCAAATCTTGCAATGAATTCCATATTTAACTCTTCCAATTACTTGTTTCAGATACTTTTCTCATCGGATCATTCACTCTATCAGAAGATAAATAAATATTTAGTTATGACTAAATATTTATTTATGGAGGCTGCGGAATTCTAAATTCTTTATCTATAACCTGAACAGACAAGAACTCCTGCAGATTAAAAAAAGAAAAAGTGTGTATATGGCTATCAACCACATACACACCGGAGTGACTAAATAAATACTCAGTTCACAGAAGCTTTTACAACAGCATGAGCTGATTCGAGCTGTTTTTTGATCTCTTTTTTCTGCAAAGATTGCCCGATAAAAACAATCTCGGTTTTAGCATCTGCGGGATTAGCAAACCGCCCGATTTTTTTGAATTCCAAAAACTTGCCTGCATGGTTCCAGAGAAATGCTTCATCAGTTCCATCCAGGGCGATTAATCCCTTTGAACGGAGTATGTTTTCAGATAGCCCCTTTTGCAGTGCATTCATCAGGCTCTGTTCATCGAACCTTTTTGTGGACGTGTACACGAATGTTTCCATCCCGTATTCATCGGCTTCGGAACTCTCTCCCTTCTCAAGTTCCGCTACCCACAATGAAGATTGTTCGGCTACTTCAATATCAAAAATGCCCGTATCCACAATCTCGGAAATATTGACCCTGCCATATTCTGCTTCAAGAACCCTTGCTCGCGGATTCATGGACAAAAACAGCTCATGCAGTGTTCTTATTTCTCCTGAACTGGCTTTATCTGCCTTGTTCAGAATCAAAATATCAGCGCCTTCAATCTGCTCGGCCAGTAACTGGCCATAACCGCGATTAAAGTCATCGCCGGGTACGGTATTGTTGCGCTGGTACATATCCAAAAACTGAGCACTATCCACCACCGTGATGATAGCATCAACTTTCACCCTGCTTTGGATATTGGGCATGTCGGGGTTGAGGTCCAGAAGTTCGGGAGGCACATAGAATGCCTGCGCAATAGGTACAGGTTCTCCAATACCGGTTGATTCAATAATGATATGGTCAATTTCCCGGTTCTTGATAAGATCATCTACCCCTTCGATAAGATCACCTCGCAAAGTACAGCAGATGCAGCCGTTGGAAAGCTCAATCATTTTTTCTGATGTATGCTTAACCAATTTGGAGTCTACGTTTACTTCGCCAAACTCATTTACAATTACTGCAATTTTTTTACCCTGATTATTTTCCAGGATGTGGTTCAGAAGGGTGGTTTTACCCGATCCCAGAAAACCACAAAGTATTGTGATTGGAATTTTTTGGTTTTTCATAAGTAAATGGACCGGCGTTAAACCGGACTTGATTATACGTTTCTATTACAGGGTCCAGGTTGTCTGAACCTGCCTGATTGGATGAGCTTTGGTTAAACGTATAAACCGGGAGGGGCGCGCAGGGAAAAACCGTGGCCTGCGAAAGTTCTGGCCGGAGGGTAATCCGGTATCAACAGTGATAAATCTGTAGCAGAAAGTCCTGCTTCCTGAGCAGAATCTGCCTGTAACTGGGCAGCCGTTGTAAGTACACATTCAAGGCAATCATCTTCGGGAAAATCTGGCACTCCTCTGTTTTCTGAAGAATGGTGGCTGTCAGTGTGGGAATCGGCAATATGAACAACCGGGTGAATCATCCACAGTAACATCCCAATGGCTGCAAGCAGCACTGCACATGGCCGATGGATATGTTTGATTTTCCGGATCACAGCAAATAAATAATTGAAAGCAAAAATGTTATCTTTTCTGTTACTGCTTTTCTACACATACTGAACATTCCACCCACTCCTCACTGGGAATCTGCTTGATGGCCTGTGGGCTGTTCCCTTTTTCAAATACGGGTTTGAACAATATATTTCCTTCATTGTGTTCCGATCCGCAGGTGTGGCAGTTCACTTCATGATCAATGCGGAGCGGTGTGTAGCCAGTTATAATCCATCCGTCGTGTCCCTGTCTCGCCGCCAGGCTTTCGAGTGCAGCCCGAACAGTTTGCGACTTATTCCCGCCATAATATTTTTCAGAAAGTTTATTCAGAAGTGAAACGGTGTTGTTGTCCAAGGTAAAATTGAGTCGTTTCATATTCAGTTAGTTTTCTTCTGTCACAACAGGATGATGATTATGGCGATGGTTGGTACAAACACGATGATGCCGGTAATTAAACCAGTGTCCGGCAATTAACAAAATACTACCGGTAAAGGTTGCTGCCGATTCAAAAATAAGGCCGAGCCAATAGTGCCCGAGCAGCCATCCGGCCAGCAGCAACAGAAAGCCGGTCATCAGAAGTGTGGTAATTTTACGGTCGTAATGACTTCTTTTTGCTGCAAAATAGACCACAGGCAGTAACAACAAAATAAAAAGAGGATGAAGCCATTCGTGAATCGCCATTGAGACCGACCATAATGGCAACACAGAAATCAGGACCGGAACCACCAGGCAATGAATAGCACAGATTCCGGATACACCAATTCCAAAGCGGTCCAACAAAACAGATGACGTTAAACTTTTTTCAGGCAAAACTGGATTGATTTATTTCTTGAGTGTGTACAAATATACACACTTTGATTATTGAACTCAATAGCTGCTTTGTGGGAAGTTATCCCATTCTTGAATTAGAATTCAATTTTACCGATTTCACTGCAGTAGGCAGCCAGTAGATCGACTACTGTTAAGTCAATTCTAATTTGCCGGGTAAAGACCTGAAAGGTTTTATCAAAGTATGCTAATTATGTATGAAATTTCGAACAAAACCTGTCAGGACTCACCCGATATTAGGAATTACCAGTGACAGATTCGTTTTAACCCTATCCACTCGGACCCATCCCCCACCCCCTTCCCTATGCCGCAAATGCACGGCACAAGGAAGGGGTGACGTTTTGCAGAGTTTTTGGATAGTTTAAAAAGTCCCTCCTTGTTCCGCTGGTGCTTTTCCAGTGGAATAGGGAGGGATTTCCCCAACGGGATGCCTTTGGCAAGGGTGGGTCCGCAGTGATCGACATGAGAACTCTTTTTGAAAGTGGATTTATGTCACTTCTAATATAGTGTTACCCGCAATTGGACAAAATGAGGAGCTTGAAACGACACTACGAAGATGTTCCTTTTCAAACCGATAAACCGATAAACCGATAAACCGATAAACAAAAAAGTAAAAAGTTTGGCTTGAACAAAGGGGCTGGTTAGAGAAGTTACGCTGAAATTTTATTTACTAACTATATAAGAAATGTGAAAATAGTTCTTTACGACTTTATATAAGTGGAAATTAATTGAGGTACATTTTCGGCCTTGAATCGGTTGGCGGGAACAGGGTGTTTTCAGCGACGCTTTGGCAGCATTTTATACCGGCCGGATCTTTGATTACGGATAATGAGCGTGATGGACCATTGAAATGGTGCCGCGTCGATGAAAAGCCCGCCGACAAGTGATTCATAGCCTTGATTTTTTGATTCTTTTGTATCAAGACAAAAGAATAAAGAAACTCGTGAGGAATATGATTAGAAAAATAGATTAACTCCTCGACTGGTCAGGGAATCACTTTATCGGTTGGACATTTTTCAGTTTATCTGTTTCTCGGTTTCTTTCTATTCCCTTGATGCTTTGAAATCCATATTTCCTTCAACCGTTTCCACATGGCCGGTAAGGGAATCATCCTCGAGTTTGAATACTGAGTGTACTCTGTAACCATCCACCATCGTCTGGAACCGGACTTCACCATCCTCATGCAGCACTTCTCTGACGGAAAGTTGACGGCCTGAATCAAACAGAATTTTCGCAGTGATCAAATTTTCCTCACCGGTTTCAAAAACAACTTTGCCTTTGCTGTATTCCCAGGGCGCCTGGGCTACTTCAAACGACCATGAACCGAGCAGCGGGTCCTCTTCAGCGTGAAAATTTGCCATCAAAAAAAACGAAAGCAGGATTGCAGCGGATAAAATAACAAATGAGTTTTTCATAAGATTGATATAGTTGGTTAATGAATAGGGAGGCCATGATAAAATTGAACCAGACCTTTATTAAATAATAGTTAATCCCCAAAAACCAATCAATAACGAGCTAGAATAATCATTTGTTTGGTAAGCAGAAACCGAGAAACCGAGAAAATTTGGCCTTATCAAAATGGGTGGTTAAGGAATTACTTTATCGGTTGGACATTTTTCAGTTTCTCTGTTTTTCGGTTTATACAGTTCCGGACTTAATCTTCCAGATCTTTTTCTTTTGAGCCATTGGATTTATCACCGCTGTTTTCTTCGGCAAAATCCTCAAACAGCTCTTTTGCTTTCTCATCGTCGAGTTCCATTTGCCGCTCCATCAGCATTTTACGGTGCTCGGCCATGTCATCATCCTTCAAAATTTCATCAATCTCACGCGGTTTGGGTAGTTCATCAACCGAGTTAATTCCGAAGTGTTTCAGAAAATCGGGCGTAGTTTTGTAGAGGAGAGGCTTGCCCGGTGAATCGGCCCGACCTGACACTTTCAAGAGCATTTTTTCCAGGAGCTGTCGCAAAATATAACCCGAATCCACGCCGCGGATGCTGTCCACTTCCGGCTTGGTAATAGGCTGTCGGTAAGCTACAATCGCAAGTGTTTCGATCGCTGATTGCGAAAGCCGGCGGTAGGCGTTTTCATGCTGAAAGATACTGAGCCAGGGATGATAGCGCGGCTGCGTGACAAACGTATAGCCTCCGCCGGTTTGCTCAATCCGGAAAGAGAGGTCATTCTGCTCAAAGCGCTCATTGAGCTGACCTACAATTCGGCTTATCACATTCTCATCCAGGTCCAGTTCCTCCTCACTCTCTTTGATGATAGAAGAGATCTTTTGCCAGGAAAGCGGATCGGGGCTTGCAAAAATAAGGGCTTCCACTACAGAAGTGAGCCGTGTTCCGTCAACAAAACGATAATCAAGCATAAGTAATCAAAAAAAAATGAGAATTGAATCATGACCTGTGAAGATAGAGGGAATCGTGATGAGGCAAAAGGGAAAAGCAGCTTGAATTGAATACTGTTTTGCCTGGCCTTCGTGATTCTTCGAACCTGAGTTCGAGTCATAATAGTGAAATCAGAAGTCTCCCCTATCAAGGGGAGATTTAGAGGGGTGTCCATCGTTATCTCATATTCCGAAAAATCTTAAAAATCGACCTCAATGGCTTGTAAAGAACCATATCAATTCAACTTCCACAAATCCCGAAGAATCACTCTTCTTTCTATATTTTTCCTGTTTACGGGGCCTGTTAACGCCTGTAACAGATCAGCGTATTTTCATCTTTTTCGGTGACACGATAACCCATCAGGTGGAAAATATCCCGCACCAGGAACCGGGCCATTCTCAAATCAACCTCATAACTCCTGGAGTTGATTTTTTTTACACCGGGCAAGAATTTCAGCAGGCCATGAAACGGACTCTTTCTTAGTATGGCAGATAATTCCAGCCAAAATTCGGATACTTCGCGAATAATCATAAATCCATCGTGCCCTACATTCTGATAGAGCGGCATAAATATCCTGCCTGAAATGGGCGCGCGAATCAGTTCTCCATGTTCGTAAGCCAGAGGTGTATCTTTTTTCACAAAATCGAAATTTTCGAATCCGGAAATCATTTCAAACTTTTCCGGATCATCCACCAACTTGTGATATTTTACCTGATAGTATCTATCAGGCACCCCTGGATGAGCTTCGAGCGTCTTCCGAACTTTCCTGAGTTTTAAATCGGATATTTCCAGAATGCCGGTGTTATGAAAAAGCAGCCACAAAAATGCCTCACTTCTCTCTACAGAAACATCATCGAGATGGGCACCCGCTTCAAAACCGATAGCTTTGTACCCCAGGTTGTTGATATAACTCAGCAGTGTTCCCTCAATATTTTCTTCAATCCCCAGAATATGCGGTACAGGAAATTTCCGGGAAAGTTTACGGTTGGCGAGGGTATCATTCAGCAGAATAAATGCACAGCTTTGTGATGATGTGGTGTGCAAGTCGGCAAAAATAAGGTCGCCGGGCTGATCTATGTGCTTTTTGATAATTTGATCTACAGTGCGCTTAATTTCAAGACTTTCTCCATATTCGGATGGCTGCTGTTTTCCATTTTTTTTCAGCGAAAAATCTTTATCGGTATAAAATACCTCCCAGAGGCGGTTCAGGTCTGTGTCGAGATAGCGAATCCCCAGCTCCAGCGCTCGTATATTTCCGGTAATGGCGTAAACCGTTCCCCCAAACTCTGCACCATTCTCATCAATAATATCCGCAATACGGTCAATTGCTTTCAGGCCGGCTGGTTCATTGCCGTGGATTCCAACAAACAGTACCAGAACGGGTCCTGTTTTATCTCCTGATTTTTTCCACCGAACGCGTTCAATATGTTCTGAATTGCTATGCTTTATATCACTTTTTAACATTACCCTGCTTCTTCATCTTGTTCCAGACATTTTGTGTATCATAGTCTGTTATAATCCCAACCAATTCATCTTTTTCAACAACGGGAAGGCTGCTTATTCCCTTATCAAGCATTAACAGCATCGCGAACTTGATATCATCATTCGGACTAATGGTCACGGGGTCTGATTCCATCACATCTGCTGCCGTCAAAAGTGCTTTTCGGTCGGGGTTGTTAAGATAACGAACAAGACGCTTCTTTGTAATAATTCCCTTTAACTTTCCGCGACTGTCCTCAACGGGCAGATGACGGATATTGCGCCAATCCATCACTTTCAAGACAAGTTCGGCCAGATCGTTTTCATTGGCTGTTATCAGGTCGGTAACCATGATGTTACCCACCACATCATAATGCATTTCAAGGTTTTCGACTTCCTCATCATCCGGCAGTTCCCATTCGTGGACAGGTCTTCCGGTCAGTTTTCGGTTGTACATAATGGCCGTCAAAGCTACCGTAGCTTCATCTCGTTCCAGAGATTTTTTCAGTTTCCGGTAACTTTTCACCTGCCAGCGCGCGCCGGTGGCATAGCCAGATGCACGTGCTTCGATCACAGAAAGGTAACGGTCAATCTCCGAATGGCTGATCTTTTTCTTTTCCAGTCCCTCACGTGCCATCGGCAGCAGGTGGTCCAAAATAAGCCTGCGGGCCGACATCAGTTCATTATCCCAAACCATTCCGCTTTGAATACCCCACATCGCTGCTTTATAGAAATTTTCTTTGGCTTCTTCGAACGGAATGGAATCCCAGTTATCTCTAATTTTATCGGGCATATTACTCATCAATCCAACCCAAAAAGCAAGATTGGAAATCTCATCCAAAACGGTCGGGCCTGATGGGATGTACCGGTTTTCGATTCTCATATGCGGAACCCCGTTTGTAACTCCATAACAGGGCCTGTTCCATTTGTAGATGGTGCCGTTGTGAAGCTGAAGAGCCTCCAGTTTGGGAATTTTTCCTTTTTTCAATACTTCCAGGGAATCTTTTTTAATATCAGTCAGAAAAAGAATTGTGTGCCGTGCAATGTCATTTTTGTACACATCTCCAATTCCGGTAATCCAGCGGTTTCCAAACGTTACCCTCTGCTCCCGTTCCCTCAGATGATAGCCTTTCCCGCGCGTATCAATGCTCTGCTGAAAAAGCGGGATTCGGGTTTCCGCCCACAACTGTTTACCAATAAGAAGAGGAGAATTTGCACAGACCGACAGCACCGGTCCGGAGAGCATCTGGGCCCAGTTGTACATATCGGCAAACTCTTCGGGCTCAACCTGCAGATGACACTGAAAACTTGTGTTGCACGCTTCAAACAGAATATTATGGTGCGTCAGAATCAGTTCATCCACACCGGTGATATTCAGTTCAAAGTCTTCTCCGCGTAACTCTGCCATTATATTGGAAAGTGCTTCATAACGTGGTTTCGGGGTCATGTATTCGGTCTGAACCGCCCGAAAATCGATAGATGGCAAAATTCCGGCCAAAATAATTTTTTCATCGAGAGTGGCAGCTGCCTCCTGCGCTTTTTTTATCAGTGTATTGAGGTGGGTTTCCATTTTCGAAAGACAGCCTTCATTCAGCTCGAAGGGATCGAGGTTGATCTCAAGGTTGTAGCGTGCCAGTTCGGATGTAAAGTGCGGATCATCAATTTTTTCCAGTATTTCAAGGGCGTGCAGCGACGGACGGTAGTATTTATTAACAAGACAGAACTCCTGTTCAGCCCCGATACGGCTCACACCCGATTCAAACATCCCATCTTTCAGCATCTGCTCAATGGCTTCTACATCGTGCAGAAGATGTTTTAAAAACCGTTTTCTTGTTTCGGGGTCTTTGGCTATTGAAAGTTTTTGCTGGCCCATCTTTTTACGGAGAGTTACTCCTTATGTCTGTTTTCAGATGATTCTTTGTTATTTTCGCTGTGGTGGCGCCGGAGAAGCCTTGCAGTAATCGTCATATAGTTCTGCTCGGTGATGATGCCAACCAGGCGGTTGTTTTTCACAACAGGAAGGCAGCCGATACTCTGGGTGTCCATAATGTCGGTCGCCTCCAGTATTGACGCTTCGGGATGAATAGTAATCGGATTTTTGATCATGATCTCCCCCACCGACTTGCTGGAGCTTCCATTATTATGAATGATGTTGTTAAATTCAAGAAATATCATTCTCATCGTGATAAGTCCGACAAGATGCTTGCTGTCATCTTCCACCGGAACATAACGAATGCGCCTCCATTCAAACAGATTGGCCACCAGTTCGATAATATCATCCTTTTGAACGGTGAACAGATCGGTGGTCATAAACTCTTCCACCAGAAGCGAGGAGGGCTGCCACATCTCCAGGTCATCTGTTTTGGCAAGACTCCATTTGTGCACCGGCTCTCCCTTACGCTGATTTTTGATCATCGCATTGGTTATAGCGGTAAGAGCCTGTTCTCGTGTCACATCTTTTTTAGTGAGAGAGTTGTAGGATTTCACCATCCAGTAACTTCCTGTTTGTGCGGCTTCGGTCCGCTCTTTAATGATATCGAGAATGCTGTTTTTAAGCCACTCGTTACCGAAAGTTACACGGGGACTGCTGTCGCGGAGGTGGTCTCCCACTTGACGCGTATCTACAGACTGATGAAAAAGCGCAACCCGGGTCTCAGCCCACAGCCGTTTTCCGAAAAGAATGGGAGAATTTACAGCGCTTGCCAGAACCGGGCCGGTGATTGCCTGGGCGATGTTATATTTATTCACAAATTCACCGGGCGCCACCTGTAAGTGCACCTGAAATCCGGTGTTGCAGGCCTCCAGCAGCGGGCTGTCAAAACGCATCAGAAGTTCATCCATTCCCTGGATGCGGAGATCATACTCATCTCCCCTCAATTTGTTGATCGCCTGGCAAAGAGCGTGGTAGCGGGGAAGTGGTGTCAGATTCTCAATATCCAGGTCCGATTTACGGATCGTGGGAAGAACTCCTGTCAGTACAATATCCCCGTCAAACTGCCTGATCGCCTCTCTTGCTTTATCAAGCTGTTTCAGGATATTTGACTCCATCTGAGAAAGACAGGTTCCTTTAAAAACGAGCGGTTCAAGATTGGTTTCGAGGTTAAACTTTGCCAGCTCTGTTGTAAAATCTTTATCATTAAGTACTTCCAGAAGCTCCATCGAAATAGGCGCAGGCTTCGCGTATTTATCGACCAGGCAAAGTTCCTGTTCTGCACCGATTCGAACGGTATCGGTTTCGAACAGATCATCTTCCAGCATACGCTCCATTGCCCAGATATCTTTCAGCAGATATTTGATAAATTCCTGCACCTGCTCTTTACTTTCCGCCAATTTTACTGTTTCAACGCCCATATTTCTTCCGGTTTAGTAATGGAAAAGTTTCAATAATTGAATTATTGCGGGTTAAAGCAAGTATTAATTGAAATTTACCTTTTCCCCGGTCAAACTGATAATTTATTTATATAATCCGGACTCATCAGGCAACTTTACAGAAAAACAGTACATTTGCTTGTAATACCTGATGCTGTTGTAATTGTATAATTAGGGTGGCAGACATAAACATCAGATGAGTTCTCCGGAAAAATGCAGGTTAACATTGACCTAACCCGGTTTTCTCACCAAGAGATTTTTTCCTCAGCAAGGCGAAGATAAAATGGCAGCGGAAACGTCCGACGGCTGTCGGACGTTGAGCACGCTATTTTAGATTCAACGAAGCTGAGGGCAAAATATCGCAGAAAAACAGAGTGTTTCTTTTATAGACATCAAATTTGAATCATAAAGTAAATTTTATCAATACTTTATACTTCGTTTAACATATTTAGTCTGAGAAATCCGGGCTAACACGAATCCATTTATAATATTTATGCAGGAATTTGACCCTTTAGCCAAATCTCTTCAGCCTCAATATTCTCACTTCAATGTTGCAGGCCGCCTTCTTTTTACGGGACATTCGCACCAGGCCTGGCCCGATGCAGCATTTGAAGGAATTCAGGAGTATATGAGAACCGTTTCCGCACAGGTTGATAAAAAATGGAATATCGCCTTCGAAAAAACGGAAACCCTTCGAAACTATTTGCGTGCTTATTACGACGATCCCGGGGGAAAATATTGCCGCGAGCAAAACACACACATCCTTCTGGTTTCCTGGCTCTCCTCTCTCGATTTGAAAAAGAAGCCTAAAATTATCACTACCACCGGTGAGTTTCACTCGATGCACCGCCAGCTCCGGAGACTTCAGGAACATGGCCTCGATATTGTTTATCTGCCTCATAAAAATGACAAACAATTGCTTGATACGATCCGGGAGGAACTGGACGATAAAACCTCTGCCGTGATGCTCTCGCGTGTCTATTTTGAAACGGCTGAAATCAATACAAAACTGCCCGAAATTGCTAAATTAACAAAAGAAACCGGGGTTCCGCTAATGATCGATGACTACCACGGCACGAATGTGGTTCCGCTTTCGCTAAGTGATAAAAAGATGGAGCATGTCTATCTTCTTGTTGGCGGTTACAAATATCTCCAGTGGGGCGAAGGAAAATGTTTTCTGAGATATCCGCCCGATTGTGAGCTCAGGCCTGTAGTCACAGGCTGGTTTTCGGCGTTTGAACAGCTCGACCAGCCCCGCGATAAGAAACCCGTTCAGTTCGACAGCGGCGATCAAAAATTTGCCACTGCCACGTATGATCCTATCTCGCAATTCCGCGCCGCCTCTGTCACCCGTTTTTTTCAAAGCCGCGGCCTGACCCCGGGCATCCTGCGCAAACAGTACACCTCGCAACTGGCATACCTGCGCTCACTTTTTGACGATGCAAATCGGCCGGAATCCGGAATTGAACATGCCAATACCCGTCCGGTTGAAGAATCCGGCGGCTTTTTGGCTTTAAAATCGCCTCGTGCCCGCACCCTCAGAGATATGCTTCTGGAAAAATATATTTTCACGGATGCACGGGGAGAGATCATCCGCATTGGTCCGGCACCTTATACTACATCTGTTCAATGTAAAAAAGTGGTCCGGGAGCTTTTTCGCTGTCTGGAAGAGATTTCGTGAGTTTCGGTGGGGTGCTGTGGTGCTGTGGTGCTGTGGTGCTGTAAAGGTTTGTTGCTTTTTTCTTTGTTCCAAATTGATTTTTAATTACCACAACCAAAATCTCAATACTTGATACTTAATACTACTACTCCTGCCGGCGTTACTCCCAATCAGGCAAATCAGGAAAATTGATACGCCGGGTACATTACAAAAATACCCCTGTCATCTCGACTGAACAAACGGAGTGAGAGAATGGAGAGATCTCCCTGAATCAACTCATACGCTGAGAAAAAAAATGAATCTCTGTGTCTCCTCTGTGCCCGTCGCGGTTACCCCTTGCACGGAGCGTTGGCCAGCATCTAATTTATATTTCGAGAATCGCTTCCGGTAATAACCACAAAAATGCCCCCTCATTACATATTTGTCCATCAAACCTCCGATTCCAATCGATGTTTTTCAAAAACCCATACGGAGGTTTTAGGTTTTGGGCTCTCTCTTATCCCCGGGTTCCGCAAAAAGCGCTCTACCCGGGGCTGTGATATGGCGCCCCTTCAGGGCTGGATTTCCATGTCCAGATGAATTTATAGGTGCAAAATTTACGATTCTGAAGCCTTGTCAACGATCCACTGGATGCGGGTACGGGTTACTGGATACGGGTAGCGGATAGCGGGGTTTGAAATTTCTGATTTTCTGCCAAAATAGTTCCTGCATTAATAACAAAAATCTCAATACTCGATACTCACTACTTGATACTCAATACTCCAAAACAGTCCGCGCCCATAAGTGAAATTGGCTATAACCCCATTTCGGCTATCCTCAATTAAAGCCTTGGCTTGCAACCAATCATCATTATGAAAATGAATTTTTAAATATCTTATCTTACCTGCTCATACTAACAACCACATTAAACATCCGGTTTTAAATCCGGTGTTCTTGTTCTCATGAAAAACCTGTTCCACCCGTTTCTCTTTTTGCTCAGTTTTTTGCTCTTTTCACCATATTACATTCTTGCACAAGTCAGTGTTGAGCTCGACAGTATTACAGTAACCGCATCCCGTATCAGCACCGATATTTCTGAAAGCGGGAAAAGTGTATCTGTGTTTACCCGCGAGGATATCCGTCAAATGCCCGTAACGTCGCTCGACGAACTACTGCGCTCACTGCCGGGCGTGAACATCAATGCAAGGCAGGGGTTTGGTGTGCAGGCCGATGTGGGCATTCGCGGCAGCACCTATTCTCAGGTACTTTTCATGCTCGATAATGTGCCCCTCAACGATCCTCTGACCGCCCATTTTAATACCAATATCCCGGTTTCACTTTCTGAAATCGGACAGATCGAATTGATACGCGGCCCTGCGAGTACCTCCTTCGGGGCTGATGCTGTCGGCGGTGTGGTTCACATTAAAACCAATATGTATCTTGAACGCGAGGCCGATACCGGAGAGTATCGCGGACTCAACCGGGCTTCGGCAGATCTTTCCGGCGGGCAGAACAATCTCCAGATGGCAGATGCCTCAGTGGGAATGCAATCCAACCAGTGGCGTTTCAGCGCTTCAGTGCGTTCCATCCGTTCAGATGGTGAAACGGTACCCAATCCCGGTTTTGCCGAAGGAGTCTCGGATGAACAGAACTATAATACCTATTTTGATCTTACCAACATCAGTGCAGCTCTCTCTCAGCGAATTAACGATAATTGGTCTTGGTACGTTCGCGGCGGGATGGACCAGCGCGATTTTAACGCACGCTACTTTTATACACGAAATATTTTTGATGAGGCAGTTGAAGAAATATCCAGCAAGTGGGCACTATCCGCCATCACTCACAACCGGGGCCAGCATCGCACCGAACTGAACACATCCTACCGGCAGGTTAATGATATTTTTAATTTCAATTCGAATGTTTCTCCGGTAAATGAACATACAACCGGCCAGCTTTTTCTGAATCTCTCTCATCAGTACGAACTTGCAGCAGACAGCGAACGCTTCAACTACATTCGACTGATGGCAGGCGGACAGTTTCTGAATAAAACTATTGAAAGCACCGACCGGGGAGATCACCGGGACGGATCCGGCGGCCTCTACGCAATCGGAACGGCAACGTGGGTAAACGGATTGAGCCTGACATCCAGCATGCGTCTTCAGTTTGATTCATTCGGAAATACCGATCTCTTGCCGCAGCTTAGTGCAGCTTTTAACCTGGGTACCGTCACCTTCCGGAGTTCCGTTGGCCGGGCCATCCGCACGGGCGATTTCACCGAGCGCTATATCTCGTCTGAAATTCCCGATCTGCTCCCGCAGCGAAATATCGGCAATCCCGATCTCGCGCCGGAACGCTCCACTACAGTTGACGCGGGACTTGACTGGAGTCCGCTTCAGAACCTGCGTATTTCCCCCACCTTTTTCTATCGCAGCTCCTCCAACCTGATCGATTACGCGCTCACCAATTCCTCACAAATTCATAACGCACCGAACCTGCTGCCAAATGAAGAGTACTTCTATGCAATGAACATCTCATCCAGCAGTGCAAAAGGTATTGAATTGCTAACTCATGGAACCCTGAACCTTGGCCAGGACCGTGCCATCTCCACACAGGGCGGCTATACGTACATTCACACCACAAGTGACCAGGAGACGGTATCGAGGTATATCGCGAACCATCCATCTCACCAGGTTAGTTTTGGATTGCAGTTCAGAAATTCGTGGCTTTCCGTTCACTCTCAGTCAGAATACAACGTTCGTTCTCCAGAGGCAGAAATACTGGTAAACGGCGAAGTTCCTTCCTCCTATTTTCTCACTCATCTGCGGTTAACCGTTTCACCATTCCAGTCGGGCATTAATTTTTATACACGTATCATGAATCTGACCGATACAAAGTACCAGGAAATTCTCGGAGCTCCAATGCCCGGGCGCTGGATTATGGGCGGGGTACAGTTAACTCTCTAAAGCCTGCCCTGCATGGTTTACTGACTATTTGCACAGATTCTTGATCCCCATTCAAAAGATAGCGCGAGAGACTTGATCGTGACAAGGGCAGTGAAACTAAATCCCAATCTCAATTTGAAAGCGCAGATACCAGTCGTTTGCTTTATCCCCATCCAGAAATTCATTTCGGTTGAATGTCAATTCAGCCTGAAACTTCATGGCGTGTTCCCAAATATATTGGGTGAGGCCAACACTGTACTGATCCAATTTCGGATGCCTGTGGCGAACTTCTCTAACTGGTGTTTGTGTGGAATAGCGCCCGATCAGTTCGAGGTTGACCGGGAAAATATAACTCATCTGAAAATCGAGCCCTTCTCCTGAAAAAACATAGCGGAATTGATCCGCATCTGCAGGATTAACAGTCACCGGATCATCGGTGCTTCTTTTCATATAAGCCGTTTGAAATGCCCAGCCATTGTATTTAAGCATTCCGTCCAGGAACACCGAGGTTAAATCGCGCCTCTCAAAAAGTTCACTGCCAAGCTGACCTCGCTCCCGTTGCGCACCAGGGTTATAATGCAGGGTTCCTCCCAGCAGCAGTTTCGGGGTTTCTTCTCTTACCAAATCACCTTCAAATAACATACCGTTGTTTTGAAATGCACCGAGCGGAAAAAACTCCAATCGGCCGGTATAGGCAGGTGAGGCATCGGGATTATGCGTCCAGTTTCGGCCATTTCCTGTACTCATGGCTGTTTTGATATTGTAAGAAAAACGATCCGTATTCTCGTTCAGGTGGTATGCAAAGAAGCCAAAATCACGATCTATTGAAAATCGTGCATTGTTGATTGTGCGGTCTGTAAGCTGAAGGGCTCCTGATGAATTGACACGCTGACGATTGCCGGGCAGTTTGGTCTGTCCGAACCCCAGGCTCCAGTAATTGTTTGGCTGGTAAAACATCGCCGCATCTCTGATAATATTAATATTATCTCCTTGCTGTATTTCACCCACATCACCCGGTGCAAATGAAAGCTGGATGGCGTATAAAAATCGCGGGTCGCCCACAAATCCGTCGAAACGAAGCCTCAGCCTTCTCACCGCAGCTTCGATAGCGGCATCTTCAGAATCATTTTCCATGTATGTAGCCCGGTTTTGCATTCTGAAACGCAGGTTCAGCCGGAATGTGCTGTCTGGGGTAGTCCAGCCAAGACCGGAGCCATAACTATAATACGGGAGAGCGGGAAAACGGATGTCATCCCCAAACTGTTCCGGAACCTCACGGGTTTCGGTTTGGGCAAACAGATCTGCAGCAAGTAGTATAAAAATCAATACAGAAACAGACGCAGTAAGTGACTGCCTGATCATGGAATATGATGATTTTATGATTTAAAATAACGGCTCGGTAAAGGTAGGCAAAAAACGGCTTTTCATGAATGGAGCTTTTTGAAGTTGTTGATGAGGTGATGCAGATGCGATTCAATCGTATCAAACGGTCGATAACCGCGGGAAATAGCACCAGTCTCTTCACCAATGTTGATCAGAAGTGTGGGGAAAGCCGATGCCCCGTTTTCTTTGCACCATTCAAAGGTATTGTAGGTTTTCTGTTTAATACGATCGCTTTCAAAAAGTTCTTTTGCCGCGGCGGCATTTATGGAGAGGCTGCCCATCAACTCTTCGTACGTGTTCCAATCGTTCAGACTTTTGCCGTCTTTAAAGAGTGCATTCTGCATCATTCCTGCAAATTGCAATGAATGTTCCGGAGAGATTTCGTTTACCACGTTCTGGGCTATACAGGAAGGTTCTGAGTTGTACAGGTAGCTTCCTTCTTCAGCCAGCATATAGAAATTTCTGCCAAATTTCACGCCAGTTACACTCTCCACCTGTTTACTTGCCTGTAGTATGTAACCGAACCCTTCCGAAATAGATTGGATGTTCTCTCCGATAGCCAGACCTCCTGCCATTACCTTGATGTTCAGGTCATTTTCAAACCGCCGGGCCAATCTTTCCATCACCGGATGAAACCCGAAACACCAGCCGCAGAGAGGATCGTATGCGTAGATAAGAGTGGGTTTATTCATACAGATTTACTCAATCAGATGATTGATTCCCGTTGTTTTTTCCACATCCACCACAAAAGCAATTCCGTTACCCGGTTCGTTCAGTTTAGAAGCTTTCACGATAGCTTCCAGTACTTTTTCGGTACGGTCAGCCGGTACAAGAGTGAGTATAATATCTTTCTCCGGTTCGATTGTAAATGAGAAAAGTTTGGCTTTTTCGTGAATTCCGGAACCACGCCCGGTAATGATCGTTCCGCCTTCGGCCCCGGCTTTAAGTGAAGAATCAATCACAGAGCCACAGTGGCCCTTGTTCACGATGGTGACAATCAGCTGGAACTCCATTTCCTTGTTTTTACTCATGGTTTTATGATCTGTTAATTAAAAATCTTTTTCAAGCAGATGGGCAATCCCGCAGATGCTCTTGCTGTTGACAACAAAAGCAACACCGGTCCCCGGTTTATCGAGCCGAACTGCAGCATTTACTTTTGATATGACCCGGTCTACAATCGGATCGGGTATCAAACAGAGAATCACCGCTTTCTCAGGTTCCACTTTCACCCCAAAAATAGAACCGGAGTCCTGTTTCCCGGTTCCGCGACCTTGCAAAACAGTTCCTCCCTCGGCACCTGCTTTTTTGCACGCTTTAACCACGCGCCTGGCAAGGTTCTTTTTTACAATGATAAATAGGAGTTTAAATTCATCGCCAACTATGTCAATCATCGGATCTGGATTCTTTAATCTTATACATTAAACCGAGAGTAAGAACGGTTAAAATCGGGGCCAGAGCCACCAATGCGATCATTCCGAAACCATCAAGCAAGGGGTCTCTACCCTCAAGAGTCTCTGAAAAACCGAGTCCAATTGCAAGAATAAACGTTACGGTCATTGGGCCGGTAGCCACACCGCCTGCATCAAACGCGATAGAAGTAAATGTTTCTGTTGAAAATATCGCCATTGTCAAAGCCAGAAAGTAGCCCGGACCAATAAAATACCAGAGCGGAATACCATAAATAATTCTCGTCATTGCCAATGCAATTGAAATCGCAACACCAACAGAGAGTGTGTAAAGCATCAGTTTCGAGGGAATGTAACCACCCGATACTTTATCCACCTCCGCATTTAATACTCTAACGGCAGGCTCAGCAAATGTTGCTACAAAGCCGAGAAGAAAGCCGACCGGTATGAGCACCCACTGGTAGTCCCAGTCGCCCACGAGATCGCCTATTTCACGGCCTACCGGCAAGAAACCTACATGCACTCCCTGCAAAAACAGGGCAAGGCCTATAAAAGTCAATGCAACCCCGACAATAATATCTTTTACTTTTTTCCAGGGAAGCTTGAGCATAAAAATCTGAAAAAACAAAAAGAAGAGCAGCAACGGCACCAGCGCCATTGAGACTTCCAGAAGTACATCGCCAAATCCGTAGAATATTTTTACATCCATAGCTACTACCCTAAAAAGATTCCAAGCAGCAACACTGCAATTAAGGGGCCAATAGAGGCAAGTGCAACCAGTCCAAATCCATTTGCTGATTTATCATCACTTCGTAATACTGAAGCAACTCCCACTCCAAAAGCCAGAATGAAAGGAACGGCCATCGGACCGGTCGTAACCCCGCCTGCATCAAACGAAATTGGAATAAACTCTTCAGGCATCCATGGTGAAAGTGCAATGGCAAAAACCACAATATACCCGGCTATCAGAACCCATTTGATGGAGACTTTAAAGATAATTCGTGCCATTGAAATGGCGACAAAAATACCCAGGCCGATGGCAACGGGAAAAATGAGCGTCCACTTTCCGATTCCGCCATCAGAAACCTGATCAACATATGCCGAGAGAACGTGCACATCCGGCTCTGCCACCGTTACGGCAAATCCAAGAATAAAACTGAATAGTAAAACCATCCACACTTTTCCGGTACGAGGCAGTGCCGACCCGATCATCTCACCCACCGGCAAGAGCCCGATATGTACGCCGATCAAAAAAAAGGCCAGCCCGACTGATACAAAAATTACTCCAATTAAAAATTGCAGCACCGATTCAAAGGGCAGCCAAATCAGGGTGTATTGGAGAATGAGAACAAGAACAGTGATAGGCATAATGGCGTAAACCACTTCCCAGATTGTTTCTTCTACGGTTTGCATTCAAAATAGCTTTGGGGTTCAGATAACCTGAATAATGCAGGTTAGATCATAAAAAACTTAAAATAATGCGTTTAGCGGTAAACAGTATGCTCCAATAACGAAGAGGAAGTTTTCAATTATCCTAAATTTAAGCTATCAACACTTCAATTCCCGGTTTACCTGCTGATAGCTGAATGCGGAAGTCTGCTCGCAATTAATATCCTACAAATTTCAACCGCTAAACACATCAAAAATAACAAATCAAGGGGCCGATAGCACACGGTCAATTATTTTATTCACCTCTTCAATCTCATCGGCAATTACGGTGTGGCCCATACCCGGATAGATTTTTTTAGTAACATCTGCCTTCATTTTTTCAAAAACGTCTGCACTCTCGTGAACCCGCTCAACGGGGATATGGGGGTCTATATCGGAACAGCCAACAAAGTACGGTGTTCCATCCAGAGATCCGCTGTAGTTATCGGCATCAACCGAATCGCCAATCAACCCGCCGCTGAGTGCCACCACGCCACCATATCGTGCGGGATGACGTGCCACAAACTCCGATGCCAGGCAAGCTCCCTGAGAGAATCCCAGTAAAATAATTTTTCCTTTGGGTATTCCGCCGGATTCAAGGTTTTCAATGATATCAAAAATGGCCTGAAGTCCTGATGAGAGGCCCGGCTCATTACGCTCCGTGGGTTCCAGGAATGAATAAGGATACCAGGTAGATTGACTTGCCCGCGGAGCTGCAAAATGAAAGCCTGAGATGTCACCCAGGTCGTTGGCAAGAGTGAGAATGCTTTCGGCAGAAGCACCGCGCCCGTGAACCATCACCATTGCGGCTTTGGCATCTTCCGGGTTTTCACCGGCTGTTACATTTCCTGTTTTTTGATGAGGTCCCTGAAATGGATTGTCTGAACTGGCTTTGAACATAAGTCTGCAGAACGGATCGCTGATCCGTTTCCTCTGAATATTTAAAATTTTAGGTTTACCTTTTGATGCAATGTGCCACGGACAGCCTGTCCGTTTATTCCGGTCTTTGCAATATCCGGGAATCACTCTATTTGTGTAATATCTTAGATGATCTTAAAATATGATAATTACTTTGTTCATAATTATCCCCTGCCGGGCAAGCTGTCCGGCGTACAAAGATTAACATCACCTTATTCGGCTGCAAAGCCTTATAAAGCAAATAACTGCTGAATTCATTCCGCCAAATTAGTACATTAAAGCCATGAAGTCAGAAAAAATTACATTCAAAGGAGCTTTAGGGGAAAAACTTTCCGGACGTATTGATATGCCCGAAGGAGAATCTCGTGCATGCGCCCTATTTGCACACTGTTTTACCTGTTCAAAAAACCTGAGGGCTGTTGGAAATATCACCTCGGCTCTGGCTGAAAAAGGCATTGAAACACTCCGGTTCGATTTTACAGGATTGGGTGAAAGTGCCGGTGATTTTGCCGATACCAATTTCAGCTCTAACATCGACGATCTTGTAGCAGCGGCAAATTATTTAAAGTCCAGAAATATGTCGCCTTCTATTCTGATCGGTCATTCGCTGGGCGGTGCGGCCGTACTTCAGGCGGCTCACAAAATAGGGTCATCAAAAGCGGTGGTAACTATCGGGGCACCTTCCGAACCGAAACACGTAGAAAAACATTTTGAATCTCATAAACAGGAGATCGAAGAGAAAGGGGAAGCTGTTGTGAAGCTTGCCGGACGCCCATTTAAAGTAAAAAAACAGTTTCTGGATGATCTGGAGGAATCCAGAATGGACAGTGTTATCGAATCTCTCGACAAAGCATTACTGGTAATGCACGCTCCTCTTGATGATACCGTGGCTATTGATAATGCAGCCCATATTTACAAAAAAGCGAAACATCCCAAGAGTTTTATATCGCTTCATGAGGCCGATCACCTCCTGATGGATGAAACCTATAGCCGATATGCCGGTGCCCTGATAGCTGAATGGGCAGAAATATATTTGAACTGAAAGAAGTTAATTTTTGTAACAAACATAGAGTGTGACTAAAACAGCAAAACGAAACAAAAAATAGAATAAAACAAATGCGTATTTTTTTAATAAGCCTATTTTCATTAATAATATTGGGTGGTTGTGTACAGGAAGAAGTTGTAGAAGAGATCTATGAAGGGCCTGAAACCGATTTTGCCGTGGCAATCGTTCACCCCACTGACGACAACGAAGCGTCAGGTATTGTAACATTTACTCAAACCAACGAAGGGGTGAGAGTACAAGCCGAAATCTCAGGACTCGGATCAGAAACCCTGCATGGATTCCATATTCATGAATATGGTGATTGTCGCGCAGGTGATGCAACCTCTGCCGGTGGCCACTATAATCCGACAGATATGCCCCACGGAGGGCCTACTGATACCGAACGCCACATGGGAGACCTCGGGAATCTTCCAGCCGATGAAGATGGTGTTGCGACTATCGATTTTGTCGATGAAAAACTGGTGCTCTCCGGGAAAAATTCTATCATCGGGTATGGAGTTATCGTTCACCGCGACCAGGATGACCTGGTATCCCAGCCGGTTGGCGAAGCCGGGCCAAGAATTGGATGCGGAGTCATCGGAGTAGGAAATCCTGAACACTGATCTGCACCATCAAATAAATTCTCAACACATCTGTTGAGCGATGTTAAAAAAAACCCGGATCAATTCCGGGTTTTTTTATTCTCATAATTTTTAACGATTGAGGAGATCTCCGGTATCCGATATAGCGATATTTATATGAGGCCTGAATCAGAAATCAATAATCACCATATCGGATGGCTTCAATCCGCTTCAAAACAGGTGGGTGTGAATAGTTCAGAAACACATAGAACGGATGCGGTGTCAGGTTGCTTAAATTATCTTTTGAGAGCTTTTTCAGCACATTCACCATCTCCTCTTTTTCGCTGATGGTTACCGCAGCATAGCGATCAGCCTCGTACTCATGTTTTCGGCTCATCACCTGCATGGCGATACTAAGAAGCGTTTCAACAGGAGAATAGAGCAGGCCAAAAAAGAGCAGGCCGGCATAAATGCTCATCTCTTCCATAAAGAAGGCATCGAAAAGTGCAGGCACCTGCAGGAAAACAGAAAGCAGTGCAAACATAACCCCGGTATGCAGAATACTGATCGTCATATTCTTTACAATATGCTTTTTCTTATAGTGGCCAATTTCATGAGCCAAAACCGCCACCAGCTCTTCGGTGGTGTGATTTTCGATGAGCGTATCGAACAGTGCAATACGCTTGTTCTTGCCAAAACCGGTGAAGAAGGCGTTCGATTTGGCCGAACGCCGTGACCCATCTATCACATAAATGCCCTGAAGCGGAAAATCTACTTTTTCAGCATAATCCTCGATCGCCTGACGGAGTTCTCCATCTTCAAGTGGGGTAAATTTATTAAAAATGGGCATGATCCATGTGGGTGCAATGTACTGCATCACCAGTGAAAACGCCGTTACAACCAACCAGGCATAAAGCCATGCCCAGGTGCCGCCATACTCAAAAAATGCAATAATACCTGCCAGCAGCGGCGCCCCGATCACCACAGACAGAAGCAGTCCCTTGATACGGTCTGCAGCAAATGTTTTTGGCGTAGTTTTGTTAAACCCGAACCGCTCTTCAATCACAAAGGTTGAATAGATACCGAAAGGAAGAGAAATGATTATTTTTGCAAATACAAGAGCTCCAATGAAAATCAGTCCCGTTCCGATCACACCGAAATCAAAAGCACGTGCCCATTCATCGAGCCAGTTAAAACCACCGGCAAACCAGAATACCAGCAGCAGTATTAAATCGAAGGTTCCTGTTATAAAACCGAACCGGGTGTTTACCCGTGTGTATTCCTGTGATTTTGCATACGTCTCCTCATCATATACACCCTCAAACTCGCTGGGCAGCTCTTTTGATAATGCTTTCAGGTTGAGCCGATTGGCGGTAATTCCCAGTATAAAATCTATGAGGATTGCCACCAGTATAATAATCGTAAAAATATTCATACAGAATGATTGCCTGAGTCTTTGGTTTTAAATATTACGTTTCTGATTAACGTAACACACTTTTTCAGAATTTTTGTTAAACCGACGGAAGATAAACCAAATTTACCACTCCGACACAATTGAATCGTTTTTCAGCTCTAATCTATTTCTTTCACGATTGCGGAACCTATAGTAGTGGAAGCCACCGTCTATTTGATGATGTTGCGGGTTGGGGGTTGGGGGTTGG
>JAFIFB010000025.1 GCA_020832285.1 Balneolaceae bacterium
CTATCGACTGAGCGAACTTACACCATTACAAAAGAAGGCTTATGAACTGTTAAATATTCGTACCCAGTAACTGGAAATTACTTTTTAAAACAACAACTTGTTTTATATGTACTTTCCTTGTTTTATTACTTAGAACTTCCGGTTAAAATCTCCGAAGCTAAACAGGGATATTCATCGATCAGATCTCGTCGTTTTTTTTCCTCAATATTGTTGTTTAATAGCTTTGATGCGATTTCGGCTGCCTGTAAATCTGAACTGTAATCAGCAGTATTTTGCTTATTGCATGCGGTGAACAGCAATCCTGCGGCCAGCAGGCAGAAAAGCACTGGTATAAAGCTTTTGTGAATCATAGTATTTGAGATACTTTGAATCGAAAAAGTAATTTCATACTGCAGGTTTGGCAGCTCCACTAACTGTTGTTATTGATTTTTAATAAAACTGATCAAGTCGGCCATCTCCTTAACAGAGATCTGCTGTTCAAGCCCCTCAGGCATGGCTGATTCCTGCATCGCTTCCATACTCTCGATATTGCCGCGCGAAATGGTCGTCTCTTGTCCGGCCGGGTTTCGGAATGTAACAGAACCCGGAGATTCGGATACGATGGTTCCCTGCAGGGTTGATCCGTCGCTTTGAACCACATTCCACTGCTGATAGCCGGCTGCAATTTCTGAGTTTGGCATCAGAATACTGACCAAAAGACTTTCCGTATCACTGCTGCGTGATCCGGCGAGATCGGGGCCAAAAGGTACACCATCTTCGCCGTTTATTTGATGGCACATCGCACACGCACGTTCATAGACGGCACGCCCTCTGTCGGGATTACCCTCTAAGTCTTCCGCCTCCATATACCTGGCAACAACCTCCGAGCGGGGTACGTCGGGCAGTCCCAGCAGGTTTTGGGCATTCAGGCGAAGTTCATTATCGGAGTGAAGCATCAGGCGATTGGTTTGGGCAGGACTGACTGCCGAACGCTGAACCGAACCTTGTTCCACGGCATCCAATACCAGGGCAATTCGTTCATCATCTTCCAGAAGTGCCTCCATTGCTGCTGACTGTACAGAAGGTGTCATACGGTTCCATTGTGACAGTAAAAATTCACCGATGTGGCCGCCATCAATATGACGCAATGCACGGGCTGCCGCTTCCTGAACGGGAGCGGGTTCTCGCGGGTGTATCAGTTCTGTCAGCAGATTCTCATAGTGGTTGGAACCAGCGAGTTCAAGCAGTCCGATCGCATCTCTTCGCAAATCTGCATCTTCATTCCGATCTGATGCAATCTCTTCAGCCTGGCGAAAGATCAGATCTCCAGCGTCTCCATCGGGTGCTCCCACCACTGCAAGTACTTGTCTTGCGGCACTTCGAAGCGTGGATTCATCAGGAAGAAGTGAAATTGCTGCCACTGTTTCGCGGACAAAGTAGATGGAATCGCCCGGATCATCTCCGCGTCTTAAGCCGTCAGCAAGGCCATTCAGGCTCGCAGCCTGCCACCAGCTATTTTCTGAACTTTCGAAGTCTGACAAAGAATCGATCAGAAAGCGAACTTCTTCCGGGCTTTGACGGACACCTATCAGCATACCGAGGCGCTCAAAATAGGTTTGGTGTCCATTGTTTTCCTGGTTCGAAAATCGTGAAAGGGCTTCATCAAACAGTGAACTGTAGTTAAGTCCGGGTGCAGAAAGTGCGGCCATCTGCATCCATTCATCGTCAATATGTTCATAGAGAAGATTTTCCCGAACCCGTCGTGCTTCGTCTGTATCAAGTTCACCGAGTGTTGCAAGAAGCTGAAATCGGACTCTGGGATCAGAATCGTTCTCCATTTCAAAAAGCTGTGCAGCAAGACTGGTATTGTCATGCAGATGCAGTTCGGCAAGTCGGATTGCCTGTTCCCGTACCCGTGGTGAAGAGTCACTCAGCATATTTCCAATCAGTGAGGGGGTAAGCGCGTCCAGGCCATTAAGGGTCCAAAGTGCGTGGGAACGGCCCTCCGGTAAAGTGGAAGAAATAGCAAGCTGTTCGAGTGGTTCAGCGGATGTTACATCTCTGCGATCAACGAGAAGGCGTTGTGCTGTGCGTCTCCACCAGATGTTTTCGTGCTCAAGGTACTTTACCAGTTCGGAAGATTCCGTCTCTCCGAGGTTTAACTGTCCCGGCCATGACGGGGATTCGGTTCCTTTGGCAGTGATTCTATAAATTCGCCCGCGGTCGCTTCCGTCATAAAGAATCCCGGCTTCCAGCACCTCTTCCGATAAAAACCGGGGCTGTTCTATCACTTCACGGTAGTAATCGATCACGTAGAGGGCACCATCTGGTCCGATGTAGGAATTGACAGGACGAAACCATCGGTCGGTGGATGCCAGAAATTCCCGGTCTTCGTGCATTCTCTGTGCAGTAAGCGTGGTTCCATCTTCGATGATTCTGTCGGCATGAACCAGGTTGTGCGCGGGTTCAGCTACAAATGTAACTCCATGATATTCAGGCGGAAATGCTCCGCCGAGGTAACACTTGATTCCGCATGTTGCGGTTGTTGTCCCTTCAAGAGTAAAAAGTTCATGGCGCGGGTCTTTGGTGATGGGAAAAACATCTGTCACCGAACCGTGATCAGAAATGTTTGCCGTAGATGGAGCAACCAGAAGGTCGGGGTTTCGGCGAAGATATTTGGAGTCTATCACTTCCTGGTAAACATGATTGTTCCACGCAGCATATAGCGGACGCCCAAAGGCATCGAAGGTATGACCAAATTGTGATGCAGAGGACGTGGATTCCCATTCAAAACTGTCTGGACGGAATCGGATATTAGAACTTCCCGCCAGCCGGTCCTCACCGGGCTGATCTTTAAAGTAAGGCCTGCTGCTGCCCATTCGATGCGCTGCATAAATCCAGTTATCCAGTCCGTATTTTGGTGTGTTGATACCAAGCTGTGGATTGCCGCGGGCGAAACCGCTCATGATAACCTGTTTCAGGTCAGCTTTGCCGTCGCCGGTTGTGTCTTCGAAATAGATAATGTCGGGGGCATCGGTTACCAGAATTCCCTGTTTCCACCTCATAACACCCCGTGGTGCCTGGAGACTGTCCGCAAAAATAGTGCTTTGATCCGGGAATCCGTCACCCGTGGTATCTTCCAGTAGTCGAATGGTTCCGTAACCGCCAAGCTTTTCCGGATAACCGGGATCCTGTACAACATAGATACGTCCCATCTCATCCACATCCAACCCGACAGGGTCCTGGATAAGAGGTTCCGAGGCGAAAAGTTCGATTTGGAAGCCCTCCGCAATTTCAAATGTGCTGATAGCCTTATCAGGTTCACAGGGGGAAGTTTCACAAATGAGGCTGCTTTCTGAACAACTGCTGAAAATCCCAAAGCATAAAATAGCAGCAAATAGATTGAGAGAGCCGGGGTGAATTGATTTCATAAACCGGATTAATGGATTAAAGTATATTGTTGGTTGATATGCCATTCAGGGCTTAGTGTTAAGTCAAATTATGAAATGTCGGTCGAAACCTGTCAGCGACTGCGGCGTCTAGACCCCTCGGGGCACCTACTGGATCTGGCAGCGTTGGATTTTATGCGAAAAACACCCGGAATGCTGTCAGGTCTTATCCGTCATTTTAAGCTTGACATGGGTATAGTATGGTCTTGGTGTCACCGTACGAGTTCTGAGATTACGATCCAGACTGCGGATTTATAGTTTAGAATAACCATTCGTGAATCGAATTGTTGATCTCGAATCATAGTAACTATATATACAAGAACAAGCCTGGAAACCCTGACAACGGCTTCAGAATCTTTCAAAAAAAACTAAAATACAGGCTGAAAATTTCAGTTCTGAAGGGCCCGAAGTTCATCCGGTGTCCAGATATCGCGGCGATCGCTGGTTTCGGTCCGGATTTCATGTATGACTCCGGGTTCAACAGGAGACGCATTGTTTCCCCAGGATTGTCTCATGTAGGTTAAAATGGCGGCCACATCTTCATCCGGAAGAAAAGCATGCCCCGGCATATCATTGGGGATATTTTCACCCTGCTCGGCGGCCCCGCCGTCAAATCCATGAAGAACAATACGTACCAGTATAGCAGGATCACCATTAACCCAATCGCTGCCCGCAAGAGCGGTTCCAACTCCTGTCATACCCTGTCCTTCAGCACCGTGACAGGCCGAGCAGGTGGGATAAAGTAATTGGCCTCTGTTATAAAGTTCCGCCTCTTCTTCGGTGAAGTGATCGGGGATTCCACCGGGGCGTTCCTCAATCGCTTTATCCAGCTTTGCGAAAAATTCGCCAAACTCTTCTCTGTCACCTGCATTCCAGCCAAATTCATCCTGCAACAATCGTTTAAAGGGTTCTTCCCTGTGATAAATTCCGGTGAGCGCCATTTCCCGGAAATAGGGACTATCGGGATATTCATTCAAAATGGCTGTCATGAGGGAGAGAGCCTGTTCGCTGTCTGATTCTCCCAGCGAAGCGAGTAGCTGCAATTTTACGTGGGGAGCCTCTTCATTTTCATTCAATTCTTCCAGAAGGGAGAGGATTTCCCCGGAATTTTCTGCTATTTCCGGCTCCAGAATACGTAATGCAGCAGCACGGATTCTGGGATGGGGATCCTGCAAAGTCTGAACGGCTGTTTCGGTCAGTTGGGTTTTGGAGTATACTGAACGGTCAAATCCTTCAAGAGTCCACATTGCGTGAAGGCGTGTCACATCTTTTTCGGAGTGATTGAGTGTCATCTCTTCAAGGCCGGAGGTCAGGTGATCCGGTGAGCACATTACGAGTACCTGTTGAGCCTGATCCCGCAATAAACCGTTTTCGTGCCGCAGGTAGGTAACTACTTCAGAGGCTGTCATCTGACTGAACCTGGGGGTGTTAACATTTCTGTCCTGATCCTCCCTGTAGATGCGATAAATCCGCCCGAATTTGCCAGTTGGAACCTCAAGGTCGCGTTCCAGAGTGTATTCAGCGAGGTAGTCGGTTACCCAAAGAATATAGTCGTAGAGGCCTCTGTACAGATCCACAACATAGATGGAGCCGTCGGGTGCATTGTAAATATTCACGGGCCTGAACCGTTCATCAGTTGAAGTCAGGAATTCCCGGTTTTCGTAGGCGAAGCGGGCTTCTGCGTCGATTCCACCGGGATCTGAGTCAAGAATCATCCGTTTTATCAGATTTCCAGCGGCTACGGGTGTAAATGCGTTGCCGCGATACTCTTCACCAAACTGATCACCGCGATAGATGACTGTTGATGAGATACCGGCTCCGATTCGAAGGGTGCCATCTTCCCTGGTGACATCTCCAACGTTGTAGCCCCGGTTAACACCGGTGGGGTGTGCGGGCCACATCGGTTCATGAGGGGCAATTCTGGCATTGTTGCCGCTGGTTAATTCAAAAAACGGATGCCGGTCGCTGTACCCATAAGGAACGAGGTGGGCATGAAGCGGCCATGAATTACTCGATGAGTACAGACGCCCCCAGTCATCCTGTGCCATATCCCATTGCCCCAAAGGAGGGAATGTTTTGGTTTGCCACTGTCCGTCCACTCTGCGGATACTTGGAAAGTGTGAGTTGTGAATCCAGTTGTCCATCGCCCAGAAAAGCGCACTGGGTCCGCTTTGAGGGGAGCGCGGGGTGGTGTATTCGCTGGAAATGATCTCTTCAGAATCACCTTTCCCATCGCCGGTTGTGTCACGGATAAATAGCAGGTTAGGCGGTGCACCGAGCAGAATTCCGTCGTTCAGCACTTTGATCGATCTTGGCAGCAGCACATCCTCATAAAAAACTTTGTGGGAATCCATTTTGCCGTCACCGTTGGTGTCTTCAAGAACAACAACATTGCCTTTTGGTGCATCTTCGATGAGTGCCCGGAGTGCTGCGGCTCGTTCTTCGGTTCTCTCACCAGTTGTTTCCAGAATTTCCCGCACATTGCCTGCATTATAGGCCGGCATGTTGATCACCCATAGCCTGCCGTCTGCATCGATATCCATCGCTACAGGATCAATGACCATCGGTTCATGAGCCACCACTTCGATATTAAAACCCTCTTTAAGTTCAAATCTTTCCAGGGCTTGTTCCGGAGATAGAGGCGGGACTTTCAGGTCAGTATATAATTCATAATCGGTTTCTCCCGGATGGGCAGCGTCAGCGGCCGTTATTTTTGTGTAGAGTGAAAGACAGCTTTCGCCGAGTGTGGCTTCATCATCATCCCGTATGAACAGCAAAACGATAATGCCGGCGGAGATTAGCACTAGAGCATACAGGAGATATTTCAAATTAGACATGATTTACCGATCTGATTGGATCATTGAAAGATAACCGTGTGTAAATAAAAATTATAAAAACGAATTGAGTGCAAAAATAAAAACCAGGCATAAGTGATGAGAGAGAAGCTCCAGAAATAAAGAGCCGGTACGCATCGGGATTGCTGTGAGTATCTGTAAAACACGGATTCATATTATAAATATACATGAAAACTCCGTTTTACCCCGACAGTGGTTTGAAAGAATCTTGTTTTTTAAAAAAAAGCTGCTGGTTGATGTATGGCAGAAAAGTTGGGAAAATTACTTATAGCAGAGATAAAAAATCGCTAAGTCGAGTATCGGATATCGTCTAGATCGCTCAATCAAAAGATTTTTCGATTTGTATGATATAACGACGTAACGATATTCGATTTGTCTGGCATTAAATCACCCGGTATTCGATTCGAATGTCATAACATTTGCTCAATTAATCCGAATAATATGCCTTTACCCGATCTCTCAGGTTAAAACCGCTGCTCATGACTTCGCCATAGGCGCCTGCACTTCGAATGGCAACCAGATCACCCCGCTGAAGTCCGGGAAGCCGGATGCCCTTGCGGAATGTGTCGGAAGTTTCGCAGATGGGGCCGACCACATCGTAGACTTTTTTTTCTTTTTTGCTAGTCAGGACATCCACACGGTGTTTGGCCTGGTAGAGTGCTGGGCGGATCAGTTCGGTCATACCCGCATCAATTACTGCAAAATGGGTGTTGATTCCTTCTTTTACGAATAAAACCTGTGAAATGAGGCTGCCGCACTGTCCTACAATACTGCGGCCAAGCTCAAAATGCACCTGCTGTCCGTCACGAATTTCGAGATTGCGGTCGAATACTTCAAAAAAAGATTTGAAATCGGGCACCGGTTCGTTATCGGGATCTTCATAATTGATACCGTAACCGCCCCCGAGGTTAATATGCTGCAGAACTATTTCCTTCTCTTCAAAGATATTCTGGATGGCATTGGCCCTTTCACACAACTGAACGAAGGGATCGAGATCCTTAATCTGCGAACCGATATGGAAATGAATACCGGTGAGACTGATGGCGTCCAGTTTTGGCAGCATCTCAAAAAGCCGTGGCAGTTTTTCCACATTCACCCCGAACTTGTTTTCATTCAGACCCGTGGTGATATATTTGTGCGTTTTAGCCTCTACATTTGGATTGAGGCGGATGGAAACATTGGCTGTTTTTTTCGCATCTCCGGCAAGCTGATTCAGTACCTCCAGTTCCTGCAGAGATTCACAATTAAAAGAGTAGATGTTGTAATCAAGGCCGGTACGGATCTCTGCATCTGTTTTCCCCACTCCTGCAAAGGCGATCTGATCAGGACGGAAACCCGCTTCAATGGCCCGTTCAATTTCCCGGCCGCTTACGCAATCAATACCCAGGCCTGCATCACGAATAATGTCAAGAATCTCAAAATTGAAATTGGCTTTAATGGCGTAATGAACCTCGTAGCCTTTCGAAAGTCCGTAATTGTTTATCTGGCCCAGGGTTTTGCGCAGGAGTTCCAGGTCATAATAATAAAAAGGTGTTTGAAGCTGTTTGAATTTTTCTATCTGGGCTGGTTGAAACATCGCAGTATTGAGTTAAAAAAGAAGCGGTAAGGATACGAAGCGGGGGTTCAGGATGCAAGATGCGGGTTCATCAGGTGTTATCTCATTTAATAAAAATTTTCATTTCGAGTTTATTTGTTCTTTTGCTTTGTTAATCTATTTTGCTGTACCCGGAAACTGCTTATTCTCTTCCATAAAGTTCCAGTCCGGCTTCTTCATACACATCACCGGGAATCCAGAAAGGGGCTTCGTCGCGATCGGCAATTTTTAGTGTGGCAAGCACAAACGAGCGGATATAGCTCGTAATGTACGTATAGTCGATGGTGTCAGGCTCATCGGTGGGCTGGTGGTAGTAGTAGTTGATTTCATCGTCAAAATCAGTGAGGCCCATGCTGTAGGTAGGTGCGGGAATTCCCCTTTGGGCAAAGTTTACGTTATCAGAACGGTCAAACAGGTTCTGTTCGGGAACCGGATCGGGAATTGCTTCAAGCCCAAATGCCTCAGCGGCAGCGATCATCTCATCATCTGCTTCGGTGCGTCCCAGGCCAATTACAGTTACTTTTGTAGTGTCGTTATAGCCCGCTCCGTCGATGTTGAGGTTGTAAATGGTCTGCTCGAGCGGAATCATCGGGTTTTCGGCGTAGTAACGGCTGCCCAGCAAACCTTTTTCCTCGGCAGTCCAGGCTGCAAAAATCAGGGATCTCTTGGGTGGATGTTCGGCAAAATATTTGGCTGCGGCCAGTACACCGGCTGTGCCCACAGCATTATCACGGGCGCCGTTGTAGATATATTCACTTGTGATCGGCTCAGGATGATCTTCCGCAACACCTTCATGATCGTAATGTGCACCCAAAAGAAGGTATTCATCCCTGAGATCGGGGTCCGTTCCGCGAATCACTCCAACTACATTCCGGCTGGTGAATCGATCCGGTTCGGCTCCCGAAACGGTTAGAGTTACGTTGCTGTCACTGAGGTCAGCCAGATAATTGACTCGTTCCTCTGTGGTGCCATTCATCCAGAAATGGGGCATTGGCTCATCATTATCGCCATTGTTGTCGTCGAGATCCATACGGTCGCCACCGAGAAATCCTACGAGTACCTGCCAGGGAAACTGCGGATTGGTGTAGAGTTCGATGAGTGCCTTAGCCCCGGCTGCTTCAGCCCATTCGTTTTTCTGTTGAACGGCCATGAAGAGTTGCTGCGGAGAGGTTTGCCCCGGAAGGCCCGCGCTGGCTACTACAATTTTACCTTCAACGTCGTTTTCTGCAAGTTCATCCTCTGTTGCGTAATCCAGGAAAATGTACGAAGCATCCATGTCGCCCCGGTAGCCGGTCAGCAGCGCGAGGTGTTCATTTTTCTGGTAGGTGGAGTCTCCAACGGAGAAAGTGATTTCTTCGGGTGAACGAAGTGTTTGAAGGGGGACATCCTGAAAGTAGGAGTCGTAACCGTCGGCTTTTTTCACTCCGTAGGTCTGAAACCAGGTGGCAATGTAGCGTGCGGCAATGTCCAGTTCATGGGTTCCGGTGTCGCGTCCCAGAAATTCATCGGAGGCGAGAAAATAGATGTTGAACTCCACATCAGAGCGGAGCACTTCGGCTTCAATCCGTTCTGCATCGGTTTGAGCCGTTGCAGTCAAATGAAAGGAAAAGCTGAGAATAAAGATCAGAAAAAAAGATTTAAGCGTTTTCATGTGAATGTATGAATTGTCTGTTTTTTATATGTTTACAGAATGATGGAATGTTGAAGTTGTAACAGAATCAGCGAGTTTGTTTAACCCGGCGCTGTTTCATTACGAATTTGCGCTAAAAATGTTTTTCAGTGCCGGAATCATCAAAATCAGAAAAACAATCGCGGAAACCGTAAGAATAAGAGTTTGGTCGAGCAGTTCAAACCCGGTGATATGGGAAATTGCCCGGAAGAGATTGGTAAGTCCGATCAGGACCGTTAAAAATACAACAATTGCGGTAAGCAGGTTGTAGATCGTTCCGTTTTGATGTTGGCCAGGGAGTATGTCCCGGTCATTCATCAGAAGAAATAGAATAACAGCGATAACAGGCAGGATAATTCCATTGAGGGCCTGAGCCAGGATAATTACAGGAATGGGCTGAAGCTGCAGCATTCCGAAGAGAAGGCCGATGCAGAGTACTCCCATCCAGACTGACCGGAAACGAAGTCTGTTTTCTGCCCAGTTTGTATCTCCGGGTTCCGAAAGCAGCGACTGAGCCGTGACCGAAGCTGCGAGTGCGGCTGTAAGAGTTGAGCTGATACCCGCTCCAAAGAGCCCCGTAGCCAGAAGCCAGGGTGCCCAGCCTCCAAGCTGGCCGCTGAGAGCATCAGCAAGCCCTTCAAATGAAAATGTTCCGGAGATGGCCGTTCCCGTTAGCAGAATGGTTACAGAAACAAATCCACCCAGGCCAATGGCAACAAACAGGCTCCATTTCATTTCCAAAACCGTTTGTGCATGCTTTAGACCTGACCCCAGGAAAATATTATAAGGAACTACAGTGGTGCCGATCAATCCCAGTACCAGGATTTCAGCGCCGCGGGGAATGGTTGGGGTCAGGCCTTTGGTAAACAGTGTGCTCCAATCTTGCGGAATCAGAAATGCCGTGATCACAAAACAGACGCCCATCACGGCTACAATCAGCCCGAGAAATGTGGCTATTTGGCGAATGGTTCCCTGCCAGAGTATAATTCCTGCAATTCCTCCGATTCCGAAGACAACCAGAGGGACTGGAACATCCTGAAACACCAGGTTGATACCAGCAATCGCTCCAAGAATGTTTCCCGCCTCGAAGGCAGCACAACCGGTTATAATAGCAACAAGTGCAAGGCCTCTAAGCCATCTGCCTGTCATGGTAGAACTATACTTTTTCTGAATGGCCTGGCCGAGATTTATCCCGGAAACAGCGGTAATTCGTGCTGATGCTTCCTGAAGAACATAACAGGCTGCAGTGGAAAAGATAAGGGCCCAGATCAGTGTGTAGCCGAATTCCGCTCCGGCTGCAGCAGAGGTGGTTACCGTTCCGGGGCCGATAAATGCCGCCGATAAAACTGACCAAAACAGAATATTGAGGAGCTTTTTTTTCATCGAAACAGAATAATCAGATGATTTTACATCTTAAAAACAGGCTATTGGTTTGTTTGAATCTTATTTTATATAGTAGAGCAGGTAATTGAGAGATAAAATTTGAAAATTTATGTGAAAAAGTTCACTGACATCGGTTTATTGAATGATCAATTAATGTGTTTCGTTAATTACTACGGAGTTATGGGAGTGGGGCATAGTTTTATGATATGAAAAAGTTCTTGCAAAATGAGTTATTCGAGGAAATAACATGAATGCATTCGAAAATAAAAGTTATCTGAAGGATTTTGGGTTATCTCTGTTTTTTATAGTGTTGCTTGTTTTTTCTTCCTGTCGTACAGTTCAGGAAGTTGAAATCAGGGAGCGCATGGATGATGGATATTATCAAAATCATGTGCAATCAGATCTTGTTCGCCAGCAGATAAAAGAGAGTTTTAATACGGTTAGGCGAATTCAAAGCAATGTTAGTTACCGTACCTACCAGTTTTATGTGGATGATATGCCGTTCGAGTCTCAGTTACAGGATGTGGATTTTGCAGAGGTGGCCGCAGAATCAAGTGTGGATAACCACTCGACAGCGGGAACGGCTATTGTGCTTTCTCAGCAGCGCGGAAGAGTGGCGCTTCTTTCAGCAGCTCACACAGTTTCATTCCCGGATACTATCTGGCATTATGGTGATGGAATTTCTGTGGCTGGAGATCAGCAGGTAGAGGCGGTATCCGTCAGGGAAAATATCAACCAGTTTGTTTTTACGGATGATGGAATAGAGATGCTGGAATTTATTCTGGCAGACCCCCGCCGCGATCTTGCTGTAATGAGAAGCCAGGCAAGTATCGGGAGCGACGCCAACTTAATGCCCCTGAATCTCACTATCGGTAATTTTGAACAGCTCGACTGGTCCGATATGGTCTATGCAATGGGCTATCCGCGCGGAGTAAAAATGGTTACACAGGGCACAGCCAGCCGTTCCGAACATCCCATTCGCCGTCTTGTGATGGATATTTCCATCAATCGTGGATTTAGCGGGGGTGCCGTTTTTGCTGTGCGGAGCGACGGCTCCGGCCTTGAATGGGTTGGAATGATTACCTCGGCAATGGGTGAGCAGGAAACTTACCTGGCACCAGAAGTGCAGCACGATGATGAATATAACCCTGATCTACCGTATGAAGGCACTGTTTATGTCCGGACGGCTTCACGCATTCACTACGGTATTACAAATGCAGTGGACGTAGACCAAATTCGTGATTTTTTAAGTGAAAACTTAGATGAGCTGAGAGCCAGAGGAGTTTCTGTGCCGGACATTTGATGAACACTATAGACAGTAAATTCACTGTGCCTTGGGCTTTGTTATGGTGCCCCCAAAGGGTCTTGACAATACCCATGTAATATTAGCATCTAATACAAAAAATGTTGTAGAACAAAGATTTAAAGCGTTCGGTGTAATTGTTGTTCATTTTGCCCAAGGCATCCCATAGGGCAAGGCCTATTAAGTTTAAATTCATTCATAACATTGATTTGCGGCTGATGAAATTTTTCTATACGTCACCCATCAGCCACCCTTCTACTTCGCCGAGGCTTCGAAGAACAGGTGTTCCCGTCAATTGATTGAAGGCCGGGCAAAACTAAATCAAAAACTTTACCTATACTGAAATTTTATAGGTAATGTCAGCCGAAGGGTCGGGATATCTCGCTTATATGGCTTGGTAAACACCGCGTCGGGGTGGGGATTTCAGTTATCTCAAAAATAACTACCCATATCAATTCCTGTTGAAACATTTTTTTAAAAACTCGTCCGGTGACTTACCCTTCGTTTAATCTTTGATATAAAATTAGTTCTGTATTTAACTCTCCACACCTTCCATTTCAAGCAGTTTGGCAAGCCGAATTCCATTTTCAAAATTCCGAAGTCCCATCACCGAAATATTAAAACCCATAGGAAGGGGTACAGGAAGCTGACTGTTAAAATCCAACAGCTTTTCGCAAACTCTCTGGGCTGCCTCCAGCGAAACTGAAGCTGGGTTTTCACTTCCAAGAATATATTTTTCAGTTCGTTCGGGAATATAAACACCCAGCCATCTCAGAAAATCCACATCTTTTTTACTGGAAATGGGTGTAAAGCTCCAGAAAATAGCCGGGGGATTTTCTATCTGATTTTGCTCAAGCAGTGATGAAAAATCTTTCATCAGCGAGACGGGTGTTTCAGCTTCGGTGATAATTTGTGAAGTAAAAAAATCCGCACCTGCATCAAATTTATCAAGCATACGCTCAGGTTCGTCATAATCGGGCCGGCGGCGTGTGGGTATGCAAATATTCCCAATAGTGAAGTTTGTGGGAGCTATGGTTTCATTTTGGTGTTTCCGTTTCCCGCTGTTCAGGTAATTTTTCACCAGTTTGTTTCCTTCGCATACCGAAAGTCCGTCATAACGCTCAGAAGAAGATTCAGCACCAACCAGAATGATGTGTCTGATGTCGAACTGATCGTAGGTTTCGAGTAGCCAGTGTTCCAGTTGGGCAGGATCATGTTTAACACAAACATGATTGATGACAAAGTTGGTATTGAATGAAGCGGAAAGCGATCGGGTATATTTACGCGGACTCACCCGTTCTTTATAAGGCTTTCGTCGTTTTCCTTTTTCTCCTTTTTTCGATTCGTTTTGAATTTCTGGCAGATTGAGTGCATTTACATTGGTTTCCCGGAGAAGCTGTGAGATATATTTTTGATGTGACCTCAGCCGTTTTTCCTGATTACCCTCAACAGGGGGTAAAATTTCAAACAACAAAGCAGCATGATCGTTACAGTCTGTTACAATGTCATCTGTTTTCATCATTTCTTTAAATATCATTTTCTTGTGAATGGTTTTTATCTGAAATGAAGAGTGCAGATTTATTATCCTGCAGGTCTTCAGGGTTATTTGCCGGAAGGTTTTTGAAAGTGAAAGATTCCCCAGGAGAGAAACTCTTTTTGGGCACCGTTAATCCAGTGCTGAAGTCCGGTTTTCATATTTTCCAGATACTCATTACTAACGTTTACCTGAAGTTCTTTCTCGTTTTTTTGAGTCTCTCTCAGAATGGCAGCATAGTGCTTTTTCAGGTGTTCTGTTAATTCTTCAAACCGGATGAATTTAAGTGAATGCTGTGTGCCCAGAGACTTGTAAAAACGAGGAGAGGCCATGCTTTCAAGGTGTATGCGGTCCAGAATGGGCTGAAGAACACCTTCAGGGCAATCATCGGATTGCATCGGGTCGGTGAAGATAAAGTCGCCACCGGGTTTTAATACCCTGGAAGCCTCCTTCAATACCTGTTCCCGGTCGGGACTGTGCAGAAAAGCATCTTGCGACCAGACCAGGTCGAACTGTTCGTTTTTATATGGCAGCTCTTCAAAGTTTCCGTCAACCACTTCAATCAGTTCGTCGAGTTCCTGTTCCCGGTTTAACTCTCTCGCGCGTTCATTTTCAACTTCACTCAGATTAAAGGCAACCACACGGCAGCCAAAGCGATTGGCTAAATATCGTGCCGAGCCACCATACCCGGAGCCCAGGTCAATCACCCTGGAATCTTTAGAGAGTTTTTTGGCATACGTAATCATACGCTCCTGTGTTCTGAGGCTTGCGTTAAATACAGGTTCATCATCTGAGAGATAAATGCCGATGTGAATATCTTCCCCACCCCAAACTGTTGAGTAAAAATGATCGGCATCTTCACTGTTATAATAATCTCTTGCAATGTCAACGGCTTCCAGTGGGTTACTGCTCATGGTATCAGTTTTTTCATTTAAGATTTCTGTTTGCGATACTCTTTTTCAGCAACATGGATAAAAAAATCAGGTTCATCGGAGCGGTAGGTTTCCTGAAAATCTCCATAGGAGTGAACGGTTTGGAATCCAACTTCCCTCATGAGTTGGCGTGTATAATCTTTGCGTAGAGGAAACATATTCAGGTGAAAAATCGAATCGTCTTCAAATCGGTAACGGAATCGTGCCAGTCCGCGATCAACATGTTCCGGTTCCACTTCCACATCTTCGCCGCAGTAATAATATTTGTGCTTGCTGGAATATCCGTCATTCAAAATTGAATCGTAATTGCGCTGATCCAGGATCAGCAGCCCGTTGTGGTTCAGGGCCGAATAAAATTCGGCAAGTGCCTTCCGCCGGTCATTTTCTGAAAAAAGATGTGTGAATGAGTTTCCAAGACAGATAATTGCATCAAATTTTTCATGAATGTCCCTGCTCAGCCAGCGCCAGTCTACCTGGACTGTACGCAGGATTTCATTTCTCTTTTTTGCGTTTTCAAACGCCCGGTAGAGCATTTGGGGACTGCCGTCGGCACTGATGACATCGAACCCGGCGTTTAGCAGCCGTACCGAATGGTAACCGGTACCGGTGGCTACATCCAATACCCTTTGAACACCATGTTGTTTAAGTACATCAATAAAAAAGGTGCCTTCGCCTTCTGCCCGCTTTTCCCAGTCGATTAGGTCATCCCACTTCGCAACAAACTTTCGGATATACTCTTCCTGGTAGTGGTCGCTTTCCCGTACTGCCGTTGGGTCTTTTCCAAAAAATTGTTCTTGTGAATTCATAATCTGATTCTATTTAAAATGAATAATTTATTTCATATTTTTGGTGAAAGGTTTGTTGATCTTTCCAGTCGGAAACCGAGGATTCATTTTTCTTTTTTTTAAGCGTTATGAACCTACGATTTAAATCAGTTTTTTATAAATCGAACTGTATAATATTAACAATAGTAATAGATCTTGTAAAGAATAGTTTTTTGTTATTTGAATCAAGGGTCAGTACTTTTTTTGAAATACTATATAAGTATTATATTATCATGTATATGCGGCTATAAATATGAGGAAATAAATTCTTAAAAACGTGATCTATAAATTGCACTTTGTTCTTAATGAGCACTCTGGAGTCTTCACTCACTACAATTTGTGAGCTCAAGTCGGAGATTAACAGCCAAAACCACCACCTCCCGGAGTAAAAAGAAGAAAGCGATCTCCGGGATTGAGTTCCGCGCCATCCCGCCATTTCATTTTTTGGGTGGTTCCTTTTTTTCTTCGAATTTCCTGTTTTCCGGTTGCGCCCGGTTCTCCGCCTTTAAGTCCGTAGGGTTTCACGACTCTGTGCTGAGTGAGAACCGACAGGCTCACTGGTTCCAGAAACGTTATTTCCCTTATGATGCCGTTACCGCCTCGCCAGGTTCCGTTACCGCCTGAGCTTTCTCTGATGGAGTAGCGGTCTAGCCGAACAGGGAAGCGGTGTTCCAGAATTTCGGGGTCGGCAGCGCGGGTGTTGGTCATGTGTTGATGTACAGCATCCGCTCCGTGGAAGCCATCACCTGCACCGGTTCCCCCGCCAACGGTTTCATAGTAGCCGAATGTGTCGTTTCCGAATAGTACATTATTCATCGTACCGTAACTGCACGCGGCCAGCCCGAACGCTTTTAACAGTGTATCAACAAGGCGCTGGCTGGTTTCGATGTTGCCACCCACCACCGCCGGACACTCAGCCGGATTATCGGGGAAAGGCGGGTTGAGCATTCCATCCGGGATTGTGATTTCAACTGGTTCCAGCAGTCCGTCATTCAGTGGCAGCGGTTCATTAACCATCAGCCGAAGCACATACATGATCACACTGTTGACGATGGATGGATTCGCGTTCAGATTTCCGGGATGAACACCCGAACTGCCGGAAAAATCAATACTCATTGAACTCCCCTTTACGCTACAATTTACTCTCAATAACGAGCCATCATCCATCTGTTCTTCGGCATGGAAAGTGCCATCCGGAATGTTTTCGAGAGTGAGCTTCATTCGTTCTGCTGCATAGAGTTTTAAGCGTTGCATGTATGTCTTTACTTCATCTGCCCCGAATGTATCAGCGAGTTTTTTCAACTCCGAAACACCACGGTGATTGGCAGCGACGGCTGCACGGATGTCGGCCATATTTTCTTCTATTGAACGGCTGGGCCATTCGGCTGAGCGAAGCAGGCCTTCTATCTGTTCCCAGCGGAATTTACCCTCTCTGGATAGAAACGCGGGCGGGATCACTACGCCTTCTTCAGCGAGATTTGTTGCATCAGGCGGCATAGAGCCGGGGCGTTTCCCTCCGATTTCGGCGTGATGGGCACGACTGGCCACAAACCCGATTCGTTTACCGGCAACAAAAACGGGAGTCACCACAGTTACATCGGGGAGGTGAGAACCGCCATAGCCGGGGTGGTTGGTAATGAGAACATCGCCCTCCCGGAAAACCCTCCAAGGGTTCTCAACCCTTGGAGGGTTTGACGATGACGATTCAAAATATCGAATCAGCGTCCGCACGCATGTTCCCATCGCGCCGAGATGCACAGGAATATGCGGTGCATTCACAACCAGGTATCCGTCTGCATCAAGCAGGGCACAGGAGTAATCGAGCCGTTCCTTGATGTTGACAGATAGGGCGGTTTTCCGGAGCATCTCGCCCATCTGGTCGGCCACAGAGCGGAACCGGTTGGTGTATAGCTGAAGCTGAATAGCTTCGGGGCGGTCTGTTTTTCCAAAACCTCCAAGGTTTCCTTTCGAAAGGTCTTTGCTTTTTGTATTTACTTGATTTTCCGTAGAAAAACCTTGGAGGTTTCTTTCTGAATGGCCTGAGTTTGCACTTTTATCCGGATTTTTCGAAGAAAAACCCTGGAGGCTACTCAAAATCCAGGTACCATCATCCAAAAGCTGTCCCTCCCAGCCCGGTTCAATCACCGTTGTGCTGTGAGGGTCCAGAATGAGCGCCGGGCCTGCAATTTCGGCACCCGTTTTCAGCGATTTACGGTGATAGAACGGGCTGGTGTGCGAGGTTTTATTGTGAAGAATCTCTGTTTCTCCGGATGGTGAGCATTCGATTAGTACGTCACCGTTCACAGGCACAATTTCAATTTCAACATCTTTCTTTTCCGAAGCGATCACCCGAATCGCCTCTACTTCAATCTCACGCTCTTCTATCCAATGGCCGTAATGGTCTTCGTACACCTGCTGAAACTGTGCAGCTACCTTCTCGACTCCGTTCCAGTCAATTTCGAGCGAGCTATCCTGACCCTTCAGGCGCAGATAAAGCTGCTTGCGGGAAATCTCAATTTGTCCATTTTTAATCCCCTGTTTTTTCAAATCAGAGGTTGCTTCACCGGAAAGTTCATCAAACCACACACCCAGCTTCTCCCGAACTTCACGGAATGTCTTCAAAATCTGACGTGATGCGATTTGCTCTGTTTTAGCCTGCTGAAGGCCATACGCGCTTAGCAGCCCGGCATCAGAAGGAACCAGAACGGTTGATATATTCAGCTTTGCAGCCACCGCGAGGGCATGCTGGGCACCTGCGCCTCCAAATGCCACGAGAGCATATTCAGACGGATCAAAACCCTTCTGGATCGAGATTTTCCGAATAGCCTGGGCCATCCGTTCGTTAGCGATATCCAGGAAGCCTTCCAATACGTCCTCTTTTTGAAGCGGTTGATTTCTGTTCTGGTTGATTATTTTCATCAATTCGTTGAGTGCGTTTCGGGCGGCTTCCATGTTGATGGTGATGTGGAAATTGGAGGGATGCAGGCGTCCGCTCAGCAGGTTTACATCGGTGATGGTAAGAGGGCCTCCGCGGCCGTAACATGCCGGGCCCGGATCTGCACCTGCACTCTCAGGGCCTGCGGTCAAGCTTTTTCCATCGTAGGAGCAGATGGAGCCACCCCCGGCTGCAACCGTTTCGATCTCAATGGCGGGAGCCGAAAGGGTGGCATCCCCCACAGTGTGCTCAAAAATATAATCGATCTCCCCGGCATAGCGCGCCACATCGGTACTGGTGCCGCCCATATCGAAGGAGATGATTTTTTGTAGATTTTCACTGAGACCTGTCAGGTTTCCAAAACCTGACAGGTCTCTTGAGGCTGCCCTATTTGCCACGGCCGCCGCACCAATCACCCCGCCGGCCGGCCCGCTGAACAGCCCGTCTTTCGGTGTGTACCGCTCTGCCTTCACCAAACTTCCCGCACTGCTCATAATACGGAGTGATGAGCTTCCGATTACCTCAGAGATCCGGTCCAGGTACTGCTGCATCACCGGGGTAAGGAACGCATCTATATCGGTGGTAACTGCCCGGGGGACGATTTTTATGGCCGGACTCAGTTTCGACGACCGGCTCACAAACGGCATACCCAGGTTCAGCAGCATCTCTTCAATAAGAATTTCATGATCAGGATTGAGATAGCTGTGCATCAGGCAGATTGCGGCGGCATCAACATCATCCAGAAGCGGTTCGATCTGATTTCGCAGAGCGGTCAGGTCCGGTTTTTTGAGTCTGTTTCCGTCCGCATCAAGCCGTTCGGGCACTTCGATAATCTTGTGATAAAATGGTTCAGGTTTTTGGATATTGAGGGAAAACAGATCTGGTCGCTGCTGGTTTTTGATCTTCAGAAGGTCTTTGAAACCTTCCGTGATCAAAAATAGGGTGCGCCCGCCCCGGCGCTCCAGCAGGGCATTTGTGCCTTTGGTGGTGGAGAGGCGGAATTGAAGAGGCGGGAGCGGGCTGCCTATGGGAGTTTGTGTGACCAACCGGGCCGCAAGAACAGGTGCCTCTTCCGGGCTTCGGATTTCGAAAGGGACATTTTGGCCTGAAGGAACGGGAAGTTCATCAGAAAGCGTGAGGATGGATTCGTTCTCGTCAGAACTGATGATTCTACAGGATCGGTCCGCGTCATTCAGCAGTGAAAAATCATAACCTTTGAAAAAATCATCGGGTGTTTCGTATTCGAATCGGATGGAAACTTTTCTGGGATTATTTGTGGATCTGGCTGATCCACGAAGGGCACTGCTGCTAAGAACTTTGCGTCGTAGAATGGTTCCATCTGGGGATGTGGCAATGCAGTCGGTAAAGGTGCCGCCGGTGTCGATACATATATTCCATTTTTTTGAGAGGCTGCTCATACTTAAAAGGATTCAAATTATTAATTGAGTGACATGTCGCCCTTAATTCCACAACGATTTATTTCGCCATTGCGATTAATTTTGAACTTACAGCCATTCAATAAAAGAAATTTTAAGGGTTTATTCATAATTACAGACTTCGTTACGCCAGCATGCATTCATCTGAATTTTTAAAGATCTATACTGTTGAGATGCGATGTTGGTATTTTTAACTCCTGTCTTTTTTGAGGTCGTTGCAAAACTTGATTTACGGGTTATAATTTCTGATAAATGGCGTGAAATATTCAGATCAGCATCTGCCCGGCAGAATTTTTCTCCATAAAGTCAAAGTTTTAGCCCGTGTCAAATTCATAGATAATTCAGGCCATAGGATGTTAATTTCCAATTGTTTTGTTGCTGAATCGGGCGTTTTACAGAGTTTTAAAAGTTGTTATGATCCTGTCAGATATTCAGTATTAATAGTTTCTTATACAAGAATACCTTATTCTTGGAGTTAATTTAAACATCTATTTGATACGTAAATGCACGAGGCTCATTTCACCCTCCCATTTTCCGACCCGGTACTGGTTTTTGCAACAGTGATGTTGATCATTCTGATTGTGCCGATCATTTTTGCAAGGTTTAAAGTTCCAAGTATTATTGGCCTTATTTTGGCAGGAGTGATTGTAGGCCCTAATATGATTGGCATACTGGAGAGAGGCGAGACAATGGTTCTGTTGGGCACAGTGGGATTACTGTATCTGATGTTTATGGCAGGCCTTGAAATAGATGTTAAACGGTTTTTGAAATATAAAAACCACAGTATTGTATTTGGCTCATGGACCTTTTTTATACCCCAGGTGGGTGGTGCGGTATTGGCGGTATACCTGCTTGGGTTTAGCTGGCCTGCAGCCATTCTTCTTGCCAGTATGTTTGCATCCCACACACTGGTCTCCTATCCCATAGCCAGTAAACTTGGGATTACAAAAAATACGGCTGTAACCACAACAATCGGCGGAACCATCATTACAGATACGGCTGCGCTTTTGGTACTTGCAGTAATAGTCGCTATGGATGGAGGCGCTGTTGGTGCCGGCTTCTGGATTACACTTGGTATCTCCCTTTCACTGCTTACATTTTTCACATTCTGGGCCATACCTAAAATATCCCGATGGTTTTTCCAGACGGTGAGTGAAGAGAGTTATCTGGAGTTTGTTTTTGTGATGGCGGTCGCGTTTTTAGTCTCATTTCTTGCAGAATTAGCTGGTGTGGAAGCTATTATTGGGGCGTTTATGGCAGGTTTGGCCGTAAACAGGCTTATACCGGAAAATGGAACCCTCATGAATCGAATTCATTTTGTGGGTAGTTCGCTATTTATTCCCTTCTTTTTGATTTCTGTTGGAATGATTGTAGATGTAGGTGCATTTTTTGCGGGATTACAGGCCTGGATAGTGGCTATTTTTATGATAGTTGTGGCACTTACAGGGAAATATGCTGCTGCCTGGATTACCTCAAAATCATTGAAGTACAACCATAATGAAATGATGTCAATGTATGGCCTGAGTGTAGCACAAGCTGCTGCAACGCTTGCGGTAGTTTTGGTAGCCTACGATCGAGGCATTTTTGGAGTATTTGGTGATGCTGTTTTGAATGGATCTGTACTAATGATTTTAGTGACATGTATCGTTTCTCCAATTATCACTGAAAAGTATGGGAAAAAGCTGGCTCTTGAAGAAGATGAGAAACCGTATGATCCTACTGATGCACCACAGAGAATTTTGGTTCCTCTTGCCAATCCTGAAACCTCAGATGCATTGATGGACATTGCTTTTATGGTTCGGGATAAAAACTCACCAGAACCGCTCTACCCGTTAACGGTTACAAGAGAAAGTGTTGAAACGGATGCTGATGTAGCCAGAGGAGAAAAATTGCTGAGCCACGCTGTTGTCCACGCGGCTGCGGCTGAGGTTCCCGTAACACCTATGACAAGGATCGACCTGAATATTGCCAGTGGAATAAAAAGGGCAGTTAACGAAAACCGGATATCTAATGTGATTATTGGCTGGAATGGCCAGACTTCAGCACGGCAACGAATTTTTGGTTCTATTCTGGATCAGTTACTGGCCGAAATTGATGAAATGGTGATGGTTTGCAAGATTGAAAAACCGGTAAATACATTTAACAGAATTGTTGTTGCCGTTCCTCCATTTTCTGCACTTGAGGTTGGTTTTGCCGGGGCTATCAGGCCATTGAAACTGATGGCACAGCAGCTGGGTGCAGATTTTGAAGTCGTTGTTACAGAAGAGAGGCTTCCGGTTGTTGAGAAGAGGATTAATAAAATAAAACCGGAAATAGATGTTCGTTACTCAAGCCTGGATCAATGGCTGTCTCTGCCACTCTGGATGAATGATCATGTTGATGATAATGATCTCTTTATCCTGATAAGTGCCCACGAGGGATCCATTTCCTGGCGGCCCGGACTGGACAGATTACCACGTGTAATTGCTCAGAAGTTTAACGATTTAAGCTTTATTACGGTTTATCCATCTGAGGTAGAGGTTGATTCATCTATTCTTAACAGTTCCACACCAACGGAAAGCAGCTTCCTGTCTGCCGATTATATCAAAATTGAACTTCAGCAGAAACCAATTCAGGGTATATTGGAAGACATGCTAAGTATTGATCGTACAAATGATAAAAAGAGAGTATCTGAATTGGTTGACCGATTGATGCAAAATTCAGAAAGTTATACACCGGAAGTGATGCCGGGAGTGCTTCTGTTTGAGGCCCGTACTTCAAAAACAGAGGAGCAAAAACTATATGTGGGCATAAGCAGAGAGGGCTTGAATATGGAGAGAACTGCAAATCAGTGCCATGTAATTTTGGCATTTGTGAGCCCACTCACTGTTGATAAACAAGAGCATTTAAAATATCTGAATGCCATTGTAAAGATGATCAAGTCAGGTGATTCCTATGCTAAAATACTTGAATCTTCAACAGCACTTGGAGCCTTGAAAGCCTTAAAGGCAAGGTAGTTGTGGATTGATTCATAGAGTAATTTAATATCTATTAATTTTAGAGCTTATTATTTACAATCAAAATAAAACCTGAAATTTGTTTTTTGATTCACCACCATATCAATACCCGTTTATAGATCCGGTTCTCATTTTTGCCTTTGTGATGTTCTTGTTGGCGTTGGTGCCTATTATAGCAGATTGGTTGAAAGCTCCCCGTATCGTGTTCTATATCATTGGAGGGGCTATTGCAGGGCCTCATGTGCTGAACTTTCTTCATAGAGATCAGACAATGGTACTTTTAGGTACTGTCGGTTTGATCTATCTGATATTTTTGGCAGGGCTCCAGCTCGATCTTAATAAATTCATCAAATATAAATATCAAAGCCTCTCTTTTGGTTTATTGACGTTTCTGCTTCCATTTGGAATTGGTGTAGGATTAGGACTTTGGCTGGGTTATTCACTATTTACGGCACTACTAATGGCCAGTTTGTTTGCCTCTCACACTTTGGTAGCCTATCCGATTATCTCAAGGCTGGGAATTACCAAAAATATGGCAATGACTACATCCGTGGGGGGGATTATCGTGACAGACCCCGGAGCATTATTGGTTCTTGCTATTGTAGTTGGCGCCCACAGCGGGGATATCAGTGCTGCATTCTGGCTGATGCTTACCGTATCAGTAGCTGCATACCTTGCAATTATTTACTTCATTATTCCGGTGGTTGGGCAGTGGTTCTTCAGAAATTCAAAAAGCGGGGGTGCCGTTGAATACGGGTTTGTACTCGCCATACTGTTTTTGTGTGCCTACCTCGCGATGGTTGCCGGCCTCGAAGCAATTATAGGAGCATTTCTTGCAGGCCTGGCGCTCAATCGGCTCATACCGGAAAAGTCTGTATTGATGAACAGGACCAAATTCATCGGTGAAGCTCTCTTTATTCCGTTTTTTCTTTTAAGCGTTGGTATGCTGGTAGATATCTCGGCATTTTTTACGGATGTCAGAACCTGGGTTGTGGCAGTTACAATGATTATAGCCGTTGTGCTTGGAAAGGGTGGAGCAGCATATCTTTCACAATACATATTTAAATTTTCAAAATCAGAGAGCTGGACTATTTTCGGGCTTACTGTTCCCCAGGCAGCAGCTACACTCGCGGTTACACTCATTGCCTATGATATCGGGTTATTTGATGATTATATCCTGAACGGAACCATTATGATGATTCTGGTTACCTGCCTGATAGGGCCGTATGTGGTAGAGAAGTATGGTAAGGAAGTCGCCCTTGCTGAAGATCGTGAACCATATGATCCTTCTGAAGCTCCTCAGCGAATATTGGTTCCACTTGCAAATCCTGAGACATCCGATGCTCTTATGGATATTTCATTTATGGTTCGTGATACTGGCTCGGAAGAGCCGGTGTATCCGCTAACAGTAGCGCGTGATGGGGCAGGGGTAGAAAGTCAGGTTGCGCGGGGTGAGAAAATGCTAAGTCATGCGGTTATTCATGCAGCATCAGCGGAAACACCGGTAGTACCAGTTACACGTATTGATTTTAATGTATCAAAAGGAATAACAAGAGCTGTCAATGAACTGCGGATTTCAAGTGTGGTTATTGGATGGAATGGAGAAATATCAACAAAACAGAAGATTTTTGGCAGTATTCTCGATCGCCTTTTGGAAGAGATTGATGAGATGGTGATGGTTTGTAAAATTGAAGATCCGGTCAATACCTTTGAGCGCATGGTGGTAGCTATACCTCCACTGGCAGCTCTTGAGGCAGGATTTGCGGATGCCATCAGATCACTGAAGCTGATGGCTGAACAGCTTGGTGGCGACATGGTAGTTGTCTCAACAGATGAACGAGAGCAATATGTGCGTAGCCGGATAATTAAAGTAAAACCTGAAGTTCCTTTAGAGTTCAGTACTATTCATTCCTGGATTGAGTTGCCGGGATGGATCGAAAAAAACAAAAAAGAGAATGATCTGTTTGTGATGATAAGCGCTCGTGAGGGGACACTTTCTTGGAGGCCGGGGCTCGACAGATTTCCACGAGTACTTTCTCAGCGTTACCCAAAACTAAGTTTTATAACCGTTTACCCATCAGAAGCTGAAGTGGAAATCGATCCAAAGCTGGGTGATACTGCTCTTACGCTGCTTCAGGAGAAGAGAGTTCGTCTTCACCTTGAAGATGGGTTATCTAAAGAAGTACTTGAACAGATTTTGCGGACTGATGAAGAACTAAGCGAAGATAAAGTGGACAGCATTGTCAGGCGCCTTGTTGAAAGTTCAGCAGATTATAAACCAGAGGTAATGCCCGGTGTCCTTCTCTTCGAATCTCACACTTCGAAAGTTACCCGCCAAAAGTTTTTCATTGGTATTAGCAAGGATGGTGTGAATGTGGAGCAGAGTGCCCATCTGGTTCATATTGTGATGATATTGGTCAGTCCGAAGGATTTGAGTGTAGACGACCATCTGCGTGGGCTAAATTCGGTTGTCAGACTGATAAGGCCGGGTAAAATTTTCGAAAAAATCAAAAATGCTGAGAGTGCATCAGAAGTAATTGGTACATTGAAATCAATCAGACAGCAGAATGGCCTGACATAAGAAAAAGTTGAAGCCTGAAGTAATTTTTAAATGATTTTTAGAAATTAAGTCAAATGATTTATTATTCTGAACAAATTACGTGTTCGAACCCAAAAGACAGGATTCATGGAATTAAATAAAAAATTTCGGCTTGCTATACAGAAATTTGATGAAGCCAACAGCAAAGACCCGAACATCGATACGGATAACGGGGAGGAACGTCCCAAAGAGCTTCTCTATGCCGAACGCATGACTGAATGGCTGGACAAAATGGACCCCAACGCATCCGAAGCACTCCGTCTTGCAGCAAGGTGCCAGCATATAGAACGGTGGGTGATTCCCCGCGAAGAGTACCCGATGAACCGTCCCGGTTACATCAAGTGGCGCAACGAACTTAAACGGTACCACGCACAACGCGCAGAGGAGATTTTAACGGAAGTGGGGTACGACGAGGAAACCATTGAACATGTGAAGAAACTGGTGATGAAAAAAGGGCTGAAGACCGATCCTGAGGTACAGATGCTCGAAGATGTGATCTGCCTGGTATTTCTTGAGTACTATTTCGATGAATTTGCAGAAAAACATGAAGATGAAAAAATCGTGAAAATACTGCAGAAGACATGGGAAAAGATGTCAGAAAAGGGGAGGGAAACTGCATTGGCTCTCGATTTCCATGGACGGCCGGGCAAACTGGTGGAGAAGGCACTGGCCTGAGGTGTTGTTCTGGTGAAAGAATTTAACTTTATCAACACCAGTTGTATCAGAATTACCGGATTTTATTATTTTGTCTGTGATCTAAGATGGTAATTATTCTAATAATTTTGCCATCTATTTTATAGATCACGGACTGGTGCTTTGATAGAACAGCTTTCCTCAGCGAAGGTTCAGAGCTTGATACAGGGTACAAGTTGGGGTATTGTACAACTAAACGTTCAAAATTTCTCAACTTCAATAAAAAAGCATTGAATTCGTCTTCTGTCCATTCTTCGAGTAAATATTCTTTAATGGATTGAATTTTTTCAGATGATTCAATAGACCAGATTACTCTCATTTTTTCACAGAAACGGTTTTCCAAAAATCTTCGCTGGAAAGCGTATTGCCGGATTCATGGTCAGCAATTCCCTTTTTTACTGATCTTTTTTCAGTATCTGACAGATCATCAAACCAATCTGCACTGCCTGAAGATTCTTTAATTAGAAGCAAGGTTTCCAGCAACTCTTCATCTGTTGTTGTAGATATCCACTTTATAATTTCTTCTCTGGCTTTAGTTTTCATTTGAAACTGATTTTAAATTAATGCCTTTTTTTCAATGAGATACGGCCAGAATTTTTTCTATACGCAGATAGGCCGTTAATATTTATAGAGATTTTGTACTATTTACTCACTTTAATAAAAAAAGTAGTGAATACAAATTGAAAACGACTATTTGTTGGGTTTCATATATGCAAATCAGAGCCAATCGAATCAAAAAAAATCAGGCTGAAAACCGTTCAATTTTCATCTTGTGACTGGCGCAAGCGTCCGATTGTGTCAACCCGATAGGGTGCAAGCGGGCGCTTGAACCAACATAGCAGACCTCCGTGGCTTAAGCCTGGTCAGGCCACTGGAAGTAATATTTTAAAATCTCCTCAAATGAAAGTGGTTCTTCTTCGCTCTATTTCATATCCCTGAAGGTGAACTTTCCTTCATTCAGCTCGTTTTCTTCAACGACGATGACAGTACGGGTATTTTCGCGGTTGGTGTATTTCATCGAATTCATCATGCCGGTGATACCAGTCACCGAATCGGATATAGTCCCATCTCCTCGCCGGTTACAAAGAAGTTCTATACCAGTTGTAAATCCGATAGCAGGTTTCACTGGTTTATTATTCTTTGGCCTGATTGTTTCTCTCTTTGTAAGAAGATTTCAGATTATCAGGCATCAGGCAAATGTAAGCTGAATAGGTTCAAATACTTTCGAACTGCAACCTTAAATTTCATATCACTTTTATATATTTTGAAACCAGGTATACAAATAAATATCTGTTATCAAATTGCGTGAGGCTATATGAATTTTGAGTTGATAATTATTAACGCATCAGCATAACAACCGGAACCATGAATCTATCGGCTGTTTTGTCCCGGATCAAAAACCAGCTCACCATTTTGCAATGGCTGCCGGGGTATACAAAGGAAGATTTAAAAGGCGATCTGAAATCGGGAGTAACCGTTGGGGTAATCGAAATACCTCAGGTGATGGCTTATGCAGTCATTGCAGGTCTTTCGCCCATCTACGGCCTTTACGGATCACTGATTCCGCTTCTGATATACCCTCTGTTTGGAACATCCCGCCACCTTGCACTGGGAATTGTTGCCACCGATATGATTATTATCGCTTCCGGAGCCAGCATGATTGCCGAGCCGGGTACTGACAAATATGTGTCTGTAGTATTGTTGCTTACCATGCTTGTCGGATTGGTGCATATAGGGCTATCCCTGCTCCGAATGGGATTTTTAGTGAACCTGTTATCCAAACCGGTAGTTTATGGCTTTATGGCTGCCGCTCCCATTATTATCGGGTTCAGCCAGCTCGGTAATTTACTGGGGGTTGATCTCGATCGGTCGCAATATATCGGTGTGCTCACTATGCAGATGGTGGATCAGATATCCAACATTAACCTGTTTGCCCTGGCTATTGGCGGGACGGGTATACTTTTTCTGGTTCTGCTCAAAAAATATTACCCGCTTTTCCCGCGGGACCTGGTCCTGCTTGCCGGGGGCGGCTTTGCGATATGGCTAATGAGTATGGAGCGATTTGATATCGACATTATTGGCCCGATTCCCTCCGGCCTGCCTTCGTTCAGCCTGCATGAAATTACACTCGAGGATGTTCGCCGGCTGGTACCGACCATCACAACCCTCGTACTGATCCAGCTGATGTCCGTTCTTTCACTTGGAAAAACCTTTGCAGCCAAATACAACTACCCCATTAATTCAAACCGTGAATTTTTTGCATTGGGAATGGCGGGATTTATTGGCAGCTTTTTTCAAAGCCCTCCGATTTCAGGCAGTTTTTCCCGAACGGCAGTGAGTGAGCAAGCCGGAACCAGGACTCCTTTGTCAAACATGGTGTGTGCATTCATAATCGGATTAACACTGCTGTTTTTTACACCGCTTTTTTTCTTTATTCCTATCCCCGCACTGGCTGCAATCATTATTGTCTCAACATTGTCGCTGATTAATGTTCAGGAACTGAAATTCTTTTTTCGAACCAAACCAGAAGAGGCTTATATCGCTATATTTACCTTTTTCAGTGTTCTGTTTATCGGGATACAGGAAGGAATATTGCTGGGTGTTGGTGCTTCTCTTTTTGTGGTGTTATACCGGTCGAGCCGGCCCAATCTCGCTGTTTTGGGTCATGTTCACGGGACTCAGCTCTTTCGTGATATATCCCACAACCCTTCAGCCAAACCGATCGAGGAGATTTTGATTCTTCGGTTTGATTCTTCAATATCCTTTAATAATGCTGAGTATATCAAAGATTTTATCATTCACAAAAGTGAGGAAAGAAATAAAAAAATACGGGCGATTATCGTGGATGCAAGGAGTATTAATGATCTCGATACAACTGCTATTGAAGCATTTCATTCAGTAACCAATACGCTGAATGACTGGAATATTGAACTTCATTTTGCCGGATTGAAGGGACATATACGTGATGTGTTGCTGCGATCCGGGCTGGCCAGACGGTTAGGCGGCACACACTTTCATATCGGTATGCATATGGCCGTAAAATATCTGCTGAATAAGTGGGACGAAGCAGATAAGGCAAAACGGACCGGGGAAGAAAATGATACAGAGATCGAACCACCACACAGGCTCAGGGATTACTTGAATAATGTGGGTTGAGTTTTTAAAAAAGGGATCGGCAGGAAATTTGCGCCTTTTACGTGGATGTAATTTGTGATGGTTAAAATGGTTTTCAGTTTTAAGCCATCAGCTATTAGCTGTCAGCAACGACAGACGCAGGCACGGTAGAATTTGTTGAAAAAGCTCATGCCGCCCCAGTTGATTGCAAAAACCGTTAGAGGAAATCTGATAAAGGTTTTGTATTATTTGTAGTATATGTATTACAAATAATATAATTGAAACCATCATGCCCGTAACTGTAAGACTCAAACCGGAAGATGAAAAACGGCTGGAAAATCTCGCGAAACTGACCGGACGTACAAAATCTTACTACATCCGCCAGGCCATTGAGGAGAAGCTGGATGAGATGGAGGATATCTACATAGCCGAACAGCGCATTGAACAACCGGAAGAAAAACGCTGGTCGTTGGAAGAACTGATGAGGGGTGATGACCTGGAAGGTTGAATTTGACAACCGGGCCCGCAAAGAGCTCCGGAAACTGGACCCCGAAACTCAAAAGCGGCTACTAACCTGGATTTCGGAAAACCTGATTGGCGATGACGATGCCCGTGACAAGGGTTCCGCGCTGAAAGGCCGTTTCAGGGGGTTATGGAGATACCGTGTTGGAGACTACCGCGTGGCGTGTCAAATAAAAGACGAGGAAGTCTTAATTCTCATTCTAAGAATTGCCCATCGAAAGGATGTTTACGACTGATAGGCTGTAAATCGAACTTAGATTACATAATTGACGAATTTTTCAAGCATCAACATACAGGGGCATCATCTGGCTGGATATACTTGATATATTTGCCCACAACCAAATTTCTTGGTGAGAAATGCGGGCCAAAGATTTTGAATTGCAAAAGGGCACTATTCTTAGAGATCTGATCAGTTCTGTCAGGCAGACTGCTCTGCCAACAGATTTGAAATCTCCTCAAATGAAAGTGCCTCTTCCTTACTCTCCTTCATATCCCTGAAGGTAAATTTTCCTTCATTCAGTTCATTTTCACCCACAATGATGGCATAACGGGCATTTTCGCGATTGGCATCTTTCATCTGGGCTTTCATCGAGCGGCCCATGTAATCCATTGTGGCGGAGACACCTTTTTCACGAAGCTTGGGAAGCTGCTTTAAACCCCATCTGCGGGCGTGATCACCGAGGGTAACGATGTAAACATCCACCTCTTTTTCTCCGCCGAGGTCAATTCCCAGTTCCTCACAAGCGATAAAAAGGCGCTCTATTCCTGCGGCAAAACCAACGGCCGGTGTGGGTTGGCCGCCAATTTCTTCAATCAGCAGGTCGTAGCGGCCTCCGCCGGCAAGGGCATCCTGGGCGCCCAGATCAGGGCTGATCAGTTCAAAGGCGGTCTGTGTGTAATAATCCATGCCGCGCACCAGGTAGGGATCCTCTTCAAAGGAGATTCCAAGATCTGTCAGATACTCTTTCACTCTGCTATAATGGCTCACGGATTCTTCGTTCAGATAATCGGTGATCAGAGGAGCATTTTCGATTAAGGGCTGATCTTCTTCCTCCTTTGAATCGAGGATACGAAGCGGATTTTTTTCGAATCGTTTCTTGGAGATCTCACTAAGTTTTTCGTAATTCGGTTTGAGGTAAGTTCTCAGTGCATCTTTGTAGGCTTCCCTGCTGTCAGGATCTCCTATGGAGTTGAGCTTCAGTGTGGTGTTTGTGATGCCAATTTTGTGGTAAATGTGAATCATAAACGCGATCACCTCCACGTCGGACACGGCATCGCTGCTTCCGATTACTTCCACACCAAATTGATGGAACTGTCGCTGCCGACCTTTTTGCGGGCGCTCGGCACGAAACATGGGTCCGATGTAGTAAAGTTTTTGCGATCCTCCGCGCTGATCGAGGTGATTCTCCACATACGCCCGAACCACCGGTGCGGTTAGCTCAGGCCGGAGCACATAATTATCATCTCCCCGGCTGAAGGCAAAAATCTCTTTTGAGACGATGTCCGTCAGTTGCCCCAGCCCGCGCACGATCAGTTCGGTCTGTTCCATGATAGGAGTGCGAATCTCCTCAAAATTAAATTTATGCGCCTCCTCCCGGATCAAATTTTCTAAAAATTGCCATTTACGAATCTCATCGGGAAGAATGTCCACCATACCGAGGTGGGTAGAATATTTTGGCTGCGCCATTTTTTGATTTTCGGATATCAGTTATGAGTGAACTTCGAGGGGCAAAGATACGGCGAGTTTTGGAAAGATAGTAAGAGAAGGATACCCGTTTAAAACAGAGAAACCGAAAAACCGACAAACTGAAAAAGTGAAAAGTTTGGGTTGAGCAAAGAGATTGGGTAAGGAATTACTTTATCGGTTGGACATTTCTCTGTTTCTCTGTTTCTCTGTTTTTCGTTTTTAATAATTTCGGCCGTTCATCTAATGAATAAATTTTTATGGTTAATGTCTGGAGGTGTGGGTTAAAATGGAACCACAGCCCGTATGCGGTAATAAATATCCGGATCATGGCTTCCGAATAGTTGATTTGCGGGCTGGGCAATACCCAAGGCGTGAGTAACACCAACTCCGAAGAATCTCACTTCATTTTTGATTTCAGCACCGGCTCCCCATCGTTGTTCTGTACCGTTATTCCCTTCCTGGTCTGTGGCATTCCACACAATCCCGGCATCGGAAAAAAGCGCCAGTGAGGTAGCTCCGAAACTCATAATGCCCAAAATGGTGGTTTCAAGTGAGGAGAGGAAGGGCACCCTGTACTCCATGCTTCCGAACAGAACCCGATTTCCCGAAACAAACTCCCGGTACCCTCTTACACGTTCGGAATCCTGGAAAAGCTGGACAAAAAATTGCTGAGGCAGGCTGACGGTTATATTGTCGTAATGGGAAAATCCGATGTAATCCTGTGGCAGCAGCTCCCCCCATTGCTGCTGATATCTTCCCTGAAGATAAATTCTGTGCAGACCGACAGACGGAAGCACGGTAAAGGCGTTCAGATCGGCTGAAAGAAAACGCACATCCGATCCCAGGATTTTATCGGCACCAAGCAGACTCACTTTCAGCCCGTTTCCGTCCAGCGGGTGGATTCCGTTATCACGCCACGGACGCTGTTTTTTGAGGGTCCACTCCAGACTCAGGTCAGTTTGTCTACCCTTCACCGGATTGGGGATCGGCTGTTCTTCGAACCGGCTGGAATTGAGCGGATTCACTAAGATATGGCGTAATCTCACTTCCAGGTTTGAGCCGCGATAGGAGCCGCTGAAGAGGTCCAGAGGCCAGGTGAGGGTTAGCTGTCCGCCGGTAAGCTCCTGAATCAAAAACCGGTTGCCGTAAAACTTTGAGTTGCCCGGAGCCCGGTATATGGATAGCAGAGATGTGGGATAAAACTGATTGTTCATGTAATTGATAGTACCGTAACTGTGCCGGGAAGGATTTGCAACTGACACCCAGCCAAGTGCAGAAAAAAGATGATTACCCATCGGCTCCACCCAGTTTGTAGTGGCAAACAGGCCCCAGTTATCTTTGCCCGCAATGTAGGGTGCTGCTAAAGAAACAACGTGTGTAATGTTATTGAGAGAACTGTAGCGGTAGCGGTTCAGGATGAGAGATTCATCGGCCTGTATGTTGAAGGGGATTTCATTGGGGGGCGATTTCATCCTCCAGCTTGAGTAGGCTTCGGGCAGATCCAAAGGTGTTGCTTTGGCACTGCGTTTGGCATCTACCCAGTAGAGGTAGTCGCGGCGTTTGGTTTCACTGGCCTGGATCAGAAGTTTTTCGGTTTCGAGGGTGTCTGATTCAGCTATCCATCCAAATACTTCTCCGCCGGTAAAGAGATTCGTGACCCTCCGGGTTGAATCTGTTTCAAAATCATAAATAAAGACATTAGGCACATCATCCCTCAGTGAAGTAAATGCTATTTTATTCCGGTCGGGACTTAGCACCGGCCTGCGGTTGTCAATCTGGCCTTCATCCAGAATCTGTTTAAAACCGGTATCAGGATCGAGCAGAATCAGGTTCCGGTTGCCGTTTTCATCGAACCGGTAGATGAGCCATTTTTCAAGATGATCTATCCAGCGGGACCAGTGTAGCTGGATATCCCCTTCATAGGAGGTGACCCGATTTTCGATACCGGTTTCCAGGTTCAGTGTGAACAGATTGCCGGTGCCGTCTTCGTTCACGATATAGCTGATTTCATGCTCTCCGGGGCCGGGCGCGGGGAACATGGCACGCCGGTTTTGGGTGAGTTGGGTTTCGCGCCCGGTTTCTGTATTGAGCTGAAAGATATCATTCAGTAATGCCGAGCGTTCACCCCGGACTCTTCGCGAATAGTAAATCTTTTTTCCGTCTGAACTCCAGTTCAGGTCGGGATTGATGGCTCCTTCGGCCAATCGGGATGATTTCAGGGTGGAATCATTTTTTACAACATGAAGATATCGCACCGGCCTTCTTATCGACGGCATGGAGAGCACGGCAATGAGGCTGTCACCGGGACTGACGGCCATATCAAAATAAAACTGACCCGGAAGCTGAAAACGTTCGGAATTGAGCGAGTCGGTCCGCTCCATCTGGGAAGCCATCGTATTGTAATGAACATTCATGTGCTTTCGCCACTCTTCATAGAATTCATTGTATCCGCCGTCAACATGCTCGCGGAATGCTTCATCAAAATCGTGATATTCGAAAAGGCCAAATCGTTTGTTTCGATGAGCCATCATATCTGTGAGAGTGCTGTCGCCATACTTTTCGGTGAAATAACGAAGCTGGGAATTGCCCACGGCGTACATCAGGCGTCCGTCTTCGATAGACTGATCGCTTCGGTATTCAGGTCGGCTGTCGAAAATTGCTTTTCGGAGCCAGCGGTCGCCTCTTTGGGAATTCCAGGTTTCGGTTTGATATTGCGCAATTCCTTCGGTCCAGAAAATGGGAGTGGGCCTGCCGAGGGAGTAGTTGAGAAGCCCCATGTTCGACCACACGGCGTTGAAATGAAAAATGTGAGCCAGCTCGTGGGCGATCACATGTCTCAGCCATTTTGCCTGTCCGGTTCGTGATACGCTGAAGTCGTTCAGGTTTACCCAGATCATGGTATAGCCGCGTCCGATGGGGTTGGCAAAGCCGTTGCTGATTTCATCAATGTCGGCAAGATAAATCCTGACTTTAACTGGAAGTTCAACTCCCATATTTTTCGACAATGCGCGGTAACTCTCTTCAGCAATGGCAGCCGCTTCTGCTTCGATCCCTGAAATGCGCTCGGGATAGATGATTTCGAAATGTTCGGTTTCGGCTACCTGCCAGTTAAGGTAAGGGTGATTCCGGTTGTTGAATACATTAAATCCCTGGGCGATAACCTCCCCTGTAGAAAGGCACAAAAAAAGAAATAAGAGGGCTTTATTTAAAGTATGTTTGGGAGGCATGCGAAAATAAGCAAGATTGAAGCTTTATTTAACGAAAATCAGATAGATTGTTAAAGAACAAATTTTGTGTTCAGATAGTGTTCTTTATTTTTGTGTTGATGTATAGTTTTGAACAGTATAATGTATTTTTTTATTTACTTTTGTTCTGAAAATCGAAGTGTGCTTATGATTTTTTTGAAGTGAACAGGTATTTTCGGTTTTAAAAGTATTTTCTCCGTCGGATAGTATGTGGCATGAAACCATAATTATTACAGTATTTAAGCAACAGCAAAAGAAAGAGTTGAATTACAGATAATACCATCCGGTTTTTTATTTAAGGAAAAAAGAAAAAACAGCAAAAGTCGGTTTTTTAAAAGTTTGTGGAATATTTCAGCAATATAGAGTTAGCTAATAAAATATGAACCCCATTTCCAAAATTGTAAAATTCAGCAGGATGACTTCGCCATTTTTTTGCGGGTTAATTTTTTTTATTCTGCTTTGTCCGGATGCTTCAGCACAAGAGGAGCCGGGCCGTTTAAGTATTGGGCTTTTGGGTGGAGTTACCTATGGAAATCTTAATTCGGCGGGGCAGTCTTTTTTCGATGGGCGGTCATCCATTGAGCTTGAAAAAGATATTTATTTTTCAGGCGGAATCAATCTGAGATATGCTCTTTCTCCTTTAGCGGCAATTCAGGCAAATGTTGTTGCAGGTAATTTGTCGTTTTCCGGATATTCAGAGGTTCCGCATGATCTGCTTTTCGACAACCGCTATCTGGCCACATTTCTTTCCGGGCAGGTCAATCTTCTGAGACTTTTGGGAGGGACTTCAGATTCGTTTCAGGTTTTTGGCAGTGCGGGATCGGGTTTTCTGTTCAATAATGCTGATGTGCACAGACTGGATCAGGCTGAGGGCTGGGTAAACGTTCCGGAAGCCGAACTCAAAAACCAGGCTATTGTGAATAGTCTTGGGACAGGCGTGCGGATGAATGCAATCCGGAAGATTGACTTTTTCCTGCAGTATGATTACTACTTGTCCACGAGCGACCTTGTTGATGGATATGCAGTGGCCGAATTTACTGGTTCAGATCGCTATATAAGTACTTCAAACCGATGGTCTGCATTCTCTTTTGGATTTCAGATAAAGCTGGGCGGAAATCTTCCTGATGCTGACTGGTATCATTCCCCTGCACCGACTGCACAACCACCACTTCGGCTGGCAGCGGCTCCCGCACCAGAGATATCTGCTGATAATTACTCAGACGAAATCGCTCATCTTACTTCAAAAATCGAGCTTATTACTTCAGAAATGGAACAACTTCGTGCAAATGCAGATTCCCTTCAAACAGCTCCGCCACCAGCCCCCGTACAAGTCAGAGAAACTGAATCCGGGGTTACCACTGTCCAGCTACAGGTACTAAGAGATGAAATCAGCGAAATACGCGGCTCTATGGAACAGAGCTATGGACTTTACGGGAATGCAATAACTTTTGCAAATGACGGATATACAATAATTGTTCATTCGCTCAGTAATTATGAACTTGCTGAAAATGCCGCAGAAAATCTTGAAAGTCAGGGGTACAGGGCGCTGCTTCTTCCTGTAACAATTGATGGTGTGCGATATACCAGGGTTGGGCTCGGTCAGTTCCGCACTCAGGCTGAAGCCAGGAGTGCCGGAATGAGTTTAACTGCACTTTTTGGTGATGACTATTTTATTCAGCCTATTCGATAGTTCACTCTTTTTTTGGGTTCAGATTTTTGAATTATAAAATTTTCAAAAAAGAAACTGAACCGTTTTATTAAGTACAGTTTCGGTTTGCCAAATAATGAAAACCGTTTTACTAATACTAACTTAACCTGCTCCCTAATGATTTTAGAACCCGAAGTTTTATTCACCTACCGGGATAAACTGGCCGAATCTCTTGCTGATGCGAAAATAGACGATGCCGTTGACATCGCACCCAATTTATCTTCAGGGCGGATTGCTCAAATTCTTACCGAGCTCGATAATGATGTGGTTATTCCGTTTTTAGAAAGAGTTGACGAAAAACTGGCCGCCGATATTCTGATTAAACTTCCCCATGAAATGGCGGTAGATATTTTTCGCCTGATTGATCCTGCCATTTCAATCCGATTGATTGATACGATTCCCGTTGATGATGCTGCTGATATTGTAGCTCTCCTTGACAGGGATGAGCTGAGTGATCTTTTTAGCAAGATTAACCCGGAAATCGGGGATACCATCAAAGATCTGATGAAATATAAGCAGGGGACAGTTGGTTCGGTGATGAATACCTACTTCATCGCTATTCGCGAGGGTGCCACTGTCCAGGAGACGTTAAACGCCATGAAAGATGCGCCCGCACAAATTCAAAACCGGGCGTATGTGTATGTGGTGGACAGTGAAGGTAAACCGCAAAGTGTGGTTTCGATGAAAGACCTCATTCGCACCGATCCGGCCAAACCCATTTCAGAAATCAGCACCGAACATGTAGTGGTTGTACATACGACGGATGATGCCATTGAATCATGCCAGCTAATGCGAAATCGTCGGTTTCAGATGCTTCCGGTTGTGAATGAAAAAAATGTTCTGGTAGGAGTTCTGCTGTTGGATGATGCCATCGATATTCTTTCGGAAAACCTGGCAGAACAGTTTGTTCAGATGGGTGCAGCATCCAGAGAAGAATCTTTTTATACACCTCCGCTTGGGACAGTAAAAAAACGCCTGCCCTGGATGGCCGGGAATATTTTTCTGAATCTGGGCGCAGTGGCAGTCATCGCCACTTTTGAAGAAACTATTGAAGCTGTTGCGGCTTTAGCCATCTTTTTACCGATGATTACCGATATGGGCGGAAATGTGGGCATTCAGGCACTTTCTGTTTCCATTCGAAGTATTGCGCTGGGTGAGGTTCGGCTGAGCCAGTACTGGAATGCAGCCAAAAAGGAGGTGATTGTTGGTTTGATAAACGGACTGGCTTTAGGCCTTCTTTTTACCGTCGTTGCACTGATCATTCAGGGAAATCCGGCGCTGGGTCTCGTGGCCGGAATTGCACTTGGTTGTAATGTGCTTCTGGCCGGCGTTATCGGGGGTACGCTTCCCTTTATCATCAAGCGGATGGGCGGTGACCCGGCGATGATGACGGGCCCGGTTCTTACAACCGTCACCGATATAACCGGAGTAAGTATTTACCTTGGCCTGAGTACTCTCTTCCTGGCAAGTTTACTGGGCGGGTAATGGGTTCGTTTCAATGCGTGAGGGGAAAATCTCTTGGTGAGAAATCCGGATTAACCATTTCACTAAATGAGTCGCTATTGTTCGTGGGTGAGGATTTTTCCAAAACAGATATTAAAATAGCGAAAGCGTGAATTTGCCTCGTATAATTATATCTGTTAAGAGGCCAATCCTTACTCAGTACCCGGCAGCATCGGAAACAGCCTGCGAATCACATCATCTGAAGGCTGAGATCCATATTCTGCAATTTCGAATGCTTCGGCGTGCTGAATGTTTTGAGCATGCTCTTCACCGTACCACTTCTCCAGGGCCTGCCTCACTTCGGGAGTAATCGGGCGGGTGCGGTGCTCAGACAACCATTCAATTCGATCCTGCGGATCATCAGGTACCTGGTCGAGCATGCCGGCTGTCCAGGGCAGCCATTCATACATCTGAGATTCGTGGGCATCCAGTCCCTGGATTTTGGTGTCAAACACATCTGTTATATCTACAGCGATATGTGGGGTGAAGGGAGATGGTTTCTGAAACCGGTCCTGGAAATAGAGAAAGACCGGGTTGGATTCGAGAGGCGGAGTATCGGGTGCCACATTGGGAACGATTACAAGATACGCAGCATCAGTTACAAGAATACCTGCATTGCGGTGATCCGGATGATAATCATTCGGACGGTGCGAGATAACGATATCGGCATCCCAGTTTCGGATTTCACGAATGATCTGGTGTCTTATATGAAGGTGGGGCTGTAATTCGGCATCGTGATTATCGAGTACTACATATTCATCAATTCCAAGTCTTCGTGCAGCTTCATCCGATTCGGCCATCCGGCGTTTGGCCAGCATTCCTCCTCCTTCTTCCTGATGTCCTGCATCTCCGTTAGTAACAGATACAAATTTTACGGCATGGCCCATCTGTGCAAACAAGGCTGCCGTTCCGCCAAACTGAATGTCAGAATCATCGGGGTGGGCGCCGATCGCAACAATACGCAGAGGCTCCTCTTGCTGAGCCCAAAGAGAGGTTGTTGTAATAAGGGAAAGAAACATTAGAAAGATCAGGGCAAAAGTTATTCGGGTCATGGTCACGTAAATAAAGGTTCGTTGAGTATTATTTCGGCTTTCGCGCACAAAAAAACGATTCAGTTACAAGCTTTTGTAGTTAAAAAAATTGATGCTAAAGGTCAATTATTGATGGACAATGACAATTTTAAGGATGCGGGATGGATTCATGACTGTCAATTTGATTCGTTTTGATTTTAGCAAGGTAAAAAAAAACAGTTGCTTCAGATTGATTATTGATGTCACTTTTAAAAAAGTTTCTGCTGTCAACCTGGAAAAGCGCTTTTTTTGAAAATAAATTTTCAGAGGAGTGTAACTATTATTTCGGGTGATCAGTATTACATGCTAAGAGCAAAATAGCTCTTCCGGTTTGGCAACTGGACAACTACTAAAAATAAAAAGAGGTAATGTTATGAATAGTTCAAAGAAAGCAGCATACAGCATGTTAATTGTATTGATATTGGTGATTTTTTCAGGCGCGGGATTTGCACAAGTTGCAGATAATTCCATGGAGAAAAACGATTCAAAAACATTTGAAACTCCAAGTGCATTTATGATTGATGAAAGCAATTTACATTGTTTCCGGGATATGAACTGCCTGAAAAATGATAAAACCATTAGGGAAAAAGGATTGAAATTTAACTTCAACACAAATTCAAACGCTGATCATTATATTTTGGAAGGATATTCACCCAATGAAGTAGTCAAAGCAAAATATAATGAACAGGGCAGGTTAATTGAGGCAGAACTGGTGCATATAAACATCCGGATGCCCAGAGAGATCATCACCCATATATTTTCAGGTGTATATTCCGACTGGCAAATGGTAAAGAACGAACGGATTGTACAAGATTTTGATGTGAATACAACCGAGTTCAGGGTAATGCTTCAAAAACAGGACGAAATTGTAGTTCTGAATTTCGACAAAGACGGGAATCGTGTTCATCCCTTTGCAGGTCTCTGAGTCTTTCATAATGAAAAAACCGTCTGACGACTTTTCAGGAATTTTTGGTTAAGAGAGGTAGAGTCGTCCGACGGTTTTTCTTTTTGGTTCAATCCCAGATAACCCGAGTTCGATTATCAATCGTCATTGAAACTTTGGGGCAGAGATACTGAGAAATTGGAGTATAGATTACGAGTATCCGACTGTTTTAACCTCGGTAACAGACTTTTGCAGATTTTCCAATTTCGGATATAGAGATTCCTTCTTGAAACAGTCGCAAAATTTAAGATCAGCACTCAGGGGTGAAATTTTCTATTTCTGAACTGCTCCGTTCCAGTCTGCTAATGTTGAGAAAGTGTAATGCTTCGTAATAAACCCGCAAGGTTTTTAACGAAAAACATTGCGGGTTTTACTACTCATTTGGTGGTTGATACATCACTTCATTATAAACGGGCTCAAAAATGATGCCGCACAAACCCCTCAATCGCCTCATACTCCGCCAGGCCAAGGGCATCGTAGGTTTTGGCGGTGCCGCGGTTACGGTCTTCAGATCGCTGCCAGAATTCGCGTGCGTCTGATCCCGGGAAAAGAGGCCGGTCTTTTTGAGACTGGTGCTTGAAGATGGCTCGTCGTTTTCTGATAAGCTCCTGCGGGCTCAGCGGAACGGCCATTTCAATTTCGTTGACATCCCACTCCTGCCAGGCACCGCGGTAGAGCCATACCCAGCAATCTTTGGCCCAGTCATCGTTTTTCACAATTTTCAATGCTTCAAAAATAGCAGTTAAACAAACACGATGGGTTCCGTGCGGGTCGGAAAGATCCCCGGCCGCATAGACCTGGTGAGGTTTTACTTGGCGTAACAGGTCTACTGTAATTTTAATATCCTCATTAGAAATAGGCTTTTTCTTTACCCTTCCTGTTTCATAAAAAGGCATTTCCATAAAATGCATGTGCTCATCGGGCACTCCGCAATAACGTCCGCCGGCTTTGGCTTCTCCGCGTCGTATCAATCCTTTGATCATCTTCACTTCGGGCGAATCGACCTGTCCCGGTTTCTTGTTCTTAAGAAACTCATTCACTGTACGAAACAGTTTTTCCGCTTTTTGCTCTTTCATGCCGAAAGCTTCAGAATAGTCGAGAACAAAATCGGCAAAACGAACTACATCATCATCAAAAACGGCAATGTTGCCTGAAGTTTGATAGGCGATGTGTACTTCATGGCCGTGATCTGCCAGGCGGATCAGCGTGCCACCCATTGAGATTACATCATCATCGGGATGAGGGCTGAATACAATTGCACGCTTTGGAAATGGCTGTGCCCGTTCAGGGCGGTTGGTGTCGTCTGCGTTGGGTTTACCGCCCGGCCAGCCTGTAATCGTGTGCTGGAGCTCGTTAAATATTTTAATATTAATGTTGTAGGCAGGCCCTTTGGTTGTGATCAGGTCGGCCATCCCGTTCTCATTATAATTTTCATCCGTTAATTTCAGGATGGGTTTGTCCAGTTTCTGGCATAGCCATACGACGGCTTTACGGATCAGTTTGTCATCATCCCAGGCAATAGATGAGAGCAGCCAGGGAGTATTTATCCGCATCAGTTTTTGAGATGCGGCGCTGTCGAGAACGATCGTGGTGTTGGAGTGATTTTGAAGATAAGTTGCGGGAATGCTCTCTTTTATTTCTCCTTCTACGGTTTCGCGGATAATGCCAGCTTTTCCTTCGCCCCAAGCCATAAGAAATATACGCTTGGCACTCATGATGGTGCCTACACCCATGGTGATGGCTCTGCGGGGAACATACTCTTCACCGAAAAAATCACTGGCAGCATCTTTTCGTGTGATTTTGTCGAGTGTGATAAGCCGTGTAAGAGAGTCTGGCCTTGAACCGGGTTCGTTAAATCCGATGTGGCCGGTTCGCCCGATACCGAGAAGCTGAATATCGATGCCGCCCGCCTCTTTGATTTTCTTTTCATATTCATTACAAAAATCCTGTACTTCATCTTCCGCCAGGGTTCCGTCGGGAATGTGAATCTGATCTTTTGGTATGTCAATATGATTGAAAAGATGTTCATTCATAAACCGGACGTAACTTTGCAGTGAATCCGGTTCAATTGGATAATATTCGTCCAGGTTAAAGGTGATTACATTTTTGAAGCTAAGCCCCTCATCATTGTGAAGGCGGATCAGCTCATCATATACGCCAGTTGGAGTGGAGCCGGTGGCAAGTCCCAGTACTGCGTTTTGATTATTTTTCTGTTTTTCTTTGATTAATGCAGCTATTTCTCTGGCAACTGCGATGGCTGCGTCCGAACTTTCGCTGTAGATGACAGTTGGAATTTGTTCATAATACGTAAGCCGTTTGCCTGTTGAGTCTAATGTTTCCTGTAGGGTTTTCATAAAAATGTAGCAATCAAACGATTTAAATTTTTTTGATCCGGTTATACTTCATTAAGATACGTAATAGTGATTATAGTCATGATTGGAATCGGTTCCAAAAATCAAATGTAAGGCATATCGGTTTGCTTTTAGAGGATTAATGCAGATTTTAACATGAAGCAGATAAGAAACGAATCAATCACTTTTTATCAAAGCTGAAGATCGAAAAAATGAATCGTTAAAATTTTACCAATTTTTATTCAGTGAAAAAAATGGAATTGGTTGCCGGTATTGATTTAGGGGGGACGGAAACAAAGTTTGGTCTGGTAAACAGAGTGGGAGAAATGCTCGCTTACCAGACCATTCCAACAGACCCGGATATCGGTTACAAGACTTTTTTTACTTTTTTGGCCAATGAAATTCAAAGCTTGCTGCTCTCTTTAGGGGATGATGTGACATTGTTAGGTGCAAGTGTAGGAGCGCCAACCGGAAGCCAGGCCAACGGGACAATCGACAATCCATCAAACCTTAACTGGCCCAATAATCTGCCGGTTTCCAAAATTCTTGAATCTCTGCTCGAAGTACCTGTAACCGTAGTGAACGATGCGAACGCTGCAGCGGTGGGAGAGATGCTTTTTGGGGCAGCTCAGGGGTATAAAAACTTTTTTTGTGTAACCCTTGGCACCGGCCTTGGCTGTGGGGTGGTGATTGACGGAGAACTGATGCTCGGTTCCATGGGCCATGCCGGAGAGCTGGGGCATGTTACTGCTATTAAAGGTGGAAGAATGTGTGGATGCGGACGTAAGGGCTGCCTTGAAACCTATGCTTCGGCCACGGGAATTGTGCGCACCGTACTGGAAGCTGAGAAGGATGAGTATCAATATTCGGTTTTAAGCACGTATCACAAAACAATGCTTACAGCAAAACATATTACCGACGCAGCTAAAGAGGGCGATTCCCTTGCTCTTAAAGCTTTTGATTTTACAGGCAAAATACTGGGTGAACAGCTTGCCGATACGGTTGCTATATTGAACCCGGAACTGATTGTACTTACCGGCGGGCTGACCAGGGCGGGAGATCTTTTACTCAACCCGACAATAAAATATATGAACTGCCACCTTCACGAGATCTATAAGGGAACGGTGGAAATCAGGTTGTCGGAAATGAACACAAAGAAAACACCCATTCTTGGTTCTGCCGCATTCATGTGGCTTAAACTAGATACCGTAAGTACACAAACGGTCTGAGAGGTGGTTTTCACTCGGGATAATTTTGAACTATTTTGGTTTATGGCTCTGGTAACTTTACTGAAGCTTCAAGGTTATGAACTCATTTTAGCCGAAGATGTATACACCAATAAAATTACATCAATCGCTTTGTGAAACAAACGTGACGTACGAAGTTGAGATGAGTTATCTAATTCAGTTGATATGATTTAGCAATATACTCCTGTCATCTTTCATGTTGCGGGTGGCTGAAATTGAAAAAATTGAGAACAACCTTCGGAATAGAGTCTCAGCATCTTTATCGGACTGGTTGCTGGTGAAAATTTATGCGGCGGTAATGAATTACCCGGATTCGGAATACGTTGTAACCAAACAATGTTTTTTAGTGCTGATTTTATTGTCCGACATAAAGCAAGCGATAATGTTGCTTGATTTCAACTGCGAAGGGCTGCTGAAGGTACCGGAAATTAAGATTTTGGGCAAAATTGATTGATTTAGTACATTAAATTAGTATATAGATAATTGTTCGCCAAATGCTCTGATCAGATTTGCCCGTTGATTTTTTTTCTAATCATTTAAAAACCCAGAAATGGAAAGGCTCAACATAGATAAGGTGGCAAAACTGGCACATGTTTCAAGGTCGGTGGTGTCGCGGGTCCTGAATAATCACCCCAATGTAAGCGATGAAGCGCGTGTTCGTGTAATGAAGGTGGTGAAAAAGTACAACTATCGCCCCAATGCAGTCGCCCGGAGCCTTGCAACGCAGAGTACGTATCAGATTGGGGTGCTTACCAGCCGGATTGAAGATGAAAGTCTGGGCAACGGTTACTGGACATTACTTTATCTTGGTATTTTTGAAGAGTGTATCCGGCGCGGATATTATGTGAGACTTTCATTTTATTCATCATCGATGAGTGATGAGCTGCACGAACACCTTTTAAACCCTCATCAACTCGATGGGGTGATCTGTCTGAATGAAGAGGTAACAGATCTTACGGTTGAAACCCTTGCTGATAAAGATATTCCCATTGTACTGGTAGGCCACAATCCCAAACACCCGGATATATCATCGGTGGATGTGGATAATTACGACGGAGCTTATACTGCTACCAAACACCTTATTGACCTGGGCCACAAGCAGATCGGTGGAATTTTTGGTGACCAGAATGTGGAGGAAACAGAACATCGTATCCGCGCATATCGTGAGGCGTTGAAAGATCACGGCCTGGATGTTCGTGATGATTATATTTCTGTTGGCAGTTATACACAACAGGACGGGTACAACACGCTGAACGTATGGACAGAGGATCACAAGCAGATGACGGCCGTATTTTGCGCAAGTGATACCATCGCAATGGGCGGAATGCTGGCTCTTCATGAAAAGGGAGTTTCCGTTCCCGGGCAGTTTTCTGTCGTCGGTTTTGACGGTCTGCCTATTTCGCGCTATATGATTCCGCCGCTTACCACGATCGAACAGCCCACCTACGGAAAGGGCGAACGGGCTGCTCAGTTACTTATCGACAAGATCAAAAATATAGATGAGAAAGTGATTCAGGAAAACCTGAAGCCGAAACTTGTTATTCGGAAAAGCAGCGGCCCGGCTCCTGCTTAAGCAGGCTGATCACACTCATCGGACCCTCTTTATTTATTTTTCCTTTTAAAGTTCTCGATATACTCCTCAGTAAATTTAGAGAGCACCAGCTTCCCGCTGATTTCGGCACGCTGTTCCAGTGTAGATGCCCAGTGGCCGGTTCCCTGCCAAAAAATTTCTTTCATATGAGAAAGTGCGTCGGGGTTACTGGAGGCGAGATCTGTGGCCAGTTTTTTTACTTCAGTGTCCAGCTCGGCAACCGAATCTGTCACTTTACTGAATAGTCCACTGGAGAGCGCCCAGTCCGAATCGTACCAGCTTCGTGCATCCAGTGCCAGTGTAGAAAAAGAGGAAACTCCCAGTTTGCGATTCAGTGCAGGCCCTACCACAAACGGGCCAATCCCAAGCGAAAGCTCACTCAGCTTGATGGATGAACTTCTCAGTGCGATGGCAAAATCTGAGGCAGCAATTATCCCGATTCCGCCGCCCACCGTTTTACCGTGTACCCGGCACAATATCATTTTTCGGCAGGTGCGCATCGCGTTGAATACGTTGGCAAAACCCATAAAAAAGTCTTTCCCATCATCCAGGTTCGAAATGGCTGTTAACTCATCGAAGGATGCGCCTGCACAAAACGCGCCGTCACCTGCACTGCGAATCACGATTACCTGATTATCATCATCATTACCCGCTTGCACGATGGTGTCTGCCAGTTTTTTCAGCAGAGACCCTGGTAGTGAGTTCCCTTTGGGATGAAAGAATTCGATTGTTCCAATATTGTTTTTAGAAGAATAGCTTACCGTACCGTTCTCATTTTTTGTCATGGCATTCAAATTTCATGGTAGATTTTTGATGAAAAAGTTTTTTCTCAAAAATGTATGCCTGTTTTTCATCACCATACATTGTCCCAACAATACTGTTTATTTTAAAGGAGTTCAATGTGTGAGCAACCTTTTCACCTCTTCTGTTGAATGAACGGGCGCTTTACACTCAAAATTTCGGCAAACATAAACAGCGAGTTTTTCGTGAACCGGATAGGGTTTTACATAGGGTGCAATGGTGTTGATTTCATCACTCCATTCCTCTGTTTTAAGGAGAATCACCGATCCCTGCGGCAGCCTTTCCCTGCAAATTTTCACAGCTTCATTCACTTCGGGTGTACGTTTTTTTGCTGTGATCACTGCTTCTGCTGTTTCGGCCTGATGGAGTTCGTATGCATGGACCGTGTGAGTGTAGCCCGCCGGAGCATCATCAATCTGCTGAGAAAACGCCCTGAAGATGGAGGCAGCTTTTTCTTCGAACCGATGATCGCCTGTCAGCCTGGCAAGGCGAAGTCCGTTATGAGCGGCCACTGAGTTGGAGGAGGGCATCGCCCCGTCATAAATCTCTTTCTGCCGGCCAAGGAGCTCTTCAGCTCCGCTTTCCGTAAAAAAGTAGCCGCCAAACTCATCATCGAAAAATTCTCGGTCAAAAGTTTGCTGAATCTCAACAGCCCGCTTCAGATAACGTGGATCAAACGTGGCACTGTAAAGTTCGATTAATCCCCAAACGGTAAATACATAATCATCTGCCATACCGTCAATTTCCGCTTCACCCTCTTTCAGTCGATGCAGTAACTTGCCATTTTTGAGGCAGTTCGACTCAATGACCTCCCACGCTTTTTCGGCCCGATTGATGAGATCGGGTTCTCCAAGAAGTACACTGGCTCGTGCAAGAGCTGCAATCATCAGGCCGTTCCAGTCGGTCAGAATTTTGTCATCCAGCAGGGGACGTTCCCGTTTCTCCCGCTCTTTTTTGAGTGTTGAGAAAATGCGCTCAACACGTGAAGTCAGTTCGTTTACTTTCATTCCGCGCTTTGCCGCCTCACTATCCAGGGGCTGTTTCAGGTACGGAATGTTTGCACCTGTTTTCTGGCCAGTGGCCTCATCGCGGAAATTTCCGTCCGCTTCCAAATGGAACAGATCGGTAAAAAGCCGGGCATCCTCTTCATTCAGTATATGGCTGATTTCATCCGTCGCCCACACATAAAATTTGCCCTCTTCGCCTTCGCTGTCGGCATCCTCGGCAGAATAGAAGGCGCCTTCGGGTGAGGTAAGGCAGTCGTCCAGGTAAGCTGTGATTTCGAGAGCGGTTTGACTGAAGAGCGGCTCCTGCGTGAGCTGCCATCCTTCGGCATAGGCCAGCAGCAGAGTGGCCTGGTCGTAAAGCATTTTTTCAAAATGGGGCAGAAACCAGCGGTGATCTGTGGAATATCGGTGAAAGCCAAAACCCACATGATCCCAAAGGCCGCCGAGGCGCATTTTTTCGAGGGTAAGCCGGACCATTTCCAGGTCTTTTTTATTTCCGCCTGAACGGTAACGGCTCATCAGAAAGAGGAGATTGTGCGGAGAAGGGAATTTCGGTGCTGAACCGAACCCGCCCTCGGAGGCATCAAACCGCTCAAAAAGCGACTGCCTCGCCTGGCCGGCCACTCCGGACGAGAGTGACTCACTTCCTTTTCCCAGCTCGAGGGTTTTGGAAAATCCTTCTTTTATCTGCCGGACTGATTTTTGAATATTTTCTCGGTCGTTCTCCCAGGCATTTTTGATGGCGGGCACAAATTCCATCATCCCGATACGGTTGGGCCGCGAAAGCTTGGGAAGATAGGTGGCGGCGTAAAACGGTTCTTTTTCGGGAGTCATCACGATGGTGAGAGGCCATCCGCCCTGGCCGGTAATCATCTGGCAGACGGTCATGTAGGTGTTATCGATGTCGGGCCGCTCCTCCCGGTCCACCTTGATATTCACAAACACCTCATTCATCCGTTTGGCAACCTCTTCATCCTCAAAACTCTCATGCTCCATCACATGACACCAGTGGCAGGTGGCATACCCGATAGAGAGAAACACGGGTTTGTCTTCCCGTTTGGCTTTTTCAAACGCTTCCTCACCCCAGGGGTACCAGTCCACCGGATTGTTTTTGTGCTGAAGAAGATAAGGGCTTTTTTCTTTTGCGAGGCGGTTCATAAATCAGTGAGTTGATTTGAAAGATTTGATATGAACGGGTAAGATACGGTAAAATGAAAGGAGCATAAAGGTTGAAGCCTGTTCACTGCCTGTTGTTCAAATAAACGTTTTGATGTTGTGGAGTTTAAACTGTGATTTTTGTGATAGGCTTTGATTTCCTATGATGGATTGCACTTAATCACAGTCCATCACATAATCAGAGAAAATCACAGTTCAGAAGTTTTGATGTTGTGGAGTTTAAACTGTGATTTTTGTGATAGGCTTTGATTTCCTATGATGGTTTACTCTTCATCACAGTCAATCACACAATCAGGGAAAATCACAGGTCAGACGTTTTGAGGTTATTGTTTTTTCACCCAATGTACCTCTATCCAATGATAGGTTTTATTAATCAAGAGTTGTAATAATACCACCCCTGATAACCTGTCAATCATATAACATATACTTTGATAAATGTAGCAACAGTGGCCATTAGGTTAAACATATTGTACAGGATTGGGAGCCAGCTTATTCAGTTGTAGTTTTTACATAAAATGGCTCTCCGGAATAACGATCGATTCTATGGTACACGGAAATAACTGTCATTTTTCTTTTTTTCATAAAGTGAAAAATTCTCAATTTTATATAAACCGGGTAGTTCAATTTCGGTTTTTTAAAAGAGGGAGAATAGGTAAGTGGGGGGATAAGTTTAAAGCCCACCAGAGAGTTACTTATTAAAAAATTACTGACAAAAAAAGAGAGAACAAGTTATGTTAAAACTATCCAAGTATAAGCCATACTACGAAAAGGCTGCGGGTATATTATTAATTCTTCTATTCTCAATAGGATTGTCCTCATTCATCAGCATAAATCATATTACCCATACTGATACTCAGAACCATGATCCTCTTAAATTTGAAAATTCCGAGCCTCTTTACTTTGATTTTGAAGAGATTCTGAAAAGAGGCACAATTCGAATGATTACTCAGTATACATACAGCACCTATTTTTTGTACCAGGGAATGGACCGTGGTTTTGAGTATGAATTTGTTTCCCGTTTTGCGGAAGTGCATGGTTTAAAAGTTGAAGTGGTATTTACACATTTTGATGATAAAGCTATTGAGATGTTAAATCGTGGCGAGGGAGATTTGATCGCAAAAAACTTCGCTGTTTTTTCAGAGAGAGCTCTGAATAAGCCTTTTTCTGAGTCTTACGAAACGTTATATACACGTTCAGGAAATCATCGTACAAACAGTCATTACGTACCAGAAGATTATTCTTCAAGCGGATCAGAAATAGTTATTTTGGAAGAAGACAATTTTTCCTGGACCATGCGAATAAATGCCCCGGAACTGAAGAAAAAGGCAGATGAATTTTTGCAAAAACATTTGCGCTACCGGGAAACAGATAGCCAGTTTCTTCGATCTGCTTATCCGAATTTGCTTCGTCGCCATAATTTAGAAGATGAAAACTTGATAAACAGATTCCGAAGTTCTAATTATGATATAATTTATGCAGGTTATTTGTCTCCATATGATGAGATGATAAAAGATATAGCCGAAGAGGCAGAGGTAGATTGGAAATTGGTGGTTGCCGTGATGGCACAGGAATCATCATTTAATCCGGATGCAGAGAGTGTGGCTGGTGCTTTAGGTCTCATGCAAATCATACCCCGTTTTTCATTGATTGAGAATGAAGAACTGCTTTATGATCCTGAAACTAATATCCGTGAAGGCGTGCGATATCTGAAAAAGCATTTAGAAAATAATGCTCATCTCGATTCTCTTAACAGATATTCGATGGCGTTAGCTACCTACAATGTTGGGAGTGGAAACATATCCGATGCAAAACGACTCGCGGTTCAGCTGGGCAATAATCCTGATGAATGGATTTATATTGCTGAGGCCTTGCTGAAACTGATGCACCCGGAATATTATGAGGACGCCCGTTACGGATATAAACGAGGGACCGAAACCGTAAACTATGTTAAAGCTGTATTGAATAGGTACAGTGAATATCATACTGTGAATCAATGGGCAGGACATCTTGAGGATTAAGTTGGGGAAGGTATTATGGTTTCATGCCTGGTAATGTCATATCACTCAATACAATACATCTGCCATTATCTCAACTGATTACTTCACAAATATGATTGAGTACTCCGTAGCAAATGAAATAATGGCACGCCATGAGGTAAAAGTTTTTTTCAATCTGAAAATTAAAAATCAAAGAAGTTTGCGAGAAAATTTCAATATCTGGTGCTCTATGATTTCTTATGGATATTGAAAATCTAAAAGATTAGGTGTGAAACAGTAAAATCTTTTGAAGTCTATTCTCAATATAAGTGCACTCTGTCTTAATCAAATGCATTTAGAAATAAGCGAGGTTCATCAATCTGAGAACTTTTTCAATGAATACTTTAATAATAAATACAATGAAATATAGGTTAAGGCGATTGATGAGAAATAAATAAAATCGAGAATTATAAATTTAAATCCACTCCATTGAATAGATTCAAGAATGCCGAATTTATTTTCAAAAACTGTGCGTGTCCATATCGTAAAGAAAAACAATACGAACATTTTTAAGAAAAAATTTTTTTCAATTCTTACATCATTTTCAAAAAACAAATTAAAAAAGACTTTTTAGAAATGGATAAATATAATTTAAACATATGCTTAAAGCAGTAAACAGAATAACGTTTTTTATGATTGTTTTAGTTTTTTTGCTCTTTTGAAGTTTCATTGTCAAATTATTTAAGTAAGCCATGGAAGACAAGTCTGTTTGAGATGGCTTATTGTCTGGCATGGCTTACATAAATTAAATTTACATTCTGGTTCTTGCCGCCATTGCCCACGATGTTGGTTTTGGACCTGCCAAAGACCGTAGTGTTACTGCGTAAACAACATCATACCAAAAACCGGTATCTTGGCTTGGTCGGCCACCGGATATTAATTATAGATCTTCTGTCCCTATCGGTTCTAATTTATTGTTTTTATATATTTTCCATAAAATATTTATTTTAGTTTAGACTATTTTGTACATCTCTGAATGCATCACTTACACCACTTTTAATATCACTCCAGTTTGTAATTACTTCGTAGCCAAGCCATATACCGAAACCAATAGGTGTAAACTTGCTAATACTTCCTCCATTTGTTTCTTGTAACTCAGTAATATTGAGCTCATCAAGACTATTTTTTATTAGTTGTGTCCATAATTTTAGTATTTGATTAAAATTTATTTTATCAACCAAATTTTGGTTGCACATGTAACATACCACACACCACTGCACTTATAGATACAGTGAGTAAAAAAATTTGAAATATTCTTCTATTTATATCTCTAATTTTTTGGGATTCAACTATTTAATTTTAAGTGGTTCAATTCAACAAGCAAATAAATGACTCAATACTCAGATTATGGCTTTTACACCAGGTTTTGCAGCCAGTACAGTTATGAGGTAAAATGATTAAAAAAGCGCCAGAATAGTGTGCACAAGGGAGCGAAATTTTCCATCAATGCATCTCCACTTCACAACTTTTAATCGCCGGACGATAAAAGTTAAATTGCACATTGGGGTGATCGGCCAGAAGCGACATCGGTACGGAACTGTCCATGACTTTTTTACTGATCATCAGTGTGGTGAGGCGCATTCCAAAGGGGTTGTCGTGGACTCCACCATGCCAAATGGACACTTTTTCTGATTTCCAGGTTTCAGCGGGCCCAACCGTAACGGCCTTCGTGGGTACGCCGGTTACAACACCCCCGCCGGATGTGCGTGCATTTTGGGTGATGGTGGAGGGGTGCAGTTCAACAACTCGTGTTTGAAGCTTTCTGTACTCTTCGGTCGATGGCGGGGTATCTGCAAATTTCCCTTCCCGTTTTACCGGGTCATTAAACGCCCAGTGTTTGATCTCTCCCTGTCCGCCCTGCATCACAACACACCGAACTCCTTCCCAACTTTGAATAAATTCCCCGGTATCGGCTTTGGGGAAATGAAGGTTTGCCTCCGGCATTCTCAGTTCCGGATTGATCCGGTTAAAACAGAGATCCATATCCGCTTTTTTAAATGACAAGGGATGGTTTTCATCCACCTCTTTCCCTTCGATCACCCACTCATCCATCCCCCAGAAATGGGCATTTTTCAGGTCGATCTGAAGTTCATTTACCAGCCGGGCCACAAGCGGCAGCTGTTCGGTCGGCCCGATCGGCCCGCAAATGCCTGCCGGTTCATTATCTGTGGCTTGTTTCCAGGCATGGATATATTCAAGTGCCTCGGCCAGGTAAAACTCCTCTAACGTTTCATAAAAAACCACGTTAAACCCTTCCCGGCTGAGTTGCAGAAGATCATTTTCAGAAAGTTTTGCTGCATCATTCAGTAATTCATCATCCAGTGTCGTAAAATCCCACCAGCCCGGGGCCAGTATGCTCTGTTTTCTTGCCATGTGTGTATGTGATTAGTGATTCTGTTGGAAATGTTGTTCTATTTGTCTTAAAAGCTATCAGCTCTCAGCAATCAGCAGTTAGCTTCATTTTTAAGGAAAAAGAAGCATTCTTCTTAAGCCATCAAGCCAGCGTATATGACGGTTGAAATAAATTCCAATGGGCCTGTTTGCTGACAGCTGACTGCTGATGACTGAGAGCTTTAAAGCTCAAAGCTGAAGGCATTGACATTGGCACCATAACATTTCTTGCCGAAGCTGTTTTGTAATTAAATTTTTTGAACATGTTCGTTTAATACTTCAGCCAGAAGATTATCCTGCGGATACGCATGCCCCAGATGCTGCCGAAACCCTTCTCCGTACGGTACACCGGCCAGCTTTCCGCGGTCGGCAGAGAATTGTTTCATCGCTGTCATATATTCGTCCATACCGTGATGTTCCATCAGCCATTTCCGCTGGCTTTCATGGCAGGCGAGCATTTTTTCTTTTGTCTCAATTACGGTAGAAATATCTACCACAAAATCGGGATCGATTTGATTTCCGAATTTATCTTTTCCTTCCATCGGGTCGATATAGTAAAGGTGCGGGGTGTGAAGCCAGGGTGGAACCGGGTCTGTCGGTATGTTTGCAATTCCGGTGGCAAACGATGCGGACTGTACAATTTTACTGGTCATTTCGTGATCCACCATGTAGCAGGAGGGGCTCATGGTGAGAATGATTTTCGGACGAACTTTCCGGATTAACCTGATCACTTTTTTCAGTGTTGGTTCATCATAAAAAATGAACAGATCGCGACACTCCATGCATTCATACCCGCCATCAAGAAGTGCAGCAGCTTTGGCGGCCTCGGCTTTTCGTATAGTGCTGATCTCTTCCGGGCCGAGATCACGTGAACCGCAATCGCCTGCTGTCATCGTTGCCATTTCTATCTGCCATCCTGCTTTCTTCAGAAGCGCGAGCGTTCCGGCGCATAGGAATTCAGCGTCATCGGGATGGGCTACGATAGCAAGGACGGTGTCTGTTTCACTGGAAGGGGTTGTGGTCATGTGGTTAGTCTGTAGAATTTATGATTATACAGGAAATGATTTGGCGGGAGTTATCTCTGCCCGTCATAACTACACACAAATATTCTTGTTTAACCGAATTTATATCAAAAAGGAGCAGTGTCAAACCTGATATTTACAAAAAGGACGTCCTCGCTTAGATTAGAGTTTTATCCACTAACAAAATCTAAGGAGGACGTCATGATACATGTAGGAATTGATTTACATTTTACAAATATGGTAAATTCAGCAATAAACGACAAAGG
>JAFIFB010000095.1 GCA_020832285.1 Balneolaceae bacterium
GCCAAATTCACCAATGTAAAATGGCTTTCCTGCATTTTGGGCTATCTTTTGATGGTCACTCAGCCATGCGCGCTGGGCTCTCAGCAGATTATCATTTACCGTGGAGCCAAATCCAAATTCGCCCGGATACCAGTGCGCACTACCAAAGTCAATCTCAGGGATTGAGGTATTGGCTATGTAGCTTGTACCTTCGTTGGCCCGTAACACATACGTATTACTGTATTGATCAACTGAGTACTGTGATGGAGTGCCTTCATCAAACCCTTCCTCACCGGTTGATACCAGGTGGTTCTTGTCGATGGACTTGATGTGCTGTGCAATTTCCTGGTACCAGTTACGCAATACATTGTGGTGCTGGCCCCGGTTTCTTCCTTCGTTCATAATTTGCCATGCAAAAATAGCAGGCTCATCTTTGTAGGCTACACCGGTTACCGTATTTACACGGTTCAGAAGCATAGAGATGTAGTCTTTAAACCATTTTTGAGTCTGGCTGTTGGAAATGAAGAAGTCCATATTTGTGGATGGGTTTGAGGCTCCTGCCCAGGTATTGTACTGGCAAATACCGCCAAGTTCATCCCAATAGTTTACAAAGGGTATGATAAACTTGATGCCTCTGTCTTTGCCTTTGGCAATGACTCTGTCGAGGTCTCGCAGGGCTGATTCACTATAGACTCCGGGCGAGGTTTGGATAACGTTTTCGCTGGAATCATTCTTGCTGTAGCCACAATCGTAGCCGTCATAAAAGCCCCACATGCGAACCACTGTAACGCCGGTGTCCTGGAAAAGATCCAGAGCTCGATCTACCACACCAGAATTCAGTTTTTCGTAATTCGGCAGGTAGTAGGCATTGGTTCCGGCAAACCGAAGTATTTCACCATTCAGAACAAAGTTGGAATTATGAGTGCTCACAAATGAACCGGATGATGGGGGCGGAGGCGGAGGGGGTGTATATGCCTCAGTTTCTGTCTCAAAACTGTATACATCTGACCATGTTGAGCCTGCAACATCAGTTTTTACTCTCCAAAAGTACGTTTTTTCGTAAGTCAGAACATCAGTCTTATATGTTGTTCCCAAAACGATCTCTTCATCAGCTATGGAGCTAAATGAACTGTTTTCAGAAAGCTGAAACTGATACTGTGAAATCCCGGATACTTCATTCCAGCTAAATTCAACATTTGGTGAAACATCAGAAGAATAATTTTGTGGTGAAAGCAGTGTGACCGGGGTGCTTGTATCGTCGTCATCACTTTGAATGCCAGTTGTAAACGTCCACACTTCAGACCAGTCGTTTCCGTCACCAGCCACTTTAACCCGCCAGTGGTATCTTTTTTGATGAACCAGGCCGTTGGGTGAGTAAGAGGTTCCTGCAACCGTTTCTTTCTGAAGAACAGAACTGAACGAACTGTTATCAGACAGCTGATATTCATACTGACTCACGCCCGATAATGCTTTCCAGGTAAATTCCAGGTTTGTGGATACTTTATCGGCATTGTCATCGGGTGAGAGAAGCGTTACTACCGAAGTGATTTCGTCATCACTTTGAATACCGGTTGTAAAAGTCCAAACTTCAGACCATTCGTTTCCATCGCCAGCCGCTTTTACGCGCCAGTGATATTTTTTCTGATGAACCAGCCCGTCGGGTGAGTACGAAGTTCCTTCAACCGTTTCTTGCTGAAGAACAGAACTGAATGTACTGTTATCAGACAGCTGATATTCATACTCACTCACGCCCGATAATGCTTCCCAGGTGAATTCCAGATTTGTGGATACTTTATCGGCATTGTGAACAGGTGAGAGGAGTGTTACTGTTGAGATGATTTCCTCATCATTTTCCTCAGTTCCGGTAGTAAAGGTCCAAACTTCAGACCAGTCGTTTCCGTCACCGGCCGCTTTTACCCGCCAGTGATATCTTTTTTGATGAACCAGGCCATCGGGTATATACGAGGTTCCTTCAACCGTTTCTTTCTGAAGAATAGAACTGAACGTGCTGTTATCAGAAAGCTGATATTCATACTCACTTACGCCAGATAATGCTTCCCAGGTAAATTCCAGGTTTGTGGATACTTTATCGGCATTGTGAACAGGTGAGAGGAGTGTTACTGTTGAGATGATTTCCTCATCATTTTCCTCAGTTCCGGTTGTAAACGTCCACACTTCAGACCAGTCGTTTCCATCACCGGCACCTTTAACGCGCCAAAAATATTTTTTCTGGTATACAAGAACTTCAGGTATATAGGATGTTCCCTTTACATTTGCCTCCAGTATAAGTGAATTGAAAGTGCTGTTATCAGAAAGCTGATACACATACTCGCTGGTGTTTTGCAGTTCATTCCAGGTAAATTCCAAAATGGAAGATACTTTGTCGGCATTGTTTTCCGGGGTGAGCAGCGTCATGTCTGCTGTTGGTGCTGACTCATCTCCATCTGTTGTAAAACTCCAAACTTCAGACCACGGGCCGGAATTCCTGTTTTTTATCGGAAATACCTTCCAATAATAGGTTGTGTTGGGGGAAAGAGACCGGGCTTTAAGTGAAGTGCCTGGCACAGTTGTATCGATAAGTGCCACATCAAATGTTTTCGAAGTGGAAATCATTAATTGATACGTTTGAGCGCCTTTTATTCGGTTCCATTCCAGTTCGGCATCAATTGACTGAGCTACTGAGCTATTGGCGGGTGATGTAAGTTGTGTTAATAATTCTGGTTCTGATTGGGCCACATCCGGAGAAGTGGAGTCACATTGAGTTAAAATTACCAGCAGAAGAACTACCGGCAATACCAGTTTCATTGATTTCATTTTGACCATACTTAGAGTTGAGCTCTCTAAAATCAGGTATTCTTAGATGGGTCATAATTAGATTTGAGCTTTCTAATCTAGAACTTCTCTGAGAATCCGAAGGTTTCAGATCTGAGCGTTTTTAATGTTTCTTATTTTAAGTTGAGCTTATTGATAAAGGGGTTTAAATGTGATGATTTTAATGAATGGCGCGATTGAACCTTGTAAAATGTATATTTTAACCTTAAAGCTAAATTTATTATATGAACATATTAATTTTTTTAAATAATTAATATTACATTATTTTTGGATTTCAAAATAAAAATCAAATTAATAATGCAGGCAGGGTTGCGCTGTTGAGAATGGTGTCGAATTGAGTTGAAATTGCCAGCAGAAGAACTACCGGTAATACCAGTTTCATTGATTTCATTTTGACCATACTTAGAGTTATGCTCACTAAAATCAGGTATTCTGAGATGGGTCATAATTAGATTTGAGCTTTCTAATATAGAATTTATCAGAGAATCCGAAGGTTTCAGATATGAGCGTTTTTTAAAGTTTCTTATTTTAAGATGAGTCTTTTGAAAATGGGGTTTGAATATGATGTTTTTGATGAACTAAAGAGAGAAAAGCCCTCTAGTACAAAGTGAACCCTGATATATTTATACTTAATTGAAAAATCCAAAAGTTGATACAGAAATATATTAAAATATTTTAATAAATAATGTTACATAACTTTTGGATTTGAATATAAAATGAACGCAGAGTTGTACCGCAGAGGAGAGGTAAATTAAAAAATTCCTTTTTATTTTTTTTTATAAATAAGATTTTCAGCACAACCAGGTCGAACTTATTGTTAGCAATGTAATTGACAAGTTGGAAAAAAATTAATTATTACCTGGAACTGAGCTGCCTTAAAATGGATGAATCATAAGCAGGCAATTTATGGTTGTAAAAAACAGGGAAAGGGAAAATGACCGAACCTATACCGGGAACTGGCCTTATCCCGGATTTCGTTTCATGGGAATCGCTTCGCTCGGTGCTCACAGTAAATATACTAAACGAAGTGTAAACTATTGAAATATAGTAATATATTATCCAATATTGGGATCTTCAAATGATCCCGAGCGGTCGGGACTGTTTTTCTGCGACATTTCCCCCTCAACTTCGTTTGACAAAGGCATGCCTATGGCAGAATCTAAAATTGCAATTTGGCATAAAATAAAAAACCGGGCCCGAATGAACGGACCCGGCTGATTTACACTGAAGATTTCTGTCAATTGTTTTACTTCAGGCCCTTCATGTTTTTAACATGCTGTTTGAACTTGTTGTAGTGTCTTGTGTCTGAGCGTCCACTTGGATAACAAATATTCCCGCCAAATTCCCAGCATTTTGTACCATCGGCAACGAGCTGCCATAGCAGATTGCCATCGAGTTTTATCTCTTCTGCATGCTTATAGAGTGCCTCATACATCTCTTTCACGCGACTATCTCCCCAGCCGGCTAAGCCAAATTCACCAATGTAAAATGGCTTTCCTGCATTTTGGGCTATCTTTTGATGGTCACTCAGCCATGCGCGCTGGGCTCTCAGCAGATTATCATTTACCGTGGAGCCAAATCCAAATTCGCCCGGATACCAGTGCGCA
>JAFIFB010000104.1 GCA_020832285.1 Balneolaceae bacterium
GCCGAACAGGTGAACTCCAAAATTCAGCAGGTAAAGTCCATTTCAAAAGGCTATCGAAATTATGATAATTTCCGCACAGCCATCTTGTTTTACTTTGGCAAGTTAGACCTCTACCCACAAGGTTTCCAGTAGAACCAAAAATCTATTGCATTTCGTAATGAACACGGAGCAACGGGAATTGGCTGGAGCCGTGCCTGGATGGTCAACTTTTTTGCCCGTCTGCATGATGCAGAGATGGTTCAGGAACACATTACTAAATTCATTGAAGACTCCATTTCCGATAATCTGTTTTGTCTTGTGTTTAGTCAGAGACCTCCGTTTCAAATGGAAGGCAATATGGGGGTTACTGCCGGAATAGCCGAAGCCCTTCTGCAAAGCCACCAGGGATATGTAGAACTGCTTCCTGCTCTGCCGGCGGATTGGCAAGACGGGCATGTAAAAGGCCTTCGGGCACGCGGTGGGTTTGAGGTAGATATCTGGTGGGAAAACGGCAGCCTGCAAAAAAGCAGAGTAAGCTCACTGAATGGAGAAAAAAGTCTGTTTCGTTACAAACAACAAGAAATTGAATTGGATCTCGCGAGAGGGGAGTCTCAGCTCATATTTCACTAAAGTTAATGTGAGGTTGAAGGGTGAACTATGATTTGTGATGACAGGCTGTGATTAACTTTGATTTTTTCCCTTTAGTCACAGACCATCACATAATCAGCGAAAATCATATTTCAGACGGTGAGTGTTGAGGGGTGAACTATGATTTGTGATGATAGGCTGTGATTAACTTTGATTTTTTCCCTTTAATCACAGTGCATCACATAATCAGCGAAAATCATTGTTCAGACATTGAGGTTGAAGGGTTACACAAAGAATTAGCCCGATACCTATCCATTTATAAAATACGGAAGAATTTTAATCAGACCGGTTCAGCTCAAAGGTTTTCATAAGCTGAGTGAAATCCAGCAGGAAAAATTTCATCATTGTTTCGTCGCGATCGGGGATGTCAAGTTCCGGGATGTTAGGCAGGCCGGGAATCGCAGAGATAAGTGTGAGTCTGTATTCAACGGGATCGGAATAGGTGAATTCCATTTCAAATCCGGTTTCGGGTGAGCCAAAATAGATGAGCCTTTCGCCGGAAAAATTTTCATCCTGCGAATTTATTCTGTTTCCATTAATATAAATATTCTCAACAGGGTTTTCACCTGGCAGTAAAAGTTCGGTGTAGTATGTTTCAGCTTCAGGAGTTATCAGGATATGGAATTTCCGTCCGTTTTCAGTGAGGCTGTCAGAGAGCACCTCAAGGCTGGCCATCCCGACATCTTGCACAGGTGCTTCATTGTAAATGAGTGTAAGGTTTTCCGGTGCACCGAACAGCAATGTCCCGATTTCGTCATATTCAAATTCAGAGAACTTTTTTTCGGAAGGTTCATCGCCAAGGAAAAAGGATGTCCAATCATCGGGTGCCGGTCCGGGAGAGTACCAGAGTGCTTTGTCTTCATCAAGATTCGCGAAATAGTTGACACCGTTTGGTTTTTTGTGTTCTGAGGAAAGTCCGCTTGTAGAAATACCGCCAGTAATGAAAATCAGTGCAGCTGCCAGAAATGCGAGGGGAAGTTTCCATCGAAACGGTTCAGCAGAAATGTCAAGCTGAAGAACCAGAAATCCAAGAGTCATTAAAAACAATCCTGTAAGCGGGCCTGTAGCCATGATTGTCAAAGTGACCTTAAGGTGCCAGACTAACGGAGCGAGCAACAGTAAAACAGTACCTCCGGTAAGCAGAAGTGCCGTCAGTTTTGCCCGGTAGTTATCTGGTTTTTCGAATATGCAGAAAAGCAGCGCTGCACCGGTAAATATGGCTGGCCAAATAAAAAGATAGGCGATGCCCGGCAGAAAAAAAGAGAGAGCTATACCAGCTGTCAGCCATAGAATGAGGGGGCCGCACGCGAGATCGGATGCAGAAAACCATCGTTTCAGAATCAGGTGAACTGCAAGGAATCCTGCCACAACCAACGAAAATATTCCGGTGATGAACCAGGAGCTGTTGTGGGGACCGAAGAACTGAAACCAGGAGATATTCTCGATGGATTCGCTCAGAAAAGCCCACAAGAAATGAGCTGCGATTGAAAGCAGCACAACCAGCAGTGGATAGGTCAAAAAACCCGCTGTAATACCCTTCCAGGTCAGTTTGTTTTTTTTGAAACCGGCGGCGATCACGCCTGTAACAAACAGAAATGCAAAAATGGCGAGTGGAACGGCCAGGTACTCCGGATAGTGAACCAGCCCGATGAACAACAGGTTGAAGTAAATTCGGTTTGAAGACTCAAGGGTCGAAAGATCCCTGTTCCCAAATGCTTTTGTGAGCGAAAGCATATAATTGCCATGATGCTGAAGAGTACGGGGGTCGGCATTGGTAAAGCTGTCTTCGGAAGTATGATAGTGCAGGACACCCGCAATATTTGCGATATCCATTCCAGGTATTCCTGCATCATCAAAATTACTCAGGTCGGTGTCATTCGGAATAATTCTGAGAATTTCATTAGAGTAGGAAGATGCAATGGCATCCGGTACCTGCTTAGCCAATTTTTTGATCAGCTCTCCATTTTCTCCACCCACAGTACGGAACATGAATGCCGGTCCAGAATCACCACGTCCCTCGAAATTCATCACAAGATTGAGCTCCTCAAACCAGGGATGTTCATCAATAAAAGCCTGAGATCCGATCAGGCCGGTCTCTTCGGAATCCATAATCAGCAAATAGAGATCGTTCTGAAGTGGTTCACCTGCAAGTACCGCCCGGGCGGTTTCAAGGATGGCAGCTACACCGTTTCCGGCATCGGAGGCGCCATAGGAATTGGGTACGGAATCGTAATGGGATATCAGCCCAATGCCCCCGGTTGCACTGGTGCCGGGAATTTTTACAAGAATATTGTGAACGTCAGACATCCTGTACCCATAAAAATCGTTAAATCCAGTAGTGGATTGGACTTCAGGTTCAAGTCCCATATTTTCGAGCTCATCCAACAGGTACTCCCGGACTCTCTGGTGAGCTGAAGAACCCACTGGATGAACTTCACGGGTGATTTCCCTCAGATAGTTTCGCGCACGCTCGGCAGAAAATTCAGTTTCCGGGGCTGATGCAGAGACAACATCCGGCGGCACAGCTTGATCACGGATTGCAAGAAAAGCAAGAAACAGTAAAAACAGAATGGCAATACCCCCTGCTGTTCTGGTATGGAGGCTTATTTTTGAGCTTTGATTGTACCCGGATTCGTTCATAATGTAATTTGTCAATGCCGGTTATAGAGATGTACATTTATCAGCTGGATGAAGCTGCCAAATTAAGGAAAGTATCGGTAGATGTGTAAAATTAACCTCAGCTACCCAGATAGCAGAAATAAGTGATGTTAAAACGCTATACTAACACTCAATGACGGATAAAACCCCGGAAAAGTGCGGCTTTTCACGCTGTAGCCGGTTTGCTCACCGTCGCTGAAAACAGGCAGGAGATATTGATCGAGTGCATTGTCCCGATTCAGAAGGTTGATAAGCTCCAGGCGGATATCCATGTCAGCCGGTCCGGGGCTCGGGCGATAAATGACGGAGAGGTCCACCTGGTAAAAAGATGGCAGTTTATCTTCTTCAGGTCGGTCGAAGGATTGCGGAAGTGGGATACCGGAGTCGCGGTACGGCAGGTAATTGTAGTATGAATCGCGGAAAGCCCATGTTCGGCCCCATATTCCCTGCAATTTTGATACGAGTGTAAGTTCAGGAAAAACGTGCCACATTGCCCGAAAATGCATTCGGTGAGGTTCATTCCAGGGTGCGGGAACTGTTCGCCCGAACTGAGAGTCCATTTCAACAAGTACGCGGCTGTAATCGTAACCGGCAAGCAGCTCGATAGGGTAATCCGTCAGCGATCGGTTCAAACGTATACTTCCGCCCACAGCAGTCATTTCAGTGGTTTCGGCAAAGGCACTGACCTTGTCATCACGCAGTTCAGAAGTGGCTTGAACCTGGGGCTCATGCAGGCTTACGTATGATGTGATATTGGTGACGGGCTGCCATTTGTAGTAGGCTTCCAGCTTCAGTGAGGTTTTAGAATCCGGCTCCAAAAGGAATGAGCTGTTCAAATGCCAGGCTTTGGGAATATCCAGGTCTCCTGCATGAGACCAGACGGTAAACGAAGGCACAACAGCAGTGGGGCTGGTGTTAGCAAGACGGAATTCATTAATGAACTGCCGGTAAAGTCCGCCTGAAATTCTTGCACTCCAGAAACCGATGCCGGAATCAGGCCGGTCGTACTGAACAGAAACTCTTGGTTCGGGGAAAACCGTGTTCATCTGTGAGTTGTAGGTAAAACGGCTTCCCCAGTCAATATTCCAGAAATGTCCGAATGTATGGCTGTTGTTGAGGAATGAGCTGAATAGTGTAGAGGATTGATCATTCAAAATATAATAATCAGTCAGTTCGGCCAGTTCCACACTGGTGTGAATTCGTTCGGTTCGGATCCCGCCTTCAAGAGAAAATGCAGGTGTAATGCTGTAAGTCGCCTCCGATTGGAGAATGGTATGATCAATGCTGTTTCCGTCAATCTGTGTTGGAAGAGGTAAAAAAGTACGCCCGGAATGACTTTCAGAACTCACAAATAAGGGGGTGGTTCCTGAAGTAAACCGTGTGATGGGAAGATAAGTAATACCGGTTTGATTTTGGTTTTGAAAACGGCTGGAGCTGTAACTGGCCTGTGTAGTAATATCCAGACGGGGCGTAACCACTTTATTCCATGAGAACCGGGCCATTAAGTTTTTCCATTCATTGCGGTCGGTGGCAAAAATATAGGGCGGATCGGGCTGAGGAGACTGGTTCTGGTTAAGCAGGTAGGTCTCCACTCTGTTTTCGGCAATATAAAGGGAGCCTTTCATGATGTTGAAATCATCAAGCTTGTAGGAAGCAGCAAAATGATAGTCATAAAACCGGACATCCGAATCGTGAAAGTAAGGGGAAAAATTTGAGGCGTCCGTATCCAGATCACCCATAAAATTGGTGATAAGGGGGTCAAGTATATCCCAGTTTTGAAGTGTTTTTTCGAGGTTTGGGTCGCGGTAAACATCCCAGAAGTTTGTGCGGAAGGCACTCATCAAATTAAAACCCGAATCACCAAATTCATAACCGATCTCTCCGAGAAGATTCAGGCTGAGCGGATCGCTTTGTATCGTGAATCCTTTGGTTTTGCTGTTTTTCAGATCGTGGGAAAAATCGATCAAACCGGCTATCTGGCTCCCCTGTTGAACACCGTAGCCGGCTTTGTGCAGGTCAATGGAGCCGACGGCATACGGGCTGAATGCACTAAACAGGTGCCCGAAACTGTAGGGATTATAAATCGGGGCGCCATCAAGTAAAATACGATGTTCACCTTGTTGTCCACCCTGCAGGTGAAGGTCGGTGATTGGCAAACCGTACTGGACACCGGGTATAAAATTCAGGCTGCGTATGGCATCATTCATTACTCCACCAGCCTGGTGAAGGGGATGGTTGGGACCGGAAAGAGATTGCTGCCCCGGAACTCTTTGTCGGTGCGATTCCACCACAATCGGTGAGAAAGACTGCGGCTTCGGTTCAAGGGAAATCTGTTCACGAATCTCTTCATTCGGGCCGATTTCATACGTTTTCATCACCGGTTCGTAGCCAACATAGCTGAAAATGATGGTATGTCTGCCGGTCATCAGCCGGTTGAGAGAGAAATTACCGGATCGGTTGGTACTTGTTCCGCCCGATGCATCTGCCAGAAGAACGGTGGCTCCGGGAAGTGGTTCACCCGTTTCACTGTCTGAAATTTTTCCGGAAAATGTACCAAAAAAAGGCCCCTCCGATACAGAACGGACAATCACATAGGTTCCAGATGAAAGTGTGAGATAATCGAGCTGAAACTCCTTTAAAACGGTTTTTAGTGCGGTCTGAATTTCTTTGTCTTGCAAACGCTGATAGACATGATGATCCCGGACAAGCTGCGGATCGTAAACCAGATCAATCCCGGAAACCCTGGTGATCTGATCGAGAGCATCACTGAGTGCATCCCCGCGAAATTCAAAGGAGTAACGCTGTTCCGAACCGGTGGTATCCTGTGCATATATGTTCATCACAGGCAGAAAAAAAGAGATCATTAATATGTATCTCAGGCTTCTCCTCATGGGCTTTTTCTCTCACTTCAAATTGATTGAATTTCTTGGCAGGCCGAAAATCACTTGATTCGTTTTCAAATCTAAATATAAAAAACCAAATGACATAACTGACTATTTAAAGATTCTGTATCCGGTAGTTGTTCGGGTATAACGCAATCCTTTTACTGTACAAATATCATCAAGCACCGATTCGAGCTGAACCTGTTCGGAATAATATGCGGTGAGTGTACTCTGTTCTACACCATCCACGTCCAGTTCGATGGTTGCGTTGTATCTGCGTTCCAGTTCGTACAGAATGGAGATAAGTGTTTGATCCCGGAATACAAAACGCTGATTGCGCCAGGCTGTGATGTCCTCAATCGTTACAGGTTCAGGATTGGCAGGCTCGGTAAGCCGGGGGTTCCAGCGGCTGCTTTCACCGGCTCTGAGTGTGATTTGATTCTCTTTAAGCTTTTTCGGGTAAAAAAGGACTTCTCCTTCGCTTACCGAAACTGTGGTTTCCATCTGCTGGTCACCGCGCCATGAGCGTACATTAAATTCGGTCCCGGTCACTTCTATCGATGCACCGTTCGCCTCAACAATAAACGGGTGACCGTGGCTGGCCACATTGAAGTAAGCCTCACCGTTCAATTCTACGGTTCTGTCGGTAAAGCGGTAGAGGCGGTTGTATCGGAGGGTGGTTCCGCTATTCATCTCAACCAGGGTGCCGTCGGGAAGTTCAAGAGTAGCCATTTCTCCGTAAGGAACCGAGGCCGTTCTGGGCAGAAAGAAAAAGAGGAATGTGACGGCGATAAGTGCAACAACAGCTACAAGGTAGCGGGCATATTGGGGAATATTTCCGACAATCGATTTCTTTCCGGAGTGCGGCTCTATCCGTCTATGAACCTTGGAGAGAGCATTTTCGATCTCTTTAGGTGAGATTTCCATTTGAGAAGGCCTTGCGTATTCAGATTTCTTCCAGACAGAAATCATGTCGGTATGATCGTTTTCGTTGAGTTGCTCCAGAACTTCTTTCGGAACCGCACCGTTTTTTTGATTTTTACCTGTTTGGGTCATAAATCGTTGTTTATATTCTTCTGATATTCGTCATAAAATGTTCTGAGCTGCCGGAGCGCTGCAACGATATGATTGTTTACAGTTTTGGGTGATATTTCCATTACATCGGCAATTTCATCATGTTCCAGGCCATCAAACCGGCTCAGTTCAAACGCTTCCTGCTGGCGATCCGGAAGGGCATATATCCATTCTCTGAACTTTTGATCCAGACTTCCGTTACTGTTGCCCGGGGATTCAATGGAGAGCTCATCGGATGAAAAAGCTTCTCCCTGAACAAGTTCGGAGTCAACCACAGTGCCTGAACTGTCGCGTAAATGATTTAGACACAAATTTCGCACAATACGGTACAAATAGGCTTTGAGTGACCGGTTTGGGTCGATCTCGCTGCGTTTTTGCCACAGAATAACAAAAGCATCCTGCACAATATCACAGGCCGAGGACTTTTGGCCGGTATATCCCGCAGCAAAGCGGACCAGCATTGGATAACCCCACCGGAAAAATTCATCAAATGCCTTTCGGTCTGATTTCCTGATCTTCCAGGCCCAGGTTTTTATCTGTTGTTCTGTTTTTCGATTCATGAATCCTTTCTACCGTTCATACACATTCAAAACGGTTATTACCTATCAATCTTTAAATTTTTTTTGCAAATCCTCTCCATTTAAAAAAATGGTGTTACTTTTGAACATTAAACACTTGATCTCCATTCTTTTTATAAATTTTTACAATTTTTATGGAGCTGTTTTATGCTTTAAAAGTCTATAGAGCAAACTATTGCAGGTGGTAATCAGAAGTTGGGAGGCAAATGAAAAATGGGAACCGGTTTAATTTGTTCAATGTTGAATCATTGTTCTTTGAGAACAAAATTTGGCAATTGCCGAATTCTTAACCCCAATCAACCCAATAATAATGAAAACAATTAAAACTTTAGGGCTGACCATACTTGCTTTAGCACTTCTTGCAATGGCACCGGCAGCAATAGAAAACAGCGATACGGAACAGAGTCACAATCACAACAGCGATATCGTGGATCTTGCTGTTCAGACTGATGTATTATCTACACTTGTGGCAGCAGTTGAAGCGGCAGGATTAGTTGAAACGTTGAAATCTGATGGACCTTTTACAGTATTTGCACCTACTAACGAGGCGTTTGAAGCTCTGCCAGACGGAGTTCTCGAGTCACTTCTGATGGAGGAAAACAGAGACCAATTAATTGAAATTCTCACCTATCACGTGGTTCCCGGTAAAGTGATGTCTTCGGACCTGAGCGATGGCATGACTGCCGAAACAGTTCAGGGCACAGAGATTACTATTTCTTTGAGTAACTACGGAGTCTCTGTTGATGATGCTTCAGTGGTTCAGGCCGATGTGGAAGCATCCAACGGAGTTGTTCATCTAATTGATGCTGTAATGATCCCGCAACCAGAGTCAGATTCATCCTACTGAGCGTTGGAAAGATTCTGAGAGCTAAACCCGTTCGGCAGTTTTTCATGTAATGATGAAGATTGCCGGGCGGTTCGTTTTAAAGAGAGATTTTACTACTTGAAATCATAGCTGTCCAAAACGTTTATCAAGCTGAAAAAAAGCTTTAATTTTCCGAATGTATGGTTAGATATCATACGGTGTACAATCTCCTGTCTCCTGCTTGAACGAATCGGTAATTTGCAAGTTTGCAGCCCTCCAACCCAGGACGATACTCTGTACTGTCAAGCAAGCTAAATCGGTTTTTACCTCACATCAAGCACATTGAGAAAGGAATAAAGTCGAGAATAGCTTTGTGAAATAGCATTTCGACATCATTCCTTCGTTGCTACTCAATCCCTCCGCTCGAGCAGATCTTGTTGCCTGAAAATGCCCGCCTAAATCATTTTAAATAAATTTCGAGAGTTAAAAAAATGATCAGGCAGGCTAAGATGGGTAATCAAAAACCTGGTAAATTACGGGTCAAGAATGTCAACAATTCTCTGTTCAATATCGATAAGGTGGATACGAGTTGCACGGTCGTTCACATTGCTGCGGGTTTGGGTAACATCGGCCTTCAGCAGTTCAAGCTGTTCGCGAACGATCGGGCGAATGTCTGACTGGCTGACATTTATCTGGCTCATCCCCAGCATCTGCCTCATCTGTGCGGAAACGGAGGGCAGTTCTTCACTCATCAGGTATCCCATTCGTTCTATATACGCACGCTGAAGATTTCGTCGGTAAACTGATGCAGAAGAGTTCGAGTCGAGTTCACTCCAAATGGCTCCCCGAAGCGAGTCCATAAATTCAAATGGAGAGTAGGTATTTTCCTCACGGTAGCTGTATTCAATCAACCGCGCAATGCGGGACGGATTCAGCAGATTCTCGAGTACGGTTACCTGTCTTTGCCGATAATTGTCGATAAATTCAGCCTGGTTAACCCGGCTCAAAATATCGCTGTTAACTGCCCAGGTGGGATCACTGAAAGCGTATGTTTTCAGAAAATCCATCGCTTCACGCTGCCTGTGCGCTTCAACCGGTTCAAATACTGCACCTTCCTGATCGAAGGTCTTGTCGGTTTCGTACACACCGCCAACATACGGCACTACATGACTCATGTATCGGCCCCACTGAACCATAATTTGTCCATAAAGCTCATCCAGATCAGAAAATTCTTCACCATCTTTCTGAATCCAGTCAATCAGGTTGCCGGTAATCACCTCCAGATTTTTCAGACCGTAATAGCTGGCCCGCATGGCATCATCACCAAGGTCTTCACGGTTTGAACGCGGGTCGATCGGGTTAACGGTTTGCCTTCCGTAGAAATACTGCAGATCATCCGCCCGCTCTGTGCTCCATTTGTGTAGAGTTTCCTCCTGCTCTTTAAGTGTTTTATCACCGAACCATGTGTAGCCCCATTTTACCGCCCAGATATCGTAGGGGCCTACTCTTGGATAGAAATTTGTTACTCCGTCACCGGGCTGAGCAATGTAATTGAACCGGGCGTAATCCATTATTGAGGGGGCCGTTCCGTGATTATCGGTATATGTGGGCGATCGGAGTGAATCGACAGGAACTGCGTAGCTTGAGCCAAAATTATGAGGCAGCCCCAGGGTGTGGCCTACTTCATGGGCTGAAACAAACCGGACCAGCTCTCCCATCACATCATCATCGAACTGAGTGGCTCTGGCTTCGGGATTGGCTGCAGCGGTTTGAACAAAATACCAGTTTCGCAACAGCCTCATCACATTGTGGTACCAGCCAATGGCCGAGGTCATGATCTGTCCCGATCGGGGATCGTGCACATGAGGTCCGAAAGCGTTCTGAATCGGGGAGGCAAAATAGCGGATACTCGGATAGCGAATATCCTCAAGGCTGAAATCAGGATCTTCATCCGGAGTGGGAGCCATCTTGCCGTAGATTGCATTTTTGAAACCGGCCGCTTCAAAGGCCACCTGCCAGTCGTCCACTCCCTTAATCAGCCATTTTCTCCACTGTTCCGGGGTGGCGGGATCAATATAAAAAACAATGGGATTTTCCGGTTCAACCAGTTCGCCCCGCAAATAGGCCTCTTTGTCTTTGGGGATGAGCTCCCAGCGGGTGACGTGGCTCACCGGTTTGGCGCGATGTTCTTCAGTGCCGTAATCGGTTTGATTGGCCGTAAAGTAGCCCACTCTCGCATCGGGCCGGCGGCGCTGCATCGGTTCTTCCGGCATCAGAATCATGCTGTGATTAATTTCCAGAGAGATCGTGCTGGCATCGGAATTGGAAGGCGGATTTTGCGCTTCGTATGTGACGAGATGCCGCGCTTCAATATTTTTTGGGAAACTGCGAATATGCTCAATAAAGGTGCGGTTACCATCCACCCGGCGTACCTGGTACTGCTGGCGCATATTTTGCTGTAATCCCAGTGCGGGCACATCAGTTGTGAAAAGATTTGTCACTTCAATAACAGAACCAGTGGTATCTTCATTAAATGCCTGGATATCAAAGGATGCGATTATCGGTTCGAAGTTGGAGTTTCTGACCGCCTCATAGACCGGGAGGGAATCACTGGCTGTATTACTGAAGGAAACACGGCGGAGTAAAATGCTATCGTCCCGCTTTTCCCATCGCAAAACCTGATTGTTACTGCGCATTCCGCCGTAAAGTATACCATCGGCTGTTCTGGATATCCGGGAGACCATCAGCATTTCGCGGCCGAGAATTGAATCTGGGATTTCATAAAAAAAACTGGAGCCATCTTTGTAAACATTAAACAGCCCTTCATCTTTTTCTGCACTTTCTTTGATAACCTCAGAAAATGGTTTGATGTCGTTATTACTGCCCTGTTGAGGGGCCATTCGAGCTCGCTCGGGAGCCTGAGTAGTTTCTGGTGATTCTTCAGTTGCGGATTCTGTAGAAGCGCAGCCTGCCATCACAAAAAGTGATAACACGATAGCTGTATACTTTATGAGAAGTTGTATCATAAGATCTGTTTTCTTAAATGAATAAATAAAAAAGGCTCATCAACATCGTTTCCGACCACCCTTATAGGTGATAGCCTTTCATATTTCCTCCTTAGCAGTCGGATAGATTACCCTTCAAAAAGGGAGCGCTGGGAACTTAGTGAATGGTGAGAGTAAAACAGATACCGTAAAATGTAAAAAATGGAAAAACTGTCGATATTGAATCCGGAATTTAAAAAATGGAACCGATTCCATTCTCTACAGGCTGGAATGAAATGTAAATTCAACTATTTTATAAAATTCTGTAATCAATAAGTTAAAAAATGACATCACGAAGAAAATTTCTGAAAAGCTCTCTATTATCTTCAACCCTATTGATGCCTGGAGCTGTGAAAAATGCAGCTGGTATCTTTTCTGAGAAAAAACAATCTGCCAGGGGACATAAACCACTGATCGTCTCTACCTGGAATCACGGTATTGCTGCCAATAAACGGGCATGGGAAATCCTGAACGAAACCGGCTCCATCCTGGATGCGGTGGAAGAAGGGGTAAAAGTTACCGAAGCCGATCCGTCCAGCCGGACGGTTGGCCTGTATGGTTACCCGGACAGGGAGGGAATTGTAACACTGGATGCCTCCATTATGAAAGGTGATGGTGAGTGCGGGTCGGTCTGTTTTGTCAGGCAGATCAAACATCCCATTACGCTGGCTCGAAAAGTTATGGAAAAAACCCCTCATGTAATGCTGGCTGGTGAGGGCGCCCGCCAGTTTGCTATTTCTGAGGGGATGCCTCTGGAAGAAGAGGTACTGCACCCTGAATCACAAAAAGCGTATGAAGAGTGGCTTGAAGAAGCCGAATACCGGCCCATCATCAATATCGAAAACCACGATACCATCGGTATGGTTGGTCTGGACGCAGACGGAAACCTGGCAGGAACTTGTACCACCAGCGGTCTGTCCTACAAAATGCACGGCCGCGTGGGCGACAGTCCGATTATCGGGGCCGGGCTTTATGTGGATAACGAAGTAGGTGCGGCAACGGCCACGGGAATGGGTGAGACAATCATCAAAGTGTGCGGCAGTTTTCTGGTTGTGGAGCTGATGCGGCAGGGGCGTTCACCCCAGGAAGCGTGTGAAGAAGCGATCGCTCGGCTTATTGATAAAAACCTGGAAAATATCGAGGATATGCAGGCCGGTTTCATCGCCATCAACAAAGATGGAGAGTATGGCGGCTATGCAGTTCACCCCGGGTTTAATTTTGCCGTACATCACGAAGGCGGTAATGAAATGGAAGATGCAAAAAGCCGGTTTGGGAATGATTAAATTCTGATATATTGCACCGTTGAAAAAGAAAAAGAAATGAAAATCCTTCTCGAATCCCCCATATACACTACAGAAGCCGCACTGAAAGCGGCAAAGTTTGGCGTTGACCGGCTGGAGCTGTGCAGCTCTTTTCATGAAGGTGGTGAAACACCGGGTGTCGGAATGCTGGCGTATCTGAAAGCGCATCTGCAGATTCCGGTTTTTGTAATGATTCGTCCCAGAGGCGGTGATTTTGTCTATTCGGATGAGGAACTGGGTGTCATGGACGAAGAGATCCGGATTTTCTCCTCACTGGGTGCTGATGGGTTTGTCTTTGGCATTTTGAACCGGGATGGATCCGTAAACAGTGATGCATGCGGCCAACTGATCGAAACAGCAAGCGGCAAGCCCTGCACGTTTCACCGTGCGGTTGATGTGAGTCGTAATCTCGAAGAATCCCTTGAAACAATCATCAAATGTGGATTTCACCGAATTCTGACTTCGGGAGGGAAAAATAGTGTGGAGAAAGGCCTGGAACAGATTATGCGGCTGCTGAAGCTTGCTGGTGACCGGGTCATCATTATGCCCGGAGGCGGTATGAAACCGGAACTGGTTGAACCGCTACGGAAGACTGGCTGGCTCAGGGAGATTCATGCAAGCTGTAAAGAGTTTCGCCCGTCAGAAAGCCGCTGGCATAATCCGGATGTGCAGCTTCTTGCTGATGGAGCTGAAGATACCGGTGTACTTACCATCAGCCGTAATAAAGTGGATGAATATCGTAAAGTGCTGTCGTCGGCAGTAGATTTATGAATACAAATATAGTGTCATGTCAACTGTAAAAGTGTGAGAGAGTCATCAGACGAGTCGTTCCGGGATCATCCCAATCATCTACATTGGTATATTTTTGAAAAACTCGTCAGATGACTTAACCCGACGTTTTATCTTTGACATAACAGTAGTAGGTATGGGAGCATTTTTTACATTCTGGTTTTCAAAAGAATTTAGACTCAGGCCGTATCACTTTTATCTGAGTTTAGCATGGCAATATCTGTGACGTTTTGCGGTCGTTTGATAATTTGTGGAATAACCGAAGCAAGGGGCGAACAAAACTTGTTCTTTGATGTGGATGATGCACTACCTATCTGATACGAACGAGACCGCAGTCAGGCTTCACAATCGTTCTCGCCCCTGAAATCAAATATTTAGAGACGATGTTCTGACCTGCGGAATTCTGCAAACTATTCCGCTTAATGTAAAGCCGTTTCAGGATTTAGGAAATAGATAGTAGGTTGAATACTTAAAATTTTGATTTATCTTTCGTGAACCAAAACACCTGTTCAGATTGTTAGTCTATTGTATCTTGATCTTGAAACAACACCCAGCACAATAATGAAAAAACTTATTTTTTTATTTTCACTCGTAATTTTAATTATCGGAGGTTTTATCGTGAACCCATTTTCGTCATCAGATTCTCAGGATGTAGACATCACTACAGAAGAGTTCAAACAAATACTTGAACAAAATCCTGGCGAGGTAATTGATGTAAGGACAAAGGATGAATTTAATTCAGGACACTTAAAACTATCAGCTGCTCAATATGACTGGCTTAACGGAGAGTTTCACGATGCCATTGAAGAGATGGACAAGAGCAAAACTTATTATCTCTATTGCCGCACAGGAAATCGAAGTGGCCAGGCAGCCCGAATGATGAGAGAACGCGGATTTGATAATGTTTATAATGTAGGCGGTTTTGAAGATCTGGCCAACGCCGGTTTCGAAGCCAGCAATAGTCTCGAGGGAGAGTAGACATGAAGATGGACATTTCTCCCGAAGAGTTTGAAGAGATTGAAAATGTGATCTCCAGTGATGAAAGTGTGGTTGGCATCGATGCAAAAAAAACACACATCATAATCATCCATTTGCTGAGGGAAATTCAGCAAAAACTCGATCAATTGGAAGCCCGTATAGACAGCATAGAAGAGAATATCTAAACCAGGTACCAGAAACCCGGTAATAAATATTTTCTTATAATATAGATTCATCAAACCAAAGGGAAGGGCTATGCAATCCCAAAATACCATTCTTGTTACAGGAGCAACAGGCAGGCAGGGTGGTGCTGTAACAAGGCATCTCTTATTATCGGGTTTTAAGGTGAGGGCACTGACCAGAAATCCCAACAGCCCAAAAGCAAAAGTACTGAAAAAATTGGGAGCAATTACTGTAAAGGGAAATTTGAATGAACCGGATTCAATCCGCCCTGCATTTGAAGATCTTTACGGTGTATTTAGCGTTCAGAATCCTTGGATCACCGGTCTGAAAAAGGAGGTGGAACATGGAATACGAGTAGCAGAAATGGCTGCTAAGGCAGGCGTTCAGTTTCTGGTTTATGCATCAGCAGGTACCGGTGAGTCTGACACGGGTGTACCTCATTTTAACAGCAAACTGGAAGTTGAAGAATTCATCCGATCAGTTGGCATTCATTATACCATTTTGCGGCCAAATTCTTTTATGGAACTAATGTTTGACAGAGATTTTTTTCCATCACTGGTGGCATGGAGTGTAAAAGAAAAAATTATCGGCTCTGATCGGTCTGTTTTGTGGATTTCAACCGATGATGTGGGAGCAATTGCTGCTAAAATATTTGCTAATCCGACTTTATATCTTGGAAAAGATTTGATGCTTGCTTCAGACAAAAAGTCAATGAATGAGTGCAGGAAAACCTACAAGTCCGTTTTTGGCAAAAAGCCGTTTCAAATTCCTGCTCCTGTCTGGTTATTCAAACTGATGCAAAACGACCTCTATCGAATGTTTCAATGGATGAAAACCTGGGAAGAGACAGAAGATATCATCCGGCAAACAAAGGTAATACGACCAGAAGTTAAAAACCTGCGTGAGTGGATGGAGAGTAAAAAGAATGAGAAAAACTGATGCAGGCTAAAACAGCTATCGTTTTACCTTTGATGTGAAACTACTCACAACGCGCGTAAAAAAACTTCCACCACTTGTAACTCCACCGGTCGGACTCCCGAATTGAAAAACCGGCATCGGCAAGCATCTTCTTAAATTCATCCTCCGATCGTGTGTTAATATGCTCTGGAGTAAGCTGGCTGATGAACTGATTCAGTATTACAAACCAGCCCGACCGGTTCCAGTCTTGCAGCCAAAGTGTGCCACCGGGTTTCAGTAGTCTCCTGAAGTGGCCCAAAGCCTTCTGTTGCTCTGTGTAATAGTGAAATGCGTTCAGGCAAATAATCTGTGAGAACGAGCTGTCATCAAACGGCAGTTCTTCGGCGAAATGGGAAGTATATTCCGCTTCTTCATAGCGAAGCCGGTACCGGGCTTCTTCCAGCATTTTCGCAGAAGGATCGTTAAGAACAAGCTTTCGTACGTTTCCAAACTTTTTCAAAATAGCCTCAGCCATCAATCCGGTTCCGGCACTCACATCCAGAATTTCATCATCTGGGTTGATCTCAAGCTTATCAAGCAGTTTTTCGTGGGTGTGCATGAGATAAGAACGATGCTGATGCTCATACCGTTTGGCGAGCTTGTCGTAATATCGGGCGGTTTTATGGGCTGCTTTGTTGATAGCGGGATTTTTCTTTTTAAGATAGCTGTGAGGCCAAAGATTTCAAAGTCAGCAGGCAAGATTCATCACAACAGTAAGTGAATTCCCTATTCTGATTTCAGTAATTACCTGTACAATATTTAAGCTCCACAGAATAATTTAATAGTTACAGCTATCCGGAGAATGAGAATAAGTCCTGCAGAAGTGATGCCCCGGAATCTAAAAAAGCCTGAAAATTGGAGGGATTGTTTTGAAAAAAAAGCCAGAAACTATCACAACAGATGCCAATGAAGCCGTGGCAATGGTAGCACACAGTTTAAATGAAGTGATTGCCATCTATCCGATCACTCCCGCATCTCCGATGGGGGAATGGGCCGATGCCTGGACGATGTCGGGCAGGAAAAATATCTGGGGCAGTGTGCCTGAAGTTATCGAAATGCAGAGTGAGGGTGGTGCGGCAGGAACGGTTCACGGTTCATTGCAAACCGGTGCACTCACTACAACGTTTACAGCATCACAGGGCCTTCTTTTAATGATGCCTAATCTATACAAAATAGCCGGAGAACTCAATTCAACAGTGATTCACGTGGCAGCACGATCTGTGGCTACACACGCCCTCTCCATTTTTGGCGACCACAGCGATGTGATGGCGATGCGTATGACCGGGATGGGGCTGCTGGGATCCGCGAATGTACAGGAATCGATGGATCTGGCATTGATTTCACATGCCGCATCACTGGAATCCCGAATTCCGTTTATTCACTTTTTTGACGGTTTCAGAACCTCGCACGAAATACAGAAAATCGAAGTTGTCACAGAAGATCAGATGAGGGCCATGATTGATGATGAACTGGTGATAGCCCACCGTAAACGGGCACTCTCTTCAGACCATCCTTTTATCCGCGGCACCGCACAAAACCCCGATGTCTTTTTTCAATCGCGGGAAGCAGCAAATCTGTACTATCAGAAATGTCCGGCGATTGTGCAGGAAGCAATGAATCGCTTTGCTCAGCTAACAGGACGATCTTATAATCTTTTCGACTATTACGGAGTGGAAGATGCCGACCGTGTTATTGTGATCATGGGATCCGGCGCAGATACCGTTCATGAGACTGTAGATGCACTTAATAATGAAGGAGAAAAAACAGGTGTTGTAAAAGTGCGGCTCTATCGCCCGTTTGATACCGAAGCATTTCTGAAGGCTCTCCCCGAAAGCGTGAAATCGATTGCTGTTCTCGACCGTACCAAAGAGCCCGGTGCCACAGGAGAGCCGCTTTACACCGATGTAGTAACTGCACTCCGCGAGAAAAAAATGTTCTCAAACGGTTCAGCTCTAAACTTTCCGTCTGTGATTGGCGGGCGGTATGGACTCTCTTCCAAGGAGTTTACGCCTTCAATGGTCCGTACAGTTTTCAGCGAGTTGAAAAAAGAGGAACAGAAAAATCACTTTACCCTCGGTATTCATGATGATGTAACGCACACAAGCCTTTCGTATGAAAATAAGCCTGTGCGACCTGACGGAAATCTTTTTGAAGGAGTATTCTTCGGACTTGGTTCAGATGGAACTGTAAGTGCTAACAAAAATTCTATTAAAATTATCGGGGAGCAGACGGACTACCATGTGCAGGGCTATTTTGTTTACGATTCAAAAAAATCGGGAGCGATAACCACCTCACACCTGCGCTTCGGCAGCAAACCGATTCGTTCTCCTTACCTCATCGAAAAAGCTGATTTTGTGGCGTGCCATCAATCTGCCTTCCTTAACAGGTATGATATGCTGAAATATGCCCGTAATGGATCTGTTTTCCTGCTGAATACACCCTGGCCAAAAGAGGAAATTTGGCAAAATCTTCCCGAAAATGTTCAAAAAGAGTTGATTGAAAAGGAGATGCGGCTCTACTGCATAGATGCCGGTAAGGTTGCCAGGGAAAGCGGAGTGAGTGACCGGATCAATACGGTGATGCAGGCCTGCTTTTTTGCAATTTCAGAAATTCTGGAAAAAGATAAAGCAATTGGTTTCATCAAGCAGGCGATTGACAACACCTACGGTAAAAAAGGACGGACCGTTCGAGAAGCAAACCACCGTGCTGTAGATCTTGCACTGGAAAATCTTTTCGAGATCGATCCGAAATCTTTCGCAAAAGATGATACTTCAAATAAAGTGATGCGGCGAACTGTTTCGGAGGAGGCTCCTGAATTTGTTCAGAAAGTAATTGCCGAAATTATTGCAGGCCAGGGTGATGATCTTCCCGTGAGTGCATTCCCGGCAGATGGTACATTTCCAAGCGGAACAGCGATGTGGGAAAAGAGAAATATTTCTCAGCAGATTCCCGTACTCGATCCCGACGTTTGTATTCAGTGCAGTAAGTGTGTGATGGTATGTCCGCACTCCGTCATACGTGTGAAGGCATTTGATGAGAGTTACCTCGAGGCAGCTCCTTCTACATTTAAATTTATGGATGCAAAAGGTCGAGAATGGCCTGATGAGACCAAAATTTCCATCCAGGTTTCACCTGAAGATTGTACCGGATGTGAACTTTGTGTGGAGGTTTGCCCCGCTAAAAACAGACAGGAAGTGGGACGCAAAGCGCTCAATATGGATTGGACGGAACCTCTGATGGAACAGGAGAAAGAAAACTGGAATTTCTTCCTCGATCTTCCCGAGTATGACCGTACTGCACTGAAGACCAACACAGTGAAGGGATCGCAATATTTGCAACCGCTGTTTGAGTTTTCCGGTGCCTGTGCAGGATGTGGGGAAACGCCTTATATCAAACTGGTCACCCAGCTTTTTGGTGAACGGATGATCGTGGCAAATGCCACCGGCTGTTCGTCGATTTACGGAGGTAACTTGCCCACCACACCGTGGACAAAAAATGCCGAAGGGCTTGGCCCGGCTTGGTCGAACTCTCTTTTTGAAGACAACGCAGAATTTGGCCTTGGTTTCCGTATCACAATAGACAAACAGCACGAGCAGGCGTTACAGCTTTTGAAACAGATGAACGGATCTATACCCGAAGAACTTTCCACTGAAATTCTGAATGCCGACCAATCAGATGAAGCCGGGATTTTTGAACAGCGTGAAAGAGTTCGAAAACTTAAAGAGTACCTGGAGAGAAATGAATCGAAGGAGAACCGGATGCTGCTGAGTCTGGCCGATTACCTGGTAAGGAAAAGTGTGTGGATCATCGGTGGTGACGGCTGGGCTTATGATATCGGCTATGGCGGACTGGACCACGTTTTGGCAAGCGGCCGCGATGTGAACATCCTGGTGCTGGATACGGAGGTGTACTCCAACACGGGCGGTCAGCGTTCCAAAGCAACTCCACTTGGAGCTATCGCGAAATTTGCAGCTGGAGGGAAAGAATCGCCCAAAAAAGATCTGGGTATGCTGGCTGTAAGCGGTGGTGAAGCCTACGTTGCCAGGATAGCGATGGGTGCAGACGACACACAGGCAATCCGTGCAATTATAGAAGCGGAAAAATATCCCGGCCCGTCGATTATTATTGCATACAGTCACTGTATTGCTCATGGGTACGATATGAAATATGGCCTCAACCAGCAGAAACTGGCTGTTACGTCAGGGTATTGGCCGCTGTTCCGATTTAATCCGATGCTGGCAAGTGAAGGAAAAAATCCATTTCAGCTCGATTCCAAAGCACCGAAGATCCCGTTCAAAGAGTACGCGAACAACGAAATGCGCTACCTGATGCTTAATAAATCAAACCCGAAAGCTGCCAAATCACTAATGGCTCAGGCTCAGGCTCATGTCAATAAACAGTGGCGGCACTATGAAGAGATGGAGAAACTGTATGAACCTTGAAACCAAATATCTTGGTCTGACACTTAAAAATCCGCTGGTGCCATCGGCCTCCCCGCTTTCGAGTGATGTTTCAAATGTGAAAAAGATGGAGGATGCCGGTGCCTCAGCAGTTGTACTCTACTCGCTATTTGAAGAGCAGATTATTCATGAGAACCGTGCACTCGATCACTTTCTTACTACAACTGGAGAAAGCTACGCCGAAGCATTGAGCTACTTTCCTGAACCTGAGGAGTATCACAATCTCGAAGCGGACGATTATCTTGAGCATATTGCACGTTTAAAACAAGAAGTGGAAATTCCTGTTATCGCCAGCCTGAATGGTGTTTCGAAGGGGGGATGGATGTCATACGCCAAAAGAATGGAAGAAGCAGGAGCTGATGCACTGGAATTGAATATTTACTACATTGCGGCAAGTCCTGATATGACCTCGGAGACCGTGGAGAAAATGTACCTCGAAAATCTGAAAACTGTAAAAAGTTCTGTGAATATTCCGGTATCAATAAAGCTGGGCCCTTACTTCAGTGCATTTGCCAACATGGCCACCAAACTGGAAACGGCGGGTGCAGATGGCCTTGTCCTTTTCAACCGATTTTATCAGCCCGATATCGATCTTGAAACACTGGATGTTACTCCTGGCCTGGAGCTGAGCCGTTCCTTTGAAAAACGCCTTCCACTCCGGTGGATAGCCATTCTTCGGCCGCACCTTGAATGCAGTCTTGCCGCTACTACAGGAGTTCATACTTCGGAAGATGTAGTCAAAATGCTTCTTGTCGGTGCAGATGTCGTCATGATGACATCACTGCTTTTACAGAAAGGTATTGGTACTATTCGTATACTGATTGAGGGTTTGCAGGAGTGGATGGATGAGAAAGGCTACGAGTCGGTTGAGCAGATGCAGGGTGCAATGAGTTCTGCATCAGTTGCCGAACCGGCTGCATTCGAAAGGGCCAACTACCTGAAAATTCTGCAGAGTTATCGCGGCGATAACTTTATCTGAAATTGTCACCTATCAAAAAATCGAACCAACATGCCACTTACGACTGAAAAAACAATCTCCCTCCCTGATGTTGACATGCACTTTTATAAACCGCGGAATCCGGTTACAGTGCCCATCACCAAAAGCGAAATTGCCACAGACTCATCTTCACCAAACTTTGTTCGCCATATCGAATTTGATGTCTCAGGAACGGACCTCGAGAACCGTATTGTGCCTGGCCAAAGTGTGGGAGTAATTGCCGAGGGAATCGATGAAAACGGGCGGCCTCACAAAGTGCGTCTGTATTCGAGCTGTTCACCTTCGGGCGGGGAAGATGGCAAAGGAAAAATTTATGCTACCACTGTAAAACGGGTGATCGATGAACACTGGGAGACACAGGAACTCTTTTTGGGTGTTTGCTCTAACTATCTTTGCAACCGAAAAGCGGGCGACAAGATTCTGATGACAGGTCCTGCGGGTAAGCGGTTTATCCTGCCTGAAAACCCACAGGATTACAACTATCTCTTTTTTGCCACGGGCACCGGAATTGCACCCTTCCGCGGAATGATTATGGATTTACTTCGAATGAATTACAGCAACGATCTTGTATTGTCTTTTGGTTGCCCCTACCGTACCGACCTGCTTTACAAAAACCTGTTTGAAGAGCTGGATGAGAAACACTCTTCATTTCGGTATTTAAAATCGGTTTCACGTGAAGATCCGCGAGCCGACGGTACCAAGCCTTATGTACAGTATTCACTTATTGACCGGGCTGATCTTATGAAGCCAATTCTTGAAAAAGATAACACGCTGATCTATATCTGTGGTCTGAAAGGAATGGAAACCGGCATATTCCAGATTTTGGCGATGATGGGTATGTTCGATTACCTGAAAGTGGATGACACACTCATGGAAAAAGACCCGGCACACTGGACCCGGGATGAACTGAAAAGTGGCATAAAGCCCGCAGACCGAATGTTCCTGGAGGTTTACTGAGTCAGAATGGTATAGTTTCCGTGTGCGGCTGTGAGATTTCCTTTAATTTTATAGCCGCATTTTGTTAATCATTGATTTTGTTCAAGAAATTTCTGGAGTATTCTTCTCATTTTGTCAATGGAAATAAATTTCGGCCTTGTGACCCTGTAAACATTACAGTAAGATGAGATTGCGGCTATTTTTTTCAGGTAGTCCGTCTCATTTTCCGGCATGGCTGAGAGATATTGGACGCGATAAATTTCATTATATATAGCCGAGAATGCTTCAGTACCAGTGATTTTTTGGATGTCAACTTCCTGCACGTCGCCAATGGCAAGCATCAAAACATCATGGAGAGGATGTGAGTCATATTTTTTTTTCTTTATGGAAAAATAAAATTTTTCCTGATCAGGGCGGATTCGGTCCAGGTCATGATCATTATTTGTGAGCTGTTTTAAACTATCATTCCATAATTTAATACGGGCCGATTTTGGAAGGATGTGAGGAAGGCCATCCCGAAGAAAAACCGGAGTCACATCGTCAGTGAGAAAACCTGCTCCTTTAAGGCAGAAAGAAGTGGTGAGCGATGATTTTCCTGCACCCGACTCTCCACAAAGCATCACACCTCGACCTACTGTTTCAAACGAACTTCCGTGCAATGGCAGCATCTTACGTTGATGAAGAATAGCACCGTACACCGAGCCGTTCAGGTAAAGCTCAACAGAATTGTTGGTTACACCCTTTTCGGGCGCAATCTCAACATAATCACCGTGAGATGCATAAAAACTACCCACCCCCTTTACCTTCATAAAAAACTCTTTTGGGCCGATGTTTAACCAGTCATTCGAGTAAACTGAGTGGGTTACTTTTCTGACTGATACTACTTGCTTTAATTTTACATCATCCAGTGGGAATGAAAGTGTTATTTTATATGGTTTGCACATGCAAATAAATACTGTTATCTCGGCATTCGGTTGGTTATATCAATAAATTCCTGGTTATCTACTTCAGGCCGTTCATCAGCGTTGGTTACTTTTATAGTTGAAGAGTAAATAAGTTGAACAATCCGGGTATATTTATCGAACTCTATTCTGTCTACGGTGTCTGATGGCCGGTGATAATTATCGTGCAGACCGGTGAAGAAAAAGACGAATGGAATACTGAGCCGTCCGAAATTCCAATGGTCACTTCTGCGGAATAACTGATTCGGATCGTTTAGATCGTTGTAATGACGGTCAATCCTCATATTTACGCTCCGTTCATTGGCGGCAACAACCATGCTGTCCAGCTCTGATGATATGATATCCCCGCCAATAAGATAAACGTAATCGGTGTCTCCGGCCTCCACATTTCGTGAATCACTTCTTCCCACCATATCGGCATTAAAATTGGCGATGGTATTTTCGATCGGAATTACAGGATGATCGGAATAGTATCGTGAACCCAGCAGCCCCACCTCCTCGGCCGAAACGTGGAGAAAGAGCACACTTCGTTTTGGTTTGTAACCCGCTTGCCTGGCTTCGTTCAGGGCGTTGGCAACAGCCATCAGTGCCACGGTTCCGCTGCCGTTGTCATCGGCGCCGTTATAAATCATATCCCCGGTTTCATCCGGAGGGCCAATACCCAGGTGATCGTAATGCGCTACCAGCACAAGGGCTTCTTCTTTTAGTTCAGGATCGGCGCCTTCGAAATAGGCCAGCACATTTTCTGTTTCAAGAAATCCGGGTCCGTCATACGGTTCATAACGCAAATAGTGTGAGGTTTGAGACGCTCGAAAATCACGTATGTTGTTAATCAGGGATTCACGGGCTGCATCCAGATCGCTTTCGCTTCCCAACCCAAGTATTCCGGCTGCCATCAGCGGACTAATTTGCAGTTGTGCAGCCGGCATACTTTGTCTGCGTTGTCCCTGTTGAAGATAGCGCAGACTCAGGTTTGCCGGATTGGCCACGAGGCGGGAATGTCTTTCGGCTGCTTCATTAAAGTTTGCAGAAACCTGATCTGAAATCAACAGGATTCCTTTTGCATTGTAATTCCTTAAAATTAGGCTCATGCGGTTATTCGAGGAAATTCTTGGATTGATCAGCGTGTCGCCATCCACAACGTAAGGGATGTCATCAAAAATCATCACCCATTTATCTTCCAGTTCATCCCCGTCAAGATGGTGAACGTTTCGTTCATAATCGTTCACTCCGAAACCGGCAAAAACGATGTCACCCTCCAGCGGCATATTACCGCCAAATGTTCGGTAGTAATGGCCGTGTGAACCGGGAGACTCCACAGTAGTGTTTATGGCAAGAGTGTCAGTGCCCTCAATATGGTAAGATGTATATACAAGACTGTCGGTGGCAGTGGCATTAAGTTCAAAATGCTGGAACCAGGTGTCATTATCACCTTTGGGTGTAAATCCGAGGTCTTCATAAAATTCAGCCAGGTAACGGGCTGCAATTTTTTGACCCCTCATCCCTGTGTCCCGTCCTTCAAGGCTGTCGTGTGCGATAATTTCGAGATGGTGCCTGAGAAAATCAGAGTCAATGGTTTCGGAAAATTGCAGCAAATTTTCCGTGGAGGTATCGTAGGTAATCGAGTTGGTTCCTGCACAGCCTGCAGCTATAAAAAACAGGGCAAAGATTGTTTTTTTCATGATGAAATATTTTCATTGGGTGCCTGGCCGATAATTTCGTCAACTGGCTTCAGGTCGATAAAAAAGTTTACAGGATCGTTATTTTCGATAAACAGGTTGATTTGCTGCTCTTTCAGCATTTCCAGAACTGCAAGAAAGGTAACCACAATTGCGGCTTTTGTTTTCAATTCCATACATATGTTGTAGAAAGAACAGCGTCCCCTTTCCTGGAGCAGATCCAGAATATACTCCGTTTGTTGTTCAACTGTCATCTTCACCTTTTCCACTTTATGATAGGTGTTTTGACGTTTGATATCGGCGAGAACTTTGCGGAAAGCGGCCATCAGGTCAAAAAGAGTTACATCTTTCAGTGCTTCCCCTGATGCCTGTTTTTCAACTTCATCGGAATCGGTATAACCGCGGTAGTATTTTTTCCGGGTTTCTTCATCGATAATGGTGAGCTTTTCAGCCATCTCTTTGTAACGTTTGTACTCCAGCAGTTTCTGGACCAGTTCGTAGCGTGGATCGTCCTCGTCCAGGTCATCATCCACGTCACTCTCTGCAGGCAGCATCATTCGTGCTTTAATCGACATAAGCATACTGGCCATGTAGATGAATTCACTGGCAATATCCAGGTCCAGTACTTCCATCAGGCGTATATATTCCAAAAATTCTCTGGTTATGTGAGAGATGGGGATGTCGTAAATGTTCAGCTCGTCTCTTTTGATAAAAAAAAGAAGCAGGTCAAGGGGCCCTTCGAAATTTTTAAGCTGAACTCTGTACATGATAAGATCGGATATTCTGAAAGATCGTAATTCATGTACTTAAAAGGAAATGCCAGGTTACATTTGCGGGGCAAGTAATCGCTGAATTTGGATTATTCAAAAATTTTATGCTTTATGTATATACAATTTTAATTAATCTCTCCTGCCATGCATGCGATACTCAATTCATTCAGCCGGGAAGTATGCCAGTTTTTTGATGACTATTTTAAAGAGCATAAACTTGCCACTCCTTATGTAGAATTGATTTTACTGCTCCATGAACATGAGAAGATAACCCAAAAGGATTTAGCTGAAAAAATGCATCTGGCCCCTTCAACCATCACAAGGTTTGTGAATAAACTTGTAAAGAAAGGCTTGGTTGAAAAAAGCAGGAATGGCAGGCTGTCTCAGGTTTCATTATCGGAAAAAGGAAAGAATCTGGCTCCACATCTTGTTAAAGCCTATGATGAGGCACTCTCTGTTCTAAAGGGAAAATTGGGAGAAAAATATGTACATACAACTGAACAGTTGCTCAAACACGGTTCTGATCTGTTGAGGAAGAATCCATAGTTTTTCGTTTCCAGATTTTGGGACTTACCACTTCCAGGCTGTTTCCTGCAGGATCACGAAAATATAGAGAAACCGATCCATTCGGCCAGCTTACTTCCGATTCAATTGGGATCTGTTGATCGTTTAAAAACTCTCTCCACAAGCTGATCTCATCATCTTTGACTGAAAAAGCCACATGCCCGGGCCCCCTGCTCCCGTGCAGCGGAATAATATCTCCGCCCATGTCGGTCTGTTCACTGGAGGTGTGATCGGGATTAAAAATCAGCAGCATGGTTATTCCACATTTAAAAAAAAGGTGTCTCCGGTCTTCTTTAGTGATCAGTTGAAGCCCTGGTAGTTTTGTGTAAAAATCAGCGGCTTTTTGGAGATCCGAAGCATACAAGCAAGTTTCCAGGATTCCGGAAATTTTCATGAATTTTTTTTAAATGAACGTTAGAGGGATGAGTGAACTTATAATTTAAAAGCTGCATATTTAAGAATAAGCATTTTAATTCATCCGACAGATAAAAGTATGAAAAAATCATTTTTCCTGATTCTTGCTGTATTTATTACTGCATGTGCCATGCCAGATGGTCCGGTTGAAACCAGCGATGAGGTACCAGAAGCGGAAGGTTGGCAAACCGAACTTATTTCAGACGGACTTGTGCATCCCTGGTCGGTGGCCTGGCTTCCGGATGGATCGAAGCTTGTTTCAGAACGGCCCGGCCGGCTACGTGTAATTCGCGATGGAAAATTACATCCAGAACCGATTCGGGGCCTTCCCCCGATCTATGTCTCTGGCCAGGGTGGCCTGCTTGATATCTCTCTCCATCCCAATTTTGAAGAGAACCGGCGTCTCTATTTTACGTTTGCTTATGGTGATGAGGATGAAAACCAAACCGCTGTGGCAAAAGCTATACTGGAAGACCATGAGCTGCAAGATGTTGAGATCCTGTTTTTCGCTGAACCGGTAAAAAGTGATAATCAGCATTTTGGTTCGCGAATTGTCTGGCTGCCCGATGGTACCTTTCTTGTTTCCATTGGAGACGGCGGTAACCGTCCCGCATCGATTGATGGAATTCTGAGCCGGGAATATGCCCAAAAAATGGATGCTCACATCGGGAAAGTGATCCGTTTGAATGATGACGGTTCCGTACCGGACGATAACCCTTTTATTGACGATCCAACAGCAAAACCAGAAATCTGGACACTTGGACACCGAAATGTTCAGGGTTTAACCGTTGACCCTGAAACCGGCTATGTATGGGCTAATGAACACGGTTCACGAGGTGGCGATGAACTGAACCTTCTGATAGCGGGAGAAAACTACGGATGGCCTCTTGTAACCTACAGCCGTGAATATTACGGGCCGAGAATCTCAGATGAAACTTCCAGGCCGGGAATGGAAGATCCCAAACTAGTGTGGACACCAGCACAGGCACCGAGCGGACTTGCAATTTATAAAGGCGAGCAGTTTCCCGAATGGAAAGGAAATCTTTTCAGTGGCGGTCTTGCTGGTGAACAAATCCGCAGAATCATACTCGATGGTGAAAATGTAATCGGCGAAGAGTCCCTTTCTATCGGTCGTCGCGTGAGAGATGTCAGGCTGGGACCGGACGGATTTCTTTACATTTTAACTGATCATGAAAACGGTGAATTGCTGCGGATTGTCCCGGATTAGTAGTGATGAGGATGCAATAAAGTTTATGGGATTTGTTTGTTGAAATATGATTCCGTAATACTGTATATCATCCCTCTGCTTCATTCTTTTATCAATTCTGCTATCTTCTCTTCGCTTTATTTTGAAAAAAATACAATTTCATGACACGTACCACTCTTTTGTTATTCGCCTCTGCATTATTTGTGATCTCATGCGGTGAGCCGCAAAACGATCATCAACAAATTCAAACAGAATCTGAAACGGAGTTCTTCGAGCAGTTTTTTTATGCTCTGGCAGAACAGTGCGGCAATGCTTATCCCGGGGGCCTTACCCTGGAACCGCCCGGAGATGAAATGCTGACCGGTACCGAACTGCTGATCGTTCATTTTCGCGAATGTGATGAAGATCAGCTCAAACTGCCGTTCCACATTGAGCTTGAAGAAGAACAAGAGTGGGATCGCTCACGTACCTGGATTTTTACCAAACACCACGACAGACTGGAAATCCGCCACGATCACCGCAAGCCCGATGGCAGTGAGGACGATTTTACCATGTACGGTGGTTTTTCACATGGTGAGGGAACCGCTGTTCGACATGAATTTAAATCGGTGGAACGCACCGAAGAGACCGGTATTTTTCGCGGCTGGCGAATTGAAATTGTACCCGGCGAGCGGTACACTTATGGCACCATCCGGGATACAAGCTGGAGCTGGCGCGTAGATTTCGACCTGACTGAGCCGCTTGAAGAATTGCCACCCGCACCCTGGGGGCATGAATAATGATTTATATCGGGCCGCTGAACACAGAGATGGTTGCTATAATCTGATGATTCAGTTATTGCTAATACTTCAGGGAGGTGAACTGTGATTTTATTTGATAGTCTGTGATTGAGTGTGATGGATACTTGTAAATCAAAGTCCATCACACAATCAGCGATAATGACAGTTCAGACGGTTGATTGAGGTTGAGAATAGAGTTGTAGAAATCGAGTCAACTATGAATCAGGAAACTATCCTCATTCGATCCGGATCCCACTTCACAATGGTTCCATCATAGTAACTCTGGTTTCCTGCAAATGTGGGGCCGGCTGCCCGTAATCCGAAGCTTGCATCCTGTAAGACTGGTGTGCCATTGCGAATCGAGTTGAAGAAGTTGACAAAGTGGTCATATCGCATTCCTTTGTAATCGTCAGGATCTCGATAGACAAATTCATTCGGCTCTTGAATTTTAGCATTTTGTGGGTACATTTTGTTGTACTCGGCGATGAACTGCTCACGAATATCCTCTGGAAACGTATTAATGGACATCCCCGGAGCTTCGGGTAATGGGTTGCGTCTCAGTGTAAGAGACGACCAGCTGATCGTAATATCACCTTCAGATCCCACGATTCGGAAGAGAAATTGTCCTCCGTCACCACTAATAAAGTTGGTGCGAAGTGCTAAATTGAATGGCGGGTGGTTTTCTGTTTCCGGATAGTCATAGAGGCCGAGATGGATATCCGGCACATCACGTCCATCCTTCCAGTGGCGCAAACCGCCCGTTGACATTACACGAGTTGGGCCATCTGATCCTGTGATAAAATGAAGCATAGAGAGCATGTGAACGTAGAGATCTCCTGCCTGTCCAGTTCCGTAATCCTGATAGTTTCTCCAGCGGAAGAACCGTTTGGGATCCCAGGGCATATCCGTTACTCCACGTTGATAGGCCTCCCAATCGACCGTTTCCGGTGATGCATCTGGCGGTATCGAATATTGCCAGGCTCCCATTGCACTGTGCCGGTCAATAATCGCTTCCACAAAGTTTATTTCCCCGATTTTTCCTTCTTGAATTAGTTCTTTTGCTTTGGCACTCAGAAGCGAACTGGTGTATTGACTCCCCACCTGAAATACCATTCCGGTCTCTTGTTCTACTTGGATAACACGATGTCCCTCATCCACTTTTTGGACCATTGGTTTCTCACAGTAGACATGTTTTCCCGCTCTCATTGCGTCCACATTGATCTTCTCGTGCCAGTGATCGGTCGTAGCATTGATAACCACATCCACATCAGTACGATCCAGGATCTCCCGGTAATCTGCAGTGGTCTGAATATCATTTCCCCATAGTTCTTTGGCACGGCGCAGCCTTCCTTCATAAAGATCGCAAGCCGCCACAAGCTCCACCCCGCTCACCTGAAGAGCGGTTTGTGCATCACCAATTCCCATTCCTCCGGTTCCAATCAGGCCGAGGCGGATATGGTCATTAGCCGAAAATTTCTTCTGGCCAAGGTCAACGAAATTGAGGGTCTCTGCCTTATTGCCCGCCTTGATCATCATGGGAACCATGCTCATTCCGGCCGCAGTTGCTCCCATTTTCTTTAAAAACGAGCGTCTTGATTGATCATTCTTTTTCATGCTGATGGATTATGTTTTTTTTGCTGTAATTGAAGACTTTTTATGGATAATGAATCTTCGTAACTCAAGGTTGTTGTGCCAGGTTTAGTTTCGGTAATTCGGGAAATATAAGCAATCTGTGGTGAGTCTAATTACCAACTTTTTAGAAACCTGAGTTCGATCCATAATATTGAAATTAAAATTCTTCCGCCGGCTGTCGGAGAGATTTAGAGGGGTGTCCATAGTTTTTTGCCACATCCTGGTGAACATCCCACTTAACCCCCTTTTTAAGGGAGACTAATAATAACTTGATTTATGAATCGAACTCAGGTTAGAATGAAAAATAATAGAAAGATCGTTTTAGAATTCATATAAACTGAGGTATTTCCATGTAAGGTTAATTAGACTTTTGTTACTGAATTTTAAAAAACAGAAACCAATAGAAGGGTAGTTGACAGAGAACTGGTCTTTACTAAAATTGCGGAAGTGGAAATTGATCGAGTATAAAGATGTGCCATTGAAATTGAATCAATTATTAAGAATAGAATAGTTTATTTGTGAACCCTCCCCACAAATAATACTCAAAATAAAAAAGCCTCACATCGCTATAAAATTATACGCTGCAAGGCTTTACTGGGTGTGGGTGGTACAGGACTCAAACATCTGATAATTACTGCACTTCTTTACTGTCAAACCATTCATTTAGGATAAATAAAAGCCATATTTGTAATTAGATGCCTTTCAAGAGAGCAAAGTTTACTGTATTTTGTTGGTAACAAAATTGGTAACACCACAACACCACTACCATGAAAACATACAGAATACAAGCCAACGCAATCGACACCACATATAAAGGAGACTCAGAAGATGAAGCTCTCGACAATTACGCAAAAGATGCAGGATATAAAGACTATTCAGATCTAATTGATCAACATGGTGAAATAGATTCTATTGAAGAGATAACGGAGTAACACCATGAAAACCACCATTAAACCCTATCTACTTAAGAGAAGAAAAACAGCTAATGGCCTCTATCCGGTTTATATCAGGATCACACAGAGAGGCTCTTACTCTCTTTATTCAACTGAGATCTACATTACAAAGAAAATGTGGAATGATAAGGGAAATTACACGAAGCAAAACTGGATCAAAGATCATCCTTCAGCAGATGTCTGGAATCAGGATATATTTAACATCTGGAAAGAGATTGAGAATATCATCCAACAGAATCCAGGCATTCACCGGAAACAGATTGTAAAGAAGCTCAACCATGAAGATGGATCAGGAGAGTTTATTTCCTTTGCTGAGAAGTTTATCAATGAAATGGAACAGGCTGGAAAGTACCACCAACATAAACATTTCAATGTGTTACTGAATAAGATCCGGGACTATGTAAAATCAAAGGCAAAGAAACCGGATGATATACGCTTTTCTGATATTGATGTTCAGTTCCTGGAAGGATTAAAAGATTGGATGGCCAAAGAACACTTCGATTCTGAGGGGAACATTCAATGGAAGGCTAATCATCAGAATACCATATCAAAAGAAATGGTGCGGTTAAAGGCTTTACTCAGAGAGGCCAACAAAAAAGGAGTTATCAGTAAAAATCCGTTTGATGATCCAAATTACAACAGAGTTAAAAATGTAAAAACGAAAAAAAAGGCCTTATCACTTGAACAGATTGAAATGATTGAGGCTCTGGATCTGGAGAAAGGTTCATCTCTCTGGCATGTAAGAAACTATTTTATGTTTTCATTTTGGAATGGTGGAATCCGGTTCACTGATCTGGCTTTACTGAAATGGGAAAATATCAAAGATGGAAGGCTGATCTATCAAATGGGTAAAAATGACAAAGAGAAGAACATCAAACTTACTGCACCGGCTAAACTGATCCTGGATCATTACAAAGATCATCCAGGCAGTATTGAGAATTTCATCTTTCCGATCATTCAGCAGAAAGGCCTCACAATGTTAGGACTTAAGAAAAAAGCAGGCTCAGCAAATGCAATGATCAACAGAGATCTGAAACAGATCCAGAGGCTGGCCGGGATAGGTATAAATATCAGTTTTCACATATCCAGGCACTCTTTTGCACGTTGGGCAAATGATAAAGGCCTCAGCATTGAATTTATCGGCAAAACCCTTGCTCACAGTGATAGAGCCACAACAGAGCAATATCTGGATTCTCTCAGTGAATACAATGCAGATTCTGAGCTGGAAAACTTAGTAAATAGCAGAGGCGAAAAATAATATGTTTTTTCAGACCACCACTTTTACCACAAACACCACTTTTTCACCAAAACCACTACCGTTATGAGTAAAAAATACACCTTCAAAGATTGGCTGACCGGAAAGATTAAAACAGAAAATCTAACATCTTTGATCTTACAGTATCATATAAACAAGGATCACGGTATGAATGAACCATGTTTGCCACCGGATGAAGTTACTAAGATTAGAAAAGTACAAAAAGAGACGTTCCATAAAGCCGTTGAATTAACTTCACAGACAGAAATCAGAGTGATTAAGCAGGCTATTGAGAATGGGGAGGTAAGAAGTCCTAAAAATACCCTGAGGCTCGAAATTGAGAAAGCTGAACAGTTTATTTCTGAAAACCCAGAATTAGAGAGTCGTTATGAAAGGTATAAAACAGAACATGGTGGGATCAGGCCGGATGAAGTGGAAAGAATTAATCAGATGTACAGGAATTTTGAAAATAATCCCAATTTTGGAGGTTGGGCAGGCTTTTGTGCAGGAGAAAAGGGCAACAGGAAACCATTGAGATTAACTGATCTGTATATCAATAAAATATACCTGGAAGCATTGAAAGAAATACAAAGTAAATTAGATGGCCAGGGTTCAGTAGATATTGATATAAAGAAAACTAATCGACCAAAGCCAAAGAATGATACAGCTCAAAAAATGTATGAAGTGGAAAAGAAAAACCAGCCTAAAAAAGAGGCCATTATAAATAAGGCAGTTGAAATAATTAGAAGTACAGGCAGAGAATTCAAGACAAAAAGTAATAACTGTCAAAAATGGCTCTGGGATGATGCAAGAATTAATAAAATTGATTCAGGCAATGCCAGGGGCTGGCTGGATAATGCTATCAAAGACGGCACTATAAACAGAAAATTAAAAGAGTTGCCTATGGAATGAGTACGGAATGAGTACGGAAATTTCAGTGCTTCCATACTCTGTAAATTACTGTTATTATATGATTTAAATTGCTTGAATTGATATATTTACTCCAGAAACAATAATTCACCACCTGGAGAATATGAATGACTCAGTAATAGTAACTACAGAAACAGCACTGGAAAAAGTTTTTAGTAAGCTCTTTGAAAAGAAAATTAATGAAGCACTGCCAGAACTTGTAAAAGAAGCGACAGCAAAACCCTGGCTGACTAAAGAAGAGTTAATGGATCTAACAGGCTGGAGTTCCAGAACGATCCAACACATGCGGGATACTAAAAAAATCCCTTACTCCAAACATGGCAGAAAAATTCTGTATCCACGAAAAGGGATAATGGAGTTTTTAGAGGCGCACCACATTCAGCCTCAGTACTTGAAATAGGAATAAAACCACACTCGAATGTTACAACCGGATGAAATAATTCAAGAGGCCACCACACTGGCCAAAACTGAGATAAATAAAGATTCTCAGTTTGTACTCAATTCACTTCTTAAACAGATCCAGCCTGTTAATTTCAAGTCTGAGGTTTTTGATGTTGATAAGCTGATTAAAAGAAAGGCAGAGCTTACCAAAAAAACAACTCTGGCAGATGGCTCTCTCGATGACAGTAAAAAAGCTGAACTCGATGAAATAACACGGATCACCAAAGAGCTGGAAGGCCTCAAACTATATCAAAAACATTATCTGATCATCACCATTGAAAAGTTATTGGAGACAGCCAGAGCCAATGAATGGGATCTATGCAAGCGGTTCTCATATTATTACGTATTTAATGGTCAATACTGGACTGTGATCAATGAAGATGATCTGGCCACATTTTTGGGAAAGGTTGCTGAAAAAATGGGAGTTCCAAAGTTTGACTCCAGGCATTACGAATTTAAAGACAAGCTTTTCAAGCAATTTGAAGCCACTGCACACCTGCCAGAGCCAGATATCAATGATGATACAGTTCTGATCAATCTTAAAAATGGCACGTTTGAAATAACTCCAAAAGGCCAAAAATTAAGAGAGTTCAATTCTGATGATTTTTTGACTTATCAGATGGAATTTGAACACGATCCGACGGCCACAGCACCACTGTTTTTTCGTTACCTGGATGAAGTTTTGCCAGATGCAGAAAGCCAAAAAGTATTGGCTGAGTTCATGGGATACATATTTACCAGGAACTTGAAACTTGAAAAGGTACTGTTTTTGTACGGATCTGGCCGGAATGGCAAGAGTGTAATGTTCGATATAATCAGAGCAATGTTAGGGGAAAATAATATCTCTTATTTCGGCCTTTCTTCATTGACCAATGATAACGGATATTACAGAGCGCAATTAGTAAACAAGTTGATAAATTGGGCTTCTGATATCGGAGACAAACTACAAAGTAACACTTTCAAACAGCTTGCAAGTTCTGAGCCAATAGAATGCCGGTTGCCTTATAAAGAGCCATTTCTTCTCACAAACGTTTGCAAATTTGCTTTTAATACTAACACCCTTCCAACGGATGTTGAACACACAGACGCATTTTTTGAGCGTTTTCTGATCATTCCTTTTGATAAGTACATAAAGCCTGAAAACCGAGATCCTGAGCTGGCAAAGAAAATCATATCCAAAGAAATGCCAGGAGTTTTCAACTGGGTACTGGATGGCCTAAATAGATTATTAGAGCAGGGCAATTTCTCACACTGTCAGGCAAGTGATCAGGTGCTAAAGGAATTCCGAAAAGAAGCCGATTCAGTGGCCATGTTTACCGATGAAATGAACTACCAGGCAGATCCTGAAAACTGGACAAAAGCAAAGCCTGTTTATAGTGATTATAGGGAATATTGCTATGGTGAAGGTATGAAGCCATTGAAGAGATCAAACTTTCATAAGCGACTGGAAGCCCTGGGCTTTTTTACGGCCACAATGAACGTTGGAAAAGTAATTTACATGCGAAAACACCAGGCCAATGGCCATGCTGCAGGATTTTAAATATCAATTAGAGGAATGGATATGATAAGTGAAGAACTTAAACCTTCAGATATTAGCTCAATATTAGACTCACTGTCTATACCTTTCAATGGAAAAGGCTGGCAGACAATAAAAAGCCCTATTCGTGAAGAGAGAAATGCGTCCTTCGGGTTGAATGATGAAACAGGCGCTTGGAAAGACCACAGCACAGGTGAAACTGGCGATATTATCACTCTAATTGAACGTATAAATCATATGGACACCAAAACTGCAATTCAATGGCTGAAAAGGAAAATTGATCTGCCTGAAGGCACACGTACCGCACCAGAGCCACGCAAAGAGCCAGTGCCAAGCTATTTACCATTTTACTATGTAGAGCGTTCTCTGGGCAATTATGAAGCAAATACGCTAATAAAATGGATGGCCACTTTACCGGGCTGGGATCTGCAAAGGGCTGAGGCAACAGCAAGAAAATATTATGTAGGCACTTCAGCCGATGGCTGGGCCATTTTCTGGCAAGTTGATGCTGAAAATAAATTGAGATCTGGCAAAATGATGGTATATGATGAAACCGGCCACCGGGTAAAAGATGGATATAGCCAGGACTGGATACACTCCAAACTAAAGAGATCCGGCCAACTGCAAGATTTTGAGCTTGTGCAATGTTTTTACGGCCTTCATTTAGTTGATGATAAACCGGTAGCCATTGTGGAAAGTGAGAAAACAGCAATCATTGCCAGTGAGTATCTGCCACAATTTACCTGGATGGCAGCCGGTCAACTTCAGGGAATCAGTGAGTACAAAATGAGATCACTCAAAAACAGGAAAGTTGTTTTGTTTCCAGATATAGGATGTTTTGATCAATGGCAAGAGAAAGCGCTGGAGCTTGCTCACATTGCAGATATACAGGTATCGGATTTATTAGAGAAAAATGCCTCAGATGAAACCAACGGATATGATTTAGCAGACTATCTGATCACGTTTGATCTGAGAGATTTTTCACCACATGGATGGAACCCGTTTACAGGTGAAATATTCGACTCCAGAGGCTATCCACGAAGTTGGGATAATATAGCTGTTTGAGTTGGCATACAGCCACAACACGAACTATAAACCAATTAAAAACACAGTATAAAAAACAATGTTACCAAAATCGTTACCAGAAACCACACAAAACCACCACAATTATGACTGATAAAAAGCTGGCTGATATTGCAAAATTTATACGGATGAGACAGAAAGCACTCATACACGAAACCGATTTTAATAAAGGCATGAACCACGCCTATCAGGATATTCTCTTTTTAGTTGAGGACATGCTGGCAGATCCAAAGTTTCCAATTGATGAAATAACAAAAGCCAAATAATGAGTAAACTCAGGCCGGAATATCAGAAGCTAA
>JAFIFB010000112.1 GCA_020832285.1 Balneolaceae bacterium
GTTGCGGGTTGCGGGTTGCGGGTTTTAAAAAATGTTATGGCGCAAGCGTTCCGCTTGCACCATTTTTGTCTCGATACTCAATACTCGATACTCAGAATCCTTTGCGCTCTTAGCGTCCTTTTGCGGTTACCTCCTGCCTGAATTGTTGTCCTGCATCTGATTTTATTTCGAAAACCACTTCCGGCAATAATCTCAAATGTGCCAATCCTCACATAGATATGATTGCCAAACCTCCAATTCCAATCGATGTTTTTCACAAATCGAGCCGGAGGTTTTTGGTTTTGGGATTACTCTTATCCCCCGGGTTCCGCAAAAGCACTACACCCGGGGCTATTTGATGGCCGCCCGCTTTGGGGCTTATTCAGGGGTAAGTAGCAAAGGGTCAACTATCCCTTTCCGTTCTGATCCAATCTACTTCTTTTCCTTTTCTGTAAGCATTAACATAAACCTTAATTTTCCATACTACATACACCGGTAAATGCAAAAGAGATTTATACAGATTTCTGTCGGCACCCGCCACATACATACCTGTGAAAAAGTACACAATACCAATCAATGCAAGCATTAACCACATATACAGATGGTACGTAGCTACAACCCCAAAAAGCCATAAACCAAAAACAGAAAAAAGTGAGATCATCACCAACAGCATCATGTTAACAAATGGAGGGGTTATCAGATCAATAAAAACATCAAAAAAAGCAGCAGATCTTTTTTTGTAAGCCTCTTTCAAGAATTTTGAAGTATACATTCTGATAATCTGAAGCCTTCCAAGCTCCCACCTGGACCGTTGTGTTTCTGCATTTTTGGCTTCAACTGGCATCTGGGCATATACTGTAGCTTCCGGTGCGAAATCAATTTTTATACCGTTTAATAATAGAATCAAGCCATACTCAAGATCTTCGGTAAGTGACCAGGCTTTCCAGGGAACTTCGGTTAAAACATCAGTCCTGAAACACATCCCATTTCCCCGCAGACCCATATTAAGATTGAGCACTTTACGGCCAAGAGGTTTTACATAGTTGTGCAATAAAAAGCCAATTCGGGTTGATTCAATACTCCAGTTTCCCGGTTCAGGTAAAACCAGATCACTGCTTTGGATCACACGGCTGCCCTGGTCCAGATAATAATTCATCACCTCCAGGTAATTTCCGGAGATCAGGCTGTCTGCATCTACAACAATGATGGCATCATACGCCTTCTGATGGCCCAAAATCTGATCAAAAGCCCATCTGAGGGCATACCCTTTTCCCTTCTTCTTGTGGTTGTTTCGTTCCAAAACTGTAACTCCTAATGAACTTGCAAGATTTGCTGTGTTATCTGTACAATTATCGGCTATCACAAAAATGTCGTAATTACTTTTAGGGTAGATCAGTCCGGACAGACTGTAAATTGTTTTCGAAATAATTTTCTCTTCGTTGTGGGCGGGAACAACCAAGGCAAATTTTCTATTGTATTCTGACTCGAAACGGGTTTGCAGTTTTGCATTCAGTGCAAGTAAACTCAAAATGAATTGGTAACCTACCAGCGGAGCAAGGGCAACAAAAAGGGTAAGAAATAAAATTTCAGGCAGGTTCATTGAGATAGATATATCCTATTTAGATGTTGTAACTATATTTGAATTATTTGTTGATTTTGAAAAAGCACTTGTAACATATACGAGGATGGCAGTGAAGTTGATTGCCGGTTCATTAACCAGGTAGTTTTTAAAGGTATCTTCATAATTTTTTGACGGGCAGGAGGAAATTTCTCTGTTGTTCAGTAGTAGATGATTATTTGGACCACCAACCAGCATACCCGGCACAGGGGAGGTAAATTTACCCACCTCAGAAAGCTGATGATATGGATTTTTCACCGAAAACGAACCTACACCGGTTACCTGAGAAAGATTGAATGGATTTCTGCCCAGGATAAAATGAAGCTGATCGAGTGCTGCAAACCTGTATTCCGATTCACCTGAAATTTCATATGCATGAATTAAATCGAATGCATACGCCAGACCAACACTGTTTGATCCCCAGTAATACTGGTTTTTTTGAAGCAGATTTTTGTAATTATTAGCTTTATGCACTTCTAAAATAGAATCTGCATGGTTAATAATATGGGCTATTATTGCCTCGCGATCATTCGAATATCGATCCGGAGTATTTGCTGAAAGAAATGCACGCAATGCCAGGCTCTCAGCATCGCGCCAGCTAATAGGCGGAATGTTATCTAAACTCAACTTCGTATAGTTTTGAATAAAATATTCGAGATAAACTTCCGAATTCGTCAGTTTAAACAATTCTGCTGATGCCCAGAGCCGTTCATCCAGGTCTGAAGGATCTCCATATTCGCCGCCGGTAACTCCTGGCGGATTTTTAAACCCGCCTTCGGGTTTATTCTCAGGATTCAATTCAAGAAAATCCCACGCATTCATGGCAGCACTGTATAATTCACGGGATAAGGACGGATTATACTCTTTCAAATGACGGGCAGCTAATGCGGTTGCTGCTGCAAATGAAGCCGTTGCAGCGCTGCTGATATCAAAGATATAGCGGGTGGACGGATCTTGATCCGGCAAAAATTCTCCAATCCATTTTTCCTGGGATACTTTATGAAACACAGCGCCATCATCCCGCTGCATTTTTAACAGCCACTTTAATGCCCAGCTTACTTCATCAAGAATATCCGGTATTCCATTTCCGGATTCAGGAATACCCAGTTGTTTATCTGAAAAGTTGCCGGGATTCAGATCGTAAGCATATAAGAGCAACCCTGCGCTTAAAGCTGTATTACCGGAAAACTTATTATAGTCGCCCGCATCGTGCCATCCGCCGGTAACCCGTTTCGATGTCTCGGGATCATTATAAAAAGTAGCGTCATCCAGGTGGCAAACCTTGTAATTCCATTCAGACTCATTACCAACGGCAGTTCCGCATCTGTGATAGTAATAACTCTTAACCATGGTAAGCAAAACGTCATGGTAAATATTTTCTTCTATTTTAAATGGGTGAGAGATTAAATCCGGTTCTCCTGTTGATTTTATAACATACTCTCCCGGACTGTTTAAGGCAGAAAATTCTATGATTGATAATCTGTCTCCTGAAATAGAATCCGGATCAAAATGCAGTTCCACCCTGCCAGTAAAAACGGTTTCAGAGTTCTGTATTCGGACGATTTCAAAATCTGCAGAATCGGAATTTACTACAAAGGCCTGTTTGGGGCTGTCAGCCTCATAACCAACAAGATTTACGGCTATGAACTGATCTTCAGGTGTTTGAGAGCAACCCAATAGCACGACAATCAACAAAATTGAAGTGAAAAGCTGACTGTATTGACGATGTAATGGTTTTAATAATCGATTTTTGATGAACTGGTTTTTCTCTCTCAAAATATTACCATAAAGAATGAATTATTATTAGCAGTGTTGGTTTAGGTTAAGCGTCAAATTGCTGAGACCTTTTTTTGCTGGGACACACCATTTTGATTCAGGTATTTTCCACGTAAAGTGGACTCAAGTTCATTTTTTATACTATCTGTAAATTGCTCAATGTTATGTACCTTTTCGATATATTTTCTCGCAGCTAATCCCATTTTGTTGCACTTTTCGGGGTCATTCCATAAATCAAGAATGGCCTGGCGCATGGCTTCTACATCTCCCTGGGGAACAAAAATGCCGGTAACTCCTTCCTGAATTACATCTATTTGCCCCTCTACTCTGGAGCAAATTACTGCTTTACCCATTGCCATCGATTCGAGTATACTGGTTAATCCGTTGTCAGAATCAGTAGGTAACAGAGGAACCACCACAAAGCGCGACCGGGCATACAAATCACGCAAATCTTCAGGTTTTTTTTTGCCCACGGTAATAAAATCAGGTAAGTTCTTAATGTTACGCAATTTTTTTACTGTGTTGAAAATTTCTCCTCTTGCTATACCTGAAGCAATATGACAGGGAATATTGAGTGGCCGCAATGCTTCTACAAAAGTTGGGTAATCCCGGGCTTCCATTCCTACAGAGCATATCATATCTGTCTGCCTGTTTTGAGGCTTCCAAAACTTCTGATCTGTACCACGCTTCACAAGAATCATTTTTTCAGGAGCTATTCCCAGTTTTTCGATAGCAACTTTACGCTGCATAGACGACCAGATAATAAATTTACTTATGGAATCTTTTGTTTTGTTCAGAAACCAAATTTTTTGCCTGGATTTTTTTTCATCCACTGAAGTAATTCTGGAAATGATAATGATGTGAGGTTTATTTATTTTGAGAATCTTCATTAAAAATGCAAGAGGCAAGCCAACTTTTTCTTTATGAGATAAGATCAAATCGTACTGGTTCATGATGAAAAAAGCCTCAATCAATTGCGAAGCACTAACGGGCAGAAACTTGTAGAAAAATTTTCGAATGGAAGAAGATTTCTCCTGTAAATATCTCTCGTCTAACAATTCAGCATTAATAGCCTCATCAAGTAGTGAGGCTCTTGGAATTTTGTTACCATTCTCCAATCGCTTCATTTCCCCATCGGAAAGCTTATTCAGCCCTTTTGATATGATATAAAGTGTTTTCATGGCAATTGGTTTATTTGTATTTGTAGTTGAAATAAAATCATGCATTTTGTTCACTCATACTGCCTGAATATTTACTTTCTCCATTCCTGTGCATGCTGATTGGTTTTTCTGTCCCAGCAGCTTCTTCATTACTGTTTCCTTTTATTGATTTTACTTGATGATAAAGCCACTCTAAATACTGATAGGGTGTGATAAGTTTTAGCGCAAAAGCTTGTATACTGGTGTATTGATTGATTGCAAGTCTTCTGAAATCATACAAGGTTTCACCAAATTTGGGAGAACCCGAGTACACACCACAGGCGAATAAATACCCAGAATCGGAAACAATTTGTGCTATTCTTTTGTCAAATTTACCATAAGGATATGCAAAACTGTGGATCGGTTCTTGTAAAACAGATTCAATCAACTCTTTTGATTTTCGGATCGTATAATTTGCTTCGAGGTCAGTTAATTCAGAGAGTTTAACATGCCGCATAGCGTGTGAACCAATCTCAAAACCCATTTCCCGGGTAATCCGTATCTGTTTGTTGGTCATTAATGGACAAATGTCTTCTTCATCTTTTTCATCCCAAATTGCCCTCTTTAATTTTCTGTTTCCGATTACAAAAACCACTCCTTTCATTCCCATTTCTTTCATAATTGGAATGGCATTTTCGAACGTGTCCATATAACCATCGTCAAATGTCAGAATAATCGGTTTGGAAGGAAGTGTTAATTTATCCTCCTTGTAAAGTTTATAGTCTGTAAATGTAATAGGTGTGTACCCCAGTTTATCAATCAACATTAATTGTCTTCGAAATTCAGTGACGGTTACGTGATGCCAGTGATTGTATTTTTCTGGCAACTCCTGAACTACCCGGTGATACATCAGCACTTTAATCTTATATGTTTTTTTTTGCTCTCTCATATCAAATCATTAAATGTAGTTCTCTTGCTTAAATGTTCTACTTTCTGATTGCAACAAGCGTGCCACCTTCTATATCTTTTCATTATCAGATATTTTTATGCATATCTTATTAATCAGTTTACTTTTATGCGTTCATTTCAATGAATAATCTTTTTCATTACGAAGGCAGAAAAACACTCCTTAAGTTGAGTGTGTAAATATTTTACGTGATAAATGAAATGTACCCATTTGAGGTAATCCTAACTTTTAAAGCTGTTTATTCTAAATTGGATGTATCCCCAAATCATCTTATAAAAGCCTCTCTTCTGATATTGCACTTTCAACAATAAAACTTCACGCTGGCCATATTTATACAGAATTGAACAGAAATAAATCATTGAAAACGGAATGAGCCACCCAGTTTTTGTTTGATGCTGTGCAGGAATTGTCATCTTCCAATTTGTTATTTCATTTTGGGTAAAATCATATTTATACCCTTCATCTCCCCTTAAGAGCTCGACTCTTGCAATATTTTTAACAAATGAATCATTAATCAAATTTAATAACAGTGCAATACCGGGACGATACTTTGCTGAAGGGCTGTTATCATCATATCCGCTCATGTAATCATAATATCTTCCATTGTGTAAAAGCAGCATTCGTACTGCACATACACCCTGGCTATCTATTGCCTGTTTAAGCCAAAGTTGATTATTTTTTCGGGTGTTCAATACAATTTCTTTGAAGAATTTTCTAAATCTTTGATCGTGGAAAGCCCCGGGAAAGCCGACATCATTCCATCGACTCTGATGTAATTCAATCAATTTATTCGTCATTTCTTCAACCTCGGAAAGCGTTTCAGCTTCCTCAATTATATATTCTTTATCAGGTCCCTCAGCCCGGAAAATTTGCCTGAACCTTCGTCTTGCATTAGATTTACACTGCTCTACAAAAGAGAGAAGATCTTTTGTTTGTGTAAGGTCTATGAAGGGGCAAACATCCGATTTATCTATTTTAACCGGCCATTCTTTTTTCAACAGAGATGGATAGATGAAATTTTTGACATAACTGTCGTCCCGTACCTGGTGTAGAATGATTCGATGGCTCGCGAGTTCTGAATTGCTCAAAAGTGACGTAAACAGATCTGCTACAGGCTCGTTATAATCGGGATCAACAATGAAATCAAGAAAATCGCTAATGCCGTAATCATCAGAAAACCCCCATTGTTCGCTCCTGTTTCCCCCACTACCAATAATCTGCAGACGCTGCTCAATAACTTTCCCTGCAAGGGTAGTAATTCCTTTAAAAAGCGGGAAAATAGCCACCAGTTTACCATTATCCTGTACTGTAATAATATGTAGTGAACGCTTTTTGTTCTGCCCAAAATGCCTCCACCAGCTACCCGCCCAATCAGGCGACATGCAGATCGTTTGATTCGATTTTTCAGCCAGTTCTTTCCAATCCTGATATAGATATGCTATAGCACCGGGTTGCTTATAAACTCGGATTTTGAATGGGGCATTGGTTACTGACTTATATTCTAATCCTTCACCTTCTGTGAATAGTATTTCCCTCTCATTGTGCATGTAAGCACCATTTTTTTAATTATAAATTCCGTTAGCCTCATACTTCATTCTGTCTGCATCATCGTTGCTGGTATCTGTTTTTATACCGGTTAATTCTTCGTATGCACGATCCATCTCTTTTCCAATACTTTTCCACCGGTATTTATTCATTACGAGTTCATAGCCGGTTTCCATTAACTTTTCACAGAGCTCTTTGTTTACAAACAGCTCTAAAACTGCATTGGCAAAGTCTTCTGGCTTATCGGCTATCATGGCATGTTTACTATGTTCAATATCAATGCCTTCACAGCCAATACTCGTTGTTACCAGGGGAATTTTTGAGGCCAGGGTTTCCATAATCTTCAGCCGCGTTCCTCCTCCCATTCGCAGTGGCACCACATAAACAGAAGCTTCATGCATATAGGGCCGTGTATCATCCACAAATCCCGTAATGATGATGTTTTTGTTTGCCCTGCCGGCAATTGATTTTGGCGGATTTTTTCCAACAATGGTTACTGTTGTATCGGGAAACACAGCTAAAATCTTGGGGAAAATGTCATCCAGAAAAAAATTAATCCCATCGTAGTTGGGTACATACTTCATCATACCAACAAATATCAGTGAATGTGGCTTAGGAGTTGTTTTGGAAGGATAAAAATACTCTTCATCAACTCCATTCGGAATCAGGTATTTGGATACTGCAGGAACCGATTTTTCAAAGATGGAGATATCTCTTTCACTGGTTGCAAAAAGTGCATTCTGCTCCCTGCATGCGGCAGTCTCTTCTTTATAAAATTTATATGATTCCAGATGGTAGAACAGTTTTTTCAGTGGATTTTTAACTTTCGCCATCCGCTTGAAATTATCATATTCAACATTGTGTGCGTCAATAATTTTGACAGCGGTACTATTGAAATGATACATGCCCATTACAGGGAATTCAGATTGAATAACATCAAAGGTGTCGTTTTTTAAAATTTGGTTTAATTTCTGCTGTAGTCGTTCTGACCTTGAATAGAGATACCAGTGACTATGAGAGCTGAAAATTGATTTGATTAGAATCCGGTACCTGGAAAAAATTTCGTTGGGATTCGTAACAAAGTGAGTTTTTCCGGCTAATACCGGAAAGTTTTTTATTAATTCTTTCTCCTCTTCGGGGGTGCTAAACCCTGCAACTGTAACATCATGGTGGCTGCAGAGATGATCCAGAATATGATAGATACGTAATGATCCGCCAAAGGTGGGATTCGCAGGACTGTATGGAATAAAATATAATACTTTCATTGGTTTTTCACCTGAGATAAAGGTTTAATTTTTCTTGGCTTGTTGATATAAAACTCTTGATTAAATTTAATTCTTCGTGGTTAAAAGTTTTCAGCAGAAGTAAAACGGAGATATAAAAAACAGCTGCGAGTATAATTGTCAGCATCCAGTACAATCCTGTAAATAAAAGCAGAGACAACACAGGAATAATCATGACTGCGGTTGCAATTGCCGGCTTTACAATGTAGCTGCTTTTAAAAGTTTGCAGATAACCTTTCGGAAGCAGATAAAAGGCAAACCCCATTACAAATATTTCAGTTATAAGTGTGGCAATAGCGGCTCCGATTCCTCCATTTGCAAAAATAGTTTGTGCATGAGGGATGAGAATATAATTGGCCGATACATTAATGAATATGGCAAAAAGTCCGATTACCGCCCATGCTCTTTGTCTGTTAGCGGCGCCCATCAATGCACTCCCCAAAATAATGTCGATAAATATAATGGGAATGCTGAGGGCAAATATCTGTAGTACTATAACGGATGGGCCATATTCTTCAAGCCCCATAAAAAAGTGAATAATCGGTTCCGAAAACAGAAATATGACCGCTGCCGTGGGGATACCCAGTATGATCATCAGTCTCAGGCTCTGGCCTACGGTATTCTCCAGTATTCCTTCTTTATTGTCCCATAATTTGGAAAAAACCGGGAATATGGCCGTTTTATACAGAAGAGGGAGCACCATTACGATATCAAAAAATCGAAATGCCCCACCGTACCAGCCCGTAACTTCTTCTGTCGTTAAAGAGGCAAGCATAACTGCATCAATGCGGTAATAGATTACCGAAAAGAGGGAAAACAGAAAGAAGGGCATGCCAGATCGCAAAAGTGAGAAAATCTTGGGATCGAAGGTATAGTTTACACGCACAACCCTTCTGGAAAACCAATAGATAACTACCAGGTTCAGGAATGCTCCAACCGTCATAACAATAGCTACCCCTATGGAATCGGCACCCATGAGCAGTACCCCCACAGCTGCAAAAGCCACAAAAAGCCTCTCTACAATCGTTCCCATTGAAGGATATTTCATCTTTTCAATTCCCTGGAAATAGGCGCTGAAAGCTGTCGTTCCGCCTTCCCAGAGTTTGGCTATAATGAGTATCAGTATAAGCCAGTGCACATGCTGAGAGTAACCAAGAAGGTTCGATATCAAAAGAATGAGGCCGATTGATAATATCCATAGCACAATACGTATCAAGATGTAACTGCTTAAAATCTGTGCCCCTTTGCTTTCAGATCGTGCTACTTCTTTTGGAATCAAATAGTTACCACCAAAATCGATGAGCAGGCCAAGTATCATTTTAATTGAGAGAGCGAGATAGAGCCGTCCAAAATCTTCCGGGCCAAGATACCTGGGCAGAAAGTAAAGCAGAAGAAAGCTCGATCCCCATGTAACAACTTGTGCACCAAACATAACCGATACATTTTGGGCAACAGATTGTCCAATACTGATATTTTTATTCTGATTATTCATCTGAGCTATCGTCAGCACTATCTTCCCTTGATTGTTCTTCTGAATCGATTTTACTTATCACAGAAAGCAAGCCCATTAAACAACCCAGGTAAAGCATACTTCGGTAATAGGTAAGCTGCAGATCATAAAAAGAGACAACCATTTGATTGATCACTGCAATAATAATTACAAGTGTCACAGCTTTTAGGTACGGATCATTCAGCCTCATAAATAGCTGTGTTCCTTTTGCAGCAAAACAATTTAAAAAGAACCAAAAGGCAAAAAATCCCACGGCCCCCATTTTTACCAGAATCCAGTAAATCTGGTTATGAGGAATATAATCGCGAAGTGGATACCGGATATTTATTAATGGTATCGGTTGATCGTATTTTTTCCCGAAACCTGTGCCTAAAACCGGATTGTTAACCACCGTCTGAGCCAAATTATAATTTTCATTTTCACGATATAAGTTTGAAGAGTAGTCTCTGAAATTGGTCTCTTTATCGGGCTCAACAAATCCTGATTTAATCATTTGCACAGGCCTTCCATATGTACCATCGTTATTCCAAAAAGCCGCACCATAGAGAAGAAGTACAAATAAAACAGGCAGAAAATATTTTAAAAACTGAATTCGCTTTAGTGTAGGCAAAAGCACGATAAATGCAGATATAGATACCATCAACGAAGCATAGGTTGCTCTTCGCTGAGCTACATAGAAACCCAAAAACAGAATGATAAGTGAGATCAGCAACCACATTCGTTGTTTGCCTCCTGTACCAAAAACAAGAAAACCGAGAAGAAGTACAAAAATTGTAATCATGAATACAGGGTCTTCATGATTTGTAAGCACATCGAAACCTCCGGTTGTAAAACCCAGCTCTACAAATTTTGATACTCCTTGTAATGCTTTAATGGTGATTCCTATAATAAAAACCCAAAGAAGTACGGATAGCTGTTCTCTTGTTTCCAAAATCTGGGGCACCAAAACATACATCAGGCAGAGGTAAAACAGGGCTCTTACTTCCCATAATGCAATCATAATATCGCCTCCGCCGCGAATACCATTAGCAAATGAGAAAATGAGGAGTGCAAAGAAAAACAGAAAGGCACCCCAAACAGGAATAGGTTTAAGGGAAAAACTTTTCCTGATACTGGCGTGCATCAATAAAGCTACAGCGATAAATAAAAGATGTATTTCAAATGGGCTTACTACACCGCTGTTTAAATAAGGTACATAAGGAATTTCTTTAATATTGTGAAAGAACCGAACATCGAACGTAATTGAGTCAAATCCCGGAATGGCATATTGATCAAAAATCATGACCGAAAACATGAACAGGCATAAGCTGAGGTCTAGACGAAGGATGCTCAGGACCAGCACAAATGACAGATAGATGATACCGGCGACCAGCGGAACATTTCCATCAAAAAAGAAAAGTCCGCCCCCGAGCATAATTGCAAAAAAAATCAGCAGCCAAAGCACAAATGAGTTTTCGCGATCTAAACCCAACGACGAGTGAAACGTCTTTTGATTAAACCAGCCGGGAATGAAGTGGTTGATTGTATTCATTTTTCAACACTTAAGATTCGGGCACAGGCATGATATACAACATCATTACGACGTAGATCACCAGCAGTACTGTTAAAAAAAATATTGAGAAAATGGGGATGCCATCACGAATAAAAAATTTAGCCCTGTATAGGACCAACAGATGAAAAAAAATAATACCCAACAATATTTTCATGAGTTATCTGCCCGGTTAAAAACATATCCTATAAAATGGCTCTCATCGAGATGTTTAAAGATTTTATTGAATTCTCCTTTTTTTGTTTTTTTGCTGTCTATAACACCAATTAATCCATCTATTTCATTTATAAAGTGTACAGGAAATTTTTCGATGGGAAGAATGGAGCCCATGTCTATAATCACAAAATCAAATTTTCTTTTTAATGCGTATAGAATTTTTCGCAGAATAAGTGTGTGTTCAATTCCGGGAGTCAAACTTTTACTGCTTCCTGCTGTCATTATATACAGGTTTTCAATTCCGGCAGGAACAACCCTGATTTTTTCGCTGGCAATGGCGTCGGACAAACCAGGTGTCAGATCTGTGCCAAACACTCTGTGCATATCGGGGTTATGAAAATTCATATCCACCAACACGGTTTTTTGATTATACCCGGAAGACAGAGAAACGGCCATATTGGCTGCCACCAGTGTTTTACCATCTCTTCTGCCGGCACTGGTGATGCCTATCGTCATTTTAGATTCGTTGAATGCAGAAGCCAGCTTCGAAAAATTGAAACTGTTGTAATATTTTTTTGAAATGCATTTATAGTCTACTTTATTCTCAGTGCCAGGCAAAAAAAGCACCGGCAACATATTTGATTCATTTACAACTAAATTGTGTTCGACAACCTTAAGTGACTTGTTGTCTTTGTTTTTAAAAATATTCTCTTTACTCATAGGTTTCCCTGTAATCTTATCCACTGGTCAGGTATGCAATTATAGGTTTTTGATAGGGTATATCACGTTCATCACGCAGGGTGGTATCCATCACTTCAGCTACAGAGCTTGCTGCGACACCCATTATAACCCCAACGATTAATCCAAGACCAATAACGAGTCGTTTGTTTGGTGATGCAGGTTTTTCAGGGATATTGGCAGCATCAAGAACGATGAATTGATCACCGGCACGCTGTCCTATATCACGGGTCATTCTTGCCTGCTCAAGCTTTACTCTCATTTCATTCAGTAATCCCTCGTAAATGCTAAAGTCAGATTGCTGGGAACTAACTCTTTGTGTGGCAACAAAATATTGCTGCATATCACTAATAACCCGTTGCTTTTGTTGAGTCAGATCGCTCTTTTGAGAATTTAAACGCCGAATATTCGATTCAAAAGTAGATGGAATCCGATTTGCTACAACCCTAATCTGTTCTGATAAAGCCCGAAGCCTTGGATAACTATCAGTATACTGTTGTTGAAGTCTGTCATACTCATTTAATAAATCCGAAAGTTCGGCACCAAACTGAATTTCCGAAATAGGAAGTCTGTAAAGATGCATGATACCTTCTGTTTGGTTTGTTTCGTTTTGATATGCTGAAATAATAGCCAGCTTGTCTTCTTCCCTTACAAGCTCCCATTCAATTGCATCCAATTGTGTATTGATTATCTGTAGCCTGTCTTGCAGGTTTTCGGCACTGCTTGGCAAGTCTCTCATTCGATCTGATGTTATTGTTACTGATTGATCTCTTTGATCCCTGACAATTTCTTCCAGCTCTTGCAGCTTCGCAGAAAAGAACTCAACGGTTTCTTCATGCCTGCGGGTTTCCATCCGAAGCTTTGAACTGATAAAATAGTTGGTAAGAAATTCAGCACCATCACGGGCACGAACCGGATTTGTATCATAAAAACTGATTTCAAATGAGTCGGAAGCCCTTGAACGGGTTTCAATATTATTTTGAGTTTTCTCAACTAAGAGCTGTTTGTCAGCCTCTGTCAGAATACCTCTATCCAGCTGAAGACTGTCTATTAATGCCTCCATAGTTGATCTGCTGTAGATGATTTCATTTAGTGATTGCAGCCTGTCTTCTGAAGCGATATGTACTGCTATTTCATAAAGTACAAGCGGGTTCAGGGTTTCATCTTTTTGCACCAAAATAGTGGTGGAGGATTTGTAATTCGGCTCAATAAAATAGAGGGCTGTAATAGCAGCTATAACAAAAAGTATGGGCGTAATGGTTAATAGTATCCATCGGCGCTTCACAGCTGATTTAATATCCTGGGCAACATCTTTAATCTCGTACATGGATTTTTTATGGTTATGTAGCAATCTTGATTGAATGACGGTTATCGTCAGTCAACTGTTTGCAATTGTTATGCCAAAGTGAAGCAGTTTGGCCTGATGCAGAATAAAACCCGCTTTATGTATATATAATGAGGGTTTTAAGCAGATTCTTTTTTAAGCTCACTAAAAAGTACAGCCAGTTGTAATCTTACCCGATTCGTATTTACCCAGCTTCCGGAGATGGTGTGTGCAATAACTTCTCTACACCTGATTCATCATTATTGAATATATACTATCTCAATTCTGAATTAAATTATATATGCTATTAATTATTATTCACTTAATGAATTGAAAATAGCAAGTTAAATAGTTTGGCACTGTTGTTGTTTATAAGTGGGAAACAGCCACACATCATCAATTTTAGATTCTATCGAATTATCATGAGAACTATATTCCGTTTCCCTTTTCCCGCACTTTTAATTATCTGCCTCCTGGCTGTAATCCAGGCCTGCTCAACAACCCGGGGAATCAGTGAGGACAGGAATGACCAAATACTGGATCGTACTGTTTCAGAAGGCCTTACTGCTGAAGCAACCTATAAAATACGCCCCGGTGATGAGATAGAGATCCTGGTATGGGAACAGCCAAGTTTTAATACACTTACAACCGTATCAAGAATGGGAACGATAGCTATTCCATTGGTTGGTGAAATTTCCGTTACCGGTTTTACCCAGGATGAGTTGAAGCGGTCACTGGAGCTTAAATTAACAGAGTATATAAGGGGGGAACTCAATCTGACCGTTTCAATCCGAAACACGGATACAATGATTGTTTCAATTATTGGAATGGTTGAACGACCCGATAACTATTCAGTTGCTGACCAAACATCCATTTTCAGGTTAATTGCCACTGCGGGAGGGCATACAGAATTTGCAGATTTGAGTAAAGTTAAACTTTACAGGCAAGCGTCTCCTGAAAATTACGTAAAACTCGATTTAATAGAATACCTGGACAGTGGTCAGATGAACTCAGCACCACTGATCGTTCGGCCGGGTGATATTGTATATGTACCGAAAAAAGAGAATGTGGTAAGAGAAATGTCAGAATTTTTGAGGGATATCGTAGTCCTCTTCGGAATCTTTAGAGTATTCGGTTGATATGAGAAAGATATTTCAATATAAAATACAGGTAACAGTTTTACTTCTGTTTTTGATTGGTTTGTGCACTCAATCAGATCTGCAAGCACAAATAATGAATCCGGATGAGAATAAAGGAGTACTCTCAACCCAACAGTTTGACACTCGCACTTTATCACTGGGAAGTGCCACAGTTTCAGATCTATATGGCAGGGCTTCAATAGGTACAAACCCGGCACTTTCGGGTTTATATATGAATGGAATTGTATTCCAGGCAAATTCCAATCACAACTGGAATACAAACTTCTTACAACCCACTCTCACTTTACCAACACTATCAACTCAAAACCATCACTTTACAGCTCGCGTAGGACTTTTAAATCAAGGTCATGATAAACTTCATTTTTCCGGAAACTCACAACTTCCGGTACCTGATGCTGAACTATATCACGCTGAGGCAGCCTATGCATATGCATTCAGTGATGTTTTTAGTATGGGTGTGCTTCAAAGTATTACATACACTTTTAATGATAATGCCCGGTTTTGGACCTACTTTGCAGATTTTGGGATTATCTATGCACCTGCCAAAAATATCTCCTATGGATTGGTATTCCGCGGATTAGGGCGTGAAGTGAACTATGAAATTATAGAAACCGGTGTAACCACACTGGGCAGTCAATTGATGCAGCAGTCACTTGAGCTGGGAGCAACATTTCGGTTCCCAACAGAAGAGAGAACGTTTATGTCGCTTTCATTTTCCAATGAAAAAAGATTTGGTGAGAGTGGAATTTGGTATAAAGGCGGACTTGAATTACTTCCAAATTCAATAATTGCTTTAAGAGGCGGTGTCTTATTCCATAGCCGCGATGTCCGTTTTATTCCCAGGGCCGGTTTAGGAATTAACTTTAAATATGGAAGCTTCGACTATATGGTTGCGCCAAAAAACATGGATGGCGAATACTTTCATCAAATAGGATTAACCATTCAAATTTAAACTATGATAGCTTCTGCCGCCCTGAACACACCCCGTTTAACTGATAATTTATCAGAAGAAAATGGCTTAGATACCGAAAGTTTATTGATGAAAGATATTTTCACAAAAGTGAAGAGCATTGCACGCCTCGAAAAACATATAGTTTTAATTGGTGAGATAGGTGTAGGCAAAAAAAGACTGGCTAAAATTATCCATAACCACAGCCTGTGTAAAAAGGGGCCATTCCATACGTTTTACTGTATTGATATTAATGAAGCCAAATATAAAGAAGCTTTTTGGGAGCATATCCATTTTGAAAATGAGCATCTGCAACTAAAATATGAAGCTCTGGAAAAAGCCGGTGGAGGTATACTCTACCTGGATCAATTTTCGGAACTATCCAGTGAGTATATGGTCAATATTGTGAATTCATATATCCGCGGGTGCAACCAATTGTTCAAGTACAATACTGCAATGTTTCCGCGTCTAATCTTATCAATAAGCCAGGATGCGTTTCAAAATTTAGCGAAAACTGATGTCTGGGATCGATTATTAAAATTACTCAATCCAATTTCCATTATGCTCCCTCCATTACGAGAAAGAAGGGAAGACATTCCGGCATTAATAAAAACCTTCCTGGCTGAGGCAAAAACATCTGAACCCTCATGGCATAACCTTGACATAACACCTGAAGCTGTCAATGAATGCAAGGTCTATTCATGGCCGGGAAATGTAAGGCAGTTAAAAAATGCCATTCTTCAGGGATCGGTTCTTTCTCATGGCAAAACGATTGAGAGCCACCATTTGCCATTTTCTATGAATTGGAAATTGCCATACAAATAATGAATAATGCAAAAAACAATAACGGACCAATACCTTAAGGCCTGAATTCAAATGACAATCGTATTAATATATTCGATTCTTCTGCCAATTTTGCTATCGCTGTTGATTACACCGTGGGTAATCCGGTTTGCGAAGAGAATCGGAGCAACAGATGCACCCGGCGAGCGAAAAGTACACACATCTGTTATGCCGAGAATTGGCGGACTTGCCATATTTCTCAGCTTCTGTATCTCTATCATCACCATTTTTTTGTTGTTTCCTGGTTTTTTTCCCAATGTTTCTGAAAGCAGCGGTACAGCTGCAGTACTTGTATTTTGTTTTGTCACCCTGTTTGCACTTGGTTTCTGGGACGACCTTAAACCACTCTCGCCGGAAATTAAATTTGGAGTACAGCTTCTGCTTGCTTCAATTATCTACTTTGCAGGATTCAAAATATCAAATATCACAAATCCGCTTGGTGCCGGTATTCTGGATGTTGGTATTATTGATTTTCCCCTGACCGTCATTTGGATTGTAGGCATTACCAATGCATTTAATCTGATCGACGGATTGGATGGACTTGCAACCGGTGTTGCTGTTATAGCAAGTATTTCCATATTTGCGGTTTCGGCTATGGATGGCCAAATGGAAACTGCAATTGTTGCGCTGATTTTCGCCGGGGCACTCATTGGGTTTTTACGGTACAATTTCAATCCCGCTAAAATATTCCTGGGAGATTCGGGCAGTCTCTTGATAGGATTTTCACTTGCCCTTTTATCTATACAAAGTACTGCAAAAATTACAACTGGATTTGCTCTTCTTTTTCCCATCCTGGTACTCGTACTTCCCATTACGGATACACTGGTTTCTATGATCCGCCGTCTGTTGGGAAGTTTTCTTAAACGAAATCCCGATGGAATCTCCCAATCGTCGCTTCGCCGGCTCTATGGTATGTTCATCCCCGATAGATCTCACATACATCACCGGCTCCTTTCATTGGGTTTAAGCCATCGGAATACGGTTCTGGTATTATACTTCGTCTCCATCTTTTTTGCTTTCAGTGCCTTTCTGTTTATACAAATTGATACTACTGCGAGATCTGTAACAATAGCTATAATGCTTGGAGTATTACTGGTACTTTGTATTAAAAAATTACGGTACTACGAAATAGCCATCTTCAATAATGGTTTAATGATGCCATTCTATGAAAAATGGATATTAAACCGACTTTCTTTTGTAAAGCTTGCAGATGTATGTTTTATCACAGCCTCATTCTTTCTCAGCTATTTATTGCTGAATAGTTTATTCCCTGCATCGGTAGATCTGTTAAATTTTGAAAACACAATACTGTGGATACTTCCATTACAACTAATGGTTATGTGGCTTACAGGTCTCTACCGGGAAAAAATGGAACCATTTGGGATAAGCAATATTCTGAATATATCAGCATCAGTAGCTTATGCAGTGGGTTTAACAGCAATTGTTTTCGCAATGGTGGAAGTTTTACCATTCGTTGCAGCCACTCAATTTCTCATATTAGATTTCTACTTCCTGTTGACATTTGTCCTTGGATTCAGAATGACATACCAGGCACTGAGTTTCTGGTATAATCGGGATAAACCATCCGAAAAAAATGTATTGATTTACGGGGCCGGGCTAAACGGGATTACACTTCTACAGACAATCATCAGCTCGGCTAATAACAATATTAGAGTTGTTGGATTTTTGGATGATGATCCCGCACTTACAGGTAAACTGATCAATGGGTTTCCAATTTTCGGCGGCCATTGGGAGCTGGCTAAAACTCATTTGAATAAAAAAGTAGACTCCATCTACCTCTGTGATGAAAATATTAAGAGTGAAAATCTCAAAAGGTTAAAATCAACAGCTCAACAAAATGGAATAACCGTTAAAAAACTGCACCTGAGCTTCCAGGAAATTGAAACTGAAGTTCAAAAAGACAATGTATCAAGAAGAATGAGACCTGATGATTCAGTCGGTTCATTTAGTAACTCAAACAGAGTATATCCAGACTAATTTTATGAAAACAACAAAAACAGCTATTACCATAACTCTTTTATTTTTCATTTTACTTACCTCCTGCAACATATTTGAAAACGATTCGGGAATGCCGATCAATGAAGATATTTGGGTAAATGCGTACCTGGTTTCATGGGAGCATAACCCTGAAACCGAATGGATTAACTCCGGGAAGATGAAATCAGATGATATTGATTGGGATGCTATTACTCACCTTACCTATTTCTCACTATCCATTGGCGGGGATGGCATGCCGTCCACAAGCTTAGATCCAGAATTTAGGAATAATTTAAATACTGATCGAATCCAGGATATTGTATCGGCCGCACATGCAAATAATACTAAAATACTCTTAAGTATAGGCGGCGGAACCAATTATGAAGGATTTAGTGGTGCCATAGATTCAAGCCGTACTCAATTTGTTCAAACCATTTCGAATATGATAACCGAGTTTGGATTTGACGGGATAAGCCTGAATATGAGTCCTATTGAACCCCGCGATTTTATTAATTACAGAATTTTCGTACGCCAGCTCAGTGCAGCATTCGACAACCTGAATACAAACCAAAATAACAGGCCGCTATTAACTGCCGGAGCTACTAAATCATCGGGAGTAAGTTCACTTTTCGAAGATTTACAGCAACACTTCGATCAAATAAACATCTTAACCTATGACATGGCACAGCCGTGGAGAGGATGGGTGGCCTGGCATAATTCAGCGCTTTTAAATAAAGAGGTTACCTTTGAAGCAGAACCAACTGTTCTTCTTCCCTCTGTAGACCAAAAAATAAATGAGTGGATAGCTGCCGGTGTGGACAGAAGAAAGATTGGAATTGCTATAAACTTTTATGGTTCGGTCTGGCAAGAACAGAGTTTTCTTGGGAAATGGGCTACATGGCCTACAGAAGAGAGCTCATTTTTCAGCACACATCCCTATTCAGTGTTAAGCAGAAGATACAATCTGAATGAATACGAATGGGATAGTAAAGCCAGCGTACCCTATTTAAATTTATCACAACCTGCAGCATTTGTCAGCTTTGATAATGAGAGATCTATATCAAAAAAAATGACCTATGCTAAAACAAACCGGCTTGGGGGAGTAATGATTTGGGATCTTAGTGGTGGCTTTTCACAAAATACTTCACCTAAAGACCCGCTCTTGAAAGCTGTAAAATCTCATCTTAATAATTAGGGAATTATGTCAAAAAAAGACTCCAAAAACCATTTCTTTTTCGGTTTTAAAAATGCTTATACATTGCTGCGTAATGGGCACTATTCTATTTTTTACAATGAGGTTAAAAAACGTCTTTATTCAAAATCTTTCTCGTTTGGACTGCAAAGAGACCTTAACAAAACTTTTGAGGCTCCCTTAGCAACTATAAAGATTTATATTCGCCCCTTAAATGGAGTCGATACAGAGGTGCTCTTGGGAGAAACAAAATCAGCCAATGGTAATCCAAGAATTCTTTGCCACCAGCGGGCTATTATAGATGCAAAAATACCCACCTGTTACGTAGCTGTTACAACTAACGATAAACCTTGCTACATGCAATGGCTGATAGGCTTTAAGGATAATTACAAAATACAATCTCACTTTAAGGATATTTTCCCGCCATTAAACCCACAAGAGGCACTACTTGAAGGAGCTTATGGAAATCCTGAATTCCGGGGACTGGGAATTATGCCTGAGGCTATGTCTCAAATCGCCGAAAAAGCATCTCTGTTGAATGCAAGATGGGTAAATACTTTTGTGGATATCACAAATATTGCATCATTAAAAGGCTGTCGTCGATCCGGTTTTGAACCTTATGTTCTGCGAATAGAGAGGTGGTTTCTGTTTTACCGAACTGTTTCATTTCATCCGCTGCCTGAAAATCTGCTTGATGATTACCATTTAAACACAGCAGATAATGCAAAAAAAACTTTAAATAAAAATGGGGTTCAAGCTCATTTACATCCACAAACCCAAAATTAGAATGAAACAAAAAATAAATTTTATTCTGATCATCTTCACCTTGTTTTTAGGGTTGAATTGCGTACAAGACTCAAACGGTTTAATGACAAAATCATCAAATCTCGAAAGTTTATTTCATGCCGATTCACCTTTTGTTCAGGTAAAAAATGGAAAATTTATGCTGGAAGGCAAAGAATTCCGGTTTGCAGGAACAAATGCCTATTATCTCCCAAATTATGAATTGATTGATCCTCCTGTTGTTGAAAATACACTAAATGCATTTAAAGCAGCCGATATTTCAGTCGTAAGAATGTGGGCCTTTTATGACGGTTATGATTGTGGATACAGTTCAGTTGACCCGAATGAAAATGTTATCCAAACCCTGCCGGGGGTATATAATGAAGAAGCACTCCAGAATCTGGATCTTGTCATTGCGAAAGGCAAACAGAGAGGGCTTCTGTTTATTCTTCCTTTTATCAATTACTGGGATGAACTGGGCGGAATTTGCCAATATAATACCTGGGCCGGTGCAGAAAACCCATCAGTAAATATGGATTTTTTTATGAATAACGAACAGACTCAGAAGTGGTTCCGTGATTATATTTATATGCTGCTGAACCGGGTAAATACATTTACTGGTGTCGCCTATAAAGATGAACCGGCTATCCTCTCTTGGCAAATTATGAATGAGGGACGTAACAAAGGTCAGAATCCTGAAATTCTTCGGGATTGGTATCGTGAAATTGCTCAATACATTAAATCAATTGCCCCGAATCAATTGTTGGGAACCGGTGAAGAAGGATTTGATGATGGAACTCCATCCTTGTATTCAGTACATAATTACAGCAACACCTATGTGCTCAGAGCCGATGAAGGTACAAGTTATATCCTAAACACATCTATTCCTGAAATTGATTACGGTAACGCTCACTGGTATCCGACGGAATTTGGTTTCGGCTTTGAAATAACCAATGATCTTTTAACTGCTCAGAACGCATGGATAACCGATCATATCCGGATTGCCAAAATGGAGGGTAAACCATTTATACTTGGGGAATATGGTTTCCCGGGATGGGGGGATGAACGGGTATTCTCATTGTATACAGAGCTATGGAAAAAAGCGGAAGAAATTGAATTGGATGGCAGTTTACTTTGGCAGCTTACATCAGATTATGCTAAATGCACAGAATATGGCGGTAATATATGCTGGCCGGGTGGAAGGGAAGATACCGAACTCTTCAAATCATTTATTAAACACGTTTCAAATATTCAGGAACGATAATCTAAAGCAGAATACTTGACCCCCTAATAAACAGGGCCGGTTCCCGGAAGGGGACCGGCTTTTTTTCTTTTCTCTATTATTTACAGTCATAAAATGACTGCTTAAGATACAGCCATTCTGAGACAGCTGAGTTCCTGGAAATATTTAATTTTTTAACTCATCAAGGCATAGCTAACAGTTAGTTCTACAGTCGTATCAATCTTGAAGTGACGGATTAAACCTGACAGCATTCCCGGTGCTTTTCCTACATAGTGATCCTTTCGTTTGTGCCATATGTCATGGCAAATATTTATTTATCGCTGACAGGTTTTGACCGATATTTGTTATTTGACTTAACACTACCTGCAAGAACAGAAATTTTTGTTTATAAAAAAATAAAATGGAACTTTTTTTACTGCCTTCACTCTACTGTACAACTCTGCGTTCATTTTTAATAAATTTTTTTATAAATCTAAAAATTATACAACATTATTAATTAAAAATATTTATATCAATTTTTTAATATTGATTTCATGCACAAATTCGTCAGAGTACAATTTGTAATTCTATAAGAGGCTATTGCCTCGTAATGGATACCAAAAGCATAGAACCACAGAATTTTTCAAGATCAAGGTTGGAGGCAGGTTAGAATCATAGTACCAGGTACTTTCCCTCTCTATTATATCAAAATCATCAATCTTAAATCCTATTATCAAAAATCTCCTCTAAAAAATAAACACAAAAAACGCTCAGATCTAAAACTAACGGATTCATAGATTGTCCAATATTAGAGAGTTCAATTCTAATTACGACCCATCTCAGAATACCTGATTTTAGAGAGCTCAACTCTAAGTATGGTCAAAATGAAATCATTGAAACTGATATTGCCAGCACTTCTTTTGCTGGTTATTTTTTCCCAATGCGACTCCGTTTCTTCGGATGCGGACAAATCTGATCCAGAATTAACAACACAATTCACTTCTCAGTTAAATGGCTCATCGGATGCAGTCACAACAAACGAAATGACACTGAGCTCCCCGGAAAACAATGCCGATAAAGTATCCACAAACCTGGTATTTACCTGGAAAGCATTGTCAGGTGCTAATAAGTATGAATATCAGCTATCTGATAATAGCTCGTTCAGTTCTATTCTTCAGAAAAAAACGGTATCAGGCACCTCATATAAACCCGATGGACTGGTTCATCAGAAAAAATACCACTGGCGTGTAAAAGCGACTGGCAATGGGAACGACTGGTCAGATACATGGACATTTACCACCGGCATTAAAAATGATATCGGCGATACAAGCACACCACCTCCATCTTCGCCTCCGCCCCCATCATCCGGTTCATTTGTGAGCACTCATAATTCCAATTTTGTTCTGAATGGTGAAATACTTCGGTTTGCCGGAACCAATGCCTACTACCTGCCGAATTACGAAAAACTGAATTCTGGTGTGGTAGATCGAGCTCTGGATCTTTTCCAGGACACCGGCGTTACAGGGGTTCGCATGTGGGGCTTTTATGACGGCTACGTTTGTGGCTACAGCAAGAATGATTCCAGCGAAAACGTTATCCAATCCTCGCCCGGAGTCTATAGTGAATCAGCCCTGCGAGACCTCGACAGAGTC
>JAFIFB010000114.1 GCA_020832285.1 Balneolaceae bacterium
GGCACTACGCTTGCCTTTGCTTGTAATCGACTTGAGTTGAGCCACTTCCTCTTCCGTAAGGGTTACTTTGTATTTCTTCATGATGGTTTTTGCCATAAAATACTACTTTTACCCGAAATAGTACACTTGACATAACACTAGCTGCGTGGCTTTTCATTTCTCAGCAAAAAGGCAGGACCTGGAGCGAAATCAAACCGCTCTCAACTGTATTTATTCTGTTTGTTGCTCTGTTTCTGTACGGTCTGATTTTCCCCGGTGCAGAAATCCTTATCAACCTGATGGTGATTGTGATCGGTATTCTGACAGTTCTGGACGGAGCAAAACAGAACAGCCTGGGCCTGCTCAACTTCGGGATGATGATTCTGGCAGCACTCATCATCTGCCGGTTTTTTGATATCCAGTTCAGCTTTGTCACACGCGGGCTGCTCTTTGTTCTGGCCGGTACCGGATTCTTAGCTGCGAACTATTGGATGCTTAAAAAGAGGGGTTCAAATGAATCTTAAAAAAAGCCTTTTCCTTCTGTTTATCGTCATGGTGATTTTTCAGCTTTTTGTACCCATAAAAATGATCCTGGACAGAGAGAACATTTTACGCTATGGCACAGAGTTTAAATTCAAAACAGCCCCGGTTGATCCTCACGATCCGTTTCGCGGAAAATATATTTCGTTTCAGTTTGATGAAAGCCTGGTTGATCTTCCATCGGATAAAGAGTGGCTGACCGGTGAAACCATTTACCTGATCATCTCAGCCGATGCCGACGGTTTTGCAAGTGTTGATTCAGTTTCCGGACGAAAACCCTCCGGAAGTCAACATTTTTTAAGAACCGAAGTCAGCTATTTCTATTCAGGCAGAGTAAGGGTTTCCTACCCATTCGACCGGTTTTATATGGAAGAGTCAAAAGCTTATGATGCCGAAATGGCGTATCAGGAGTCGCAGGCCGACACATCCGTAACTGCATATGCACTTGTGAGCATCAAAGATGGAGAGGCTGTTTTAAAAGATGTACTGATTGATGGAATCCCGATCAGAGAGATCGCCCGGCAGAGAAATGAAAACCGGCAGTTAAAATAGATACCTGCCGTAATACCCAAAAGAGCAATGGATCCCCTCAATCCAGCGGGTTTTTGATATTCGGAATCTCACTTCTGAACTGAAAGCAAAACCCGGAGAAAGTTTCCGGGGTTATCAGGAGTCAAAAAAATCCACTTTCCCGTTACCAATATTGTACAAACCACCTGCAATCATTAGCGAACCACTCTGCTCAAGTTCATTCAGAATCGGACTCTCTTGTCGTATCTGTTCTATAGCAAGTTTCACATACTCTTTGGCAAGATGATCCACATAAGCGTAATCATTTGGATCGGCTTCGCCATTAAATGTTTTCTTTGCATTTTTCTCGGCTACCTTGATCTTATTCACTAAACCAGTTAAATGACCAAACTCCGCACCATCTGCTGCACCTTTTACCGCGCCGCATCGTGTATGGCCCATCACCAGAATCAGTTTTGCTCCCGATAGACCTGTGGCAAACTCCATGCCTCCAAGCACATCGCTGTTGATCACATTTCCGGCCAGCCGGGTGCTGAAAATCTCCCCGATCCGCGCATCGAAAATAGTCTCTACCGGAACCCGGCTGTCAATACAGCTGTGCACGATGGCGTAAGGAGTCTGTTTTTCTGATGTCGCTGAAACCTCTTTTATAAATTTTCTCCTCCTTAAATTGCCCTCTATAAATCGTTTATTACCATCCTTAAACGCCTGCAGTACTTCAGCAGGTTTCATGTTTGACCTTCTCTCATCCGTAAGCAGGTCATCCCCATCTTTATCATTTTCATCCTGCATACTGGCAAACATCATTCCAAAGAAACCAATTGAAATAAACAGAAAGCTAAGGGCACTTAAAATCATATTTTTTAATTTGAATTTTTAAAATGAAAGGGTTTTTCTGAATTCTCAAACCTGTTTGTCTAAAATATAAGTTGAAAGCAAATATTGAAAGAGATCAAATTACAGAAGTTAGTTCATTTTTTTTAAAACATTTCCGGTTCTGCAGGAATTGTTGTGGGTAGTTATTTTTGAGATAACTGAATTCCCTTCCCGATGTTGGCTATTACGAAAATCGCTCAACTTGAGAGGCTGTGTGAAAATTAAATTTTAAAAAAAACTTAAATAAATTAAGCCTTCTTTCATTGTCAGCGCTACCAGTCTTTCTGACCCCCCGTCCTTGACATTACCCATATAATTTTTGTTATAGTTAAAGTTTTTGATTGAGTTTTGCCCGTCCTTGAATCAATTGGCGGGAACATTGGTATCAGCAAAAATCTTGATGATACATCCGCTATTTTGATGTAGACGAAGTAGTCACATGCTTCTCCTGTAATCATCCAAAGATAACCAGATTCGAAAAAAACTCAGAGTTCTGTTTGGGAAAAAACCATGCAAATTTTATTTGAAAGAGATACTCACCGTTCATTCACCCTGTCCGTTCCGCTCCAGGAAATGCGTATTTCCTTTTACCCTGTGAAGCGTGCTGGCCTTGGTGATATACTGGGGGCCAAAGCGGTTTTTGATTTCATCGATCGCCTTATAGCGGGCCGTGTGCTCTTCCTCGTCTGAGAAAAACAGGTTCATCTGCCTGGTTTTGTCAATCTGATGGGTCCCCAGTACCAGGTTTCGGATCTGTACCCCTTTCTCTGCCGATTTTTTGATCAGCGGCATCACTTTTTGCATACATGCGCTGAAAACATAGTCATCAATATTGGTGTGGGCCCGAGTGATAAACCGAAATCCTACCCCCGGCAGCTCCTGGTTGTTGAATCCAATGGCCCCGGAGTAGCTGTCAGCCCGGATCTGGTAAGAGCGCATCCGGTAACACAGATGCTGCACGGCAATAGCAAACTCACCGCGTATACGCTGAACATCACAGGAACCCTCTGAAAAAGTGTGGCCATAGCTGACTCCGCGTTTGGGTGTATAGCATTCGGATATTTCATCCATAACCCGCCCCTGGTCTTTTCCGGTAATGGTCTGAAAAAGCATCTTGCCAAAGTTCGCCCCGAACAGGCGGATAAATGTCTGCACGTTTCCGCGTTCAACCACATCACCGATGGTTTTGTAGCCTTCGGCCAGGATATGCTCATGCCTTCGCCGGCCGACCCCCCACACTTCATTGAGTAGCAGCGGGTGGATGTGCGCTTTTTCATCTTCATCGCTCAGAATAAGCGTGATACCCCTGGGCTTGTTCAGACTGCTGGACAGTTTGGAGTAGGTTTTGGACCGGGCAACCCCCACAGCCCCCACAAGGCCGGTCACCTCAAAAATGGTATCCTGTAATTTTTGGGCAAATAATTTGAGATCCTGTCTCGGGGCATCTTTCATAAAGGTCAGCTCTATAAAATACTCATCCATTGAATAGCGCTCGACGACCGGAGCAAAAGATTTCATAATAGAGTGGACCTGTTCGGATATGGCACTGTATGCCGCATAATCGACCTGAAGCATGCATACATACGGGCATAACTGCCACGCCTCGAGAGCGCTCATTCCCGTTTTGATTCCAAATTTCCGGGCTTCATACGACGCTGTGGCCACAATCCCTTTTACCTGCCCGTTCTGTTTCCGCCATCCTCCGATAATTAATGGGATTCCGTATAAGTTTTTTCGCAGCTGCTCAATCTGAGCATAGAAGCAGGCAAAGTCGAAGTGCAAGTAAAGTCGCTCCTTTTTTGAGGTGTATTGATGCTCCGGATACACCGTACTGTAAAGGGTGATCCGGTGAACATCCCGCTCTGGCTGATATGAATGCTGCTTGGCTTTCGACATTTTTTCTGAACATGATTGATATGTACAAAATATGTGTATAATTTGAAATGACCAACAATACCTGAGGGCCGGTCATGAATAAATTTCCAATTATAGAGATGCTCGCGTTGTACAGCCGGTATCATCGAATCGACAAACCGGTTTGGAGGCCGGACTATACCCGGCACCTGAAGCGGGTCCGGTCCTGTCACTGCCGGACTGATGGCGGGATTCGTAAATTGTTTTACAGTATCGAAACCACATCCGGTGAAATTTTCGATCTCAACTACAATGAGGAAGATGTGACATGGACCCTTCAGGCCGGATCAGCCTCTGCACGTCATGTTATTGACCGGGTGCTGGCCCGGATTCTCCGGCACAAACATACCCACTCACGAGCGCACAGAATCGTGCCATACCGGTTTGAAATCCTTCCCTCAAATCTCATCGATCAATCCGGAGCAGCTACCGGCTTGCCGCTGACCTGGCGGGTGCAGCCGTTTCGGTTTCAGTCGGGTAATATACCGTCCACCCAGGTCACCAGTATTGTAACACGGCACCTGGAAAATGTGATGGTGACTAAACATCTGCACTATGTTGTTCAGACCGATCAGAAACGATTTTTCCATCTGGTTCACATTCTCGACCAGGGAGACTGGCGGCTAATGCAGGAGGTGGATGAAGAATTCTTTTTTGTCAAATGAGATCTCATAGGGTTCTGCAGGAAAAAAGCCTGGCCAAATAATTGGTTACAGAGCCCTTACAATCAGCCTTTATATGCCTTAGGATATAATTTCGATACACACATAATAGATTGGGTCGCAGGTTCAAATCCGTTACTCAATCAGGTCTCGCAGCTCCTCCGGAGTCCAGAGTTCGGCCCTCTCTTCCGTTTCGATCCGGATACGTTCAACCTCTTCCGGTTCAATCAGTGATGCTTCATTGCCCCATGTGTTTCGCATGTAGGTCATGATTGCCGCTAACTCTTCATCAGATAAAAATCCATGCGCCGGCATCACTCCGGTGATATTCACGGCTCTTCTCGGAAATTCGGCAACACCTCCTTCAAATCCATGAAGCAGAATACGTATAATCGCTTCTTCATCCTGCTGAACCCACTCACTTCCTGCAAGAGGCGGCCCGATTCCGCTGGCCCCCTCGCCTTCGGCACCATGACAAGCCATACAGGTTGCGTATAAATAGCTGCCACGCTCGTAACGTTCCCGTTCTTCATCCGTGAAATCTGCAAGGGTTGCTTCAGGATCTGCCTCAGCCGCCTCATCCAGTTTTACCATAAATTCTTCAAACTCTTCACCAAGTTCATCACTCCAGTTATACTCACTGCGCAGCAATTCAGCAAACTGATTTTCACGCTGATATAAACCTGTCAAAGCCATTTCCCGGAAGTAAGGACTGTCGGAATGGGCATCAAGCAGTGCTGCCATCAGCCGCAGGGAGGTGTCACTATCGGATTCGCCCAGAGATGCAAGCATTTGAATGCGCACATAGGGAGCTGTCTCCGTTTCGTAGAGTG
>JAFIFB010000126.1 GCA_020832285.1 Balneolaceae bacterium
TCGTACCTATGTGGAATTAAGACTATTATTTTTTGAACTTTTTTTGCTTTTCTAATGCCACTCTCAATCGTACCTATGTGGAATTAAGACTCTCTGTTTTAATGGTTGATTGTATTGTCTCTGAACTCTCAATCGTACCTATGTGGAATTAAGACTGATTCTTGCTTTTTTCATTGTATCAGTATTTAGTGCTCTCAATCGTACCTATGTGGAATTAAGACATCTGTTATTTTTTACGTCTTTCATAGTATTGGGTCTCTCAATCGTACCTATGTGGAATTAAGACGTTTACTTTGATGTTAATATCTTCGGTTTTAATATCTCTCAATCGTACCTATGTGGAATTAAGACAGAGTGTCTGAAGCAGGATGTCACGCAAGCGTGAGTGCTCTCAATCGTACCTATGTGGAATTAAGACCCTAATAGTAAAAAGTCTTTTAGAAGCCGCTTCAGCTCTCAATCGTACCTATGTGGAATTAAGACCTCACGGCAGAAAGCAGATACACTTAATGCGGATCCTCTCAATCGTACCTATGTGGAATTAAGATCCTCCTTCACGTAAACCTTCGGAGGACAGGTATTTTGAACTCTTTTACCCTCTGGAGCTTAATATGTAGTTGGGTAATCGTACCTTAATGGAATTAAATGAAAAGGAAAGCCCTCAAAGGGTTTCGAACCCTTGGAGGGCTCTGCAAATCGGAGTGAAAAAAAACGAACGACATCAGATCCGGTGGGTGCCACGAGGGTTCGGGACACCGCGGTCACTGACAGGTTCTATTTCAGTCGGTTTAGAAGAACGCAGACTGGATTTACAACAAAAATTTACTTTTTCAGTTTTTGTTCTGTGAGACGGAACAACCTCAGCATATCTGTGGCGATAATGCGGCATGTTTTGTCGTAGGCCTCCTGTTCTTCATCAGTATCGTCGGCATATTTGGGATCGGTATAGGTGAGGGGGACACGGATGGCAGCACCGGGAATAAATGGACAGTTTTGATCGGCGTGATCGCAGGTCATCACAGCAGCAAAGGGATCGGAGGGGTTGGACTCATCATCAAATACTTTTGACCAGAGCTGAAGCTGTGAAGGAAGTTCGTCATCCGAGAGGGTATAAACCGGGTTTTCATCTTCTTTGCCCCGGACAGAGAATCCAGCGCGTTTTAGTGCGGCTATGGTGCGCTTGTTGCAGGCTGTCACTTCTGTTCCGCCTGAGTAGCAGTCGGCCACATCCAGCCCAAGGTAATCCTGTACATATCGGCACCAGGTTTGCGAAAACTGGCTCCGGCGGGAGTTGTGCGTGCAGATAAAGTTGAGTTTTGCCCGTTCACAGTTTCGTACTTTTTCAGCGATCCAATCTGCCAGTGTTATAATGTGATTTTGGTGCCGGGTCACCGGAGTTTCTGCGAGTTGCTGTTCAGTTTGTTGAAGCCAGTGTCTTACCATAATAAAATGCAGAGATTAAAGCGGTTTAACAGTACAAATTTATGTTGAAGTGGCGGATCAGTACTGGATGAAATTGAAATAATTATATAATTATAAGTCGGTTGAACCTCTCGGAGTTTCCCGGAAAAGGTAAGGGGTTTTGTGTTACCAAACCATGAAGAAGCAGGCTGCACAACGGATCAACTATTTGTGAGAGGCGGGTTTTATGAGGTGCGAATCTGGCTGTGTAGCCAGGCACGTGCGAGAGTCCAGTCACGTTTCACGGTGGCGGGTGAGATGTTCAGAATTTCCGCGGTTTCTTCAATGTTGTAGCCCCCAAAATACCGACACTCAACCACTTGAACCTGTCTTTCATTTAATTTTTCGAGACGTTCCAGGGCTTCATCGAGGGCTACCAGCTCACCTGCATTTTCATCGCTCAAATAAATGCCCTCCTCAAAAGGAAGAGGTGCTAAACTGCCGCCTCTTTTTTGCCGGTTTCGTTTTTTCGCATAATTCACAAGAATCTGTCTCATTGCGCGGGCGGCAATACCAAAAAAATGACGCCTTCCGTCCCAATTGCCGCCAGGTGGGTGTTTAATCATTTTTATATAAGCTTCATGTACCAGTGCGGTGGTGTTAAGAGTATGGTCATTGCGTTCCTTCCTTAATTCGCGATGGGCCAGTGAACGCAGCTCTGTATATACAAGGGGCAAGATCCTGTTGATTGATTCGGAATTTTCCTGAACTGAATTTAATAGCAGAGTCAGTTGATACTGTTGATCTTCCATCGGTAGTTGTGAGTTGCCGGGATTGGGATGATATCCACTTTGAAAAAAGCCGCTTACCACCAAGATAAAAAAATGGATGAAAAAATCGCCTGTCAAAAAATATTGACGAAAAAAATAAACTTTGAGCTGTTTACTGCCTATTTGTTGCACTTCACAATAGAACAGAGGATTCTTAAAAACTTTAATAACGTACGAACAGAAAACCATTATGAAATTCAAAAAAACTCTCTTCTTCCTTCTGGCCTTTTTGCTGGGTTTTTCTATCACTGCTTCAGCTCAATCATCCATCGGACTTGGCCTGAGGACTGGAGTGAACCTGGCCAATCTTTCTGGCGGACCATACGACCTGGATTCGAGGACCGGATTACTGGCGGGTGCTGTGCTCGAATATCAAACCGATGCAATCCCGCTGGAATTCGAAACCGGCCTCTTCTATTCGCAAAAAGGGGCAGAAGGACAGTATAAGGATACCATCATCAAAGGTGCGTATGAGGGGAATGCAGGTACATTCAAGCTCGATTATATTGAAATTCCTGTTTTGGCGAAATACCGTTTCCAGATGGAAGGAAGTCTCAGCCCCTACCTGATGGCCGGGCCATATCTCGAGTTAAATATCGGCTCAGAAGTGAAAGCCAGTAAAAATGTGGCATATCTCGAAGATATTTCTGATGAAATCCGGTCAACAGGTTTCGGAGTGATATTGGGAGCAGGCAGTGACCTCCAGCTAAATGGCCGAAGGTTTAATCTGCAGGCAAGGTATGGTCTTGGGATAACCCCGGTTTTTGAAGAACGATCCGATGAAGGAGAAAAGCACAGTGTCATTTCCTTAACAGCCGGATTCAGGTTTTAACAAATTCAATATATCAACTCTAAAATAAATAAAATCAATATGGAAAAAATAATTTCTCTGTCGGCTGTACTGTTTGTGATGATGATAACGTACACAGATTCACAGGCACAAATCAAAGTGGGTGGCGGCCTTCTCTACGGATTTGATATAGAACGGGCCGGGCTTCGTCTCGATGGTTTGTACCAGTTCAATGAAAATTTTCGGGGAACTGTGGATTTTGGGTATTATTTTCCTGAAACGATTGGTGATGCGGAATATAAGTGGTGGGAATTTAACGCGAATGTACACTACCTGTTTGTGGATAATGAGGAATGGACCTTCTATGCACTGGCAGGCATTAACTATCTGAGTTACGATTTTAGCTATAATATACCAACACTTCCTCCTGGTGGCAGTTCAGACTTTTTTATGTCAGCCGCCAAAGGGGCAGATATAATCCAGGAAACCGCACCGCAGCGAACCGAAAACAGCCAGATATTTACGAGTTCATCGTTTTCAGGCAGTTTCAGCGGTTCGGAATCCGGGCTTAACCTCGGGGCAGGTGCCGAATATAAAGTAAATTTCGGGACCATATTCGGTGAACTGAAACTTGCAGGAATTGCGGGTGATGCCGATCAGCTTGTATTTGGTGCCGGGGTGCGAGTCAATCTCTGAGTGATATGAAAAAGGGCGGATTGATACTCGGGATATTAACGATCGTAGCTGCTTGTTCCGATCTGCCCTATGCAGAGATGCCGGAATATAACCGGATGCTGCCTGAGGAGATTGACGGGCTGATTGATACGGGTTTGACGGCCTGGCGAACAACCGCATCGATCGAAATGGGGGCGTCATGTGCCGGTTGCCACGCTCCCGATGCCCTGGATCTCGCCTATTTTGATTACAATGATTTCACCCTCAGAAGACGCGGATCGGAACACGTGAGCAGAAAAATCGGAGAGCTGAACGCAAGCCAGCTCGAAGATATCGTGAATCTGGTCCACGCTCTGAGAGTAAAACATAACATCGAGCCAAAGCCTAATCGTGAGTTTCGTCCGCTTCAGCCCGCCGGTGAAATGCTTTCAGGGAAAGGTGGATCAGAAATCGATAAGGATGAAGCCCTTGCACAATTCTTTGCAAATAAGGGTTTTCGTTTTGCATCGATTCCTCTGCTTGACCATGATGAAGCCATCCTTCAAAAACAGGAGTGGCTGAAACTGGATGTCAGGCAGGTGCCGCTGGGTGTGTCCCTGACTCTCTGGAGTGAAGATCCTTTTTATGGCACGGAGCACGCCTCTTTGTCTGACTGGTTACCTGCACTTCCTGTAATTCCAAAACCAGAATATGAAGAGAAGTGGTTTGAACTCCACAACAGTTACCTCCGAAAGCCAACGAATGAAAATCTGCTGTCAATTTTTGAGCGAATGGAAGACTGGACGCATCTTCCTTTTGATGGAACTGGAGCAGATCTGATGAAAGAAAAATATAAAGCTATGCTGTTGGCACAACATGATTTCCGATCGGAATTTACAGGAGTTGAACCGTCAGGAATTTTACTCGAAGGAGAATCGGGCCATGGGCTTGCGAGAACGTTCCGTGAGATTGCTGAACGGTCCTGTTTTCATCAAACAACAGCGATCGAACTTCCCGCTGAACTGCTAAAGCGATACGGGCCGGAAGAGCAGATTACTGAACAGATGAAAGGGATACATGAAAAGTGGCTCTGGAAAAACTGGCTGACCGATCCGGGTTCATTTTATAACAATACGGACGGTGACGGAGCCTGCAGTAAAGAGACGGGCATGACCCTTCATCTTGCTTACAGGGCTGCAAAATCATCCATGGAAGCGGTATTTGGATCGGCTGATCCTGGAATGCCATTTATCCCTGTTGTTTTTCCTGTGATGGAGAACCCCGGCCCATCTTCATTGCTGATTATCGAGAACAGTTACCGCATGTTTTTACACTTTCTGCTGGATGATTTGGCAATAAATAACCGGCAGATTTCAGCTTCAGAGATAGAACTAAAAAAAAATGCTGTGATGAAAATGAACTCAAATTTTGAACGGTTCAGCAGTGAATTTTTAGAAGAAAACAGAAACCTGGCACTTGGTGTTATCAATGCATTAGACGGGTTATGACTAATTCTTTCATTTCATTTTTGAGATGACGGCAACTGTTTTTGGTTAAAAGAACTGCTGGCATTTACCAGAGGATATAACTCAATAGATGTTATGGTTAATGCTAACAGAAAGATCGCCATAGGTGTGAAAAGCCTGTGGCGTATTTTTTTAAGAAAATACCGGCAGAATGATCTGAATGAAGGGAGAATGGTGCATATAGGGGAAACTGCGATTGCTTTCATGAAATGAAATAAAATCGGGTAAACAAATGAAAGATTTTCATAAACCATTTCTTCGGATATCAGTTCAGGTTCTACTGGTTTCATCACTGCTGTTTTTCAGTAACTCATAACTCTTAAATTTTGGTGACAATAATGACGTTTTCAGATTATAATTCAGATAAGCAGCCTATTGGGGCTCTGCTTGTAACTACACTACTGTTCTTTTTCACTTTTACAATTTCCTGCAGTGACAATCCCACATCGCCTGCCGAAGATGATCCGGTAAATGTTCAGGATGTGGATGGGAATACCTATCCTGTAGTTCGGATTGGAGAACAGTTGTGGATGAGTGAGAATCTTCGGGCTGCAAGATATGCAAACGGGGACTCCATCCGTCATGTTTCGGAGTTTCAGGCCTGGAACGGACTGAATGAGGGAGCCTGGGTTCTTTATGCAAATAATTCATCTAATCTGAACAGCTATGGCAAGCTATATAACTGGTTTGCGGCAACTGATTCGAGGGGCATCTGTCCGGACGGTTGGAAGGTGCCGTCCGATCAGAATTGGCAGCGACTTGAAATTTATCTTGGTATGAGCGCACAACATGCAGGGTATTCATTAGGCCGGGGAGGGAGTGAAAATATAGGTGGAAAAATGAAGTCGACATCTATGTGGCAGGATCCCAACGAGGGAGCCACAAACGAAAGCGGATTTAACGGCCGCCCGGGAGGAAGACTATACCCAACCGGTGGTTTTTCGGGCCTGAACTCTTTTGGTTATTGGTGGTCAACCACCGAATTTAATCCACCTGATTCCTACTCACGGAATTTATTTTATCAGAATGGAGAGGTGTATCGGGTCGCGATCAGTAAACGTAATGGAATTTCCATTCGATGCATAAAAGCCTGAGCCTGGATTCAGATTGTGAAAGTGGGGTTGCAAAAATTTTTTTGCGAAAATAGTGTTGCCCTGCTTTTTGGTCAAAATTATGGGCTTGCCATGACAACAGTCTTCAAGTGTAAATTATCTGGCAAAAGCTCCCATTCTCCTAAAGAGAGGTGAAGAAGGTACCGAGTCAGGTTCTGAAAATCCGAACTTTTCCATGATCTTTACTACGCACCGAAATGGTTGGGATCAGAAAAAACACCGGTCACTCTGCCAGGTCTCTGAATAAACAACCTCATCTATGTTTCCACAAGTTTCTTGTAGAACCAAAAATATTCTCAAGGAATGATCTTAATTCCCGGCGATTGTTGCATGAAGGGTATGAATAGATCAGAAATGTATGATTTTAAACTCAACCAAAAACCTTCGGAATCATGAAAAAAGATCAAAAACCTGTTAAGCATTATGTCATCAGGCACCTTTCGGGAAGTAAAGCCAATCAGCAGGAGACATTTGAATTTGGCAAACATAAGGAACTTACCCTTGGACGCGGTGAATCGAATGATGTTCAGTTCGATCCGGAAAAAGATGCGATGGTCAGCCGCAATCACTGCAAAATTACAAAGGGAAAAAATCCACTCGAATTTTACGTGGAAGATCTCGGGAGCCTGAACGGATTATACCTGAACGACAAGAAAGTGGAAGGCCGTGAGAAAGTTTCAGCCGGGGATGTTTTGAAGCTGGGACTGAAGGGGCCGGAACTCATTTTTGATCTCGATCCTCGTCCGGCGGGTGCCGCAGCTACACGCCTGATGAATGTGGCCCCATCAAAAGAAACCAAAGAGATGAACATAGAAGAGGGTGCAGGTGAAATCCCGGAGGAGAATCCGGTAAAAGAAACTATCGGCAAGCAGACCTTCGAAAGGGCCATTACATCGGAGAGAAAACGATCAACACGAACCATAGTTGCAGCCGCTGCCGGACTGTTGATTGTACTGAGTGCATTGGGATTCACATTTAAAGATCAGCTTTTCGCATCCAAAACAGAAGTTGTAGAAAGGAGTATAGAAACGATCACCATCGACGAATCTTTCAATGCCGAACGGATTTCCCGTGAAAATACAGAGACAGTAGTATTTATCGAGGTGGGGTATAAGCTTATTCACACTACAACCGGTGATGATGTGTATCACGAATACATTATGATTGAAGATCCGGAAACAGGTATGCAGCAAAGTGTTGCACTTTATATCGAAAATGAGTCGGGAAATATTGAACCGGTACTCGGACTGAGCAGAAACGTCTCTTATGGAGCACCCATTGCAATGGCGGGGGGACGCGGATCCGGGTTTGTGGTGGATGAAACCGGATTTATCCTTACCAACCGGCATGTGGTGGCGCAGTGGCACACCTCTTACACCTTTCCTCAGGATGCCTACAACGGAAAATTGATTCGATATATCGACGGAGAATGGGTACTGGCAGAAGATGTCAATCCACCCTCTAACTGGGTGCCGGCCAACAGTGAAATGCTGGGTCGCCGACAGTTGTCGGGGAAAGTGCTGGAAGGCCAGAATATGTACCTCGATGTTACATTCCCAAATAACGATCTCCGGACTCCGGCCAATGTGGTGCGGGTGAGCAATACTCACGATGTGGCAATGATAAAAATCAACTTGCCCGGAGGTATGAACCATGTTTCGATGAAGGATGCAACCAGTGAAATTTCACCCGGGCAGCGTGTGCTGATCATGGGATATCCGGGACTTTCTCCCGATGTGATGGTGGGCCGGGCCTCCGCCGATGCATTTAACCGCACTACGCAGATTTTTTCTGTGCCCAGCCCAACCTCAACAGAAGGCACCATCGGAAGGGTTATTTCAGCTACAAATCGAACGGATGATGACTTTATTGAGGGATATTTTAGCGCACTGGGTGATTATTACCAGATATCCGGAAGTTCACCCGGGCCGGGGAATAGCGGCGGTCCTGTGTTTAATAAGGATGGGCATGTCGTCGGTATTTACACCGCGGGTGCATATACCGGTACCATGAGCTTTGCTGTGCCGATTAAATACGGTATGGATCTGATGAATCCGAACCGCCGAACTGTACTAAGATAAACCGAAAGAAATCATCCAGGGAGCAGCTCATGTTCTGGAAGAAGAAAACCAGTGAAAAAGAACCGGAAAATGATGATCTGCACGCAGTGGCAGTAACGAATACAGGCTGCACAAGGGCACATAATGAAGATTCGGTCCGGTTTGTTCAGCCTTCAGCTTCTGTAATAAAAAAGAGGATGGGCTGCCTCGCGATTGTAGCGGATGGTATGGGGGGGCACGCTTCAGGTGAAGTGGCCTCTTCTATCGCAGTGGAAACGATAGCCAGTGAGTACTACCAATCGAAACGTACACCGGTGAAAGCGCTTGAAGAAGCAGCCCGTCTGGCCAATGAAAAGATCTGGAGCCGGGCCGTTCAATATCAGGCACTAAAAGGAATGGGTACTACCTGCACAGCCGTGGCCATTGCAGGCCGAAGACTCTCTGTTCTTCATATCGGCGACAGCCGGGCGTACCTGCTGAAAAAAGAGAGGCTGATTCAGCTTTCTGAAGATCATACCTATGTGCAGGAACTGGTTCGGCTGGGTAAAATAACTCCGGAACAGGCGACTGACCATCCCGATGGAAATATTCTGACCAAATCTCTTGGAACAGCACCCAAAAGAGAATGCGATATTTTTCAGGCAGCGCAGCAGTTTGAACCTGGAGATAAACTAATGCTCTGCAGCGACGGGCTGTACGAATATTTCTCAACGGATGAACTGGCTGTACTCCTTCAACAAAAAGATCTGGCTGAAATTTCTGAACAGTTATCCAGTATGGTTCTGGAATTTGGTGCTCACGACAACTTTTCCCTGCTTTTGGTGGAATACCGCCGGGAGCTGGCAATCGATAATATGCCCACACGGGCTATAATTACAGAACAATGATTGGCCGAAAAATAAGAAACTACCAGATTGAAGAGCTGTTGGGCGAGGGCGGTATGGGAGTGGTGTACCGTGCACGCGATATGAGCCTGGGACGAATGGTTGCTCTCAAAATGCTTCATCCCGAAATGCTGCACCAGCCCGATCTGTTAATAAGATTCAGAAATGAGGCCCATGTTACGGCCCGGCTTTCACATCCAAACATCGCCACGCTATACAGTTTTTTTTCGGAGGATGATCTGCACTGCCTGGTTATGGAGTTTGTTAACGGGAAAACACTCGAACAGATCTTGTCGGTTCATAAAAAAATGCCAGAAACCGAAGTAATACGAGTGCTGATTCAGTTACTGGAGGGGCTGGAAGAAGCACACCAAAATGAAATTCTGCACCGGGATATCAAATCCGGCAATATTATGATCAACCAGTCCGGCTATGTGAAACTGATGGATTTTGGTGTGGCCCGGTTCGAAAGCAGTGCCCGCATCACCCGAATGAACCGGGTTATCGGTACCCTTGAATATATGGCACCAGAGCTGCTGACCGGCGGCAAACCGACTGTTCAGGCCGATCTGTATGCTGTGGGTGTGGTTGCTTTCGAAATGCTGACAGGTTCCCTTCCATTCACGGCTGATGCTGATACCGATCTAACCGAAAAAATTCTGAAAGGGTCATATAAATTTCCTGCAAGTGAGTTTTCTGCCGGACTGAAAAGCCGCAACAGGGCTGGCCCGGTCATTAAAAAACTGATGCAGAAAAATCCATCACGTCGATATAAAAATACCGGTGAAGTTTTGGATGATTTGAATGCCATTGGAGTTTCAGGGCGGGTATCAGTGCAGTTGCTTTCAAAAGAGAAACTGCCAGTTTCTGAGGATGCCACAAAAGAAGCGGGATTTTCCCATTTCAATTCCCGGGCAATTGCGATTGTTACTACTCTTACATCATGGTATTCGAAAGTAAAACCGAATGTATACGATTTCTTTAAAACCACGGAAGGTAAAATTATCGGCGGAGCTATTGGGCTGGCCTTTCTCATCATGCTGGGAGCGGCTATATTTTCGGGAACATCCGAAAATCCAAAGGGGCAGGCCGAAGAGCATTTACGGGTAGAGGAAGATGCGGTTGAGATGGCACAATTTCCGCCATCCCGTGAATTGTCGGTTTATTCTGCACCGGTGAATGGAGAACAGCGAAATCAGCCTTCCCAATCAGGTGCTTCCATTGTTTCACCGTTATCGGCTCCGGTTGTTGTTCGTTCGCAGCAACAAGACCAGGAATTTATTCAACAAGATGAAGCTGATGTGACCGTATCCCGCGAGACCGAAGATCGCAGTCAACCGGAACCGGAGAGTGCCGAACGTGAAGAAGGGGATGTACAATCAGTAGATGATGAAATTGAGTATTCTCCGGATTTACCGGAAGAATCAACTGAAGCTGAAAATGTAACCCCGGCTCTCCGCACAGTTGAAGTGGGAGTTGCAAACCTGTTTGTAGAAGGAATTTTTGATGAAACGGTTTCCACACTTACTCACAATCCGGGCGATCAGTTTTATCTCACTGTTGCCGGAGCCGTCTATTCGGGTGGATATCGTGTGATTGATCCGGGGTCCAGAATCAAGGGGCGTGTGAAGGATGTTCGAAGCCGGGGCAGTTCACGCCGCGCAACTCTTGCCGTACAGTTTGAAGCCGTGGAGGCTGTGGACGGAACCTGGCTGCCGATTACCTATCCCGAGTACAGCGATCAGGCCACCGGAACAGTAACCTTCGAGAAAGGGCGGGCTGTCAGGCGTCTGCGAGTGGAGTCGGGCCGGGTGTCCATTGTTGTGGAGTGAATAAAAATCATGTTTTTTGGCAGTGGTTTTGAAAATCGCTGTATGAAACTGATTGTCAAAAGGTTGAGGTAAACCAATCAGAATAAAAAGCATCAAAAAATAAAATTATGAAAAAGACATTTTGCAGTATGATTTGTGCAGCCATCATCTTCATGAAGGCATTTTCAGCCGGGCAGGTGTCTGCACAGGATATTCGATCGAATGTAAGCGGATTTTATACCAATCTCAATCTCTATTATGGGCAATGGAGTACATCGGGCCAGTTTCTTGAAGGAATCCGGGATTACGACCCAAATGGCTGGGGTTTCCAGTTATCGGCCGGCTACGGATTCAACCAGAGAATGGAAGCATTTGCACAGTTTTCCCAGAGCGATTTTAATATGAGCGGAGATTGGAACAGGTACACGCATACCGAGTTTGGTGCAGGTTTTCGCTATAATTTTGGAGCTACCCTGAGTGCCTTCCGACCTTTTCTGGATGTGCAGATCAACAGCAGCCGGATGGAGATCGACCGGATTTTTGTGGATTTTCCAGGCTTTTATAGCGAAGGTGATCTTGTAATGAACGGTATTTCGATGATAGCCGGTGCGGGTGGCCGGTACTTTTTTCGTCCCTGGCTGGCTGCCTCTCTCCATGCAAGATATCATGTAGGGATGGAATATGATCTGGAATTAAATGGCCAGGCATTAAACCTGGATGAAGAGCAGGATCTGAGCCAGTGGGATGCCGGTGTCGGTATTACCTGGTATTTTGGGAAGCGATTCTAATTTTTTTGATCCTGCTTGTCTTGTCATTTTCGACCGCAGGCCCGTTTTTTGGGTTGTAGTGGAGAAGTGTATTGAGGCCTTGTTTTGATTACTCCTATGAATAAGGAGATCTCTCCACGCGTTTGCTCCGCTCACTTGGAGATGACAATGCTTACTATTTATTAAGGTAAGCGGCGTTTCAGTATCCCAAACTTGCACTATCCAGATTTACACCGCTGCATGATAATGTGGCCCGGGATGAAAAAGATTTTGGAATTGCGGATTAAGTTGTAAAATTTATTATTACCAGCAACCAGCAACCAGCAACCAGCAACCAGCAACCAGCAACCAGCAACCAGCAACCAGC
>JAFIFB010000006.1 GCA_020832285.1 Balneolaceae bacterium
GTCGTAAATCAATACATTAACCTAATCGAAAAACATGACATCAGCGATAAATAAATATTTGCTAAGCCATATGGCACTAACAAAGGGATCCCCGTGGGGTAATGGTCCATCACACTCATCGACTTTAATCAAAGATCCGGCCGGTATAAAATGCTGCCAAAGCGTCGCTGAAAACACCCTGTTCCCGCCAACTGATTCAAGGCCGGGTAAAAAATTTCTCAAATAATTTCCACGTATTGAAATCCATAAATTATTATTATAACTATTCTTATTTAGTTTATGCCTGAAATATGGGAGTAACTTTTCATTTTTTTGTAGCCACTACATCGCCATTTTTCGGAACTTTAGATAGGCGATATCATCAGCACTTACATACTCATATACGTTCTCTTTCAATAACTCTCTTGCAAGCGTAGTGTTATGCCAAAGATAAAACGTCAGGTTAAGTCATCTGACGAGTTTTTCAAAAAATATACCAATGTAGATGATTGGGATGATCCCGGAACGACTCGTCTGATGACTCTCTCACACTTTTACAGTTGACACGACACTAGATTGGCTGGACATTTTTCTGTTTATCTGTTCTTCGGTTTAATTCAAGAGCAAAATATAAAATTTAAAATCAAATGTATACTAATCGATTATACTGCAATTCTACTGTAAAACATACAAGCCTTTCCTTTTTTTTTGTAATGCTTTTAGTACTCATGTTTGCCAATATGGTGGACGCTCATTTCTTATAATAAATTTAATAATGCAATGAAAAAGAAAAGAAAAAATAATCCGGGAGACACTATTAAAAGGCCATTAAAAAACGATGACAAAGACAAGAGAAAACCAAACCCTGAAGATCCCTATGAAGAAAATGGGATGCCAAATAAAGAGATGCCAGATTCAAATAATTTTCATAATGAAGAATTTCTGGATCATATACCAAAGTAAGTTTATTCCAGATTATCACTAATTGTGAACATGTACATGTAAATTGTAAACCATTAAACGCCAGGCTTCACAGTCCTTTTGTTCTCTAAATCAAGACAGTTTTATGCAAATGAAATCAAGAAAACAATCAGATAAATATTTTAAATTCAATGGAAATCCTGTAGACAAAGGTATGCACTCTTCACAGCTTATGGAACTGTTTGAAGAGCAACTGAAGGATATTCTTTGGGCCGAAAAAGCATTGATAAAAGCTATTCCTAAAATGATCTCACAGGCTGCATCAGATGATCTGATCTTAATACTGACAGGCCACCTGAAAGAGACCAATGAGCAGGTTACCCGACTGGCAAAAGTGTTTAAAGAGATAGGCAAAAAACCTTCGACCATTAAATGTGATGCTATGGAAGGCTTGATTACCGAAACAAGTGTATTGTTGGAAGATTGCGAAAAAGGCCCCAAATGTGATGCCGGAATTATATCCGCAGCGCAAAAAATAGAACATTATGAAATAGCCACTTATGGCACACTTCGTGAATTTGCTGAAACACTTGGCTTAAAAGAAGCTGAAAAGCTGTTGCTTGAAACACTCGATGAAGAGAAAACAGCCGATCAAAAACTAACGGATATAGCTGTAGATGTGGTAAACATGGGTGCAGCTGTAAAACAAGCATAATAACTAAAAAAAGGTAAAGAATATCATGAGTGGATTATTAAAAGGAGGAATAGCGGGATACGGAGCCATGAAATTAGGTGGTGGCTGTTTTAGCACCATTATCGTTTTTGTAATCATCTTTTGGCTCCTTGGAATGTTTTAATTCGAATAAAAATCTTTACATACAAATAAAGAGAGTAAATAAACCAAAAATCAAAACTATATAACGTTATGGAAAAAAACATAAATTTTAGAGATGATGAGCATCTAAATGATGACCATAGGAGTGATCATCCAAAGAATGGTGGCACTAGGAATGCTAATCAAAAAAATAATAATCGTGCATCTGAACAGGGCATGTTAACAGGAATGTTTCGTGACCGAAGAAGCACAGAAAATGCTTATAATTCTATGCATGAGAGAGGATATACCGAGGATGAGATTAACCTGGTAATGTCTAAAGAAACCCATGAAAAATATTTCTCAGGAGACAAGAGTGAAACTGAACTCGGCAATAAAGCAGCTGCCGGTTCAGGTGCCGGTTCAGCCATTGGCGGCACTATTGGCGCTATTGCAGGAATCATTGCTGCAATTGGAACCAGTGTTGTTATCCCGGGACTTGGGATTGTCGTTGCCGGCCCTATTGCAGCCGGCCTGGCCGGTGCAGGTGCTGGAGGAATAGCTGGTGGTATCATTGGAGCATTGGTAGGCTGGGGAATACCCAAAGACCGTGCAAAAATATATGAATCAGCTATCAAAGATGGTCATATTGTTTTGGGCGTAAAGCCAAAAAATGACGAGGATGCGGAATACTTTGAAAGGACCTGGCATGAAAATGACGGGCGAGAAATTCACCGATAAGCTTCCGGTAAAATACAAGGAGTCGGATATAAAGTTCGATTCCTTGTTTAATTTTTACAACAAATTAACGATAGTACTAAACTTTGAAATTTATAGATCATGAAAAAAGAGAACACCATAAACAAGTTAAACAGACTTTTAATCATCAATAACGACAGAATTGAAGGTTACGAAACTGCATCAGATAATACAGAAGAGTCAGCATTAAAAACCTTGTTTTCAAAGTTTGCTCAAACAAGCCAAAAATGCCGGCATGAATTGATCAGTGAGATTGACAAAATAGGTGGTAAAGCAGAAGAAGGCTCAAACCTGTCAGGTAAATTTTTCCGGACATGGATGGATGTCAAATCATCGCTAACAGGTAAAGACAGAAAAGCGATTCTGAATTCTTGCGATCAAGGAGAAGAGAGAGCAATTGAAACATATAAAAATGTGCTTAAAGATGAATCAGAGCATCTGAACAGTGATCAAAAATCGATGATTCGATCACAATATGATTTAATCAAAACCGACCAGGGCAAAATAAGAACGATGCAAAATGCTTTAGTGGCAGCATCTTAACTCCATTTCCATCTAAATAGCCTGAGCTCCACTTTGGGTTCTGTTTAATACATCCCGGCGAAGTTTTCAGGGTAATATAAAAGTGTTGCAATAGTAATTTCCCTCCATCGTATGAGCCTGCCCCGATTCCTTAAGACCCGAGTTCGACTATTGAAAAAGTCTCCCCTAACAAAGCCTGTCCCTTCCCTCGGGCGTAAGATTTAGAGGGGTAGTCCCCTTTTTTAAGGGGGGCCTTTCATTAACAAATTCATTAATCGAACTCAGGTTTAAGGGGCGGGACTTATTAGCTTGCCAAATTCATAAGATCTTTTCCCGGACCCAAGTTAATAAAGATTTCAGAAGGGATTCACTCAGATGGTTGTTCAGTTTATTTAAAACAGAATAGTGTGATATATCCAACGAATGCGTTGTTCCTTGTAACGTCTATCAATTAATGGAAGTGTAAGTTAAACACGTGATAAAAAATTCATACTAACATTTAAATTCAGAGAATTAAAAAAATCATGAGATTAAAAAAAATATTCCAATTCAATACGTCATTTACAGCATTATTTTTGGCTGTTTTTATAATAGGTAGTGTAAATCAGTCGGCAGTAAGTCCGGAGAGATCCATCAATGATGAACCGGCTATAGTAAGCACTTCCCCATCCGATGGTGAAGTGAATGTAGCCAGAAACGCCGTTATAGAAATTACATTTAACGAAGATGTGGATTCAACATCCATGAACGGTTCCTCATTTACATTAATGCAGGGCACAGAGTCTGTATCCGGTACATTAGAATTTTCCGGAAATAAGGCAATGTTTACAACCACAAATAGTTTAAAAGCGGAAACAGATTATACCGCTAATTTAACAACAGCCGCCAACCGATCTGATGATGATTTTTCAATTGAAAGAAATGAAAGATTAGAAGATGAGGAAATCAACGACGAAGAATTAAACGATGAAAGATTCAACAATGAGGAATCTGATTTTAACAGAACGCCTTCGGTGAATGGTAAAGAGTGGAGTTTTACTACTGGAGGCAACAGCGATTCAGTAGAAAAAGTAGACCTTGGAAGTGCAGCTGATTACGTTATTCTTGCACAGTCTTCAATTAATAACGATTCAACATCACAAATAACCGGAGAAAAGGGTTTTGACAATGATTCCAGAGACTCTAAAGATAATAAAACAGCATATTGGTTAAAGAACGAAGATATCGATAAAGAAGCAGTCCGCAGAGACAGGGAAGATGTCCGAAATGAAAGAGAAGAAGCACGCAGAGAGACTACTCAAAGTACAAATGAAAATCGGGAATATTCAACCAATGATACAACTTCAAATGCTGGCAATATGAATAACGCGGTTGATGATATGGTAACAGCTTATAACGATTCCGAAGCACGTTCGCCGGCTGATTTCATTGATTACAAATTCCACAAATCAGATGTTCTGGTTGAGTCCAGCTGGAATTTTGAACGTGATGATGATTCTGAAAGAGATTCAGAATTAAGCCAGGATGAGCGTGACAACAAAGAACGCAACAACGAAATGCGTGATAACGCTGACCAAAGAATGAGTGAACGTACAACTAAATCCTCAGCAACACTTGAACCGGGAATTTACAAGTGGAATGATTCAGTTGAAATTTCCAGTAATATTACACTGTCCGGTAATGCTGATGATGTGTGGATTTTCCAAATTTCTGAAGACCTTACAGTAAATCGTGATGTAGAAATCAACCTGAGTGATGGTGCCGTTGCCGAAAACATTTTTTGGCAGGTTGCCGGTGAGGTTAATTTAGAAGAGAACTCTCACTTTGAAGGGATCATTTTATCCCAATCAGGAATCACTATGAAAAATGGTGCGACTTTAAATGGCCGGATGTTAGCCCAAACAGATGTAACTCTCGATGATAACACCATCATTGAACCACAAGGACTTGCTTCCGTTCAAAGTACAAGCAGCAGCATAGACGAAGAATAAACTTGTAAAGACACTATACCCTCCCAAAACCCTAAGAGCAGTCCTGATTCGTTTCGGGACTGCTTTTTTTTGTTATTCTAATATGAATACGGGATAAGGTTTTAGACTCAAAAAGTCCCCATAATCAAATGACTCCTCTTATTATCAACCAAAATAAACGAGATTTAGCCTGCATTTCGTTTCACGGGAATCGCTTCGCTCGGTACTCACAGAAAAAAATTGAGAAAATCTATCAAAATTATTAGGTTCTACTGGAAACCTTGTGGGTAAATAGATGAGGTAGTACTTTTGAGGAAAAATCCAATGAGTGAAATCTCTAAGTTATTTAAGCATCTGTTGAATTTTGGTGATGAGTG
>JAFIFB010000011.1 GCA_020832285.1 Balneolaceae bacterium
CTCACTACCTACACTCCAGGTCATAGCCCTCACATTCGTCAGTCCATAAAAGCCACAAAGTGATCCCTTTGTGACACTTGACATACGAGGAAATCTACCCACATCGACTGACTAATGCTTTTCTCGTCTGTCGAATCTCCCTGTCCAACAATCCAAACCCAGTCCCACCATACCTGCAATCCAAGTCATAGCCCTCACAATTCGTCAGTCCAGAAACGCCACAAAGTGATCCCTTTGGGACACTGGACAGACGAGGAAATCTACCCACATCGACTGACGAGTGCTTTTCTCGTCTGTCGAATCTCCCTGTCAAACAATCCAAACCCAGTCCCACCATACCTGCAATCCAAGTCATAGCCCTCACAATTCGTTAGTCCAGAACTGCCACAAAGTGATCCCTTTGGGACACTGGACAGACGAGGGAATCTCCACGTCCACCACCGTACATGCTATTCTGTACCTGTTTTTGAAAAAGGACTGCTTCTATTTAAAGGATTTTTTATTAAAATTTAAAGAAGTTAATGTTACATTAGTCGTTTTGGGCCTTTGCAAATGGGGTATTATTTTAAGAACGCTTGTTTAGATTTAAGAAGGGATTCAAGAGTTGAAACCACTTAGTATCAAAATAAAAAGTACAATAACATGAATCATTCTAATAAAAAATCTTTATCACGCCGTAAATTCATTAAAGATGCGGGTAAATTCACCGTCACAACGGCCCTGGCAGCAGGGTTCATTCCAAATGTTTATGCTGCCGAAAACAACACTATCAAGGTAGCATTGGTCGGTTGCGGCGGCAGGGGGACCGGTGCGGCTTCCAATGCCTTGTCCGTTAAGAACGGCCCGATCAAACTGGTCGCCTTGGCTGACATATTCGAGGAACGTATAGAACGTAGTTACAACCTAAAAACAGCTCATCCCGAGCAGGTTGATGTTCCTGAAGATCGCAAATTCGTTGGTTTCGATGCGTATAAGCATGCCATGGATTGTCTCAGTCCGGGTGATGTTGTCATATTAGCCACTCCTCCTGCATTTCGCTGGGTACACTTTAAATACGCCGTAGAAAAAGGCCTTAATGTTTTTATGGAAAAACCCGTAACGGTAGACGGGCCTACCACACGCAGGTTTCTCCAGCTTGCGGAAGAATCCGTGAAAAAGAACCTGAAAGTAGGTGTCGGGCTGATGTGCCGTCATTGTGAAGCGCGAGGGGAACTTTACGACCGTATTCAGGATGGTCAGATTGGCGATATTATAACCATGCGAGCTTACAGGATGCATGGGCCTGTTGGATTTTTCACGTCCGATCCCAAGCCGGATAATATCAGTGAAATGCTCTACCAAACAAAGCGTTTTCACAGTTTTCTGTGGGCCAGCGGAGGCAATTACAGTGATTTTTATATACACAACATAGATGAATGCTGCTGGATGAAAGATGCCTGGCCGGTAAAGGCCCAGTCTACGGGGGGCAGACATTACCGCGGCAATTCGGTGGATCAGAATTTCGATAACTATTCAACAGAATACACCTTTGCCGATGGCACCAAGTTCTTCTTGTATGGCAGGTCTATTGATGGCTGTCATACTGAGTTTGCCAGTTACGTTCATGGCAGCAAGGGATCTGCAGTCATCTCGGAGAGTGCTCATTATCCGGCCAGGAGCCGTATTTACAAAGGGCAGGATCTGGAAAAAAGTGATGACATTTCCTGGTCATTCTCCAGGTCGGAACCTAATCCTTACCAACTTGAATGGGACCACCTGATCGAAGCAATTCGTGAAGACAAGCCATTCAATGAAGCAAAACGAGGTGCCGAAGCCAGTCTTGTAACCTCCATGGGAAGAATGGCTGCACATACCGGCCGGGTCATTACCTATGATGACATGCTCAACTGTGAGCACGAGTTCGCTCCGGGACTTGACAAATTAACGGAGGATTCCCCAGCACCCTTGAAGGCAGATTCAGACGGTAAATATCCAGTTCCAAGGCCGGGAATCGACCGTTTTGAGTACCATTTTACTACTTAGTACCTGTAAAAAAACAGTAAAATAACCTTTTGAATAGCCGGCTCGAAAAACTACTCCTTCGACTGACGAGTGAATCCATCCCTTCGACTGACGAGTGCCTTTCTCGTCTGTCGAATCTCTACGACCATCAATCCAAACCCAGTCCTCGCTACCTGAAATCCAGACCATAGCCCTCACATTCGTCAGTCCAGAACTGCACTGGACAGACGAGGGAATCCACCCCCTCGACTGACGAGTGCTTTCCTCGTCTGTCGAATCTCTACGACCATCAATCAAACCCAGCCCATACCTGAAATCCCAGACCATAGCCTTCTAAATTCGTCAGTCCAGAAACGCACTGGACAGACGAGGGAGCCAACCTCGTCTGTTATGCTATTAATCAATAATGTCATTCAACAAATGCTCAGGTATTGTTTGATAAGAAAGTTTCCTGAATTTTTGATGGCTTGCTGGTAGTTCAAGAAGAATTTGTGTTTGATTTATTTTGCATAACGTTCCCTCTCTTAATCCTGCATAATCTCGAAAAGATGAAAATTCCCAATCTTCCAATTTACTCACCAGATTGGCTTTAAGTGGATTTTGATGGATGTAGAAAAAACAGATTAACGGATGTTGATTATCAGATCGGTCATCCAGTGAGAGATCTGTTGACTTTGTACGGCCCCGAAATAATGACCCAGACCTGCTATACATTCTATTTATTGCTTTTGTGTAGGAACTTAAAAGAATAGATATTGATCTGTTTAATGGGTCTACTTTTGGAGCATTCATATTGTTTGAATGATCTTCCAAATGATCTTCATAATCCGGATGAACCTGAATCATCCAGTGAAAATGATTAGGCATCAGACACCATGATAAAATATCACAGTGCCGACAAAGATAAGTTCTCATTTTGTTAAGAAAAAAGAGATAATTTCTCCTCTCAAAAAATATTTTCTGATGATTGTTTCCCTGATTATAAACGTGGTAGATTTTCCCCTGATAAAACTTCATCTCTATTTACTTTTTACAGATTATCATTTAATAACACAAATTAAATGAAATATTTCAACACTCAACATCCTCTCGACTGACGAGTGCCTTCCTCGTCTGTCGAATCTTCACAGCCATCAATCCAAACCCAGCCCCTTATACCTGAAATCCAAGCCATAGCCCTCTAAATTCGTCAGTCCAGAAATGCACTGGACAGACGAGAAGAATCCACGCCCTCGACTGACGAGTGCCTTTCTCGTCTGTCGAATCTCTACGACCATCAATCCAAACCCAGTCCTCGCTACCTGAAATCCAGACCATAGCCCTCACATTCGTCAGTCCAGAAATGCCACAAAGTGATCCCTTTGGGACACTGGACAGACGAAAAGAATCCATCCCCTCGACTGACGAGTGCTTTCCTCGTCTGTCGAATCTCTACGACCATCAATCAAACCCAGTCCTCGCTACCTGCAATCCAGGTCATAGCCCTCACATTCGTCAGTCCAGAAATGCCACAAAGTGATCCCTTTGGGACACTGGACAGACGAGGAAAGAAGGGGATTAGAAAAACAATCTGGAAATACCGGCGGCGATTAATCCGGGTATGTAATCGGATAGGGTTTCTCGAAGTGATTTTAATGCCCTTCCCATTTGGGTATTTACGGTATTAATAGAAACACCGAGATAGTCGGCAATTTCAATGTAGGTAAGTCCGCTGCGGCGGTTCAGCAGGAAAATCTGTCGGCATTTCGGTGGTAGCTGATCAATACCGGCTTGAATTTTTTTCCGAAGTTCTTCAACGTCGCGGCTCTCTTGCTTTATGATAAACGGTTCTTCATCATCCTGCAGCTCCCGGAAACTGTGAATCACTTCATCTTCTGCATCGTCTGCAACTTTCTGGTGCCTCAGTTTATTGAGTGCTTCATTTCGAATCGCAGCAAACAGATATTGTTTAACTGTTCCGGGTGGATCCCAGCTTTCTCTGTTGCTCCAGATCCTTAAAAAAACCGACTGTACAACATCTTCAGCCGCCTCAGCCTGTCCGGTGTAACTGTAAGCAAAACCGTGAAGGCGTTTATAGTAAGCACGGAACAGACTTTCAAATGCTTTCCGGTCCCCCTCTTCGCGAACCCGGCGCACCCACTGCTTTTCTTTCATATGCTTTGAAGAGAGAGGTGAATTGGGATTTTTTTCCGGAGATTGCATATTCAGATCAGAAAATACCAGCGTTATAATATTGTGAAAATAGCTTGACCTGTTACTTTTTTATAGAAAAAGAAAAAGCAACACCACCAATCAGCACGTTATCCGATTTTTACGTTTGGTTTAGATTGTAACCTTTACCTTACCATCATATAACAATAAACACAAATTATTTCAACATGCATTACCTGATGAAGGTACAATATTATTTTGAGGTGCTGACAGTTAGAATAGCTTACAGAAAATAGTGATGATCAGCTCTCTTTATAACTTAACCTGGCGAAGCCAGAACCAAATAAGGTTAGAATGATGTATTTTATGGGTACCATTAACCTCTCACCTATCGTGATCTGTCATGGACTTACTCACCGATACCTATGCCAATAAAATCAGTGGAGTGCTTCATTGCTATGATCGTATTGTGATTACCGGAACACTTCCCCAACTGTGCTATGCTCAGGGAATGAGCGGCTATCTGTATAGCCGCAATATACGGATTTTTGATTACTCTCGTTTTGCCGAACCCTATCGAGACCGGATTCGCGATAATGCAGAGCACATAGCGCGCCAGGAAGGTGTTGAAATTGAATTTATCCGTAAATCCCATATTCGCAAAGAAGATTTGGTAAAAAAGGCGTTGGCTAAGCGGGGAACCCATCCGGGGCTGGTTGCCATTTTATCGGCAATGGAAGCCTGCCCGAGCTACCGCCCCTGGCATGACAAGGCCACAGGAAAAACCTTTTTAAAAGGCACGAAAAGCAAATGCCTGCATTACTATTTTTATCTGATCGATCCGGAGCTTGGCCTGTGTTACGTACGGGTGCCCACGTGGTGCCCGTTTAAACTTCAGGTGTATTTTAACGGTCATGGGTGGTTAGCCAGCCGGTTGGACGGGGCCGGCATCGCCTACACGATGCTTGACAATGCCTTTGACAGCATAGACGATTGGGACAAAGCCCAGTCCCTTGCCAATGAGATGGACATCGACGTCCTGCATGAGAAGCTCGATGGGTTTGCCGGGCGATTTTGTCCGGTATACACCGAGTTTGACCAAGACTATCACTGGAGCCTGATGCAGTGTGAGTATGCCAGTGATATCGTCTTCAAAAAACAAAGCGATCTTCAGGGGATCTATCAGCAGTTGATAACCACAGCCATTCATACGGTCAAACCCGAAAACATCGCCACGTTTTTAGGGCAAAAGCTGGACCCTCGCTACCAGGGAGAAATCGGCAATGCCTACAACGTTCGTCTTGAGGGCAGCCGGATCAAACATCATATGGGAGTCAACGCCATCAAGATGTATGATAAATTCAGCAAGATTCTTCGCATTGAAACCACCACAAATAAAGTGAGCTTTTTTAAACACTACCGAAAGGTTGAACATCGTAACGGAACCAGTTCCCACCAACTGGCCGGGGTCAAAAAAACGATCTACAGTCTGTCTCCGCTGGCCGATATTCTGCAAGGCTGTAATCGCCGGTACCTGGAGTTTATCTCGGGATTTGACATCAAGTTCATGGGCAGAAAACGACTCGAAAAAATCAGCCAGCCCAAAACAAAAAATGATCGCACCTATAAAGGGTTTAACCTGTTCGGTAAAGATGACCTTCGGCTGTTGATGGTTTTGCTACGGGGAGAATTTACAATCAGCGGATTCCAAAACAAACATATTCGTGGGGTTCTTCCGCAGCTCAGCAGCGCAAAAGTATCGCGGATATTAAAGCGATTGCATGTTCATGGCTTGGTCAAAAAGGTTCGAAACACCTACAAATACTATCTGACAAAACTGGGTAAGCAGGTGTTGATCACCGCAGAAAAAGTAAAGCACACGATCATTATTCCTACATTGAATTATTAATATTCTGCCAAAAAATGATAGAATATTAAATTTTAGGTACTAACACCGGAAGGATTGTAATAGAATAAGTAGCTACTGCTGGTCCATTCGCTAACCAAATGTCTTTGGCAAAATGGCACTGTGAATTAAGTTGATGGTTCAGAGGTGAGAGGCTTTAATAACATCTCACTCGCCGAACCATCATCTGGAATTGAAAAATTCTATTTCATTAAATCGTTCAGCGGATTCCCGATGTTTCCACTTGGAAACGGGGTATTCAGATACACGGAAACCGTGGATGCAATATCCGATACATACGCTTTATGGCTGGACTGTCCGTGAGTGATATCGTATCCAAAAAAGATCAGTGGAATTTTTGTGTCGTATGCCCAGCCAGAACCGTGTCCCGTACCGCCAGTTCCGGAACCGTGGGTTTGCGGCTGAAGCCAAACAACCACATCTCCCGATCTTTTTTGGTGAAATGCGTGCATGGCCCGTGCTCTCATTCCAATCGTAAATTCCTGATTATTCAATGCATCTGCTGTAATTGCACCGCCAACCTGATCAAGGGATAGTGCAAAGCGTTTGACCTCTTTTTGAACAGCCACATGATCCAGCCCGTTTGCATCGATAAAGTCATGATCCAGGAAAAGATTCTGATTGCTGTAAGCCAGTAAGAAATTTTCACCATAGGTCTCTTCCAGGTATTCGCCTACGGCATTACTGACCTGTCCCCCAGCCGAAACACCAAACTCGGTATGTCCGGTTGGAATTCCCAGATCACTCATATACTCAGGAACATAGGCCCCACCGTGATCAGCCGTCAGAAAAACCAGGACATTTTCCATTCCGAATTCACGATCCAGGTAATCAAAAAAGTTGGCCATGTATCGGTCGAGCCTAAGGTAATAATCTTGCACCTGCTTGGAGGCCGGCCCAAACCGGTGGCCAATCGCATCGGCTGCAGACAGGGCAACCATCAGCATATCGGTTACTTCACCGTGACCCAGCTCCTCACCTTCAATGGCGGCTATTGCCAGTTCAAACAGAAGTTCATCGGCAAAAGGTGTGGCATTGAGGAGTCCAGGCCCCTGATCGTGTTCTTCAACAAGGTATGCCAGATCAACCGGAAACGTTGGGGTATCCATACCGGGGAAGGTGCCTTCATAGGGATTATCATCCGCACGGCTTTCCACATATTCTTCGATAGGCAGAAGGGTATCCCAGGTTCGGGTCAAATATTCCTGAGGCAGATTTCTGTCGTTAAACTCCTGCATCCATCCGGGCAGTTCATCCATATAAAATGTGGATGTTATAAAATTTCCCGTAGAGCCTTCATACCAGTACGCATCACCGGTATGTCCAGCGGGAAGGATGGCTCCGCGATCTTTTCGGGAGATACCCACGGTTTTGGAACGCTCGCCGGTATGCATAAATAATTCGTCTCCCACAGTGGTGGTCAGCATATTTGCGGGGGATTTTTCACCGGAATAGTCTGGCAGGGAACCGACTCCCCGATGGCCTGAATCAACATCTTCAATAACATTGATGTTGCGGTCGAGTTCACGAACATACCAGCTATTGCCGATCAGGCCGTGAATACTTGGCGTGGCTCCGGTCAATTGAGCCGCATGACCCGGGCCGGTTGAGGTTTGGAGATGGCGGAAATAAGCATTTCTGAACATAAAACCTTCATTCACAAGGCGCTTGATTCCGCCCTCTTCAAATTTATCCCAGTAGCGGTAGATATAGTCTGGTCGCATCTGGTCAACAATCAGGCCTACAACGAGATCGGGGCTTTCATAATGAGCTTTTTGAACAGGCTGACTTTCCGATTTACTGGTACTTAGCACAAAAAGAACAGACACGGAGATGAATAAGAAAAGTAATCTTTTCATATAATCTTTGGTTTTTGAGTTATTAATTCCGTTCCCGAATAGGGAAATTTCTTTATTCAACATCGGATTTCTATCATTGATATTTTTCAAACTTCCTGAATATAAAGTAGTCATCCGAATCGTTATTGGATAATCAGTAATTCTATTTAAAAGTACAAATTCACCAGCAGCTTCTATTGTTAAGTCAACTCTGATTTGTCGGGTAAAGACCTGACAGGTCTCACCCGATATTATATGCTACCAGTCGACAGATTCTTTTAGCCCTATCCACTCAGACCCATCCCCCGCCCCCTTCCCTATGCCGCAAACACACAGCACAAGGAAGGGGTAACGTTTTTTTAGGGTTTAAGGATAGTTTAAAAAGTCCCTCCTTGTTCCGCTGGTGCTTTTCCAGTGGAATAAGGGATTTCCCCAACGGGATGCCTTTGGCAAGGGTGGGTCCGCAGTGATCGACATGAGAACTCTTTTTGAAAGTGGATTCATGTCACTTCTGAAATAGTTTGAGTGAACCTTTGATTAAAGAACCCTGGGGATGATTCTGAATAATTCAATTCTGTTAAATTATTGTAAATCATTACTGTCCAAAACGTTTTAGAGTCCATTAGAAATCTTCGTTTCTGTTCATTTATAATAGATTAAATTGTAGTCCGATAATGGATCCCCCCTACTTTTTTTCGCAGAGGTACGCAGATGTTTTCGCTGAGTCTCGCTGATCTTCTGCGTAAATCTGCGGATAACTCAGCGATAATCTGCGAGAAAGGGAACAGATGTCATTAGAGGTTGTAAATTACTTTCTTTTTAACAAATCGTTTTGGACAGTATTGA
>JAFIFB010000021.1 GCA_020832285.1 Balneolaceae bacterium
GCTACAAAATAATATGCAATTAACAGCCATACCTGATAAGTGATACCGTATACGGGATACGGGATACGGGATACGGGATACGGGATACGGGATACGGGTAAAGGTTTGTTTCTTTTTTCTTTGTTCAAAATTAATATTTAAATACCAAAAAAATATTTAGCATGGCGCAACGTCCCTGGTCTTCGAAACCTTTGGCGTAGTTGACCCGCTTGTGCCATTTGTGTCTCGATACTTGATACTCATTACTCGATACTCAGATCCTTTGCGTCCTTTTCGGTTACACCCTTCACGGAGCGTTGGGCTGTCTCTGATTTTTATTTCGAGAAAACCTTCCGGCAAGTACCACAAATGGGTCCGCATCTCTCATAGATTTGACCATCAAACCTCCGATTTCAATCGATATTTTTTCAAAAATTGATACGGAGATTTGTGGTTATGGGTGTCCTCTTTCCCCCGGGTTCCGCAAAAAGCGCTCCACCCGGGGCTAGTGATATGCCGCCCGCTTTGGGGCTAATTCAAGGGTAAGCATCAAACCATGTCATTGGATCGGATCATTGCACAAAATCGAATATCGAATACCGTTCAATCAGAAATCGTTTAATCGTTATTGGGGGATCACAAATCAAAATAAATGGCAGGTCATTTACCCAAGCGACCTGGCAGAGTGCCCTTGTGCTTTTCAAGGGCTCTTGAGAGTCGCGAGGCAATTCCCAAAATCGCCATGAAGTCAACCTTACCTCCAATCCACATCATCCCAGCCAGCCCTCCCTGTCGAGCGTCCGATACTGAATAGCCTCGGCTATATGATGAGTTCTGATCTCTTCGGAATGATCCAGGTCGGCAATAGTGCGGGAGACTTTCAGAATCCGGTCGAACGCCCTGGCTGAAAGTCCCAGTGTATTCATCGCTTTTTTCAGCATCTGCTCACCAGCCTCATCTATACGGCAGATTTTTCTTGCAAGTTTTGTGTTCATCTGTGCATTGCAGTAAACACCCCGAACCCCCATAAACCTCCGGCTCTGAATTTCCCGCGCTTCTATTACCCGCCTCCTGATCTCGGCCGAGCTCTCGCCTTTTGATTTGGCTGAAAGTTCATCAAAACTCACCTTATCCACATCAATATGAAGGTCGATCCGGTCGAGCAGCGGCCCGCTTATTTTACCCAGGTAACGCTGCATTTGAATATTGGTAGCACCATTTTCATCGGCTGGATCGTACCAATCACCCGTTGGAGAGGGATTCATCGATGCTACCAGCATAATTCTGCTCGGGTAATTTACACTCATTCTCGCCCTCGAAATGCTCACAGAACCGTCTTCCAGCGGCTGGCGCATCACCTCCAGCGCACTTCGCTTAAACTCAGGAAGTTCATCCAGAAAAAGAACTCCGTTATGCGCCATCGAAATTTCGCCCGGCATGGGTATACTGCCGCCTCCCACAAGTGCCACATCCGAAACAGTGTGATGCGGACTCCGGAACGGACGATGTGTTACCAGTGACTTCCCAGGTTCCACGAGGCCAGCTACAGAATGGATCTTTGTAGTTTCGAGTGCTTCATCCAGCGTAAGCGGTGGCAGAATGGTGGGAATCCTTCGTGCCATCATTGTTTTCCCCGATCCCGGCGGACCCACCATAATTAGATTATGGCCTCCGGATGCAGCTACTTCGAGGGCACGCTTTACATTCTCCTGTCCCCGAACGTCCTCAAAATCAAGAATCTCCATCTCGCCATTTTCCCGAAAAATCGACTTAAGATCCACCTCCAAAGGGGCTACAGATTGTTCATCATGCATCCACTCCATCACCTGCTGCAAGTCCTCAAATGCCACTACATTAATGCCATCCACCACCGCAGCTTCCGGGCCGTTGTCTTTCGGAACAAGAGCATACTCCAGCCCCCGGTTTCGGGCCTCTACTGCCATCGGAAGAACTCCTTTCACCGCCCGGAGCTTTCCATCCAGTGCCAATTCACCCAGAATGAGTGACCGTTCGAGTTTATCTGTTTCGATCTGTCCGGAAACAGCCAGTAAACTCACTGCAATGGGCAGATCAAACGCACTTCCTTCTTTCGGCAGGTCGGCCGGGGCAAGGTTCACAGTAATTTTCCCTCTTGGAAAGTGTGCCCCTGCATTTTTCAGGGCAGCATCAATCCGGTCCTTCGATTCACTAACTGCGCGATCGGGTAAACCCACAAGAAAATATTTGGGCACACCCCCGCTCATGTTTACCTCTACCTCAATTAACCGGGCATCCACCCCGATTGTTGACGCACAAAAAACTCTTGAAAGCATAATTTCGTTTGTATCTTTTTAATAGGTCTTCTCGTAGTATGAACTATGAAAAGCCATTTCCTTACAAAAAAATTTTAAAAAGACAGATATATCATGGCAAATCAATCTAAAACCATCATCGAAGAGATCCAGGGAACCGTTGACCAGATTATTGCTCAGGTTAAACGGCTTGTAAAAGAAGGGAACGCACGGAGAGTAATCATTAAAAACAAACACGGCAAAACACTGTTTCAAAGCCAACTAACAATTGGAGCAGCCGGTGCAACTTTTTTTATGATTTATGCCCCGATACTTTCCGCCATTACAACGCTTGTTTTAATGGCCAATGATGTTACCGTTTTGGTAGAAAGAGAGATCGATGATGAAGAAGATTACGAAAAGGATGAATATGAAGTTGAAGCGGAAGTGATCGAGATCAGAGATGATGAAGAGGAAGATGAAAGAGATTCCGATGAAGAAGATGAGAAATCGGAAAAGTGAAAAGCAGGCTGATAGTTAAAAAATCCCGGAATCATATCCGGGATTTTTTATTTTGATTTCGTAATTCGGCACTGCTCGATTTTTTGGAGGCCACTCAAAAAGGTTCTGCTATTTCACTGCCAGGTGAAGATTATTTCCAGTGTGCCTGGGCAATAGCTTCTTCATCGAAATTTTCTGCAAGAAAACGTTCGGCATCGAGTGCAGCCCGGCAACCGGTTCCCGCTGCAGTTACGGCCTGACGATACACCGGATCCATAGCATCACCGCTGGCAAATATTCCAGGCAGATCGGTTTCGGTGGATTGTCCTTTGGTTTGAATGTAACCCACATCATCCATCGTAAGCACTCCTTTGAACAGATCGGTGTTGGGCTTGTGGCCAATTGCTACAAAAACGCCGGTCACATCATCAAGGGTGATGACTTCGCCGGTTTTATTGTTTTTTACTTTCACACCCTCAACCACCTGATCGCCCAGAACTTCAACAAGTTCAGAATTCCATAAAAATTCGATTTTTTCATTCTCAAAAGCCCGCTTCTGCATTGCCTTGGAAGCCCGCAACTCATCGCGCCGATGAATCACCGAAACTTTGCTGGCAAATTTAGTGAGGAAGGTTGCCTCTTCCATCGCCGTATCGCCGCCGCCCGCTACTACAACATGCTGATGCCTGAAAAACGCACCATCACATGTGGCGCATGCACTAACTCCCTTACCCCGCAGTCTCTGTTCGCTGGGTAAATTCAACCATTTAGCAGAAGCGCCGGTAGAAATGATGATGGTCTTTGCATAAATCGTTACCTCTTCATCAACTTCTAATTTATAAGGGCGACTCTCAAATTCGATGTTAGTTACATAACCGTAACGGCAATCAGCACCGAAACGCTGCGCTTGATTTCTGAAATCCTCCATCATTTTCGGACCCATCACTCCATCAGGATAGCCGGGATAATTTTCAACATCGGTAGTTTGTATCAATTGACCTCCCGGTTCAGGCCCTTCAAATACAATAGGATTCAGGTCAGCCCGGGCAGCATAGAGGGCCGCTGTCAGACCCGCAGGCCCGCTCCCGATGATTACAACGTCGAATGTTTTTCCTTCTATGTCTTTCATGATTTTACCATATTTATTTTATTTAAGCTCAATGTAAGAAAAATCGCACCCCTTTTTGGTCAATATTCTCTATAAGATTCATAGCTTTTTTATAACAATGCCACAAAAAACGCTTCCATTTTTAATGAGTATGTTGTAAAGTTTTTAAAAATCCCTATGTTTGTGCAAACCATGACAATGGAGAAAAAAAAATGATAGTTGGAGTTTGTACAGAAACTGAGCAAAATGAAAAACGAATAGCCCTTACGCCTGAAGGAGCAAAAAAGCTGATCTCCATGGGGCTAAAGGTTAGTATTGAAAGCGGAGCCGGTGTTAAATCCAGTTATATGGATGAAGACTATATTGAAGCAGGTGCTTCGATTGAAAAAAACCGAAACAATCTGCTGGCTTCCTGTGATATGTTACTGGGTGTTCAGGCACCTGACACTGAAACACTAAAAAAACTAAAAAAAGGTGCCATTCTGGTCTCCTTCATATGGCCGCTGCAGAACCATGATTATGTAGAAAAACTGCAAAAACTTAATATTACCGCGCTTGCGATGGATACCATTCCGCGAATCAGCCGTGCCCAATCGATGGATGCACTTTCTTCGATGAGCAATATCGGCGGATACAAAGCAGCCCTGCTGGGAGCCACACATCTCGACAAATACATGCCGATGATGATGACAGCAGCGGGGACCATCCCGCCGGCCAAGGTACTGGTTTTGGGCGCCGGGGTTGCCGGATTGCAGGCCATAGCTACCGCCAAACGCCTGGGTGCGGTAGTTGAAGCGTTCGATGTCCGCCCAGTGGTGAAGGAACAGGTAGAAAGCCTGGGTGCTAAATTTGTGGAAGTACCTATCGAAGAAGAGCAGACCGAAACCAAAGGCGGATATGCCAAAGAACTCTCCGATCGAAATAAGGAGAAGCAGCGGGCCGTAATTCACGAGCACGTCAAAAAATCAGACATTGTTATTACCACAGCACTTATTCCCGGAAGGCCGGCTCCACTTCTCATCACTAAAAAAATGGTTGAGGATATGACTCCCGGCTCTGTAGTTGTTGATATTGCTGCCGAACAAGGGGGAAACTGCGAACTCACCAAACCGGGAGAAACTGTAAATCATAACGGAGTATTGGTAATCGGACCCCTTAACCTGCCAAGTACTCTGGCCAATCACGCCAGTAAACTCTACTCCAAAAATCTCTTATCGCTGCTGGGCCTGCTCATCGAAGATGGGAAACCCAACCTCAATTTCAACGATGAGATAATCCTGAACGCTACCATAACCAATGAAGGCGAAGTGGTTTCTCCTTTTGTAAAAGAGAATCAATAATCTCTCTTAAAACATTACCAAGACTAATACCTGCTAACATGGAAGACCTTATTTTTAACCTTTTTATCTTTGTTCTGGCCGCATTCGTCGGCTTCGAACTCATTTCAAAAGTACCCCCTACCCTACACACTCCGCTGATGTCGGGCGCTAACGCCATCTCTGGCATCACCCTCATCGGAGCACTTATAATTGCCGGTGGTTCTGGCAGCCTCTACGCTCAATGGATTGGGTTTGCTGCCATTGTCTTTGCCACGATCAATGTTGTAGGCGGATTCATGGTAACCGACCGAATGCTGGAAATGTTCAAGAAAAAGGAGGACGATCAATGAGTCAGTTCCTCCCTGAATTCCTGCATGGCTACATACCAACTACCATTCAACTTGTTTACCTGATCGCAACCGGATTCTTTATAGTCGGAATCAAACGGCTGGGTTCTCCCGCAACCGCACGATCCGGAAATCAGCTCGCATCTTTCGGGATGTTTCTGGGAGTGGTAGTGACCCTTTTCGACCAGGAAATTATCAGTTTTGAATTTATCATTGCCGGTGTGCTCATCGGGGCACTGCTTGGCGCTACGGCTGCTAAAAAAGTGCAGATGACTGCAATGCCCGAAATGGTGGCAGTTTTTAATGGATTTGGCGGCGGTGCTTCGGCACTGGTTGCCTGGGGTGAATTCACACGGCTCGATCCCTCACTTTTCGATACGCAGTCGCTGATTACTATCGGCCTCAGTATTTTGATCGGTTCCATCACGTTCACCGGAAGTTTTATAGCTTTCGGAAAACTGAAAGGATTTATCGGCGGCGGACGAATTGCCCTCCCGGGCCAGAACAATATCAACCTCATTTTAACCGCAATAGCGCTTGTGCTGGTGGGCTGGTTCACCTATGATCCCGAATACCAGGTTGTATTCTGGTCGCTGTTTGGCCTCGCACTGCTGATTGGCGTGCTGACTGTTCTTCCGATCGGAGGGGCAGATATGCCAGTGGTGATCTCACTTCTGAACTCCTACTCGGGAATTGCAGCGGCCATGGCCGGATTCGTTCTTGACAATAACCTGCTTATCATCAGCGGTACACTTGTAGGTGCTGCGGGATTGATTCTCACCAACATCATGTGCAAGGCGATGAACCGTACTCTCCCCAATGTTCTTTTCGGTTCTTTTGCAGACGGTCCTGCAGGCGGGCCGGAAACAAGTGATTCAGACAAATCCATCCAGCAAACGTTTGCTGATGATGTGGCCATCCAGTGTGCCTATGCTAAAAAAGTGGTAGTGACACCCGGTTACGGACTGGCAGTTGCCCAGGCACAACATGTACTGAAAGAAGTAGCCAATCTGCTTGAAGAACGGGGCGTTGAAGTGAAGTATGGCATTCATCCTGTGGCAGGACGAATGCCCGGCCATATGAATGTTCTCCTTGCCGAGGCTGATGTTCCCTATGATCAACTCAAAGATATGGACGAAATTAACCCGGAGTTCCCATCAACAGACGTGGTCCTGATCATCGGGGCGAATGACGTAGTAAACCCCGCAGCAAAAACTTCACCCGGGAGCCCAATTTACGGAATGCCCATCCTTAATGTGGATGAAGCCAAACGAACTATCGTCTTCAAGCGAAGTATGAGTCCCGGGTATGCAGGTATTGACAATGACCTGTTCTACAGCGACAAAAACCAGATGTTTTTTGGCGATGCAAAAAAATCGCTTCAGGAGTTAGCCTCTGCTATTAAGGAACTGGATTAATTTTAAGTTGAGATGTCACGCGATGATGTAATGGTGTAATAAAATATCGTGCACCATGCTTCATCGCGTGAATAGTTTTAATTTTTGGATCTACGGGAAATTTTGTGGATAAATAGGTGAGATTGTTTGTTCAGCGACCTGTACCAAAGGGATCACTGTACAACAAGAGTGCCCGGTGCTTTTCCGGGCTCTTGGCAGAGTCGGGACGCTCTGCCCTGAAACGCCTTAAAATCAATCATTCCACTAACACACAATTCTGCCGGGATTTCACTCCGCTCAAACTCTGTCAGGTTATTTTGTTCAGCAGAAAAAGAAGGGAATCTTTACCCTTTAAAAATAAAAGCTGACAGCTGATGACTGACAGCTTCATTTTAAAACACTTCACCTATTGCCACCCACACTAAAGGCATTCATGGGATAATATTTCCTGCAGAATTTATATTAATCTGACGGGATGATCCGGTTGATGGTTCCGTTGGATTCGTTACTGAAGTAGATAAATCCATCCGGGCCTTGCCGCACATCACGAATTCGCCCGATATCTTCCAGGAACCGCTCTTCATGAACAAACTTATTCCCATCCACAACAATCCGTGAAATCAGTTGAAAAGCAAGAGCGCCATTCAGAATATCACCTTGCCAGCCGGGGTATTTATCGCTGGATACGAAATCCATTCCAGATGGAGCAATGGAGGGAGTCCAGTGCATCACCGGCTGTTCCATTCCTTCCATTTCGGTATGCTCTGTGATTACGGAACCATTATAATTCACACCAAAGGTAATTTCTGGCCAGCCATAATTGGCACCTGATTTATTGTGAACATTCAGTTCATCACCACCACGAGGGCCATGCAAATTGGTCCAGATAACTCCTGTTTCCGGATGAACCGCCATACCCTGGATATTCCTGAGGCCATAATCGTAAATTTCATCCAGGCCGTCTCTGCCCACAAACGGATTGTCTTCGGGTACGCTGCCGTCATCATATAACCGGAAGAGATTCCCGTTCGAATTGGTGATATCCTGCGCAGTATTCATATCACCCCGGTCACCGATGGAGAAAAAGAGATAGCCATCATGATCAAATGCGATACGGCTGCCAAAGTGCTGCCCCCTGCCAGAAAACGGATGCCCCACATAAATATCTTCCTGGCTGGTAAGTGAGTGGCTGTCTGCATCGAACTGGGCTCTCATAATTGCCGTTTGTGAACCACCATCACCTGGCTTGGAGTAGCTAATGTAGATCCAGCCATTATTCTCAAAATCGGGGTGAATTTCAATATCCAGGAGTCCTCCCTGTCCCTGTGCTACGACCTCGGGAGCACCTCCCACCGGCTCACTCACAAGCTGTCCGTTACGCACGAGCCAAAGATTTCCATCACGCTCGGTAATCAGCATGCTTCCATCAGGCAAAAATACCATCCCCCACGGCACCGAAATGCCTTCTACCACCGTCTGTATATAAAAATTTAGTTCTTCGGTTTCATGAATTTCTCCAGGCTGGTCGGGCAGCGAAAAGTAAAAATCGGAGCTGAAATCATGCTCTTCTGATGGCTGGTGATCATTGTTGTTGTTTGTTTGTGTTTCGAAAGTTTCTGAACATGCAACTATGGGAATCAGAAAAAAGGCAGACAGAATGGCTTTGAAAATAATAGATTTTTGGCGAATCATGACGTCAATTTAGTTTTGATTTCGACAGCTTGTAAGCATATCGTTTGATAGTATTCTAAATGAAGGATCTTCAATTCTGGGATCGAATCACTCTTCGGATAGCCTGATTGATTAATCCATCAAACGAACCCTGTGACGTGATTGTATAATAAATCAAAAAAGCTCCCATCATACACGAAATACTTCCCAAAAGACTTAGAATTGCTGAAATCCAAAGCGGAGAGATCAGTCCCAATATGGTGATACCCACAATTGTGAGTCCGGTGAGAACCATTACCGCTCCGGAAAGTAATGGAATAAGCGTATGGCTGTTCATAAAAAGCGAGCTATATTTCATACGCAGCTTTTTAGAGGGCCGATCGGGTCGGAATTGTAATTTACCGTACTGCGAACCTGTTTTTTTAGGATTCTCTGTCATAGAGTTGGGTTTTAGAGTACATCTGTATTAATTTATACAATAATCAATTAAGAAAAAATCCTGAAGCTATTTGAGTTCAACAGACGCATTTATTTACGGCAAACATCCGGTTGAAGAACTTCTGCGGTCAAATCCTGATCAGGTTGAAAAAATTTATCTGAAAAAGGGTGCAAACCGACGTGCATTCTCAACGATTATTTCACTTTCTTCCGAAAACCGCATTCCTGTTACAGACGTTCCGGGAAACAAACTTTATGATCTGGTGGGCAGTGTAAACGACCAGGGAGTTGTGGCAGCGATCAGCCGGGTTTCTTATCTGGAGTTTGAAGAGTGGCTGGAATCGATTAAACCGGATGCAGATACAGCTATTTTGCTGCTGGATGAAATTGAAGATCCTCATAATTTCGGGGCTATTCTGCGAACAGCTGCTGCCGCAGGAATCAGTGCGGTTATTGTACCGAAGCACAGGCAAGCACCCGTAAGTGATGCGGTTTTTAAAACGAGTGCCGGAACGGCCGGCCGTATTCCCATCGTGCGGACTGTGAATCTGAACCAGGCGATTCTAACGCTCAAAGAGAATAAATTCTGGATTGCCGGACTTGATATGGAAGGTGATACCCTCTGGAATCAAACTTTTGATGTACCGATGGCTTTTGTGATTGGAAACGAAGGACGCGGACTCAGAAAAAAAACCGGTGAACACTGCGATTTTCTGCTTTCAATCCCGATGTTCAATAATGTGGAATCACTGAATGCATCGGTCAGTGCAGCACTGGTATGTTATGAATGGAGGCGACAAAGATTGGGAACGTGAGTTTTCAGCAAAGCGAATTTTATCAATACAGCAGGTATGATTTCCTTTGTTCGAGATACTCGTCTAATTGAAAATCAAGATCCGCTGTGCTGATTTCACCATTAATCAGCCTGTCAATTTCCCGTGTGCCTGCCAGAAGATGACGAAACGACCGCAGCTCATATTCTGATGTAGCTTGCATCATCACAGAAAAAATTTCCAGCCCTGTAATAACCGGATCAAAATCGTAATCTCTTGCCTCTATTCTGATGCCGTAACAAACCTCTCCTTCGTGCTTGGGGGATGGCGCCACACCTTCAATAGATACCGGTGTAAACTCCGCCCGTTCGATGATCAGACTTTCCGACAGGTTCTGAAGCCGCTCCATGTCTTCATCGGTAAGATTTGTACTGGGATCCCCCATCAGCAAAAAGGGATTGTCCGTTCCCCGCCCTTCTGAAAGTGTGGTTCCTTCATAATAAACAGTGCCGAGGTAAAGAAAAGCGTGCTCAAACGTAGGAAGGTTGGGTGATGGCGGCACCCATTCAAGCCCGGTATCTGGCCATTTCATATCACGGTCCCAGCCTTCCATCTCCACAACACGCAATTCAGGCTCTGTTTCAAAATCGATCCAGCGTTCACCCACCATCATTAGGGCAATTTCACCCATTGTAAGACCGTGAGCAATCGGAATGGGATACTGCCCCACGAACGATTCAAATTCCTCTTCAAGCAGCCAGCCGCTCACGTAATTCCCCCCCGCGGGATTCGGACGATCAAGCACCCATACCGGCACTCCTGCATTTGCAGCCGACTCAATCACCAGCCCGAGTGTGGCGATGTAGGTATAAAATCTTGCACCCACATCCTGCATATCAAAAATCAGCACATCCACATGTTCCAGCATTTCAGGCGTAGGCTGGCGGGTTTCTCCGTAGAGTGAAAAAACCGGCAGTCCCGATTCCTGGTCAATTCCGTCCTCAATAATCTCACCGGCACCGGCTTCTCCCCGAAAACCGTGCTCAGGAGCGAACAGAGCCGTAACATTGGCATCGAGTGCAAGCAGTGTATCGAGCATATGAACATCACCGATCCGTGCGGTTGGATTCATCACCAGCCCGATGCGTTTCTCTTCCAGTTCATCCAGATACCGGTCGATAAGGATTTCGGCACCGATTACAACCCTTTCAGGTTCTGATTCATAGATGGCCGCTGTTTCAGATTGTTCATTATCACATGAAATTATCATGAAAAACAGAAAAAACGGAATGGTATAAAGCTCTCGGATCTGCATACTTCGCTGGGATATTTGATTGTTATTTTATCTTCCAAATATACAGAAGAGGTAAGAAATATTGGCATTTGAACTCAAAATCCTTGAAATCTGCAATTCCAATAAAAAAAGCTTTTTATATTCAGATAAAAGCTGATGTTTATTTATGAGAAAGTATTTTAAAACTTCCTGTAAATTTATTCTGATTTTGTTTCAATATTTTCAGATTTCATTCCCTGTTAAACAAACTATTCAATCATGTTCAGATTATTATTTTATATTTTACAACACCTTCTGCCATGAATAAATCACAAGTAATGATAAGGCTTTGTAAAAGCTAAATATTTTTATTCAAAACATTTTTCTCCCGATAATGTCAATTGATTTTGATTACAAACGTTTTTTTGACATTTCTCCGGATCTTGTATGTATAGCGGGATATGACGGATATTTTAAAAAAGTGAACTCTGCCGTTCCAAAGCTGCTGGGCTATACAAAACAGGAATTATATTCACGTCCTATCGATGAATTCATCTTTGAAGAGGACCGTGAATTAACATCCAGGGCACGGAAAAGTATCATCAATTCCAATACACTTTTTAATTTTGAAAACAGGTACGTAAAAAAGAATGGAGAACTCGTCTGGCTGGCATGGACATCACAACCGGTTGAAAGTGAAAAACTGGTGTTTGCCATTGCAAAAAATATCACTCACAAAAAAAAACTCGAAACCGAAAGGCTTCACCTGATTGATAGTCTCACAAAACTAAATAACGAATTAAAACAGGTAACCCTGACAACCTCGCATGATCTGAGATCGCCAATCAGCAGCCTTCAGATTATTTTTGAACTTTTAGATCATTCTAAAATAAGTGACCAGGAAACGCTCGAGTTAATCGAACTTCTCAAATTAACAGGTAAAAACATCAAGGTTACATTAAATAGTTTTGTAGATCTGTTGAGTGAGAAAATTTCTGAACAGTCAGAACCGGAAGAGGTCAATATGGAAGAAGTTTTAGATACGGTTCTTCAATCCATATCACCACTTATCAAGGCATCAAAAACCGCGATCCATTCCGATTTTTCCAATTTTACCAAAATCAGGTTTAATAAAATGTACCTGGAAAGTATCTACCTGAATTTGATTACCAATGCCATAAAATATTCCAGGCCCGATCACGCCCCGGTTATCTCGATTTATACCAAATTTAAAAATGGCACTAAACGACTGATTATCAGTGACAACGGCCTGGGCTTTGATATGAAAAAAGTGAAAGACAGAATATTCGGTATCCATCAAACCTTTCATAACCACGAAGACAGCAAAGGTGTTGGGCTTTATTTAGTACATAACCATGTAAAAAGTATGGGGGGAGAAATTAAAGTCAAAAGTTCACCCAACAAAGGCACTAAATTTGAAATTAATTTCAAAAAACAGGCCTGAAAAAATCTCTTGACACATCAAATTCTCAGTATCTTACGCTGCATGTTTAAAACCAAAAACAAAGGCATGAGCGCAAAACTCGTGCCTTTTATATAAGCTTGCAAAATAAAGTGGTGCAATACCTATTTATGCCTGATTGGCTACTACTTCTGATTCAGCAAAGAAATAGGCGGCTTCAATTTTTCCATTTTCCACAGAGTCGGAGCCGTGTACAATGTTTTCGCCAACACTGTCGGCAAATTCAGCACGGATGGTTCCCTCGGCGGCTTCTGCAGGATTGGTGGCCCCAATAAATTTACGAAAATCGGCAACGGCATTTTCTTTTTCAAGAATCATAGGTACACAGGGTCCGCTGCTCATAAAATCAGTTAATTCACCAAAAAACGGACGCTCTTTATGAACGGCATAAAATCCGCCAGCGGTGTCTTTAGTGAGGCGGGTTAATTTCATTGCCAAAATTTTGAATCCTGCTTCCTGGATTCGGCGTGTTACCTCTCCAATCAGATTTTTTCGTACACAATCCGGTTTCAGAATAGTTAGTGTTCGTTCTACAGCCATTTTGTTCGTTTCTTGTTTATATGGTAATTGTTAGAGATTGTTTATTTAATAACTTATCCTGCATTATTCACAAAAAATAGTTGATTGGCTTTATTGCTATGTCCATCAGCAAGTTACATCAAACAAGGATTAAAATTTTATTCAACGTATTCTCACACTGCGAAATTTACCTGTGGGCTGCGTTGTCTCAAAAATGGTTTGCTCAACGTACTCAGGTACGTTTCCGCAACTATTTTTGAGACGCCTTACCCACAACCAAATTTCTTGGTGAATAATGCAGGTTATAAAGATACTGCGATTTACAGAAAATCACGAAAAGTCATTCTTTGAAGCTGCAATAATTTTACTCAAATCATATGCCATGAAAAAACAACATCCCAGTATTGCCTCTCATACATCGAAAATGGATAAACGTAAGCGGATCGGCCTGGTAGCCCACGATTACCGAAAACGCGACCTGATCGACTGGGCCGAATACAACAAAGATATCCTCAAAAATCACGATCTCTACGGCACAGGGACCACCGGCGGGTTGATCACTGATAAACTGAACCTGCCCGTACACCGCTTTATGAGTGGTCCGCTGGGCGGCGATCAGCAGCTTGGAGCGGCTATTGCCGAAGGGAAGCTGGATGTCCTGATTTTTTTCTGGGATCCACTGCAGGCCCAACCCCACGATGTAGATGTGAAAGCACTGCTCCGAATTGCCATTGTCTACAATATCCCACTGGCTTGCAGCCGTTCATCAGCCGATTTCCTGATCTCATCCGAACTGCTGGACAAACCCTATGAACGGTTCCTGGTAGATTATGGAGCACGGCTTAAATCCCTTAGCAGAGAGTGAGGGTTATGTTCTTTGGGTGGGTGTAAACTGATAATTTCAAGCTGTTATTTGATGATATTTATCCAAAAATCCGGACAAAATTTGTATCCGTCAATTTATAAAAATACATTCAGGTAAGCTAAACAAATCAAAAAATGAAAGTATAAGAAAGTTATTATGAGTGATCTGAATGTTGGAATTGTAGGCCTTGGGTGGGTAGCCGGAGCCCATATTGAAACCTTTAAAAACGTAGAAGGAGCAAACGTAACTGCAGTATGTTCACGCCGGAACCTGGATGAAAAAGAGCTGGAAAAACAGTTCGGAATACCACTGAAGGTATATAACGATTATGAGGAGATGTTAAAAGATGATTCACTGGATATTATCGACATCTGCACCGAGCACCCGCTTCATCCCGAACAGGCGATAGCAGCAGCAAATGCAGGCAAGCACATGATTATCGAAAAACCGATAGCACTGAACTGGGAAGATGCCAAATCTGTCCGTGAAGCGGTTCAGAAAGCCGGTGTGCAAGTCTGTATCTGTTTTGAAGTGCGGTTCAGCGGCCAGGCTATGGCGATCCATTCGATGCTTGAGCAGGGGCTTCTGGGCGATCTGCATTACGGCGAGGTGGACTATTATCACGGGATCGGTCCGTGGTACGGGCAATACACTTGGAATGTTAAAGAAGATATGGGCGGTAGCAGCCTGTTAACGGCCGGATGCCACGCACTCGATCTGCTGCTCTGGTACATGGGCGGTGAAGTTGAAGAAGTGACCAGTTACAGCAATCAGTCGAAAAGCCCGCATTTTACGCCCTATGAGTATGACACTACCTCGGTAACCCTGCTGAAATTTAAAAACGGCCGAATCGGAAAAGTCGCTTCTGTGATTGACGCCCTTCAGCCCTACTATTTCCACATCCAGCTGAACGGAAGTGAGGGCAGCCTGCTCGATGACAAATTTTACAGTGCCAGGCTGAAAGGAACCACCAAAGAGAGATGGAGCCAGATTGCCGCCCCTCTGATCGACTCCGGTGATGTGGACGACCATCCCTATCAGCCGCAGTTTCAGGCTTTTGTAGAGAGCATCGAAAAAGGCGAACCGATGCCGCTGACCGACTTCGAAACCGGATTTTATTCCTTCAAAGTGGCCTTTGCCGCCGACCGCTCAGCCAAAACCGGAAAACCGGTTAAACTCTCTGAGCTGGATTGATTTCTTAAAAAACCTGTCAGATTTTAAATAAGTATTTCTTTCACGGGAACTTTTTCCTGAAACCTGACACCTTAAAAAAGGACTTTGTCAAGGGAAATATACCTCGCCTATGACTTCGCAGAGCCGATGTTTGATCCTATTTTAGATTTATAACGTGTTAAAAACCTTTCTACTGGCAACCGGTTATGCGATTCTTCCTCGGA
>JAFIFB010000022.1 GCA_020832285.1 Balneolaceae bacterium
CAGCGAGACTCAGCGAAAACATCTGCGTACCTCTGCGAGAAAAAGTAGGGGGGATCCATTATCGGACTACAATTTAATCTATTATAAATGAACAGAAACGAAGATTTCTAATGGACTCTAAAACGTTTTGGACAGTAATGAGCTCAGGTATTAAAACAAATATGAATAAACAGTTTTTTTAGACGAAGTTAATCATGGCTGAACTACTGAAAAACCTTTACAATCAAACATTTTTTGAAAAATTGAATCCAATTCTCAGTCGCCATATTGAAGGATTCGAAGGCGAAGATTTTATAAACCGTATCTTCGATGAAGAGTGGAAAAAAAGAGAGCTGAAGATGAGAATGAAACATATCGCAAATATTCTTCATCACTTATTACCGGATAATTATCCTGATGCAGTTAGATTAATTTTGTTTATCGTAAGGGATATTGAGCAGAGTGAACTATCTGAAATGAGACTGGAAGGGATGTTTTTCCCGGAATATGTGGAAAAATTTGGCCTTCACGATTTTGAAACTTCAGTGATGGCAATGGAGCAAATCACAAAGTTTGCAAGCTGCGAATTTGCCGTGAGGCCGTTTATTAAAAAATATCCTGAAAAGATGATGGAGCAAATACTCGAGTGGGCCTTGAATGAAAATCATCACGTCAGAAGGCTTGCCAGTGAAGGATGCCGTCCGCGTCTTCCCTGGGCGATGGCACTTCCCATTTTCAAAAAAGATCCATTTCCAGTGCTGGCGATTTTGGAATGTTTAAAAGAAGACACTTCGGAGTATGTCAGGCGTAGTGTCGCCAACAACCTGAATGATATTGCAAAAGACCACCCGGAGCTTGTTCTTGAGATCGGTAAGAAGTGGATGGGAATAGCGAATGAAACCGACTGGATTGTGAAACACGGCTGCCGGACCCTGCTGAAAAATGCACATCCCGGATCGCTGAAATTATTCGGTTTTGAGGAGCCGGATGAAATAGAGGTCACAAATTTACAAGTACAGTCAGTTATATATATAGGTAAAAAGCTTGATTTTTCATTTTCTTTAAAGAATAACAGTGATAAATCTGAGAAAATCCGTCTGGAATATGCAATTGATTATGTAAAATCAAATGGCAACCGGAACCGAAAAATCTTTAAAATAACAGAAAACTGGTATGCATCGGGAGATGAGTCAGCTTTCGCCAGGTCGCAGTCATTCCGCGAAATGACAACCCGGAAGCATTATCCCGGATTGCATCGGCTTGCGGTTATTGTGAATGGACAGGAAATGGATGCCAGAGAGTTTGAGGTTAAATTACTTAACCCGGATATCTCAAAGTAAATATGTTAAATGTGCGGGTTATTCACGACAAGGCAACCGTTCCTTTTTTTGTTTCGATAAATGCAGTCAGCTGTATCTGGCTGGACTTTTCAATATTAACAGCGGTTCCAATGGCCTCAAGTGCTTTTTTTATTAATTCAGGCTGAGGATGTGAGATATTGAAATCAACGAGAGTACCTGCTTCTGGTGCTGACCATGCTGGATGTTTTGATTGTCCCCAATCAATCAAAAATGGAACAGCTCCATTAAAAAGCATTTTGCGGGGGTTTGTGAGATGCCATTTTAACAAGGTTTTTTCAGCAGTCTGCCGACTTCCTTGCTGAACTTCCCCAAGTTCAAATCCTGCTTCTTTTACTTTTTTTACTAAAGAATGAATGTTATTTGTTCGATATACCCAGGTAGTCAGCTTTGATTTCATGCTGAAATATTCACTGAAAAGAGTTTGATCAGGAGCTATTTTTGAAGCGGGATCTGGTGAGATTATTTCGAGGTAAACTGATGGCCCAAGTGAAACCAGGGCATTATGGGTGCCATATTGAAGGTGCCTTCCGCCATACTCAGGACGAATCTCGAGCAGCTGTTCAATTTCAGCCATACCTGTTTCGAGCTTTGCAGATGTGTATATGAAGTGGTCTATTTCTTTTGGGGGAGTGGGTTGTATCAAAATAAAATTATATGTCGCCGGATTGAGAAAAAATTAATGATACTGAATTCCTGAAAAAATATATACTTCCTGGTTCATTTCGTTACAAATAAAAAGGAACACTTCTGTATTGAAAATGTTCCTTTTAAGTTTTGTGCTTTAAATTAAAGGGATCACCAGAGTGAGTGTTCTATTTTTGCTCCGTTTACCAACAGAAACTCACCTTTGCCCATCCATGCTTTCAGGTTGTCAAAATCATCCCAGTTTTCGTCAGCCTGCTGCCAGTGGTCCTGCAATCCTGCCGGGCTTTCGTACACTTCAGATAAGATGAAGTGAGTTCTTCCGGTTGGTTTTGAGTCGGGGTTCATCGGATCTTCCATTTCTGGTGATTTAGACAGATCGTAAATCAGAAGTGCTTTCTCACCATTTCTGTGGTGAGTTCGTTCCATCCACGCTGCATGAGATTTAAACAGATTATCTCCCTCTGCCACATGTTCGGCAGGTACGGTAAAGACCATAGTAAACTGGATCTTATTTTTTCGAGCCATAACTTCCCTCCTTTATTTATTTGTTGAAGTTAACAGACGTAATATATCTATGGCGCAGAAAGAATAAAACCTTTATGGAAAAATAATTTTAAATGATTATGCCTGTAAGTCAATGTGCAGTCTGCCTTTGTCTCAGCTTTGCCACTGCTTCAATGTGGTAGGTTTGCGGGAACATATCTACTGGCTGTACGCACTCAATTTCGAAAGCTTCTTTTAATATTGCCAGGTCGCGGGCCATTGTTGAGGGGTTACAACTAACATACACCAGTCTTGGTACATCCATGCTGATGAACTGTTCCACAACATCGGGGTGCATTCCTGCGCGCGGGGGATCGGTGATGATAACGTCGGGCTTGCCGGTTTTTTTCAGAAATGCATCATTGAAAGTGTCTTTCATATCACCCTTCACAAACTGAACATTTTCAACACCATTTTCCTTAGCATTGAAGTTGGCATTTTCGATAGCGACATCCACAAGTTCAATACCGGTTACTTTACTAACATCACCAGCCATAAAAAGTGTAAGGGTACCCACACCGCAGTAAAGATCGAAAAGATGGTCTTCAGATTGCAATTCACAAAATTCCCGCGCTACAGAATAGAGATGTTCAGCCTGGGGGGTATTGGTTTGAAAAAATGCGTTGGCATGTATCTTGAAAGTGTGGTTCCCAATGTGGTCTACAATAAATCCCGGACCATGTAAAATATTTTCATATCGGCCAATCGCCGTAGGATTGGGCTGATCATTAATATTGTTTACAACGGTTGTGATCTCTGGAAATTTATTCAAAACAGCATTGCAAAGTCCGCTGATAATTTGCTCATCATCCCGGAAAGTGACAAAATTTACCATCAGGTGATTAGTATAATGCGAATTTCGGATAACAAGATGGCGCATATAACCCGTTTTCTGATGGGTGTCAAAAGCCGGAATGTTGTTTTCTTCACAGTAGGATCGAACAAAATCGAGAATACGGAATGAAATTTCGTGCTGGAGATGACATTCCTTCAAGTTCAGGATTTTATCGTAGCGCCCCGGTGCGTGCATGCCTGCAGCAAAGGCGGTGTCATCCACATATTCATCGGATTGAATTTCCGCTTCGGTAAGCCACCGTTTTGTGCCGAAACTGTACTCCATTTTATTGCGGTAGTTGAACTCCTGTTCGCACCCGATTATCGGTTTCACTATAGCAGGATCAAGTCCCGCAATCCGCTCGATATGGTCACGGACGTGCTGCTCTTTAATTTTGAGCTGTTCGGGGTAGGGAAGATGCTGCCAGGTGCATCCGCCGCAAACATTTGCATGAATGCACTTCGGGTCTGTTCGGAGGGGTGACGGCTCAATCATTTGAGTGACTTTCCCCTCCAGAAACTTCTTTTTCTTTTTTACGATACGGACTTCAACAAGATCGCCGGGAGCAGTACCGGGTACAAAAACCGCCCGGCCTTCGTGCCTTCCAACGCCTTTACCCTTGAATGCCGTTGAATCGATTCGGAGTTCAATTTGCTGTCCTTTTTTTACTGCCATAGGCAAAAGCTAATTTTTCTCATTGATTTTCATTCCGGGGAAAAAACCGGCGAATATCTTCAAGTTATAAAAAATCAAGTGGTATACTCCGCATTGATTCGTACATATTCATAGGAAAAATCCGAGCCCCATCCGACCGATTCTTCTTCACCCTGATTAAGGTCAATCAGGATAATGATGTTTGAAGAGGTCATCACTTTGCGGAGTTTATCCCGAACATCAGAAACGGGCTGTCCCTTTTCCAGTACAGGCACCATTTTGTTCATATCGGTACCGATATAGAGGTCTACCTGCTCAGGATCAAAAACTACTCCCGACCGACCCGCAGCTGCGATGATTCTACCCCAGTTGGGATCGGAGCCGAAGATGGCTGTTTTTACAAGGTTGGAATTGGAAACCGTACGAACAATCTGCCGGGCTTCTTCTTCGCTCTTGGCTCCTTTGGTTCGATATTCAATCAGCTTGGTGGAGCCTTCGCCATCGGAAATGATTAGTTTTGCGAGGTGTGTACAAAGGTTTTCAAGGTGGGAGAGGAACAGATCGTAACTTGCGTTTTTTTCTGTAATCTCTTTGTTGCCTGCTTTTCCGTTGCACATTACAGCCACCATGTCGTTCGTGGAGGTATCGCCATCCACTGTGATCATGTTGAACGATTTGTCAACGGCGCGCCGAAGGGCTTGATCGAGCAGTTTTGGGGTAATAGCGATGTCGCAAACAATAAAAGCGAGCATAGTACCCATGTCAGGATGAATCATCCCTGAGCCTTTTGCTATGCCCCCCATGTTTATCTGGATACCATCTACCGAAAAAGAGGTAAATCCTTCCTTGGCAAATGTATCAGTTGTGAGGATGGCATTGGCTGTAAGGGAACCGGCAATTTCCCGATTTGAGAGTTTTTTTGCACATTCTTTGATTCCCCCAACCACTTTTTCTGTTGGGAATGGTTCACCGATTAAACCAGTAGAGGCCACGATGACATTTTCTTTGGCGATTCGCAGCTCACTGGCAGTGGTTTCTGCCATCGCCACAGCACCTTTCCAACCTTCTTTTCCAGTACAGGCGTTAGCATTTCCCGAGTTAATTACAAAAGCCTGAGCCAGCCCGTCTTTTATATGCTCGCGGCTAAGTTTAATAGGTTCTGCACAAACCACATTGCGGGTAAATAGAGCAGCTGCAGAAGCGGGTACTTCAGAATAGATCAGGGCAATATCTCTTCGTTTTGATTTAATGCCCATATGGGCGCCCCAGCAGGTGAATCCACGTACGTGTGTAATATTATTTAACATTGGTTTCTAAACAAATTGATTTAAGTGAGAAGAAATTGGATTTGTAACGAATGGCAGAGAACAGCAGGATGAGTGAAGCCGTTCTCCGAAGAGATGTATTATACCCGCCTGCCGGGTGGGGGTGGGCATACCGCCGGGTTAGTATTCCGGCGCGGGAATCCTGATGTTGCGGTGGCAGACAATATGTTTGATCCATTACGTGTCATATGCTCATTCGATAATAAGAAAAAAACTTATATAAAATCACACAAAATTTTTGGGTTTGCGTCTTTAAAACCGAACAGATTTCTTTAAGTGTATATTTTTTGTGATTTTCACATGAAAATTAACAGGTTCCCGGTCGTTATCAGGGGTTTAGCGGAATATGCTTCAGTCCGGTCGATTCGATCAGGCCGAACACAATGTTCATATTCTGAACGGCCTGCCCTGCAGCACCTTTCATTAAATTATCGATCGTAGAGACTGTGATGATTTTATTGGTGCGTTCGTCATACGTGGCATAAATATCACAGTAATTGGATCCGCGTATATTTTTTACTGTAGGGGGTTCACCAAAAACCCGAACGAAATGTTCTTTTTCATAAACTGAGTGGTACAGCTCCTCGACCATTTCCGCAACCACCGGCTTTTTGGGAGTGCTGTAGGTCGTTGTGAGGATGCCACGGTCAATAGGCAGGAGGTGCGGAGTGAACAGCACTTCGGTGGAGTATCCTGTATAAATTTGGAGCGTATTTTCGATTTCGGGTGTGTGACGGTGATTCACCAGGGAGTAGGCTGAAAAGTTGCCGAATACATTCGGGAAATGAAGTCCCTGTTTGGGTTTGGCACCTGCTCCGGTTACACCCGATTTGGAGTCAACAACGATTGATGTCGGATTGATCAGTCCCCGCTTAATGAGTGGTGCAAGTGCAAGAATGGCCGATGTTGGGTAGCAGCCCGGATTAGCTACAAGTCGCGCATTCCGGATATTATCCCGGAAAAGTTCGGGGAGGCCATACACCGCTTCTTCCATAAACTGAGGAGCCACATGTGTTTTTTTATACCACTCCTCATAAATACCGCGTGAAGAGAAACGGAAATCGCCGGAAAGATCAATGGTGATGAATTTGTCGAGCCCGTGTTCTTTTACAAAATCCATCGAGACTCCGTGGGGAAGGGCCAGGAAGACCAGGTCGGGTTTATGGTCTGAAATCTCTTTTACGGACCGAAGTTCAATATCAACCACGTCCAAAAGATGCGGGTGAACATCGGTAATATTTTTTCCTTTGTTCGATTCGCTGGTAACAATATCGATGGTTACATCAGGGTGGTGGGCCAGCAGCCGCACCAGTTCCGATCCGGTATATCCGGTTGCGCCAACAATGGCTACGCTGTATTTAGGCATTTTTTTCAACTTCTTTTATGGATTCAACAAGAACATTTACGATAGTATCGATATCGTCTTTGGAGATATTGAGCGGTGGTACAAGGCGTATTACAGTATTGGAGGCGCAATTCGAGAGCACACCGCGTTTCAGCATTTCTTTCACAACAGGGCCTCCGGGGAAGGAGAGCTCCACGCCGATCATCAGCCCTTTTCCACGGACGTCTTTAATGGCATCCCAATTACTTGAAAGATCCCGCATTCGTGTCATTAAATAATCACCTCTTATGCGGGCCATTTCACAAATATTTTCCTTTTCAATCACCTTCAGCGTTTCCAGGCCAACGGCACAAGCCAGTGGATTTCCACCGAATGTAGTCCCGTGGTTTCCGTGTTCAAATGCAGAGGCGAACTTTTCTTTGGCAATCACTGCTCCAATAGGAAAACCGGAACCCAGTGCTTTAGCGAGTGCCACAATATCGGGCTCGACATCGTAATGCTGGTAGGCAAACATTTTCCCGGTTCGGGCAATGCCGGTCTGCACTTCATCAAATATGAGGGGAATTTCAAATTTATCGCACAGTTTTCGTGCTGTTTTAATGAATTCGGGGGTAGCTTCTATAATGCCGCCCTCTCCCTGTATCGGTTCAATGACGATTCCAACGGTATCTTCGTTCACACTTTTCTCCAGCTCATTGCTGTTGTTCATGTTTACCTTTTTGAAACCGTGAGGAATCGGGTTGAACCCTGTCTGGTATTTGGCTTTACCCATCGCAATTGTGCCAAGTGTGCGACCATGAAAAGAGTTATCCATCGATATGATGTTGCCCGTTTTTCCCTTATTGTGCGAATATTTACGGGCCAGTTTAATAGAACCTTCCACCGCTTCAGCTCCGCTGTTACAGAAAAAGGCACGGTCCAGGCCGGAAATTTTTACAAGCTTTTCGGCGAGATTACTTTGTGGTTCGTTATAGTAAAAATTGGAGACATGGATCAGTTTTTCGGCCTGTTTCTGAATGGTTTTTACAATCTGCGGATGGCAGTGGCCAAGGCTGTTTACGGCAATACCAGCCAGTGCGTCGATATATTCGTTTCGCTCATCATCCCATACTCTTGAGCCTTTCCCCCGCACAAGAGCGATGGGATAGCGTCCGTAGAGATCAAAATGATATTTCTCAGCTTTTTTTTGAGCAGGTTGTTTTCCGAATACGGTTTTTACCGTCTTGAAAATTTTTCCGGGTATATTTGTCGACATTTTATTTCTTTGTTCAATTTAATATTGATCGGACAGATCAGACTGTATGGCGTTCAGCTTCTTCTGTTTTTATCAAAATGCTGATCTTTCCAAAGATAATGCAAATCAGGCTATAGTTGTTCCAAGTTTATCCTTTGTGAGCAAGATACGCAATAATTCTTCCCGGTTTGTACCATTGATGATATGGGAAGTTTTAACACCTTTTTCGATGGCGATAAGGCAGGATTCTATTTTTGGGATCATTCCGCCCTGTATAACGCTTCCAAATAGTTTGCGTGCAACATCAGGTGTAAGCTGATGAATGATAGAGCCAGGATTTTCCACATCTTCCAGTAAGCCGTCGATATTGGTTAGTGCAATGAATTTTTCGGCATTTAGTGCACCGGCCAGGTGCCCTGCAAACATGTCGGCATTAATATTGTAAGTTTCTCCGTTTTTGCCTGCTGAAACAGGAGAGACAACCGGTACAAATCCGCCATTGAGCAGAGTATTGATGAGGCGGGTATCAACATTTACTACATCTCCTACAAAACCAAGGTCGAATTTTTTTTGATGATCACCGGAGCCTTCTGTGTAAAATCTTTTTGTGGCTGTAACCATTGCTCCGTCTTTTCCGGAAATTCCCACGGCTTTCAATCCGGTGTTATTCAGAAGTGAAACCAGCTCTTTGTTGACCATTCCGCTAAGGGCCATCTCTACATAACCGATCGATTTTTCATCCGTTTTTCGATGCCCAGCTACAAATACTGATTCCAGGCGGACTTCATCCAGGAGCCGTTTGATTTCGATGCCCCCGCCATGTACAAGCACCGTTCGGATACCAAGCGAGTGAAGAACTGTTACCTGCGCGGCAATATCCTTTTTGGTTTCGGGATCGGTAAGCGCGTTTCCGCCGATTTTGATTAGGATGATCTTTTTGTTAAGAAACCGGAGTTTTTCGTCATCCGGTGTAAAAGAAAGCGGGGGATTCAATTGTAAGATTTAGTCAGTGATTGATATTTCATTCAGCTTTAAAATAACAAACATTGAGTGTGATGGAAATGTAGATTTCAACAAGAATTATTTTCTCTTGAGAAATTTCCGGGACATATCATGCGTTCAGGATCAAAGCATGGAGATTGTTTTTTGAAATTGTTGTCCTGAGCTTTCGTTTTTAAGTATAAGGAGGTTTAAAGCTCATTCATATCCCAGTTCCTTCTTGATTTCCCTCGCCAAAATGAGTCGCTGAATTTCGGAAGTTCCTTCACCGATAGTCATCAGTTTCACATCCCGAAGGAATCGTTCTACATGATACTCTTTGGTGTAGCCGTAACCGCCGTGGATCTGAACGGCATCCTGAGCGGCGCGTTCAGCCATTTCGGAGGAGAAGAGTTTCGCCATGGAAGCTTCTTTTGTATAAGGTTTGCCTTGATCTTTCAGCCACGCTGCACGGTGGACTAATAGGCGGGCGGCGTCAATTTCCACAGCCATGTTTACCATTTTGTGCTCAATGGCCTGGAAATCGCCGATTGGTTTACCAAATTGTTTCCGTTCTTTGGCATATTTAACAGACTCTTCAAGAGCACCACGGGCAATGCCCACAGATAATGCCCCGATTCCGATTCGTCCGCCATCCAGAACTTTCATCGTGTCATTGAAGCCCTTACCGAGCTCACCGAGAAGATTTTCAGCTGGAACTTTAACATTTTCAAATACTACTTCAGAAGTGTCGGACGTATTCATTCCCAGTTTATGCATGGGAAGCCCCGGCTTTACACCGTCCCATCCGCGTTCAATAATAAATCCACTAATTCCTTTGGTACCGAGTGTGGGATCCGTTTTGGCAAGCACCACATAAATATCACCGACAGTACCCTGGGTTATAAAAATTTTATTGCCGTTGATGATCCAGTTGCTGCCATCTTTCGAAGCTGTTGTTTTGAGTCCGGAGGCATCGCTTCCAGATCCCGGCTCGGTGAGGCACCAGGCTCCCAGTTTTTTTCCTGAAGCAAGTGGTGTAAGATATTTGTCCTTTTGCTGAGCGGTTCCCGCTAAGGCGATATGGCCGCTTGCCAGAGATGTATGAGAGGCCACTGTGAGGGCAAGAGAAGCATCCCAGCGTGCGATCTCTTCAATTGCGAGGCAGAAACTAATTGTGTCAAAACCGGAGCCGCCATATTTTTCATCATGATAAATTCCCATCAAACCCTGGTCACCAATCATTTGTACAATATCGTGAGGAAATTTTTTACTTATGTCTCTCTCAATCACATTTGGCGCTACATGACGTTCGACAAAATCCCGAACTGAGTCGCGAATCATCAGGTGGTCTTCAGTCAATTCAAAGGAAAGGTCGTTGGTTCGTTCAAGCAAGTTCAGATTCATGATGTTGAAGTTGTTTTATACAGTTTTGGAAACGCTTCCAAAGATAACGAATAACAGAGCCAATTGTGTGTGGAAATGATTCATTCACACTTTTTTTACAGGATTTAGATGAATTTATTGTGTATTAATTTTTATGTGTTGTAGCGAGCTTTTGAAAAAAGGTCTCAAATGTAATAAAACGCTCACATACCCAGTGAAAAAGGGTGTTTCAGAATGGCTGAACCCCTAAAAAATTTATGGATAATCATTTTATAAAAAAGGGAGTCAAGAGTTTCCGGATTTTAAAAAAATGTTTGAAACAAATCCATAAATATAATGTATCCAGTTACATAATGATAATGACCTGGTCATTTCATTATCTCATATGAAAACTGAAATAAAATAAAAGAGAAGAAACCATGATGAAAAGAGCAATCATGTTAGCAAGTGTCCTGGTGATAACCATCGGATTGACATTTGCAACATCAACCCCATACGCCTCTATTATAGAAATAGAGAATGATTCACGAACAACCATTACTGGTACTGTTTCGGATGCAAATACAGGCGAGGCCATTTCAGGTGCTGAAGTAAGTATTCCGGCAGCTGATGTCTCAGCAACAACGGATGAAAACGGAACCTTTGCTTTAGAAGGACTGGACCTTGGTGCTCACACACTTTCTGTAGATGCCGAAGGATACGCAGCGGCAGAAGTAGAAACGGAAATAACTGAAGAAGGGGCAACCGTTCGAGTAGAACTTGAGCCTGAAAGATAAAATCTTAATCATAATTTTTAAACCTTAAAAAAGGCACTATATCAGCTTGATAAAGTGCCTTTTCTTTATTTAAAAAGAGGAAACCTTCATCCATAATTCCAGGTTACTCCCCGCCCGATTTCAGGATCAGGAAATTCCCAGCTCACTGCACCCTGATCGCATGCGTACATACAGGTTCCACACTCAATACAGTCTTCTACCTGAAAGTGGACCTGCCCCTTTTCATCCATCGTGTAACAATTGGCCGGACAAACATAAGTGGTGCATTTATGCGGACAAACGGAGTTGCATATCTCCGTGTCAACCACAATATGCGGTTTAATTTCTGATTTGGCCTGATTCCGATAACTTACAAGCCCGAGCCGTTCGGGAAGAGTTAGGAGTTTCATGGTTTTTATTTTTAATGGTTAAATTTGTTTAGCCTGATTAAGAAAAGGGTAGAGGCCGATGGTAAAAGGTTTGCTTCAAACCACGTTCGATAGCCTATGGAATATTTTATTTGTCATTTGTTTCATAATGCCTTCGAACCCTTCCATCCCAGCTTCATTAACTCCCAGTAGGAGGAGTGTTTTTTTACAGCTTTGCCAAGCATTTTTCGCGCTTTTTGTGTCGGTTCGTTTTTAATGCTGAAGAAATTCCGACCAAAATCACAGATCAGGTTAGGCATATTTTGGCTCATCACGGGATCGTGCAGAAGGTGAACAGCGTCCTGGAAATTGTTGATATCTTTCATTACATAACTCGCTTCCAGTGCCTCCTGGTATTTTTTCATGGAACCTTCAGTGAAGTCATCGGTATTTTTAGCGTTGATGATCGCTTCTGCGGCCAGCATACCAGATCGCATCGCGTAGTCCATTCCCTGGATCGCTTTTCCGGCATTCATAAGCAGGTTGGCCGCTTCACCGCACACAACAAGTCCGCTTTTGTATAGTTTTTTTGGTATCAGACGTTTATCTCCGGATGAGACCACATGAGCCGAATATTCCACCACTTCACCTCCCCTGATCATATCACTGATAACGGGATGCTGTTTGAAGACATTCAGAATATCATGAGGTTTTTTTTCTTTTTCTCTGAGATCTTTTAATCCCAAAACCAGTCCGATTGAAAGCGTATCGCGGTTGGTGTAGAGAAATCCGCCGCCTTCCACACCATCGGTAGCAAAACCAACGAATTCATTGCTCATGCCGCTTTTACCCCGGAGCTGAAAGCGGTCTTCCAGAACGTTCTGATCAAAACGTATGATCTCTTTCACTCCCGTGAGGATATGATCGGCGGGCACATATTTGTCCTGGAGTCCTGCTTGACGCGTCAGCAGATTGTTTACTCCTTCAGCGATGATTACAGAATCGGCATAAAATTTTTCTTCTCCGGTGCGGATTCCAACTGCTTTTCCGCTGTCCATCAAAACTTCTTCCACGAGGATATTCGTGGCGATGAAAGAATCCATCGAATGGTCACTCGCATCAATAGCTTCCTGAACTTTATCGGCCAGCCACCGGTCGAATTTGGAACGGAGCACCACAACCCCGGTATAAGGTGTTTCATTAAAATGGGAGGATTTAAAATCAATTGAAAAGGCGGATTGCTCATCCATAAATGTGAGCCGCCTGTGGTTGATATATCGATCCCAGCCGGCATCTTCTTCCCAATAGTTGGGTACCAGTTTAGCGAGGTCGCTGCCCCAAAGCACACCACCCGACACATTCTTTGCGCCCGGAAATTCACCTTTCTCGATGAGCAGAAATTTCATGTTATTCCGCGCCATTGTCATGGCCGCAGCAAGCCCGGCAACCCCGGCCCCTACGATGATACAGTCAAACTTTTCGTCCATAAGGATTTTTCTTAGTGAAAAGGCAAAAGGCAAAAGTAAAAAAATTCACCCTTCCGACAATTCACTTTTCACTTTTCACTTTTTTAAATTCGTCAATAAATGGCGGCAGCACTTTGTAGAGATCACCCACAATACCGTAGTCAGCGATGTCAAATATGGGGGCATCAGGGTCTTTGTTGATGGCAACAATCACTTTGCTGTTGGCCATACCCGCCACATGCTGGATAGCACCGGATATACCGATTCCGATGTATAGCTGTGGTGAAATTACTTTACCGGTCTGACCGATCTGGAGACTCGGGTCGTACATACCTGCTTCGGTTAAAGCTCTTGAGGCACCAATTGCACCACCCAGTACCGAAGCTAATTCATTTACTAATTTCCGGCCTTCTTCATCCTTCACACCTCGTCCGGCTGCAACCACGGTTTCAGCCTCGGAAAGGTCAATTTTATCACCCGTTGCACTAATGATCTCTTTCAGGGTAATCCTCAAATCAGAATCATCCATTCTGAAGGGGATCGGCTCAATGTTGCAATCGACCGGGTTTTCAATTGCGGTGTAGGATCCGGACCGAACGGTAATCAGAACCAGTGAGTCATGGGCTTCAACAGATGATATTACTTTGGAAGCCATTACCGGCCGTTTGGCTTTTACACCTGAGTCTGTCAGATCAAACTCAGAAACATCGGCGAGAGCTGCTGCACCACGGTTAGCAGCTAATGCTCCCAAAATGTCTTTTGAACTTTCAGTGGATGCAAACGCCAGCAGTCTTGGATTGATGGTGTCTATTGACAAAGCGATTGCTTTCAGAAGTGGTACATTCAGATGATTTTTAAAAACCGGATTTTCAATGGTGTAAATTACCGAAGGGCCATATTTTTTCAACTCTTCAACAACGCCCGATACACTGTCGCTCACAACCAGTGCGGCTGATTCAAGCCCATTTTTCTCCGCCAGTTCATTGCACCGTGAAAGCACTTCAAGGGAAGAGCGTTTGATCTTGCCGTCATTAATGGAAATATAGGTTAATATTGTGCTCATGGTTTTATAATAAAATTTTCGAATCGTTCACGTACAAATATTTTAAAAAAAATCAGTTGACTTGACATAAGATGCAGAATAACACGATCTTTTTCTGACCGCTGACCGCTGACCGCTGACCGCTGACCGCTGACCGCTGACCGCTGACCGCTGACCGCTGACCGCTGACC
>JAFIFB010000031.1 GCA_020832285.1 Balneolaceae bacterium
CACTACGCTTGCCTTTGCTTGTAATCGACTTGAGTTGAGCCACTTCCTCTTCCGTAAGGGTTACTTTGTATTTCTTCATGATGGTTTTTGCCATAAAATACTACTTTTACCCGAAATAGTACACTTGACATAACACTAGGGCCGGATGTTACCTGTATCCACTGCTGTAATCTGCTGGATGAGGAGTGGGAGCTTCTGGCCGAAAAAGGTGTCGGAGTATCGATCGCCTCGCCGGTAGAGATGATTATGGGGCATGGCATACCTCCCATTCAGCAAACGCTTGATTATGGTATTTTGCCAAGCCTAAGTGTCGATGTGGAAACCACCGTTCCAGGCGATATGTTTGCACAGATGCAATCGGTTTTCAGTCTGCAAAGAATGCAGGTGCATACTCGTGAACGGGCCGGAGAAGAGAATTTGCCCGATTTACTGACGGCCGAAGAAGTTCTTCGGTTTGCAACGATCAATGGAGCGATTCATAACGGCCTGGAACACAAAACCGGTTCACTCACACCCGGCAAACAGGCTGATATTATCATACTAAGGAATGATCATATCAACGTGATGCCGGTTAACAACGCATACGGGGCCGTGGTAAATGGAATGGGCCGCGGTAATGTGGAGATGGTAATGATAGCGGGTGATATAAAAAAATGGAGAGGAAAGATTGTTCGTGATGACCTGGAAGAGATCAAAAATCGGGCAATGGAATCGCGGTCATATATTTTTGAACAGGCGGGTCTTGACCTTGATTTGGGAGTTCAGGGATGAAGCTACGATGGTTTCTTAACAATCTTAATAAGTTGAAACAATCTTGAAAATTTTTTTGACACTTTGGGGTCAGTGTCGAAGGAAAATATTATTGGTTAACAACGCTGACAGATCCGGTGGGTGCTGTCAGGTTGTTTATTTCAAAGTGCTAAGCACGAATAACGCTTCTAACAGAATGTTCTTTACACTGAGATATAACACTACATTCTGTCTGGAGCGTTGATTCCCAGTATGGTGAGGCCATTGGCCAGCACCCGGGCAGTTGCGCGGGCAAGTTCACTGCGGGCGTGCATAATCAACTTCTCCTCGCCGATGATGCGGCAGTCATGATAGAACGATGTAAAGGCGGAGGCGAGTTCATTCAGATAGGTGATGAGTCGGTGAGGTTCTCGATGGGCGGCTGCCAAAGTAACCGCTTCGGGAAAACTGAGCAGCTTTTTGATAAGTGCCACCTCTGAGTCGTGAGTCAGCACCGAGAGTTCGGGAGTACCTTCATCTTCTTCAAGTTCATCCACTTTTCGCAGAATAGACTGGATTCGGGCATGTGCGTACTGAAGGTAAAAAACCGGGTTTTTTTCACCCGCTTCTTTCGCCTGGTTCACGTCAAATTCGAGATGAGTATTGGGTGATCGCATCAAAAAGAAAAAACGGGTGACATCTTCGCCCACTTCATTCATCAGTTCATCCAGTGTTACGTAATTGGCTTTTCGGGTGCTCATTTTGTAGGGTTTGCCATCTTTCACGAGAGTGACAAACTGGTAGACAATCACTTCCACTTTGTTTTTGTCGTAGCCCAGAACTTCAATTCCGCTCATCACGTCGGGGTAGGTGTCGATATGGTCGGCCCCGAACACATCCAGGCAGAGATCAAATCCGCGGTCCAGTTTTTTGGCATGATAGGCGATATCGGGCAGCCGGTAGGTTGGTTCGCCGCTGCTCTTTACCAGTACAGTATCCTGATCTTTTCCAAAATTGGTTGTTTTGAACCAGACAGCCCCGTCATTGTCGTATGCCAGTCCCTTTTCCCGGAACGTAGCGATTACATTTTGAATGGAGCCATCTTCATAGAGGGAATGTTCGTTGAAGAAGGAATCCATTTCGATGTTCATTCGCCTGAGTGTCGCCTGGATCTCTTCAAAAATTGCGGCTTCGGCTTTCTCTTTAAACACGGTTTCATCCGGTTCATCCAGCAGCTTATCGCCATGTTCATCCACCAGTTCTTTGGCGATTTCTGCTATATATGCTCCCTCGTAACCTCCCTCGGGAAATTCCGATTCAACACCAAGATGCTCTTTATAACGAGCCTGAACACTCTGACCAAGGATTCTCATCTGCCGACCGGCATTGTTGAAGTAGTATTCGCGCTGGACATCTGCGCCGGTCCATTCAAGCAGGCGGGCAACGGTATCACCCAAAACGGCGTTCCTGCCATGTCCCACGGTAAGAGGGCCGGTTGGATTGGCACTCACAAATTCTACCAGGCACTTTTTTCCTTCATTGTCATCGGTTCGTCCAAAGTTTTCGCTCTTTTTCAGGATCGCAGCCAGTTCTTTGTAAAGATAGTTCTCTGCAAACCGGAAATTGATAAATCCGGGCCCTGCCACCTCAGCTCCGGTGATTTTATCCTGATCGAAATCGAGGTTTTCCACAATCTGTTCGGCAATCTTCCGGGGATTGTTTCTCAGGGTTTTGGTGAGCAGCATGGCTGCATTGGTAGCGGCATCGCCGTGGGAGGGATCTCTCGGAGTTTCAATTTTAATTTGGGGAATCTGGTCTTTCTCCACCCCGATCTTCAGCAGGGCTTTAGTAATAATATCTTGCAGGTATGTTTCCATAAAAAACGGAAAAGTGGGGATATTTTTTTGAGATTTCCATTTCGCCTCAAAATATACAGCTTTCTTTACCTGATTTCTTACACAAGTTAAGATTTGGAAAGGTATTGTTTATAAAGCTATTGTATTTAATGAAAGATTCATTTGATATTCGATTTATAAGATTCAGCGATGTAACGATATTCGATCTGTTTTGAATCTCAGCTATTCTTGAATTTGAATATCACACAGGGCAGTAAAACCAGCGATATCGGAACCAAAGCCCAAAGGTATCCACTGGTAAGATAATAAGCTGCCAGAAGTTCTTCTGTGGTTTGTCCGCTGATACGAAAGCTGTTCAGTGAAAAGAACATGAATACAAATTATCGGATCATCGCATTTAGATTGACAAGGAAGATCATCGGAAGCCAGGCGATGAGATATACAAGGGTTTTATTCATTTGAAACCCCAGTTTGATAAATGATAAAATAGTCAGGTTATTTAAAGCCCTTTATTCCCAAAGTAGTTTATTTAGAACAAGGAAGTGATCACAAGAGTAATTTTCAGAGGCTTTTAATTAGTAACTGGTTATAATTACTCAACTGAAATGGTTGAATATTTTAAATTCAACCAAAACAGTTGAAAAATTAATTATTCAACTGTTTTGGTTTATTTTCTTTATTTTCAGCTAAATTAGTTGAATTTATTCGGTATGTCTGACAAGCTTGTATTGATTGGTGATATTATAGGTTCTAAAAGCATTGATGTGGCTGACAGGGAGAAAGTGCAGCAGAAACTGACTGACACCCTTGGTGAGATAAACCGTCAGTCACCTGTAATTGAGTCGCCATTAACGGTAACGCTTGGTGATGAATTTCAGGGGGTCTACTCGGATGCGTCAACCTTACTTTCTGACACCTGGAAAGTTTTAGCAGCACTTCATCCGGTACGGGTGCGATTTAGTGTTGGGATAGGTGAGATTCTCACCTCAATTAATAGAGAGCAGGCAATAGGCATGGACGGACCCGCTTTTCATAATGCGCGAAGGGGTATTGAAAACCTTAAAGATACAGGTTACCTCTACAGCGTAATAAAAACGGAAGGTGATAAAGACAAAACGACTCAGCCCGTTACAGACCTGGTAAATCATTCGCTGAAAATGTTTTCAAATGAGATAAAACGATGGAATAAAGTCAGGTTTCAAATTCTGCTGAGCATTCTGAGAGGCGACAGTGTGAAAGTGATTGCAGGAAAATTGAATATTTCTGAGGCGGCCGTATATAAAAACAGGGAAGAAGGAGATTTGATTCTCTTTCTGCACCTGAACCGAACAATAGCTGAACTTTTAAAACCGGAATAAACAGATAGAGTTAATGAATACCCTGCTGTTTTTTTTAACGTTAAACCTGATTCTCGTCTCCCGGCTGAAGCTCACATTTCAGGATGAACCGCTTGAGACGGGTTCGCTGCTAAAAATGGCGGCAATCCCGCTCGCCTCACTCTTTTTTATCGAATTAGGGCCGGGCTGGTACGTCCTTTTCGCCTACTTGCTAATTTATCCCGGTATTATGTATTTGCTGGAGAGAAACCGTGAAAAAATCTACAGAAACAGGATTTTAATGTTGCTGATTCATGGGCTAAGTCTGGCGGTGATATTCTTTGGGCTTAACAGCATGATGATAAATGTAGATCTGTCCGGTTTTATTTACAGCAATAATGCGGCTATGGCGGAGAATTTACTGGGAGTACAGCTATTGCTGTTTGGTATTTTAATGGTGATGAATGAGATGAATACTATACTCAGGTACTTGATGAAAATGCTGAACATTGCACTTATTGGTGAGAGAATGGACAGTATATCCGACCAGCAATACAACACGGGAAGGGTGATTGGAATACTGGAAAGAATCTTCATTTTTATTTTTACGCTGGCAGGTCAGTTTGCTGCTATTGGGTTTATCCTCACAGCCAAGGGAGTAGTTCGCTACCAGGAGTTTGAAGACCGAACGTTTGCAGAATATGTACTGATCGGTACACTACTGTCTGCACTGCTGGCGATGGGTGTCGCATTTCTACTGAGGACATTTGTTTAAGGTTAATCATGATGGGGAATAAACCAAGTAAAGCAGCTGGATCCTGATATTAAGTCAAGGGTATTGCACATTAAGAAATGCGTTATTTGCTGGGTGATATAAATCTATTATTCAGGAGTTAATACAAGTCTGTAAACCGTGCCTGATTCAACTGCATCCGGTGTGTAAAGCAGCGGAAAAAACTCTTCATTTCCCCAAAGAGGCAGAAGATTATCATAAAACGGGCTTTTGGGCTGCATCGACTGACCGGGTGTGCTGGTGACCCTTGAATTGTCAAGATCTGAAAAATCGATAATTTCACGGAAGGTTGCTCCGGTTGCGGCAATCAGCCCGCTGCCACCTGAACGCTCAACCGGAGGAAGGTCGTAGGCACTTACCAGCCAGTGGGGGAACTGGCTCTCATGGAGCCGCCCCCAGCGCCACTCACTGATATCTTCTCCAAACCGGGAACGAAGATCTTCAACCGAGGTTGTCAGCGCTTCTTTCGATATTTCCCTTTGTTCTTCAATAGGAACACTCTCATCACGGGCATCACTTCCGATATTTTGTCTCCAGCCGATGTGCACGGCTGCCAGTGTGCTTTCCTTATGATAGACGGCGTTCCATTCGATCAGTTCAGTGCGAAATCGTTCCACATCTGGATCATCTGATGTCCAGTCCCGGAATAAAGGTAACTCATCTTCATACCAGGGATACACCGTATCATGGAGCATGCGTTCGTAATCTTCAACCGTTAAGTTGCTCACGCCATCAAACATTTGTCGCAGGCGATCCCATCGCAAAGAAGGACTTGGACGAAACATAATGGGCGGGTAGTATCCTTCAGGCTGAATATCATGGTTGGCAGTTCCAAGCCACCCACGCTCAGGGTTGACCTCCTGCGGAAGCTCTGTATGGCTTCGAAATCCTTCCCATTCATACCCCCCGGTACCGGGAACCGGTATGCGTCCGTACCAGCCTTCACTTCGGCTTGGTGTTAAAGCTGCTGCAAGCCAGGCGATATTTCCGTCGGCGTCTCCGCACACCATATTTTCGGATGGAGCTTTATACCAGGCCAGTTCGTCTAGAAACTCATAGCAGTTATCTGTTTCGGCCAGCCGAAGTGCGCCCAGATACCCGCCTGTTCCCGGTTCATTCGCAGTAGATTTTACAGAATATGCTACGTGATTTGTGGAATCAACATAAAAAACCGGGCCATGCCGGCTGAACTTATGTTCAACAATTACGGGATCTCCATCTCGCACGGGTATGGTGTCAGTCACAGTTTCAAGAGGGTACCATTCATCCTGCCAACGCACTTCATTAATATTATCAGGATTGAGCTCTTCAATAAATACATCAGCCTGATCGGTTCCGACAATGGTCAGGCCCCATGCCACACGACCGTTGTGTCCAATTGCAATGCCGGGAATAGCCGGTTCAGTTGAACCAATGACGCTGTATCCGGGAGCATCAAGATGAACCAGATATCTCAAAGATGGATTGGTTACACCCCGGTGAGGATCGTTGGCAAGCAGTACATACCCGCTTTCGGTCAGATCACCGGATGCTGCCCAATTGTTACTGCCGGGTGAAGTTTCGTGCGCTCCGGTATTTTCAGTTTTCAGGGCTTCTTTCCACTCTTCATATTTTGGCAAAATCGGTGGCTCTGGGAACCCTTGCCAAAAGTGTCCCAGTGCTTCAACCACTTCTTCCGAAATGATAGAATAATCCACACCTTCGGGGATTTCGAGATCGATCCAGTTGTTATGGCGGGGTGCTTCCTGGCGATTCACTTCTTCAAGACCCTCTTCGGCAATTCGCCGGGCGAGGTTGAGTTCACCTCGGGCTGCACCGAGGGGCAGGGCTGTTGCCACACGGCCGGTTGATGCCTCGGGTGTCCATTTTATAGGTTCCAGCCCCGTTAGTTTATATTCGACTGGCAGGTTGTCGCCAATGTGCTCTATGTAGGCGTTCACACCATCCGAAAAAGCTTCAAAAATCATTTTTCCATCCGGATGATAACTTGTCCATTCTTCCTCCCAAGGACCGCGAAACTGAAGAAGCCTCGCCAGTTTGTCATGCTCAATAGCTTCTGATCCCAGGATCTCAGATAACCGTCCTTCATTAACCCGGCGCCACATATCCATCTGCCAGAGGCGGTCCTGTGCCTGAACGAATCCCTGAGCAAAAAAAAGATCTCGCTGATTTTCTGCATAGATATGTGGAATTCCCCACTCATCTCTAAGGATTTTAACCTCGGATTCCAAGCCGGGAATTTCAAAATTACCTTCAATTTCTGCAAGAGACTGAAGGGCCAGCTCTTCAAAATTTTGAGGTTCTTCCGTACAGGAAAAAAGTATGAAAATAAATGCGAGTAAGATTGAAGGATGACGAAATCTAATCAGCATTGGCAAAGGTTTGGTTTCGGTATTTTTGAGAGCAATTGCTGGTAAAGTATATTTTAATTCAGTCAATACTGCAAAGAGATTTACAGATGAGAATATTCATCCCCGGTATCTTTCAACAGAACAAAATCATTCGAATCGTTTTATAGACTGGAGTAATTTACCAAAATATTTTTGTGAATGGTTCAGGATAGAAATGGATCCTGATATTAAGAAGGGATTAAATCAGAGAGCTTTTTAAGCGGAGTTTCCATGTACGCCGGCGCAACTGTTTAAGATCTTGATCCGTCAGTACAAGGTCTTCCTGACTGATACCCAATTGGCTGATATTATCACTAAACTGGTTGATCTGCAGGTGTTTTAAAAACAACTTTATCTGTTTCGATTTAAACGTTTTTCGATTTTCCTCGAGTATCCGGATTATTTCTGGCCACTGCTCGATTTGAGCTGAAAACTCGATTCCCAGGCCGATTGCATTTTCGGGAACTTGCTCCGTCAGGCAGATTGTGATGTGCTGAGCCAGGGATTCCGGCACCGGTTCATGTCGCAATAATTTCGGCCCTAATTCTTTTCCGGCAGCTCTCGGAAAAAAACTTTTCCACATCTGATCAGTAAGGATATGATGAAAAAAGACAACACAGTTATCAAGGTCTCTTCGAACTTGCAGCATATCGTTAATGAGCTGGTTTTGTTTTTTGTAATCAATAATATACATCTTGCCTTATTTCAGATTTGTTAATCCCTGAGGCTGATGAAATGAACCTGTTGGTGAGAATTCATCGCCCTCTTTACCGGGATGTTTAACATGAATGTTATCAATCGAACTTATACCTGTTCATCAGGCACAATAGCCTTTTATGAATTGTAAAATTACTCCATTCCATCATTTACCCGGATATCTTACAAGTACTTTAAAAAATTCTATATAACAAATTGACTAACAATAGGTTGTGAAAATATTTAGATCTCAATAATTAACAAATTTTTTTCGCTTCGAAATGAACTCTTGTACTTTGTTGTCACGGAAATGGCTCTGCAATGTTAAAACTATATATAGCAACTTTGCCCACAAATTAATTTTGGTGAGATATCCGGTTTATTTATGTAAGGTAAACAGATGTAAATGTTCCGGGAAATAGGAAAATTCAGCAGGTGCGACCAAAATTTGTATGCCGAATTCATGGCTATTAAATGATCAGGAATCACTATCCCATACCGAAATTAAATCTATACCATTTTTGCTGATCATATTCCATTTTCAACCACTCTTTAGTCTAAACATCACCCACGGCAGCACAGCCAGCGACACCGGTACCAATGGCCAAAGGTTCCCGCCGGCAATATCATAAGCGGCCAAAAGTTCTTCCGTGGATTGTCCTCCGGCAAACCCAAGTCCCGTCTCAAAAATGATGGTTAGAACACACCACGCCAAACCAACTATGATCGCCTGTTTTTTGCTTTCCAGCGGCCAACGTCTTGAGATGAACCAGGTATAGAGAGTAAATATCAGTATCAGGGTGATGGTTGAAAGCTGATAGGAAAGCTTTTCCGTGAATAGATCAAGAAAAATCCACTCCCGTATCAATGCATTAAGGATGGCGAGTATGATCATCGGTAACCATGCCAATAGGTGAATGACTATTTTATTCATGAGAAAGGAAAAATTATTAGTTTAAAAAGGTCAGATACCATCACTCCCGGGCCGCCACTGCCGGTTCCAGGCGAATAGCTTTCAGCGCCGGATAAATCGAAGCCATAATCGCGATGATAGCAACCATCAGCGTAATTCCTAAAAAGGATTCTGCCCCGAGTGAGGGATAAAGAATCGCATCATACCCAAACTCGGCGAGTCCTTCGCTAAAAGCCGAAAGATCAAGACCATTCGAGTGCAGATACCGGATGGATAATGCCGAAAGCATCATTCCGGCAGATGCACCGGTCAGAGTGATCAAAATCGATTCGAGGCAGATCATGAAAAAAACTCTTGCCTTGTTCATTCCCACCGCCATCAGCATGCCCAGTTCGCGGGTACGTTCAAAAATGGCCATCAGCATGGTGTTGAGAATTCCGAATGCCAGCGCCAGCATAATGATGCCCATCAGGTAGTAGACCACCTGGTTCCCTAAATCTGCGTAGAGCCGAAGCTCCGGTGAGAGATTATACCATGAGAGTGTTTCCGACCCTGGAAATGTGTCATTCAATTCAGCCACAAAGGATTCAATCTGGGCTTCATCCCGAAGTACCACTGCTATTTGATGATAAACGGGATTTTCTGAGAGGTGCTCCTGCAGATCGCTCATCCGGGTATAAACCAATCTTTCTTCTGCACCAGAAAGTGATGTATAGATACCCGCCACGTTAAAAACGGTGGATGTCAAATCCTCGTCAACATCTTGAAATGTGAGAACCAGCCGCATGCCCAGATCTGCATTGAGTTTTTCAGCGAGCTTTCGGCCGATGATGATTGGGTTACGTATATCACTATCAAGGTATTCGCCTTCTACAATATCGTCCTGAATGGATGTTGTAGCTTGCTCAAGATCCGGATCCACACCAAAAACCTGAATACCTGCATTATTCGCAGGCGACTGAATCAACCCTTCGGCGATTGCACGGGCGCTCAATGTTTCCAGTCTGTCATCCCTGCTCAGAAATTCGATAATCTCTTCTGCCTGTGGTATGAACATCGACGTTTCCCGCTCGGTTCTGAATTCGGGATGGTGAATCTGCAGGTGAGACACCTCATTAATGAGCCTGTCAAACCGCTGGTCTACAAAACCGTTTGTGACAGCGGATGTGGTAACTCCCGCCCAAACCCCGGCAACAATAGCCGCAAGGAGCACACCACTTCTTCCCGGATTTCTCCAGATATTCCTCCACGATATTTTGAATATTTCATTCATTTATTTCCTTGAAGCCTCCAGAATATTCAGGGTTTGAACCCGGATTATCGGGTAGAGTGATATTATAAAAGCCAATACGAAAATGATGGATGCCTGTGTAATAAATATATCCGGGTGAAGGTAGAAGGGCATGATGGCTTCAAAGCCCATATCGTGCATCACATCCGCCATATCACCACTTAGTTCTACCGGGTTGTGATAGAACCATTAGAAGGATCGGGAAACCCAGTACCGACCCGGAAAGGACTCCCATGAGGCTAATGATCAGCGTTTCCATAAAAATTACCCCGCTGAGCTGGAACCGCTGCATGCCTACGGAAAGAAGCAGGCCAAACTCTTTCATTCGTTCAAGAGTCATTGTAAGGATGGTGCCAAACAGACCGAAGCCAATCACTACATAGAGAATGCCCATCATGATGTACATCTGAATTTTATCGAATTCTATTCCTTGCAGGAGTTCGGGCATCAGTTCAGGCCAGGTAAGCACCCGAAGTTCGCTGCCGAGTGCATCCCGCAATGATTCTGAAACCGGATCGGTATTTCGAATTTCATCTGGTGTTACCAGGATTGTGGTCACATAATCTTCAGCAGAAAGAAGCCATTGTGCAGTGGGCAGAGAGAGATATACAATCTGATTGTCCATCTCCCGGAGCGGATGATTCATCAGTCCGGCCACTTTAAACAACCCGGAGGCACTCATGCCAAACCGACCCTGCCCCAGCATCGCAAGTGTATCGCCTACTTCCACATACAGCCGCCTGGCAAGCCCCGCTCCGAGTACAGCCGCTTCTTCACCCGGTTCAAAAAATCGCCCCTCGGTGAGCCGGTCTTTGAGCCGGTTGAGATTGTGTTCCATCTCCAGGTCGATACCCATCACCAGCGCTCCGCGCGCTTGCAGATCCCCGGCAGCCAGCAGAAACGTTTCAATTCTCGGTGCGATGTAATCAATGGAAGGGTCTGCATTCAGAATGGTGTTTCGAAGTGCTTCATCGTAATAAAATGTATTATCAAGAAATGGCTCATCTTCAAAGAGCGGATCCTGGATCTGGAGATAACCTGTATGGAATTGAGCTGTTACATCGATCATATGTTCATGTGAGCCCAGGCTCATCGACTCCAGTATGAGCGATAACACCACGGCAAACGCCACCGAGCTTACGGTAATGATTGTCCGTCGCCGATTTCTCCAGATATTTCGCCAGGCCAGTTTTAGGTACATCATTCTGATAACATAAATATTATATTATCTGTTTTTTTATCCTTCACGTTTCTCAACATACAATTGTTTTATTCGGAATAATTCTTCTGTGAAAGTTTCCGGTTCACCCAGAAACGGTGTATGTGCTGATTGATCAAACAGAATCAAATCTTTTTGAGGGGCTTCTATCATATCAAAATATTCATGAATAAGTTCGTAAGGAGTGTTGTAATCATGCAGGCCTGCAAGAAAGTAAACAGGAATTTCAAGTTCAGGAATCTGGCCGATGTAATTTATTTGGTGTTTGTAAATTTCTTTCCACATCGGGCCGCTGCCACGATTTGCTCCATTCAGCCAGCGGTAATAATCGGTAAGGCTGTATTCCGGTGCGCGGAGTGCAATACGGGCAAGCTTGCCCAGACTGATATCAAAATTACCGCCATGATCTCCGATTAACCCGGCAAACTGCACGTGATTTCTATGTTTAGTGTATGGCGGTTTTCCGAGTTCTTTAAGGCGTTCCAGAATGGCTTGGTTAGCTGTTTGATGAGCCTGATCTGTCAGCCATTTATGGGCAATTTCATAACTGCGATAGTTGTCCACAACCTGGCTTACACTGATGTACGCATGAAAATCATCCGCAAATTTTGCGGCCAGTTCAATTCCCAGTTGAGATCCCCAGGAATGCCCAAGCAGAAAAATTTTATCCTGGTCAAACCGGGTCTGGAGGTAACGGATCAATTCATGAGCATCACGCATGAATTGGTTGAATGTCATCGTGCTTTCATCAAAATGGCGATGATTGGATTTGCCGGCACCCCGCTGGTCCCAGTGAACGACAATAAACTCCTGTTCAAGTTTTTTGTCCAGATGGTGGGCCAGAGGCATTTGAGCAGCCCCGGGGCCGCCATGCAGCCACAGAAGTACCGGGTTGGAACGGTTTGCTCCTCTCAGCAAGATATATTGATCCATTCCGCCGAGCTCGATTTTTATTAGTTCTGAAACAGTGATGTTTTCAGAATTGTCATTGCTGTTTTGAATTGGATTTGTGAATGGATAAAATGCACCACGAACACCGAACGCGATAACAATCAAAGAGATGCCGAGGGTAAGTGCAAGTGATATAATCATTTTTTTAAGCATGGCATCCTCCGATGGTGATATGCGGCATAATCAAAAATTCCATTTAACAGAACCTGCTACCACATTTCCTGCATTTCCAAATACGGAGTCATCACTTCCCAAAAAGATCTGGGTCAACAGGTTAACGTCTATATTCTGAGTAAGGGAGTGTGTGATGGATGGTGATATGAAAACTGCCTGCTCATCAGGATACCAGATTGTTGCCAGCGACCCGTCCCAGATCGGTGAAAATGGATAGCTTCCTGATACTGTAAACTGGTACCGTGAAAAGGAGGGGTTATCAGCTGAAAGCGGCTCACCCAGCAGTGTAAACTGATCCCGGCCGCCATCTTTGTTATAGAGGCCCTCCACAACCAGGAACAGGCTGTTTTCAAACATATAATCTGCTGAAACTGCTGTTATAATGTTTGTACTGCGTCCGTTTTCTTCATCATCAATGTCTGTAAACAGCATTAATTCCCCTTTAAACCCGGCACCACTAACGTTTCCGGCCCAGCCGCCTCCGGCAGCAAATCGATGGCGAAAATAGCCGCTGATTAACTGTAGATCATAGCCCCGGAAGTCGAAGCCGTACAGCACAGCAGCCACAGATTCACGCGCTTCACGGGCGGGGGCAATTGCAACCTCAACACGCGATGCCCAATCCAGGAAATGCTGTATACGGATTGCATCTGTACCGGGGCGTTCGGGATAATCAAACTCATAAAATGAGTAGATGTTGAAAAGGTCGTTCGGATTGGTCACCATATTGATTCCCCAATTTACACGCTGCCGGCCGGCAGTAACCCTCCAGTCGCCGCGCTGCCAATCCAGATTAAGCCGATCGGGAATGTAATGAAGCATCCATCTCTCCTTGTCAGCAATTACCCACGAAAGATTCACTAACCCATCATCAATGTCGATCAGATCGGCATATCTCATGCCAGGCAACTGGTTCAGGTCATTTACAAGATCCCCTGCAAAAAACCGTGTCCTCATCTGCCAGTTTACAGTGAACTCTGAAGAGAGGTTCCATTGCAGGTTCAGACGGTTCTGAAGCCGGTACTCCCAAAAAGATTCGGTATCAAACGGTTCGGGTAAATCGGCGCTGATCCAGACCGGCATTCCCTGCAGGTAACCGCTGATCCGTAAATTATCGGATCCCTGGGCAAATAGAGAGTACGGGCTGACGAACACCAGAATCAGTGAAATGAAAAATCCGACGATCAGTGCAAAACTACGCGTCCTGTTTTTCATCGGTATGCTGGATTTCATCTTTATGAATGGCTCCGTCAACCATGGTAATAACCCTTCGCGCACGGTCAATTACCCGCTGATCGTGAGTTGAAAACACGAATGTGACGTTTTGTTCATGGTTCATTTTTTCCATAATGTCCAGCAGGTTCATGGCCGATTCGGTGTCGAGATTTGCGGTAGGTTCATCGGCCAGAATAAATTTTGGTTCGGATGCGAGCGCGCGGGCTACGGCCACACGCTGCTGCTGGCCTCCGGATAACTGCACCGGCCGGGCATCTTTTCGCTCTCCGAGTCCTACCTGTTCGAGGAGTTCATCCGCCCGCTGCTGAATCTCTTTTTTGTTGCGCTTCTGAAGCAGCATGATGAACGACACATTTTCGCGTGCCGTAAACACGGGAATCAGGTTGTAGTGCTGAAACACAAACCCAATGTTTTGCAGGCGGAAATCAATGCGTTTGCTGTCTTTCATTTTTGATATCTCCTGCCCGTTGATGAACACGTTTCCGGAGGTCGGTTTGTCGAGGCCGCCAATCATGTTCAGCAAGGTTGTTTTGCCGGAGCCGGATGGCCCCCGTACCGCGGTAAATTCTCCCTCATTAATCTCGATGGATACATCTCGAAGGGCGTGTACGGGAACGGTGTCCGGGTTGTAAACTTTGGATAATTTTTCAGTTCTTACGATTGCCATGGCAGTGTTGATTTTTGAATTCTAATGATTTTCGTTTTAAAAGTCTCTCCTAAAAAGGGGAGATTTAGAGGGGTGTTCAGTGTACGAGCAAAGTTATATGTAGACACCCCCTTGCCACCCTTGTTAGGGGAGACACCCCCCTTGGTCCCCTTGTTAGGGGGGAATTTTGTGCTTCGCTCATTAAAGCTTTCCACAAATATCAACATATTGTTTTGGTTTTTATAGTTCTCAGATTCAGCCATCTTTGGCCGCCTCAAGTGGATTGATTCGGATTCCTTTTATGGCCGGATAGACCGAAGCCAACAAGGTGATGATAACAACCACGGCCAGGATAATGATGTATTCCGTGGATGACAGAATCGGGTAAATAATGTGATCCCAGCCCACTTGAGCCGCACCTTCCGCAAACATTTCCAGGTTAATGCCGGTATCGCTAAAGTAGTTAATGCTTAGTGTTGCGAGGATGATGCCCACAGCGGCTCCCGTGATAGTCAGGATGATCGATTCGAGCATAATCATGCTAAATACTCGCAGACGACTCATGCCAATGGAGAGCAGCATCCCGATCTCCCTCATTCGCTCAAAGAGGGCCATCAGCATGGTGTTCAAAATTCCGAAAGCGAGGGCTATCATAATGATCATGGTAATCAGAATAACCATGTAACCTCCCAGCTCCACCAGCATGCTCAGTTCGGGTGAAAGCTGTCGCCAGGTTTGTGCATGAATGCCGGGAAAGGCTTCATTTAGTTCCTCCACCACCGGGCCGGCCAGCTCTTCATCTGCCAGCATAATGCCGATTTCGTGGTACACTTCCTCATCACCAAGAAGGGCAATAAATTCATCAGAGCGGATGAACACATTTCGCTCGTCATAATCAACCGAAGCTGATTTAAAGATACCCGCGATATTGAAGGAACCGGACGTGAGTTCATTTCCGGTATCTTCGAACGTGAGGACGATACGGTTACCCACCTCAACATTGTGGTCGTTCGCCAGTTTTTGTCCTATGATTACGGCGTTGCGAATGTCTGAGTCGAGATATTCACCTTCCACTATATTTTCATGAAAGTTGGTTGTACGAATTTCCGAATCAATATTTATGCCCCGGATGCGAACTCCGGAGGTTTTGATGGGTGACTGCAGCATGCCATCGGTAATGGTGCGCGATGTAAATGATGTAACTCTGTCATCATTCTCCAGCCAGGCTGTGATCTCATCATGATCGGGAATATATAGCCATGAATAGCCCTCGGCCAGAAAATCGGGGTTGTGAACCTGTGCATGGGTGATCTCACTTTCAATCATGTAGTCGATTCGCTGCTGCATCAAACCATTAATAATGCCAACAGTTACTACACCGGCCCACAAACCCACAATAATTGCCGCAAGCAAAACACTGCTTCGTGCAGGGTGGCGCCAGATATTTCTCCAGGATATGGTAAATAAAGTTTTCATGATCGTGCAGCTTCTAAAATGTTCAGCTTTACAATTTTAATAAGTGGGAACAGAAATACGGCCATGGCGATCAGGAATACATAAAATCCCTGGATGTAAAACTGATCGGGGGCAAAAGACATCGGGATGATCGGGTCAAAGCCCATGTCGATCACCGCCTGTGCTGCCTCGCCGGAGAGGTTAATAGGATCGATCCACTTAAGCAGACCAAACGAAAGTACAATTCCGCTTACAACTCCCATCACACTGATGAAAAGAGTTTCGATAAATACTACAAAAGAGAGATTCAGCCTCTTCATACCCACCGAGAGCAGTACCCCGAATTCGCGCAGCCGCTCCATGGTCATTGTCAGAACAGTGCCTAAAAATCCAAATCCGATTACCACGTAAAGCACCACTGTGAGCAGGCGCGGAACGGCAAGGTCCATCTCCATCAATTCGAGGAGTTCGGGCATCAGTTCCGGCCAGGTGTACACAACTAATTCGTTGTCGTCAAGTGTATTCCGGATGGATGCAGCCACAGCATCGGTTTGCCGCTCGTGGTAAGGGTTAATCAGCAATCCGGTGATGTGATTTTCGGCAGAAAGCAGTTCCTGGGCCGTTTTGATTGGCAGATAGACCGCGGAGTTGTTCAAATCGCGGATTGGATGTTCGATGAGACCGGCAATTTCAAATAGTCCGCTGGCCGACATCCCGAATCTTCCCTGCCCGATCAGTGCGAGGGTATCTCCAACAGAAAGCTGAAGGCGATCAGCCAGACCTTTTCCCATAACTGCAGTATGCTCATCCGCATCGAAAAATCGTCCATGTGTCAGGTAGTTTTCAATCTGGTTGAAATTCTTCTCTTTCTCAGGATCAATCCCGAAAACAACCGATCCGCGCGTAGATACATCGTTGGCAGCGAGCATAAATGTTTCTACTCTGGGTACAATTTTTTCAATTCGCTCATCTGCGTTCAGAATGCGATCTCTCAGCTCTTCATCGTAATAAAATGAGTTGTCGAGAGAGGTCTCATCATCGTAGCGATAATCTTGTACCTGCAGGTAACCGGTGTTAAAACTCACCATCCGGTCTATCATTACTTCATAGCTTCCGCGGTTCATCGACTGCATCACAATAGCGGCGAGCACCGCAAAAATTATCGCAGAAATCGTGATGAGTGTGCGCCTCCTGTTGCGCCAAATATTTCGCCAGGCTAATTTTAAGTAGGTCATCATTCCCCCGTTTAATAATTTGTTGGTTCCTCCTCAGATCGGGATTTTTACCGGAGCCTCTGCATATTTGCCCGTGAAAAGAACCCTTCGTCAATATCAATCCCGAACTCTATTTGCTGATATGTAAGAATCGTTCTCTCATTATCCTTGTCAGCCGGTATCACGGTGATTCGTTTTGGTACTTTTCGGTTGCCAACCTCTTCGATTTGATCGAGCTCCATGGTGTTCACCAGCCGGTCGCGCTGATCGTAATTTTCGATGCGTAGCTGAATGTAGTCATCTTTGGCGATCCACATTTTCACCTTGCCCCAAACGATGGGTGTGTCCGGTTTGGGAATCATCTCTATCACGTAGCTTTCGTAGCCATTGTACTCTTCGGTTCTGAGGAGTTCGTGCTCAAAATCTTCAATAAGGTCGGAATCCCGAACAAGGTCATCGTTGGTAAAATCCGATCCCATCCACGATTGTGCCATCATTGAAGAGGGCAGGCGTGTGGTGCGGTCTATTCGCGGATCGTAATTCCAAATATCATTATCCCGCATCAGAAACGCTGTACCCTCATCTCTGGCCGGCGCAGTAATTAAAATTAGGGAATGGTCACGTCCCAGCAGCCACGATCGCATCGAAACCTCTCGTTCGTAGCGGGGACGTACAATTTTCATTGTCATTTCCGCATATTGCGATTCACCCCGCATTACCTCATCCATCCGTTCAATAATTTCGGCAGCTGATTGTGCAGTTCCTGGTTTTGGTATTGATGCCATCAATCCGATTGCAAACAGCACAATGAATATTCTCTTTATTCTTACTGTCATAACTCTATGATTTTTAGTCTTTTCTTCCTTTTTGTAAACGTATTATTCATGCGTTATTGGTAAATCTCTTCAATCTGTTCAATAAAATGAGCGATGTATTGATCGATTTTCTGGTCTGCCTTTTCTAAAATTATAGTCAATCGTTCAAAAAGTGATATGGGTTGTTTACTGTTTGTTTTCATTGTCTTTTGTTGTCTGCTTTATAATGTTCTCTTTTTCTCGTTCCCATTTTTGAAGAACCAGGTCTATTTCATCTCCAAACCATTTGTAAAATGAAGAGACTTCAAGGGTCCACTCGGAAACACGATCGTTCTTCTCTTTCAGGCTCCTGCCTTTATCAAGTACATCTGCAAACTTCAGAAATAACTGAATTCTGGCTTTCAGAATGCTGCCAACTTTCAAATTGCTGATACGATAGTACGTTTTCCGATCGCCGGGCAGGGAAACCGGCTCAACAAAACCGATGGCTATCAGCTGCTTGGTGGTTCCGCTGATACTCCCTTTACTGGCTTTCAACGCCTCCATTATTTCATTGAACGAAACAGATTCTTTGTCACTGACAATCAGGTAGCCAAGTATCCGGCCGGCCATCCGTGTCATACCAAAAAGTTCAAAAGCCATGCCGGCTTCTTCTATATACTGGAGCTTTTTTTCAGTCATTTTCTATGTTTTGTTTGTGTCTCTGACTAAAAGATACAAACAAAGTTCATTATGTTCAATAATTACTGAACTAAATGAATCATAAAATGGAACTGATCATCGTATGGTATTTCCCAGTACGTAATTACATAATTACTGTTACAAAAAACCTTAAGAAAAGCAGATGCCTGAGTTCGGGTTAGGGGTGGTTCTATCCATTCGGACCCATCCCCCAGTCCCTTTTCGTCGGCAGCCGGACAGGCTCCTATGCCGCAAATGGCACATGGAAGGGGTGACTTTTTACAGGGTTTATGGATAGATTACTAAATTTAAAAGTCCCTCCTTATCGAGCTGGTGCATTTCCAGCGTGATAGGAAGGGATTTCCCCAACGGGATGCCTTTGGCAAGGGTGGGTCTGAAAGTGGGTTCTGTCACCTTTGAAATAGTGTTGCCCCGCATTTGGGCAAGATTAGGGGCTTGACAAGACATTAGTTAGTGCGGAAATATCTGCATACCGACTGTGAATCCGAGCCATATTGAATAATCGCTGCCGCCTCTCTCACCTCTAATTATTGAATACCATGTATACTCGTTGCTGCGGGCCTCCCTTGAAAGCAAGACGTTAAAAGTTGGGCCTGCATAGATACCTAAACCATTGGCGATGTCATAACCAAGAAGATACCTGTAACTGTAGATACTATTCAGTCGTATGCTAAGACTGCCCTCCTGTACATTTTGTATAGAAAAATCTCGCATCCGGAAAAAGCCTTCATATCGAGGATTGTCCCAGGCCTCATCCAGCGGAGTGTAGCTGCCAATGGTCCAGCCGAGTGACCAAACATCCCGTCCGCGCAGAAAGGGGTTATAACCCAGAGATATCATGTTGTATATCGACCGGGTTCCCAGCTTAAGGCCCACATTTTGAAAACCGGCATCACTCATCCAAATATCGATGTTGTGGCGTCCATTGCCATACAGGCTGACAAGGCCAACAGGGATGCCATCAAAGTCACGGGCAAAATTAAAGAGACCTACCTGCATTCCGCGGACACGATAGGCCACGTTGGCAAGCCCAGAGACCTGAAAACCCTGCAAATTTCGTGTGGCATTCAGGATGCCGGCAACAGAGAAGGCCTGCATGTCGCGGGCAACATTTACCGCTCCCGAAAACATGAAACCCTGGGCACGGCCTGCATTAAAGTTTCCAAAACCGGCTATCACCATTCCCTGAGAATCTTCAACCGTGCTGTTAAATACACCTGCAATCTGAAGGCCCTGGAGGTCCCTGCGGGCAATGTTACCGATTCCGGCAATTTGCAATCCGTTCACAGTATTGTATCCGGAATTTATCAAACCGGATAGCTGAAAACCCTGAAGAGACTGCTCTGTAAAATTTCCGATTCCGGATATTTGTGCTCCTCTCATACTGTGTCGCGAATAGTTTACGGCACCACCGATATTGATACCGCTCATAGGACCTCCGGAATAATTTACTCCGCCAATCTGAAATCCGCGAGTGTAGCGCTGGTTGGCATTTACCAAACCCATTTCATAACCATCAATTCCACCATGATAGCCGCCGATAATATTGAGTGAATAACGGGCTGTGTAGCCGGTGGCATCTATACCGTTTGTGCTTAGGCCGGGTATCAGTGTTACACGAAGCGGCCTGTACTCAAGTTCACCCGACTGTTGAGCATACAGTTTATTGAATGGTAGGGCAGTTATTATGAGCAAAAAGCAAGCAGCTAAGTAAAGGGCAAAACGAGTCATTGATGATGAAGTAGATTTTCAGGCCGTAAATTATTAAAAGGAAACAGGACTTTACCTGAAGTTCAGATTACAGGTAAGCAACAGAACAAAATGGAAATTTTTCAGGATATTTTCATCTCAATAATAACCTGCATTATTGGCCAGGTCCCCTTTTAATCCGCAGTTTGATTGCGGGTTGCGGGTTTATAAAAAATGTTATAGCAAAACCGTTCAGCTTTTGCAAGATTTATTTTTTTATTTGCTAAATGCACAAAATAGAATAT
>JAFIFB010000033.1 GCA_020832285.1 Balneolaceae bacterium
CAGCCCACTTTGAGGGTCGTATCCACGACGTGAAGATCGATTTTACAGGCGCCCCGATCCGCAAGGGCGAGGTGATGGCTACGATCTACTCACAGGAAGTGGTGAGTGCCCAGCGAGAGCTGCTGGAGGCGCATCGTAACCGTGAGCGCAGCCCGGGTTTGTATGAGTCAGCTGTGAGAAAGTTCAAACTCTGGGAGTTTACCGATGATCAGATTCAGCAGATCATAGAGCGCGGTGAAATTCAGACACACATGGAGATCCTCTCACCTGTGAATGGCTATGTGATGTCCCGCAATGTGGTAGACGATCAGCACGTGATGGAAGGTACAGTGATCTACGAAGTGGCCAACCTGGATCACCTCTGGGTAACCCTGGAGGCGTATGAAGAGGATATTGAATGGATATCAACAGGCGACTCGATCGAATTCAGAACCCGCTCTAATCCGGGCCGAACGTATGGAGCAGTTGTGGATTACATCGATCCCGCATTCAACCCTGAAAAGCGAACCATTCGCCTCCGTGCTGATATCTCAAACAGCGATAACCGTCTGCGGCCCGATATGCTGGTTACCGGTATCCTTAGCGCCGAACAAAGTGAAGAGAAACTGATGGTTCCGGTATCCTCTGTGCTCTGGACCGGCCCTCGCTCACTGGTATATGTGAAGGATACCGATGCAGAGACACCACGATTCATGGTGCGCGAAGTAGACCTCGGAGCCAGATCAGGTGACTTCTATGTAATTGAAGGCGGAGTTGAAGAAGGTGAGGAAGTGGTGTTCAACGGTGCGTTCCGCATCGACAGCGAGTTTCAGCTTGCCGACCGGTTTAGCATGATGAACCGCGAACCGGGCACGGGTGCCGTACCCGCAGGTCACGACCATGGAGATATGGATCACGATGATCAGGACCACGCTGAGATGGAGGAACATGACCATGAACCCTTTGATGACGTACCGGAGGAGTTTCGCACGAAGCTTACCGAAGCTATTGAAGCATACATCAGCGGAAAAGATGCCCTGGTTGAGTCGGACCTCAGCGGTGCACAAAGTGGATTCAATGCTTTCATCGACAAATTGAACGATATTGGCGAGCACGGCCTCTCCGGCGACGGGCATATGTCCTGGATGGAGAGCTGGTCAGCCCTGATGGAGCACGCCGAAGGAATTATAGAAACGGATGATATTGAAGAGGCTCGCTCCCACTTCCGGTATTTGTCGGATGAGCTGATCAAAGCGGTTCAGCAGTTTGGTATCGAAGGTGTTGTCTACCACCAGTACTGCCCGATGGCTTTTGATGATGAAGGCGCATACTGGCTGAGCAGTGAAGAGCAGATACAGAATCCCTATCTGCCCGAGACGATGCTTGGGTGTGGGGAGGTGATTCATAGATTTGAGATATGAGTCTTGAGGAGTGAAAAGTGAAAAGTGAAAAGTGAAAGGTGAAAGGTGAAAGGTGAAAGGTGAAAGGTGAAAAATTAGGCATTGAAACTGAGGCTGAACAAGAAGTGAGTTTCAAGATCCTAAAACCTAAAAATTTTAAGTTTATCAAGGTATTGAAAAGGAGCACCCCTCCCCCGAATGGTCGGGATTAGAAAAACACTAACTTGCGGCGTGTTTTTCGCCGGAGGGAGGGGACGGGGGGGCAGAAAAGATCGGAACTTGTCAATTCCTAAATAATTTAGGCAGGCTTTTGATAATTTTGTCTTTTTGGACAACCTCCCGGGGGTGGGTCAACTAAATTACTTTTAAACTAATGATCATTTGTATAAAAAAGTCCACTACCATGAACCTCCAGTCCAAATCAACCATCACCTGTCCGCATTGAGGGTATCAAAAAGTAAATCAGAAACCGGTTTCCGGGAATTTCAAATCATCAAAAAAATTAACTCTCTCTTCGGTATGCTGGACCTGCATTATCGAAAAAAACCATTTAACTAATAACCATGATCCCTGACTGGATACCCAACATACACCCTTTTATTGTACACTTTCCCATTGCCCTGCTGGTGCTGGCCGTTCTTTTTGATGCGGCAAGGCTATTTTTCAGGCAACAGGACTGGCTCGAAAAAGCCACACTGGCTCTCTATGCCACCGGTTCCCTGGGCCTGATTGCGTCATTCTGGTCTGGCCGGCAGGCTGTTGATACAGTTTCTGTAACTGGTAATGCCGTTCCTGTCGTTACCTCACACGAAGATTGGGCGCTCTATACACTGATCTACTTCCTGGTTTTCACAGGCATCCGGTTTGTGACTTGGTGGAAGCAGCTCGAAAAGGGATTTGTGCTCCCCGTTCTTATTGTTTTTGCGATCGGTGGAACCGGAATGCTCTGGCACACCGGGGAGCTGGGCGCAAAGCTGGTGTACAAACATGGGGTGGCAGTTGGTGAAATCGACAGGCTTCAACAGCAAATCGAAACTCTGGAACGAGATCTTTCTGCCTTCAGAGATGAAGCCGGACCCGAGATACGTGATGACGGCTCCTGGATTTGGAGAATAGGCCCGGGTGCGGACGATATTCTGTCAGAAGCGTTTACTATTGAAGGCAGCAGCGATTTTACCGCAGATGCCGGTAGTACCGATGGCACCCACCACTTAAACGTTCAGGCCGGGGATGAAGCTTCCTATATTCTTTTTGGTGAGTTCATGAGCAGCGTGGACGGACGCATCGAACTCAATACAGAAGAGTTTGAAGGGGAAATTGCGCTTATTCACCATTATCAGGATCCATCCACCTACCAGTACCTGCGGCTAAATGGCAGTGAACTTAGCCAGGGACAGCTGATCGACGGATCGGATAAACTGCTTGGCTCGGGGCAGATTGACAACACCGGCTGGTATACTCTCCGTGTAACCGCAAGTAGTGGTCATTTTTACGGCTACCGGAATGGTCAGACTATTGTTCATACCCATGCTGATGATTTGGAGCCGGGGAAAACGGGTTTTTTGGTTCGGGGTGAAGGGACGGTGCGGATTCGGTTGGTGGAGTTTTCTTCGGTTTGATATTAAATGGTAGAGTGCATTTACTGTTATTTGACAAGAATTGGATAACTATATCCGGATATGCAGGCATTATAATTATCGTACGAAGAATAAGGAATGAAGAATTTAGAAGTGCTCACCATTTATCCTTAAGTATTATGATAACATCATTCATCATTCTTCCCTCATTTACAGCTCAAATTTGTATCTTTTCCATCTTGGTAAATAAAATAACTTATTCACATCCCCAATACTATGGATCTCAAACTAAGCGGACGCGTCATTAATATTCTTAAAGAACAATCAGGAGAAAGTAAAAACGGTCCATGGCGCAAGCGCGATTTTATCCTGGAAACCAAAGGAAAATTCCCCAAAAAAGTGTGCATTACTCAATGGGGAGATAACATCGACAAGCAACCGGTGGAAGAAAATGCCGAGATCACCGCATATATCGACATCCAGAGCCGTGAATACAAAGGCAACTGGTTTACAGATATAAAAGCATGGAAAGTGGAACAGGGATCTGATGAGGTCGATGCTCCCCCCAGTGCCCCCGGCCTCACTTCGGAAGGCAGCCAAGAGATCGACTACGATGAAGATGATGTTCCTTTTTAAACTTTAAAACCGAGAAACCGAGAAACCGAGAAACCGAGAAAATTTTAAAAAAAATTGGTTTGAGCAAAGTGACTGGTTAAAAACTTACTTTATCGGTTTGACATTTTTCTGTTTATCTGTTCTTCGGATTAACAAATGCAATTGTTTTCTGCAGTTTCGGCCTATCAATACTAACCTTAACATAAGATATTGTTGATTTTCTCCACTTTTTTAAATTCGTAAAGTTTTATTTTAACTACTCTTATTTAGTTTTCCACTTAAATTTTGAGGTGTCGTCTCTCTTTTGCCTGATAAAATCCCTCTTTAAGAAAACTTGACAAGGAACTTATTTTTTCTGCAAGACTCCAAATTTAAAGGTTTCGGATTTTTCCTATCTTCACTCCTTCTGTTCAAACAAATTGCGCGCTTGATGACGAAATTTTTACCCTCATTCATCCTGATTTTACTGATAACCCTCACCCCTGCCGCCGCACAGGATTCACTTATCTACGAATCCGGCGGGGACCTTACCCCGGAACTATCTTCTTTCAATGTCCATTTTTATGACTTGGATCTTAAAGTAAATCCGTCCGACAGTTCTGTTTCCGGAACAGTAGATATCTATTTTAAGGCTGTTCAGCCCACGAACAAAATCGCTCTTGCACTGGATCCCCGCCTTAACATCAGCGCCGTTAAAGAGGATCCTGCAATCAATGGCGAAAGTACCCGCTCACTGAAATACACCCGCAGCGAAACCGACCGAACCTTTTACGTCTATTTCCCTCAGACTCTTCAGCCCGGCACAAAAAAAACTGTACGCGTTGAATATGACGGGGTACCGAGAATAGCTCCCCGTCCCCCCTGGGATGGCGGTATGGTTTGGGAACAGACCCCATCGGATGATCCCTGGGTAGGTGTTGCGGTTCAAACCATTGGTGCTTGGACCTGGTGGCCCAACAAAGATCATCCCTCAGACCGCGCTGACTCCGTGGCCATCAACCTCACCATGCCCGATGATCTTATCGTTGCTTCGAACGGGCATCTTCGGGGAGAATCCGTTCCTGAAGAAGGGTGGAAAACCTGGCACTGGTTTGTCTCAACACCCATCAGCAATTACAATGTCACCCTGAATGCCGCCCCGTATGAAGTGATTGAGAAGACTTACACCAGCATCGACGGCACGGAAATGGACATCATTTTCTGGGTACTACCCGAGTACCTGGAAAAGGGCAAAGAGCTGTTCCCCCAGTTTGCCGAGCAGCTGGAATTTATGGAAAAAATTGCCGGCCCCTACCCTTTCAGGGCTGACAAATATGGTGTAGCTCACGCCCCCTATCTCGGAATGGAGCATCAATCGATTATAGCTTATGGCGCCAACTTTCAGAATGATAACATGTTCGGTCAGAACGCGGGTTATGATGACCTACATCAGCACGAACTGGCTCACGAATGGTGGGGGAACCTGGTAACTGCATGGGACTGGCGAGACTTCTGGCTTCACGAAGGATTCGGAACCTATATGCAGCCTCTTTATGCAGAACACGTAGGCGGCCGTGAGGCCTATCGTGAAATGATGACCCACCTTAGGGCCAGAGTCATTGATGATTCAGACCGGGAGGTAGCTCCCCGCCAGTCAATGAGCTCACTGGAAATCACACAGGGAACCCGCGGAGGAAATGTCTATTTTAAAGGAGCCTGGTTTCTCCACACGCTCCGTTACCTGATTGGCGATGACTACTTTTTTGAAGCCCTCAGGCGCTTCGCATACCCCGACCCTGAAATGGAAAAAGTAACCGATGGCAGTCACATGCGTTTTGCCACCACCGATGACTTTCTGCATCTTACCGAAGAAATCACCGGGATGGACCTGAAATGGCTCTTTGAAATCTACCTTCGTCAGCCCGAACTTCCCGCTTTATATGCCACCCGCCGTGCCGGATTTGTGAGGCTCGAATGGCAGGTTCCCGAAGGCTACCGGTTCCCCATGCCACTGGAATTTTATATAGGCGGAGAATTCGTCTCGCTGGCGCCCGGAGATCGGGGGGTTATCTCTTTTGAAGTGGATGATCACGTAGAAGTAGAAGTTGATCCATATGAGCGAATTTTAAAGACGTTTGAACTCAGGACTATCGGTGAAGACGAATAGTAATGGTGATGAGATACTTTTTTCTGTAAAACTTTATCGATTTATTACCAATGCTTAACCGGTAATTTCATAATCTCTCTCTTGAAACATTTCCGTGATAAACACGGTTCTTTTATTATCCGTATCTTTTGATCAACAAAGAATTTAATTTTTCTATATGAATATCGGCATTGTCTGTTACCCCACATTCGGAGGAAGCGGAGTGGTGGCTACCGAGCTTGCCAAAGGGCTCGCCAACCGCGGACATAATCTGCACATTTTAAGTTACGCACGCCCTGCCCGGCTCGACTCATTCCGAACGGACATCACCTATCACGAGGTAGACCTGAGCACCTATCCGCTTTTTGAGTTTCCCCCTTATGATCTTGCACTGGCCAACATGATGGTCAATCTCATTCAGTTCGAAAAACTGGATGTTCTTCATGTTCATTACGCCATTCCACACGCCACAAGTGCCTACCTTGCCAAGCAGATACTGAACAGCAAGGCTTCAAAAGTTCCGGTCATTACAACACTGCACGGAACCGACATTACCCTGATCGGCAGCGACCCTACCTACAAGCAGGTGGTGGATTTCTCCATCAATCAGAGTGATGGTGTAACCGCTGTATCGGAATATCTGAAAAACGAAACATACCGTCATTTTGATATTCAGAAAGAGATTGAAGTGATTCCCAACTTCATCGACCTCGACCGTTTTAAACGATCTGAAAAAGAGCATTTCAAAAAAGCGATCTGCCCCGATGGAGAAAAAGTAATCACTCACGTATCTAATTTCCGGGAGGTAAAACGCGTGTCCGATGTGGTGGCAGCGTTCAACAAGGTGCTTGAAAACGGAGTAAAAGCCAAATTACTGATGGTTGGAGATGGCCCGGACAGGCAGCGTGCCGAACAGAAATGCCGGGAGTTACAGATTTGCAACCACGTTCGATTTCTCGGAAAACAGGACCCGGTTGAAGAGGTGCTCTCTATTTCAGACCTATTCATAATTCCCTCCGGCAGCGAAACTTTCGGCCTGGCTGCTCTCGAAGCGATGAGCTGCAGTGTACCTGTGGTCAGTTCCAATATCGGAGGATTGCCCGAAGTGAACATCCACGGAGAAACCGGCTATCTTTGCGAGCTGGGTGATATTGAATGCCTTGGGAGTTGTGCCACCAAGATCCTGACTGATGAAACCCTCCACCAAAAAATGGCCAATGCCGCCCGAAAACGTGCCGAACTTTTCGAGATGGACAAAGTGGTTACGGTGTATGAAGAATATTACAAAACCGTAAAAGAAGGGCTTGGCTGACGGTAAGTATCTGTTTTGAGACTTACAGTGTACCCGGCTGTGTTACCAGGTTTACTATCAGCGTCAAAGGGAATTATTTTGGGATTCTACGGGAATTGTTGTGGGTAAAATGATATAAATACACCTGCAGCCGCCTCTTGCCTGTTCCGACAGATTCGGATGGCTTTCCCTACTATAGCATCAATCCCGCACGGTTTTCCTTTTCGGATTCCAATGAGAACCCCTCGAAACTGTGTGCTGCTTTTTCAAAACTACTCGGGGTGTATTTTGGTTCCTTATAAACCCAGGGCGTCGTTCGCGATGCCTGCCATCCGAAGCTTTAGCGTAGGCTGGCTCACTGTGCCCTGGGCTATTTTATTTCGCCCTTTTCAGGGCTTAGCTCAAGTTCCGAAAAATGGCGATGTAGTGGCTACAAAAAAATGGGGTAACTCTTCGACTGACGGCAACTTCAATTTAAAGAGGAATTTCTCCCCGCTTCAGCAAGCGCAAGCCGTTCAGTACCACAAGCAGTGTGCTTCCTTCGTGGCCAATTACCCCTGCTGTCAGAGGCAGGTCGATCAGGAAAACCCCGGCAAGGAGCATCATGATGACACCCATGCTGAAGATGATATTCTGCCACACCACCCGCCTTGATTTTCGGGAAAGCCAGAGCAGATAAGGCAGTTTGGTGAGGTCGTCGCCCATGAGTACCACATCGGCGGTTTCGAGGGCTACATCGGTACCGGCGGCCCCCATCGCAATACCCAGATCACTGACTGCCAGTGCAGGGGCATCGTTTACACCATCGCCCACCATCGCTACCGTACCCTTTGTTTTCAGTTTTTCCACGATCTTCACTTTTTCTTCGGGCAGCAGATCGGCATGAACTTCATCGATGCCCAGCTCGGCGGCAATTGCATCGGCAACACCCCGGTTATCCCCGGTCAGCATCACTATTTTTTTAATGCCCATTTTCCGAAGAGCAGAGATCGTCTGCTTCGCCCGGGGACGAACTTCATCGGCCAGGGCAATCAATCCCACCGGACGGTTTTCTTCAACCACAAACACCACAGTTTTGCCCTCTTTCCTCAGGGCTTCAGCCTGTTTTAACACACCGGAATTCCATCCTTTTAGTGAATCCTCAAACATTTTTTGATTACCGACTGCCACCATTTTCCCGTTCCAGTCTGCCACCACACCTTTCCCCGGTGAAGCCTGCATATCGTTCATTTTAAACGGGTCAATCTTCATCTCACCAGCTTTTTCCAGGATCGCTTCTGCCAGATGGTGCTCGGAATAGATTTCACATCCGGCGGCAATTCGCATCACATAGTTTTGAGTATCGGGGTCAGAATCGGGCTGCCCGTTCGTTTTGTCCAGGCTGAATATATCGGTTACCTTCGGGGTGCCGGGAGTGAGTGTACCTGTTTTGTCGAACGCGATTGTGTCGATTCCCACGGTCTGTTCCACATGCGCCCCTCCTTTAAAAAGGATGCCATTTTTGGCCCCGTTAGCGATGGCCGAAATGATGGATGCCGGTGTACTGATAATCAGCGCACAGGGCGATGCCACCACCAGTACAGTCATTGCACGATAGAACGTGGAATCAAAATCGTGACCTAGCAGCAGCCAGGGAATCAAAATCAGCAGGATCACCGAAACAACCACCGTGATAGCATAACGCGGCTCAAACGTATCCAGAAAGCGCTGGGTTTTGGCTTTGTTTTTTTGAGCACTCTCTACCAGTTCAATGATTTTTGCCACCGTTGTATCTTTGGCCGGTTTGGTTACCTCAATTTCAATGGCCCCGTTTTCGTTGAGTGTGGCTGCAAATACAGAGTCACCCGGTTCTTTCGAAACGGGAACACTTTCCCCGGTGATGGTAGCCTGATCCACCGTTGTCTGCCCACTAATAACTTTTCCGTCGATGGGAATATGCTCACCCGGCTTCACAATCACCACCTGTCCCACTTCCAGTTGTTCAATTGGCACAAACTCTTCCCTTCCGTCGGGATGTTTCAGCAGCCCTTTGGAAGGACGCAGTTTCAGCAGCGAATGGATGGCTGTACGGCTTTTTCCCAGAGCGTAACTTTCGAGCGAACCACTCAGTGAAAACAGAAACAGAAGAATGGCTCCTTCCACCCACTGTCCCAAAATTGCGGCACCAATCGCAGCGGAAATCATCAGAAAATCGATGTTGAATTCCAAATTCCGCAGGTGATACAGCGTTTCGATGAAACCGTGATATCCGCCAGTACCGTATGAGATCAGGTAAAAAAGGATGGCAACCTGGGCCGGCAGCAGGGCTGTATATTGGGCTACCGCACCAACAGTCAGTGATACTGCGCAGGCTACTGTAAGCCAGGTTTCCTGGGGGCCGTGTGAGTGTGAATGTCCCATGAAATGGTGTTATTTGATTCCGGGTTTTTCAAAGGGAATTTCTATCAGTCGCTAATTGTCACGATCCGTTCTGGTGAATTAAAATTTCCGGGTTATCCACCCATGAGGTGACATCTTCCACAAGATTCCGGGCGGTTTCGAGATTCAGAGCTTCGGCATAAATACGCAGAACTGGTTCTGTACCTGACTGCCTCACCAGCAGCCACGAGCCATCATCCAGTATGTGTTTGATCCCATCTTTGAAATCCCACTTCTCCACTTTTTTTCCGGCTATTTCGCGCAGTTTTTTATCCCGGCAGTACGCCGTCATCGCGAGTTTTTTCCGCTCTTCAGTTACAACATCGTTCCGGTAATATTGATGTGGCCCGTACTCATCAAACAGATCCTGTACCAGCTCACTCAGTTTTTTACCGGTTTTCACCATCATCTCGGTAATCAGCAGGCCAATGTAGATGCCATCGCGTTCGGGCAGGTGGCCTTTCACGGCAATACCACCGGACTCCTCCCCGCCTACCAATACATCACCATTTATGATTAATTCGCCTATATACTTAAATCCGATGGGCGTCACTTCAACCGGCAGGCTGTATCTCTTCGCCTGTTTATCGATCATATCGGTCGTGGAAAAGGTTTTTACGATGGTTCCGTTCATCCCCTTATGCCGGTGCAGATATTCGATCAGAAGACTCAGAATCTGGTGTGAACTTACAAATTTGCCGGTCTCATCCACCATCCCGATCCGGTCGGCATCCCCGTCGTTCGCCAGACCGATAGCACAGTTCTCATCAACCACGAGCCGGGTCAGCTTCTCCATCTTGCTCACAATCGGTTCGGGTGCGCTGCCGCCAAATAACGGATCACGATGATTGTTCACTTCAAATACATTCTTTTCCAGTAATTCTTTAATCAGGCCTGAACCAGCACCGAACATCGGGTCGTGCGCCACACGAATTCCGCTTTTTCGGATGGCATCCAGGTCGATATTTTCACGAATCGAATCAAGGTAACCTTCCACCAGGTTCATTTCGCGAATCACTCCTGCTTTCAGGTAGGTTTGATACGGTTTCGTATCGATCGTTTTGGAAATTTCTTCAAGCTTTGCCTCCACCGCTTTGACCTGGCCGGGTTTGGCTGAACCCCCAAAAGGAGATTTGATTTTGAAACCGTTATACTCGGGTGGATTGTGACTGGCCGTTAAAACGATTCCCACTGCATCAAAATGTTTTGCAGCCCAGCTTATGGCCGGTGTAGGAATAATCCGGTTCGATATTCTCACGGGAACCCCCATTGCTGCAAAAACCGCGGCTGAATGCTCGGCAAATTCACGGCCCAAAAATCGGGCATCATAGCCGATCACCACACCATTTGATCCAATTTTTTCGTCCAAAATCCACTTTGCCGTTGCCTGTGAAACAATATTCACGTTTTCGAATGTAAAGGCATCAGCGATAATGGCTCGCCAACCATCTGTACCGAATTTGATCGGTTTCATAAATTTCAACTTTCTGAAAGTTTCACTTATTTTTAGTTCAACTGTAAAGTACGGTAACGCAAAGTTTTTATCTAATGTCATGTGAACGATAAAGTATCGGGTGATTAGAAAAGTCCCATCCTTTCTAAGTCTCATTTTATTATAGATTTTTGGGGTAGGGTATTTAGCTGATATTGCCCATATATTATTTGAAAATGTAACCTGAATTATTGTAACCCAATTGAAAATTGCATTCGGGAATATAGATTGTTCTTTTGTCTTGATACAAAAGAACCAAAAAATCAAGGCGGTGAATCACTTGGCGGCGGGCTTTTTATCGACGCGGCACCATTTGAATGGTCCATTAAGCTCATTACCTGTAATCAAAGATCCGGCCGGTATCAAATACTGCCATAGCGTCGATAAAAACACCCTGTTCCCACCAATTGATTCAAGGCCGGATTAATTTCTTGATCGAATATCTCATGAATATAATTTTTATGGGCAATGTCAGGGGTATTAAGGAATGGTTCTACCGTTTTAGCTAATAGCTCAACATTTATAGAAAAGTGGCAGATAGAACCTTTAGTTCGACATATAACCTGGAAATTTATACTTGAAATAACACGAATGAAAATAATCTGACGGGACGATCTTTCCCGACTTTTTGTTGCCTGATTGTCAACTTCAACAGAGACTAACTAACCATGAAAAAAGCATTTACTTTGGGGCTGATACTAATCATTGCCCCTGCCATTCTGCACGCCCAGCAACAGGAACCTCTTGCCGACCAGTTCGAAGAACGGTTTAAATCCGAAACGTTTAGTTTGGGAATTTTACTGCAATCACTCGCCCTGTTTTCCTTTGAAGATGACGATTTTAACGGCGGGCGAAAATTCGACCTCGGTGCCACCCGACTTGATTTTCGCGGCCGGGTTGATGGAAATTTCGTATATCGTCTGCAGCTCGATTTTCGCCGTCAAACGAGTGTATTCGATGCGCAGGTAGGTTATCTGTTTTCCGATAATTTCAGGATGATCGCCGGTGCGTTTAAACCCTATTTGAGTGCTGAACTCGATCCTCACCCAGGAAATACGGACTTCATCAACCGTGCACGCCTGGTAGGCACCATGATGAACTCCAGGGAGATCGGGGTCACAGCCCTTGGCGAATCAAACGGATTCTACTACCGCTTCGGGATGTACAACGGAACAGGACTTTCCCGCAGTAATGACAACCGGTTTATGTATACTGTTCGGCTTGGCTACGAAACCGAAGTAAACGGGGGAGCACTCGGAGTTGGTTTTAACGGTGCCATCAACCAGACACGGATGGAATCCGTTGGAAATACCGGATTGACATCCCTGGGAGACCGCAACCTCTACGGTGCATTTATCCGGTATGACGGTGATGTGGTTTTCGGAACGTTAGAACTGCTTCAAACCCGTTTTGAAGCTCTTCAGTTTAACGGAAATGAAGAAACCATTACCGGATTTTACGGAACCATAGGCACCCGCATTTCACAAAAAGATGAACTTCTTGCCCGCTGGGACCGCCTTGACTTTGACCTCCGGGGTGATAGTTCTGATCTTTTCACCTTCGGATGGAACCACCAGGCTACACGGCTGATCAGTTTCCAGCTAAACCTGCTGATGCAGTTCGACAGCGACGATGATGAGAACAGAATGGGCGTTGCCGGAAATTTTCAGTTTCAGTTTTAACCAGTGAAATTTTATTGAAAAAAAAGCCGGAGACCATTAAAAATCCCCGGCTCTGTAAGGAAAACTGATGATCGTTAAATCGCCAGAATCCTTAACCCCACATGAATATAGCAATTTGGCAGGAATCCCGAAAACCAAGTTGTTGACTTCTGAATTCCCTCCTGAATTTGGTCACCGCTTCTTGTTTATCGTAAGAAAAGCTTGTAATTTTGAGGTCTTTTCATAGTTCGAATTAAGGGCCCGTAGCTCAGTTGGTCAGAGCAGTCGACTCATAATCGATTGGTCGCAGGTTCAAGTCCTGCCGGGCCCACTTCTTTCCCACCTCTCCAACACCCCTCAAAATCGCCATTTATGGCATTTAAACGGCTATTTTTTACCTCTCCCCTCTTTACTTCTCCAATTCCGGCAAATGAACTCCTTTCATTTTTCCGCATTATTTACGTAATTAAGTGGTACATATTGTGGTACATGAGAAATTCTCAACCGGTCAGTGAAATAGTTTAATCCGGTCAATACGCGCGCCTTCATATAATTTACAGGTAGTTGATTTGATACTCAAAAGAGAAGGTGGCTTGTTTTGAACTCCTAAACTGTTCCACATTATGTACCACAGTGTACCATAATCATTTTAAAATTAATCATTCAATCAAAGTCAGGTTAACTTATTTATGGCAGGATTAAGAAAGAGAAGTGGCACCTATTACATTCGGTTCATCAGAACAATAAATGGTGAAAGACAGGAAGCTACCTTCAGCTTAGGTACTACCTTAAAAAAGGAAGCCGAAAAAATGAAGTTCCAGTTTGAAGATAAATATAACCGTGGTGAAATAGATCCCTTTAACGGCTGGACACCTGCGAAGGAAGCAGAAAAGAAGCGGCAGAATTTAAGGGGCAGGTATGTACCACTTCACAAAGCGGCAGATCAGTTTATCGCGCAACGGAGCCAGGCCAATGCGACCACCAAGAAAAATTACCGCCGCCATTTAGATATGTTGATAAAACAATTGGGCCGAACCATGCCCGTCACTGAAATACGAGAATCCGACATTCGTGAATTTTGCTTCCGTTCTGACCTCGCCCCTGCCACACAGGCCAGCTACCTGCGCCATTTTAAAGTCTTTTTCCGCTGGCTGGAAGAGCAGAAAATTTTAAAAACGGATATCACTCAAAACATTAAACCGCCAAGAATTCCTGAAAAAATTCACCAAAAAACAATTTCAAAAGAACAACTCGATAGCATTTTGACAGCCTTTGATGAATTTTATGCAGAACAAAAAAAGAAAGGCAATGTAACCAAACCGCACCAAATGCGGGATTGGTTTAAACCTATGATACTAACCATCTACTACTGCGGACTGCGCGCCAAGGAATCTGTCAACCTCACATGGGATGATATCGATCTGAAAGGGAACCCGAATAATCCGGATGATCATGGCAATGTATATATCGTGAACCGAAATGACAACACAACGAAATCCGGCAAGGAACGAACGATCCCCATCCGAAAACCGCTGAAAGAACCGCTGGTGAATTGGTACAAACATCTCGGTGAACCCAACGAAGGATATGTATTTCCAAGTGCAACCGGTTTTAGCCCGTGGCATAAAATGAGTCCGGGAGCTGTATCAAGATCATATAAGAAGTTTGTTCGAAAAGCTGATGATGTCCCCAATACAGCCACGCTACACGGACTCAGGCATTCTTGCGCTACAGATCTTCTTCGGCAAGGTGTACCGCTACATATTGTTCAGAAAATTATGGGGCATTCCTCGGTTGAAGTCACACAGATTTATGAACATTTAAACCAGGATGATATTACCAACGCAATTAAAGGGATTGATTAATGCCAAGAAAAAAGCTCAACGAAAATCAGAAGCAAGTTGCTTATTGCCTGATAGCAAGATTACGAGACCAAAACTATTTCACTGATACTAAAGAGTTAATTTTTGATGAAATATCCCATGCCACACGATTGTACATAAAAGCTTCTGATTTAGAAGGTGAATATTTGAATTTGGCGCGCAAAGAATTTGATCAGTTCAAACTTGAAGATGCAAAATCCGGGAAAATTGATGGAGTTATCAATGCCTTTTCTGCTGGAGCTTTAGAAGAGTCCCTGAAGTTTTCAAATTTTATAGATGAACTTATATATCCAAGGGCTAAAGATGGTCACATTATGACCTTTATAGGCAATAGATCAAATAACAATGAAATAAAAAATTACCTCACTGATACGATACATTTATTAAGGTATACAGAAAAATTTTTCAAGAAATTTAAATACCCATATATACAAGGAATGGAGTGGAAATTGCTTCCGGTTGGTAAAATAAATCAAGATTTGCTGTCAAGAACAGACACCTTTTTTAAAAAAATTGGTAAAAAAATTCAGTTTAATAATGACTTAAGAGATTGGATAATAAACCGGGTAAAAATCACTTCACCATATAGATATAAAGCAGTTCATCCCGACATAAAAAGCATAGCAACCAATCTAAAAAAGAAGGTTGGACAGGACAAGATTTCTAATTGGAGTGATTCAATATTGATTAACTACATTGTTAATGAATATGAGTTATCCGGACACCCTGAATACATTCTATCAACTAAAAAATTCAGAGACCGGATCAGGCAGAACATTCATAAATTTCGATGAAGAACATCAAAAACCTGCTTTTTATGAATATACAGAGGGGTAAAAGTACTTTTTTTATCAAAAAAATAGAAGCCTGATCTTTTTCCGCTATAAGTACGAGCTATTTGCATAGTTCAATTAAAGTTAAGATCTCATATTAACTGGTGAACAATATGTATCAATCAAAAGCCAGTTATTATGAACAATCAAATAGATCAAAAGCTTGATGAGCTAAAAAATGGACTGGAAAGGTTTGAAAATAAATTAGACCTCCTCCTCAATTCCAATAAACACCGAATCAACGAAAAGAGATATGTATCTGCCCGTGAAGTCGAAGACCTTACCGGACTGAATCACCGCACCATTCTGAACCGGTCTAACCTGGACGAAGAAAATCCTCTTTTTATCCCCTCTATTCAGTTTGGAGGCAGCCGCCGCAAATATTTTGAACGAAAAGTAATCGAGCGAATTTTTCGCTTGAAGTAAAGAGGGGGACTGAAATGAAAAAAAAGAAAAAGAAGCTGGATTTGCTTAACAAAGTACTAAGAGAAAGTAATTCAGATCACCTTTACTCATTATCCAAAGAGCAGATACTGAAAGGCTCTATCATTCTAAAACATTATTCATTAAAAACTGAAGTTGAAGAGCAATTGCGAGGGTTATATGCGGAAGTTTATCATAAACATTCAAGAGGTGAGATATGAAACTCACCATCCAAAAAGATACTAACGGACATTCGATTAAAAACCACAAAACTGACCTTAAAGAAGCTATTTTTTACCTTCCAAGAAACGTTGATCAGGAGACACTTTTTCGCGCAATTAAGCAAGTCTATCCGCATGATGGGTTCGAAATTGCTCTTGAGTGGCTTTATCAAAGCAAGAACAAAGTACCTGCCAATTTCAAAGACCGATGGGCGGATTATTCACTAACCAAATATCAGCAGCACACGTTGGATGATTGGCTGAAGCAGAATATCTATGATATTGCCGAAAAAACCGGTTGGGTGCCGAAAGGGTTACGGCACGGAAAACAAACCAAAAAACCACCTTCAAAGTGCAAACAAAGCCAATTGGCTGCGGAAATTGATTCCGAAAAGAAATTGCCGAAACAATTGATACAGGCAAGAGAACATCATCTGCCTGATGATGAAAAATCATACATATCGCCCGGGATTCACAATATGCTTGGTGGTTGTTACTTTCACCCGTTCATAAAAAAAGATGAGATTCCGCAAAATGAGGCTGATTACAAGCGCAAACTCACCAAATTGGTGGATTGTGAAGTCCGAATTCAGGAAGCCTGTGAATATGTTGTAGAAAAATATGGGCGTGAACCAGATGAGATTCAGGTTAAATACCGGATCGAGTTAACAAACCGCAAAGATAAGTATGTGGTTGCACAGGTAACGCATGAAGAGTTGACAACGAAGACACGGTTTTCCAGCTTTTTGGTCTCCAAAGGATTTGTGAAGTTTCAGGGGGACACTAAAGAATTTGACAAATTTCATCGTTTCTTGCTTAAAGAACAATCGTACCCCACTGTACGGGTACCCGCAAGTTGGGGTGAATACAAACCAGGTGTATTTCTTTTTGAAAATGGAATCTATTGCACTCAATCCGGCAAATTCTTTGAGGCTGGAGATGAACAACGGATATCCTATAATAATAAACTAATCGTATGTCCTAATGGCAGCCAGCAAGTGATGCCTCCCAGATTAAGGCAAGTAGAACCTACAACAGAACACTTTCTTTTTGAGTCATTTTCTCTGTGGGAGTCATTTAACGGCCCGCTAAATGTTCGGAGTACTATAGGGTATGCTGTTGGTTGTTTGTTCAGCCGCGAAATCATGGAGAAACTTCGCGGAGTTCCAATACTCTTTAAGTTTGGAATACGCGGAACCGGAAAAAGTACCAGTATGGATTGGTTCATGGCCCTGTTTGGTTATCGCGATGGAAACCGGCAATCCGTATCAAAACAGAATACGCTAAAAGGGCTCAACCGCCGAATGACCTTACCACGTTCTTTTCCCTTCTTTCTGGATGATTTCCGCAATAAGGAAGGAAATAGTAATGTGCCAGATATGACCAGCTCGTTTTTGAACTGGTTTCAGCGTATTGGTACCGGCATGGCTGATAAGACTGTGGACCAGTCTACTGTTGACACCCATATGAAAGCCTGTGTGGTGATGACCGGTAATGATAAACCGATCGATCCTGCGGCATTGAGCCGGTTAATTGTTCTGAATTTTAACCGTCATATAAAAGGTAATCAGATTCAAGAGGTGCGAAAAATTGCGGACCATACCGAACGTTTATCAGAGTTTTTAGCGCTCCTCTTAGATAATTATGATCGTGTTCGAAAAGTATTCTTTGATTTTTTGGAGATTCATCGGGAGTACCTGTCTAAAAAAAATTTTGAAGGACGAACGGTGAATAATTGGTCGATTATCCTGGCCGGTGTGGAGACCATAAAACTTATTTTGCCTAAACTCGGATGGCATGAAGAGATGGATAAGTATCGGGAAGAGGTTTGCAATGCGATCCGCAAAGAGCAGGAATTAGAACACAGTCAAAGCAGGTTGATTGAGTTTTTTGATACGCTAAACTTCTACGCATCAGAAAAGAAACATCCGCAAGCCAGATTCGATGAAGACTGGTTCATGCTGGACAGACGACACTTTCAAATAACAGAATATTCTTCCAAAGATCCCTCAAATGAACAGAATGAATATACCGGCCCGGCCATCGCGCTACATCTTCCGGGGATCTGGAGTGTGTTAAAAGATACCGGTGCGGATATTACCCGGAGCAACACCAGAAGTACGATCGAAGCGCGAATTCAAAACAGCAAACTTTTTCTGGAGCGAAGTGCTCATGTTTATATGTTTGAATCCCATAAGAGCCTGAAAAAGAAAACCAGACGTTGCTACCTGCTAAATCTGCAGGCATTGAAAGAGAATGGGCTTCTGGATGATCTCATTGATAAAGCGCAACAATACATAGTAAACAGCTAAATGATCGGGAACCCTATGGATGAACAAAGGACTAAGATAAGCGGCCAGTTTGCCCCCGGAGATATGCTCACCAAAATGGATGTGTGTCGCCTCTTTTGCGAACGGCTGCGCATCAGCAAATCAACGTACTACAAGCAGGTATATCCGCGGCTGAAGTTTCACCCGGTGGAAAATGAACTTTTACGATATGGAACCAATGGGACAGGAGCTGAGCGAATGCCGTATACCATAGCGATTGGAATACTCAACAAGATGACCGGCAACCGCCAAAACAGTGATCCGCATGATTATGTTTTGAATAAATATCTAAAATAAGTTGTAAAATTGAATACGATAATGCGGCATCCGTCAAATATCTTGTCCAATAATTTCCACGTGATTCCGCAATAGTCCACACCCTTCCCTTCATATTTGCGGCAGCCATCTGAAATTGCCGGGCAGAGCTCTTTTATCGGTAGAAATCAGAAAAATGACGTTGTCCAATGGCGATTACTATGGATATTCCGCTGCCGGATCATTGATTTGCGGGTAATGAAAGTTTCCCTGAGCAGCCATTATTTATGCATTTCCGCATCCTATCTGCTTCTATCCGCAACAAACCCACTCAATCCGCAATAGGAATACATGTATGTTACGCTCGGTTGCGTCGATTCATACAAGTATTCAGAAAAACGGCCCTGGTTCTACATCCTAACCCGATGTTGGATCTCTTATAAGGAATTGAAAGGCTGATTTTTTACGGAATCACCCGCCTCTCTGCGGAATTACCAATCTGCCAGTATCTTTTGCTGAAACGAAGAAATCCGCTACAGAGCCTCTGCATTACGCGATTCTTGCGGAATTCACGAATTTGATGTGCCTGGTCTATAGCGTCAATTTGAAATGCTTTTCCAGTTGACAGAGATGGCTAACCGAACACCAACCAGTGATTGGTTGCGGTAACAGCGGCATTTGCCGCGAACCCAGTTTATCGTTCATAGAGGAAAATCAAATTATTCCGATTGAAGTCCTGTCAAGGCATTCGATCGAATAGCTGACCTGTCCAATCATAAGTGGTTAACAGTATCTCAGAAAGATTCACAGCTTTTTAAAAATTATTGCTGGTTGGCTGATAAAAGATCGATTACACGGTTGCAGTTTGCTGGGAATCAGTTCAAGACATATTATAGCGATATTAATGAGAATAGAATGATGCATGCGCCTCAAGTCGCAAGAGATAGGCCCTTAGAAGCGAAATTTGAAATGGTGTGAATTTCAGCCATTTAATTTTTCTATATCTCGATGGTTTTCATAGACACATATCAATGTATCTGATTTTCGCGGAGATTTTATTGGATTGTGCAAGCTTGAATTTAACCGTGGATCATGTTCAAAAAGGAAGAGTGTCGAATTGTAATTCCGGACAAGCTGACCCCTTAGTCTGGGGAAACTGCCCCCGGGGTCAACATCATCAGAATAGAGGGTTCAATTTAGAACAGAATAACCATCAAATGCCTGAGAGTTTTGGCCTGAAAAAAAATCGGTTCAAATTTTTGAAATTTGCTGTAAAGTGTAAAAACAACTGAAAAATGGCTGAACAGAGCCATTGAACGGGGAAATTCAGGGAAAATGGTGCTGTGAAGAGCTGTAAAATAGAGTGTATTTAAGTAAATATTTATAACAGTATATAACAGGTATTTAACATACTTCTTTTATAAAAAAATGGCTTTTTAAGCGTTTTAACACATAAAATGGGCTTTTTTTACAGAGTTCACAGTTTTACAAGTATTTTGTGTATAGTTTTTTTAGGCGTGACAGTATGCTGTCACTTCCACTTTTATTTTGAGTGTAATCTTAAAGAAACAGGAGATATTATCATGATCACACTCAAAATAGGTACAGCAGAACGCAGGGACGGGGATATTGATGCCCGATGGATTCAGAACCAGATAAATGCCAGGCGACGAGAGGGCGAAATAATATGTGTATTTTTCAAGGTTAACTGCGGCGATGTCAATCTGAATCTCCATTCAAGAGATTGTCCAAAATCCGGTGGCGGCGGTGGAAGAAGACCAAATGATAAAGAGGAATTTATTTTGGATGAATGGAAGAAAAAGGGATTTTCGGTGAATGATGTGACTTCAGGTATGGTAGTTTCATTTTGGCAGTTTTTGAAGCAAATTTGTGACTGAATGGATTATTTGTTCAATTGAATCATCTATAGAATACATTCTTTCAATTTGTTAGAGATCTGCTATATTAATACGGTACGTTTACCGGGGTAAATCAAGTCTGATTATGGTGATAAGTAATAAGCATCATATATATTTTAGCTATTGAAATAGTCATTTAAATAATGAAGAATAATCAGAATACAAATCAGGTTAAATCCAAAGAACGCGTTTCCGATCACGGAGAAGTTTTTACCAATGAGCGTGAAGTAAATGCCATGCTCGACTTGGTGAAACAGGAGACTGAACGTATCGATTCCCGGTTTTTAGAACCTGCTTGCGGTAATGGAAATTTTTTGGTTGAAGTGCTTGGTAGAAAGCTGGATGTTATTAAATCCAGGTACAAAAACAGCCAGACGGAATATGAACCATATGGTTTTGCAGCTGTGGGTAGTTTGTATGGTATCGATATTCTGCTGGACAATGCCGAAGAGTGCAGAGAGAGGCTTTTCTCAATTTTTAAAAAAGAGTATCGAAACTTATTTAAAAACAAAACACGAAAAGATTATCTCGCCAGTATCAAATTCATTTTAAACAGAAATATTATTCACGGTGATGCCCTGACGCTAAAACGAGTGGGTTTGACAGATGAGCCTATCATTTTTTCAGAATGGAGCTTGGTATATCGGGATAAGGTCAAACGTAGAGACTTTACGATGACCAATTTATTGTCCAATCAGCCGATGGATGAACCAAACCTATTCTCTGATTTAGGGGATGAAGCATTTATTCCAACCCCTTGTGCTGAATACCCTTTACAAAGCATCTACAACTTAGCTGAAAATGTTCAAAGTAAATTATAACCCTGATGTACTTAGTTGCCTGGCAAATCTGAGCAACGACGAAGTGTTTACGCCACCCAGGTTGGTGAACGATATACTGGATTTGCTGCCGGAGGAGTTATGGCATGACAAAACCGCTACCTTTCTCGATCCGGTTAGTAAATCGGGAGTATTTCTACGTGAAATTGCAAAGAGGCTGACCAAAGGCCTGGAGGAGGAATTCCCTAACCGGCAAGAACGGGTAAACCATATTTTTAAAAACCAGTTGTTTGGCATTGCCATTACAGAGCTTACATCCATGCTCTCCCGGAGAAGTGTCTACTGCACTAAAAAAGCCAATAGTCAGTACTCCGTTTGCACAGAGTTTGAAACGGAAGATGGTAATATTTTATATGACCGCATTGATCATACTTGGAAGAAAGGGAAATGCATCTATTGCGGGGCAAGTAAAAGTGAATACGACCGGGATAAAAGTCTAGAAACTCACGCGTATCAATTTATACACACAGAAAAACCTGAGGAACTATTTAATATGAGATTTGATGTCATTGTTGGAAACCCGCCTTATCAATTAAGTGATGGTGGCTATGGTACCAGCGCTAGTCCTATTTATGATAAGTTTGTAGAACAGGCAAAAAAGCTTAAACCAAGATATCTATCAATGATTATTCCGGCACGATGGTATTCTGGTGGAAAAGGTTTAAAAGGTTTCCGGGAAGAAATGCTAAATGATGATAGAATCAGAAAAATTGTGGACTTTCCTGAGGCTATAGACTGTTTTCCAGGAGTTCAAATTAAAGGTGGTGTATGTTATTTTTTATGGGATAGGGATAATCCGGGTGACTGTCATGTTTCAACGTCAAGAAGTGGAGCTATTGTTTCCGAGATGACAAGGCCTTTACTTGAAAAAGGATTAGAAACATTTATAAGGTATAATGAAGCAATTTCAATATTAAGAAAAGTACAATCATTTGGAGAACCTACATTAGATGAAAAGATAAGTTCAAGTAAGCCTTTTGGTTTAAGGACTTATGTCAGGGGGAAGAAAAAATCTTTTCCTGGGGCAGTAAAGCTTTATCAAAATGGGGGAGTTGGTTATGTAAGTAAAAGTGAAATAACTAAAAATGAAGGCCTGATAGATTATTATAAGGTTCTAGTTCCGGCATTGGGAAGTGGAAGTGATTCTTTTCCTCATCCAATTTTGGGTAAACCGTTTGTAGTTGAGCCAAATAGTGCGTGTACTGAGACATATATAGTTGTTGGAGTATACGATGATCGTGAAAAGTGTGAAAATTTAGAAAAGTATATTACAACCAGATTTTTACGATTTCTTGTTCTATTGAAAAAAAACACTCAGCATGCTACAAGTAAGGTATATAAGCTTGTCCCTAGTGTTATGTCAAGTGTACTATTTCGGGTAAAAGTAGTATTTTATGGCAAAAACCATCATGAAGAAATACAAAGTAACCCTTACGGAAGAGGAAGTGGCTCAACTCAAGTCGATTACAAGCAAAGGCAAGCGTAGTG
>JAFIFB010000040.1 GCA_020832285.1 Balneolaceae bacterium
TGTCAACTGTAAAAGTGTGAGAGAGTCATCAGACGAGTCGATCCGGGATCATCACAATCAACTACATTGGTAAATTTTTTGAAAAACTCGTCAGATGACTTAACCCGACGTTTTATCTTTGACATAACACTAGTCAGCGGCAAGCTGCTGTGCTTCATTCAGCCAATCCTGAGTCTGTTCCAAGAGCCAGTTTGGTGCCGATATTTCCTGCAGTACTTCAAATACCTCGGCAAGATCTGTAATTGCTGAGGGATGGTTTCCATTCAGACTGTTTGCTCTGGCCAGTGACGATTTTGCTACAAGTGTGTGCAAATGAGAATCTCCAACGCTCTCATGTAAAACCGTAAATGCCCGTGTAAGTTGATTCCGGGCATTATCTGTCTGACCCATTTCCAAAAGAAGTCTGCCCAGGTTCAGGTATCCAAATCCGGTGTTTGCATGGGTCGGGCCGAGTGTTGCGACACGGATTTCGAGTGATTCTTCATAAAGAGGAAGGGCATCTTCGTAATTACCCATATCGCGCAGCAAAATGCCAAGATTATTCATCGCATGAGCCAGGTCGGGATTCAGGCCATCCGGGTGCAGTTCCCGCCGTGATTCAAGGGCTTTTCGATAGTAAGTTTCAGCTTTTTCATACTCTTCCAGTCCGTGCCATGCATAGCCGATATTATTATTGATAGTGGCAATTTGCTCGAGATCTGCTTCATGGCTCATCCAAATGTCGAGGGCCTCGCGGTAGAGTTCAATTGCCTCATGATATTGTTCCATGTCCCCCAGAATCACTCCATAATCATTCAAAAGTGTTGCCCTGAAATCCCAGGAGTGGTTAGGGGACAACCGTTCAATCACGGTTTGATAACCTCTGGCTGCTTCATCATAGTTTCCCTTTCGGAATTGATGCCAGGAAAGCCACGCCTGCACATTCAGGGTCCGCTGATCATCCCCGCCATATAATTGAAGGTAAAGTTCTTCGGCACGCTGCAAATTTGCGAGTGATTCATTTAATTCCATCAGGCTGAGCTGGGTGTAGCCAATGGTAAAACGTAGAGGAGCTTCCAGGTCGGGCTGATCGGAAAACCGTTCACCTACCAGTTCGCCAGCTTTACGCAGAACATCCCGTACCGTGGCATTGGCTCCGGCTTCATAGGGGTCTGCTTCCGTTAGAATCTCTTGTAAAAACTCGTTGATTTTGAGGGTACGGTCTCGTTCAGCCCGTGCCTGTTCAGCCTGCCAAAGTGAAAACGTAGTGGCGGTAAGTAATGAAACGATTATTAAAAAGGTGGCAGCCACTCCGATCCGATGTCTTTGAATAAACTTTTTGGCTCTGTAAGCCCTGCTTTCGGGTCGGGCTGTGACTGGCTGGTTGGTTTGATAATTTTCAATATCCCGCAAAAGTTGTTCGGCAGAATCGTATCGTCTTTCCGGTTCTTTCCGGAGCGCTTTCAGAACAATATTGTCAAGGTCTCCTTTGAGTTTTTTTTGGATTCTTTTGATCTCTTTTTCATCCTTAACAGGACTCTTTTCTCCGTTTTCACCGGCGCGGCGTGTAATGAGGTTACTGGGGCGCGCAGGCTGTGTGTCAGTAATAATCTGACCGATTTCTAAAGGGCTTTTGGATGACAGATCATAGGGGAGCATACCTGTTAATAGTTCACAAAGAAGCAAGCCCAGTGCGTAAACATCGGTAGCGGTTGTTACCGGCCTGTTGTTTACCTGTTCCGGGCTGGCATACTCTGGTGTCATTAGCTGGATACCAGTTTGAGTGAGGGGCAGATCGGATTCGGTATCATCAGCTAATAGTTTTGCGATTCCGAAATCCAGAAGTTTTACGGTGCCATCATCCCGCACAAGAATATTTGAAGGCTTCAGATCGCGGTGTACAATAAGCTGCTGGTGGGCGTAACGGACCGCCTCGCAAACCTGCTTAAAAATCTGAAGGCGTTCATCGGGTTGAAGGTTGCGGTTTCTGCACCATTGGGTTACTGTTTCACCTTCAATGTATTCCAGTATAAAATAGGGGCGGCCGTTTTCGGTAAGGCCAGCGTCAAAAAGCCGTGCGATGTTTTTGTGCTCAAGCCGGGCGAGGATTCTCTGTTCGGCCTGAAGTCGGGCATGCATTTCGCGGCCGGGCACAATTCCATGTAAAAATTTAATCGCTACCTTCCGCTCAAAGTGTCCGTCAGCGCGTTCAGCCAGATAGACGGTACTCATTCCACCGCGTCCGATTTCCTGTAAAATTTCCCACGGGCCTATTTTTTCTCCGGGTTCGGCAATTTCCCCGGTGTATGCTTCTTTTTCGAGAAATGTAGTAGCGTGGAAATGGGAAGAGATGAGTTTTTTCAGCTCATCGGCAAGCTCTTTATCTTCAGTTTCTAATTTTTTTAAGAATTCTGAATAGTCCGGTTCTGATAGCTCCACAGCCTTATGAAAAAGCCCCTCTAATTTCGACCATTTTTCAGAATCCATAATGTAAGGCTAAGCAGAATGAAATTGCACTACTATAGTCAGGAAGTCTCAAATGAACAAATTAATTTTTTCTCAAGATTACGACAGGTAAGGGTATTTTAAATTTTGAGTTACTGATGTGGATGGATAAACATTATAAATAAGGAATGATGTAATTCCGGCAAAAAATACATTCCGTTTTTGGGATGGAAGATTCTGAAACCACGGGATTTACCCTGTAGTGTCGTGTCAACTGTAAAAGTGTGAGAGAGTCATCAGACGAGTCGATCCGGGATCATCCCAATCATCTACATTGGTATATTTTTTGAAAAACTCGTCAGATGACTTAACCCGACGTTTTATCTTTGACATAACAGTAGATATAATACCTGGAAAAGAAGCGAGTACTATCAGATATGCTTGTGGGTTTTCGGCGGGATCGGATACCTGTAATGAAAATTCATCAGACGAACCGCATACGCGGAATTCGTCAGATGAGCTCTGAGACATCAATCCTTCTTTACGAAACGATCAGGATATCGGCTTAATTAGAAATCGTTTTTTTGCTTTGGTTGTGTTTGTGCATTTTATCCACCCAGGCGGCAGTTTCGGTAATGCTCATTACACCGGTGATGTTGGTACCGTGGTGCGGTTCCACATGAATATCGCCGCGGTAGCCATCCAGCAAATTCAGTTTCTTTTCAAGTGAGTTCAGCTTGCCGCCAATAGCATAGGCCGCTGACTGCGGAGTGGAGCAGGATACCGGCGGATTTTCTATCCCGTGCAACATATAGCCCGGCAGAGGATACTCTGCATCGGGATAACCGTGCCAGTGGGAGACCGAAAGTCCGCGTTCCTGAAGTGCTTTTGGAAAGGGAGAGGATGGATATTCTCTCATAAGAATACTTGCAGTAATCACATTCCCGAGAGCATGAGCAAGAATTGCATAGGTATCATAAGAAGGCCTGCACTCTTGTTTAGTGATACCGGCAGGTGTGTCGATGGTTATTTTCCCATCGAACAATCCCAGTTTTAAAATATCTTTTTTCGGGTTCAGATTAGTTTTGTTACAGCCCGATCGGGTGGACATCAGCCACACTTCCGGAACGTTGACAATCCACTCTTTATCAAAGAGATTGATCATCAGGTAATAGTCCCCGTTAATTTCAAGTACCGCACTCTCGTCCCAGTTGTGGTTTTGCATAAAATCCGGTGCCTCTGTTCGTTCAACGGCCGGTTCAACAGGTGTTGGAAGCTGCTTTACCATAAATCCGTAACTCATACCGGTTCGGTGATCCAGATAGCGGGATACGATGCGTTTATAGAACCTGTTACGATAATCGAGTTCTTCAATGGAGGTGTGAGCGAGCATGAGTCCGTTATCCCGCCAGATTTTGGCTGCACTCATAAAGTCGTCAATAAAGTCGCCATAACCCTCTTCGATTGGATCAAATACACCCTCTCTGTAGTAAATATCTTCCCGTTTTGGAGGAACTACCTGGGCCGATAATTTAGGAATCAGTGAGTATAAAATATCATCTTTGAGGTTATTCCAGTTGCCACATTCTACCACAGCCCCGTTCATTGTACAGAAGGTCCATTTTTCATCATGAAGAAAAATAGGAACGTGAGAAAGGTTCCATGCCAGTACACTTACAATGCTGTCGAGTGTTTCCTGAAGTGTTGGGTTTTCGGGGATCGGAGGGGGGGAGTCAAAAATGCAGACTACCGGGTTATGATACAGGCTGGATACGGTTTTGATGGCAAGGTCATCATCCTTGCCAAGGCCTTGTTCAATAATTACAATACCGGACCGCACTTTTCCGCCATTTTCGTGGTCCAGTGCGTCTTCATAGGGAAGAATTTTAACCCCGATGTCAACAAGGGCTTTTTTAAATTTTTCTGTAAACCTGTTGAGTCGTTCTGTGTTTTTGTGTACTGGCTGAAATGTAACTTTGAGAGATTGAGCCATCTCTTTTTCACTTAGAGGTACATTTTTTGAAATATTGAGCAGGTCAAAAATCAATGCTGAATTCTTCATAACTCCGAATTTTCTGAAAAGATATGTGTCTGTTGCCTCAAAAAAAACAAGCGTTGTGCAACTGTAGATAAAATATGCAAAGACTAATTAATTAGATATATGAACTTTAATAATTCAGCCCCAAACAGAATCGCTGAATTAGAAATTTGAATGCAGGAAAGGTAAGGCCTTTTCTTTTTGATGAAAAACAAGTTTTACCGATTTTGCAAACCAACAATAAAATATGCGAAACGTTAATTTATTCCACAAAAATTTAAGTTGGAGAATGAATCAATTCAAACCGTACCTGCTGTTTTTTATTTTTCTTTTTGTTTGCTGCGATTCCGACGATAATTCAGATTTGTTCGATCCTGATAATACTGCTGCCGAAGAAGTGCAACAGGAACCAGGAGAAAACACTCTGGACCAAAACAGCTTGCAAAGCTTACAAGAGGAGTCAAAATCAGTTGAAACACAGATTCATATTGAGAGCAGCAGGTACGATGGCCTCTCCGATACAGAGCGAATTGACCGTGCCGTGGCCGATGCAATTGGTGAAGATGCACAGCTTGTGTTCGGAACAGGCCCATACTTTTATAATGGCAGAAAAACCATATCGGAACCTGTTAACTGGCTTGGAACCCAGGGAGATACGTTTGATCAGGATGAAACCGTGATTTACATCACAGGAAGGTGGACATTTGAAGGGGAGGGAAAAACCAAACTAACGGGCATTGCTATTGACGGTGGTCGTGAGTTTACAGGAGATGTTGTGAGGGTAAACAGCTCTGTTGATGAAATAGTGTTTGACAGATGCCACATTATGGGAGCTTTACATCGTAAAGAGAGTGCTGCCGGAATTGTGCTGAATGTTAACGGAAATGCAGGGTCGATCATTTTTACAAATGGCTCTATTTCAGATGCTCATTCCGAATCCCCGATTGAAACCGCTTCAACGGATGGCTCAACCTCGGGAGGCTGGCGTATCTGGCCTTCAATCAGAGGGTTTAATGCCTCGAGCGGATTTGACGGCTACCTCGAAATGAAAAACGTGGATATTTTTAATATCGGCCACGAGGTGGCTTATGGTGACGGGGGAAAAGTCTGGGAAAATCCAGATGCTTCAGGTTCAATAAACCCCGGGGGCTGGGACATTGATGCCTGGCAGCGTTCCGGCCGTGAAGGGACCGGTACTACCCTTTTGGAGGATGTGAGGTTTTACTCCAGTCCCGGTTCATTCATAAAAGTGAGTCAGCACGGAGGTACCCTTCATTTTAAAAACCTGGACATTCATATAAGGGAAGGTCAACCGATTGCCGGACGTCCTATACGTCTTCAATCTTCTGGCGATGGTTACCAGCGAAATGGAACGATGGAGAATGTGCGAATTCGTGCGGATCGCAGCCGTGATTTATCCCGAATGGGCGGAGGAAGTGCCCTGCACATGCTGATGTCATTCAGCGGAAATCTGCCTGATGAAACATTCCACATTAAAAATACAGTGATCGAAATCGGAAAAGATGAAGAGGATCCGGTCTACCTCGATAATCAGGCCATTTTCGGTTACCACCGCACAGATGATGCCAAGCACGGTTTGATTATAGAAAATACCAAAGTTGATGTTCCCGGCGGTATCGAATGGTTTTTCCGAACATCAGCTAATGCCCAATCTTCACAGGAGAGAGCAAAAAACAGGGTGAATCAGGTTACTTTTTTGAATAACCGTGATATGAAACAGATCCGAAGATTTTACTATGCCAACCCGTTTCAAAGTCGCTGCAATGGCTGCCGGGTGTACACTCATCACGATGTGACACTGAAAGGGGTGAACAGTTATTATAATCTGAACGGAGAGTATCACGAGGTGGAACCGGTCATTTCTCCATCCGACATCTGGAGGAGCGGTGGAAGTTCATTTTCAGGTTGTGATTGTGAAGAAGATCTGCTTGATATGTATCTTTTTACTATTCAGGAAAAAAAGGAATAATAAGTAGTTTTAAAGGATTTGAAACATTTTTGGGTGGTTTATTTCTATTTAAGCGTTATAATTTGGTTATTGATAATTCAACTAATACTCTTAACTACCAGCTTCTTCTATGACCCTTTCAGCCACACCTGCTTTTTTTGATCAAATTTCCGCTTTTTTAAAAACCGTTTTTATCCTGTCGTTATTTCTTTTTTTGATATCGGGAGAAGCCAAAGCCCAGGAATCACTCGATATCATCAGCGGCGGAGCAAGTAACAATACATGGCTCCATTATGCGGATGCGGAAAACTCTCTCTATAACCATCTCTCAGGCCAGGCGTTAGAAAGGCTCAGTGAGAGGGCTGAGATGATTGCAAATATCAGTTCACTACAAGAGTGGCAAGAGCGGCAGGCGTATCTGAGGGAGGCGTTCCAGGATGTTATTGGCCCGTTTCCCGAGCGAAACCCGCTCAATGCATCCATCACACGAACAGTGGAGAAGGAAGGGTACAAGGTTGAGCATATTCTTTTTGAATCACAGCCCGGATTTGTTGTAACCTCCTCTTTGTTTATCCCGGATGATTTGGATGGTGGCCCGGCTCCGGCCATTTTGTACGTGAGCGGCCACACCACGGACGCCCACCGCAATGAAGCATATCAACACGTGATACTGAACCTGGTGAAAAAAGGGTTCATTGTTCTTGCTGTTGATCCGGTGGGACAGGGCGAACGACTGGAGTATTACGATCCGCAGACCGGGGAGTCGGCAGTAGGCGGCCCTACCGTGGAACACGCCTTCCCGGGCGGACAGACCTTCATCACAGGCAGTTCCCTTGCGCGGTATATGATCTGGGACGGCATCCGGGCAGTGGATTACCTTCTGGATCGCGATGAAGTGGACCCGGATCGCATCGGTATTACCGGCATGTCGGGCGGAGGCACGCAGGCGTCCTATATCGCTGCCCTGGATGAACGCATTTATGCGGCAGTTCCAAGCAACTACATCACCAGTTTTACCCGGCTGCTTCAAACCATTGGCCCGCAGGATTCCGAACAGAATTTTCTCCGCGGGATTGCCCGCGGCATCGATCATGCTGATTTACTTGCAGTGAGGGCGCCCAGGCCGACTCTGATGATGTCTACCCGGAACGACTTTTTCAGTATCCAGGGGGCGAGGGAAACGGCCGGTGAGGTGTCAGGAATTTACCAGGCATACGGTGAACCGGGTCGTTTCGCGATGGTGGAGGATGACGGCGGGCATGAGGTGACGCTTAAAAACCGGAAGGCGATGTACGCTTTTTTCCAGGAGCACCTTCAGAACCCGGGATCGGCCGATGATCTTGATGTTACCATTTTGAGTGATGAGGAATTACAGGTAACCGAAACCGGGCAGGTTTCCCAATCTCCGGGCAGTGAAACCGTACACAGCCTGAACCGGGCCGAGTCGGCAGAAGCCCTCTCGCAGCGGGAACGATCGCGTGAAAACCCGGAGGTGCACATTCCCCGGGCGGTTGAGGCAGCCCGCACGCTCTCAGGCTACCAGGAACCCGGATCATCCAAAGAGCCGGTGTTTACAGGACAATTTCAGCGGGACGGATATATCATTCAGAAATATTTTACAGAGGGTGAAGGCGATTACATTATTCCCTATTTACTGTTTCTGCCCGATGAGCCGAACGGAAAGGCTCTGATCTACCTGCATCCGTCCGGAAAATCCGCAGAGGCTGAGGAAGGCGGTGAAATAGAGTGGTTCGTGCAACGGGGGTTCACGGTAGTTGCTCCCGACCTGATTGGAACTGGCGAGATGGGTTCGGGTCTGCTGCGAAGGGAGTGGCGGGCCGGTGTTTTGACCGGACGAAGCATTACCGGAATTCGCGCGGCAGATGTGAACCGGCTGGCAGGGTTACTTCAAAACAGCCTTGACCCGGATGCCATTTACGGGTTTGCCCGCCGTGAGTTGGGGCCGGTTTTGCTTCATGCCGCGGTGTTTGAATCATCTATTGACGGGATAGCCGTGGCCGGCTCCTACACTTCCTACCAGACCATTGTGGATACCCCTATTTATGACACTTCCTTTATCAGCAGCACCGTTCCTGGTGCTTTGACAGCCTACGATCTGCCTGACCTGGCCGCAAGCCTGGCCCCGCGAAAAATATTACTGGCCGGAGCCACAGACGGATCAGGTGAGTCAGTAGACTTGGAAACCCTCCGGCAAGAGTACTCTTTTGCAAGGGCAGTGTATGAGCAGAACGGCCACCCCGGTGCCTTTCACCTGGGCACGGAAAGAGGTGAGGAGCTTTTTAATCTGCTTGAAGAATGGATTCAACAGTAAAAAGTATTGAGTATCCAGCATCCGTAGCGTTGGTGAAGGAGACGCGCATTATAAAAAAGTTGACAAGTAGCAGTAGGCATGGGCATAAATCACAAATTTCAAATAACAAACAACTTTACCAGTATCCAGTATCCAGCATCCTGCATCTCCAGTCTACGTAGCCTTGGCGAAGTAGACCAGTAGACAGTTAACAAGGCCTCTAATTATGAATCTTGCCCATTTTTAATCATCCGGGAAAAACTCAAGCCCCAAAGCGGGCGGTCATCAAAAAGCCCCGGGTGGAGTGTTTTTGCGGAACCCGGGGGAAAGAGGACGCCCATAAACCCAAAACCTCCGGATCGATTTTTGAAAAACATCGATTGGAATCGGAGGTTTGATCACCAAATCTAAGAGAGAGACGGACATAATTATGGTTTTTGCCGGAAGAGTTTCTCAAAATAAAAAAAAGATGCAGACCAATGTTTCGGGTAGGAGGGTAACCGCAAAGGACGCGAAGAGCGCAAAGGAGACAAAAAGGACCCGGGGTTATTGATAAAGTTCGGGCATTGTGTAATGTGCAGTGATCAGCGAGACAAATAAAGGTGGTGCAAGCGGGTCAACTACGCCAAAGGCTTCGAAGACCAGGAACGCTTGCGCCATAACATTTTTTTAAAACCCGCAACCCGTAACCTTTTTTCTTGTGAATCATTCAGCCCAGGAAACTGAAATTTTTCGTTGCAGTTTAGGTATGAATTCAGGTACTTTAGTAAAAAATTTTTATCACTAATAGACTGCTCATGAAAACATCGTTACGCTGTTTTCTTATCCTTTCCATTTTAATGGTTTTGAACGCCTGTGGATCAGGAGAGACATCATACACTCTGGTAATTACACCGGTACCTGAAGAAGGTGGTACGGTCACTCCGACAGAAGGCGAGTACGAATCCGGCAGATTGGTTGAGATTGCAGCTACTCCCAATACGCATTGGGTATTTGATGGCTGGGAGGGAGATTACCAGGGAACGGATAATCCCGCACAAATTACCATGGAATCTGACATGGATATTGCTGCTATTTTCATCAAACGGGATTATCCACTGACAATCCGGATTGAGGGTGAGGGTAGTGTAAGCGAACGTGTAGTTCAGGAAAAAACGACGGATTATCCGCAGGGCACCGTGGTGGAGCTGACCGCCGAACCTGATGAAAACTGGAACTTCAGCCACTGGGAGGGAGACCTTACAGGAGATGAGAATCCCGCACAAATTACGATTGATGGTGACACCGAAGTAACAGCTGTTTTTGAACTGGTTGAGCATCCGTTTGCACTTACCATACAAGGCCAGGGAACAGTGGAGGCTGATGGAGAAGAGATTACAGAAACAACCAGTTTTGTACATGGAAGCGAGATCGAATTGGTAGCCATTGCAGATGATGGATGGGCATTCAGTGAGTGGACGGGTGATCTGGAAAGCACTCAGGATACAGTTCAGTTTACAATCGACGGTCCTAAAGAGGTGACTGCAACGTTCTTGCAAACCTATACATTAACAACCATTTCCATTCCTGAAGAAGGAGGCGAAATTGAACCCGAGGCTGGTGATTACATTCGCGATACATCTTTCCAGGTGGAAGCTGTGGCCAATCCCGGCTGGCGCTTCGTAGAGTGGAGGGGCGACTTTTCAGGTACATCCAATCCGTTTAACCTGACGATGAACGGGCATAAAACCCTTGAAGCTCATTTCGAACGCAGACAGTACGACCTTGAGCTGAACACCCGGGGCAGCGGAAGAATTGAACCGTTCCTCCAGTCGGGAACACAGGTGGATACCGGCGATGACGCACTCCGGTATGAGTTTGGAGCAGAAGTAGAACTGGTACCCGTCCCCACTACCGACTGGACATTTGTTGGCTGGGAAGGAGATATCAGCGGAAATGAGTACCCGATTGTGGTTACAATGGAGGATGATATCTCCATAACGGCCGTGTTTACGATTTTCGACGGCGGTACCGGTACACCGGATGATCCGTATGAAGTGTCAACGTTGAGTCAGCTCAACGAAGTCCGCAACCACCTTGATGCGCACTTCATTCTGGTGAATGACATTAATGCTTCCGCCACATCCACCGAAGAGTTCGATCCGATCGGTACCGAGCAGGAAGGCTTCAGCGGAGTATTTGACGGTGACGGATTTGAGATATCGAACCTGACTATCAGCAGTCCCACTCAGAATAACAAAGGCCTGTTTGCGAATATTGAAGAGCAGGGCCTGCTGCGTAATGTAACTCTGACAAATATGGATATTACCGGGGATGATTTTGCAGGCGGACTTGCAGGACGAAACAACGGAACGATCGAAAATACAGCGGTCTCCGGCTCTGTTACAGGGACTACATTCCTCGGTGGCATTGTTGGGCTTAACACGGGTACTATAACCAGGTCACAGGCTTCTGTTGATGTTACCGGAGGTTCTTCTGCCGGCGGCATTGTCGGCTGGAACCGGGATGATGGAGAAGTCTCCGAATCCTATTCAACAGGAAATATTTCCGGTCAGGACAGGCTGGGCGGACTGGTTGGGAGAAATGAGGGTAGTGCTTCTATTCTGAGATCATATGCCTTAGGAAATGTTACCTCCGATAATCCAATACCCGGAAGAATTGGAGGACTGGTAGGAGCAAGTACTTCCAGCGGGCTGATCAGTGAAACGTATGCAGCAGGTGAAGTCTCCGGACCCGGCCCTAACCTTGGCCAGGACCGGGGCGGGATTGCTGGCAGCAACACTACAGAAATTGAAAACAGCTATTGGGATACGGAAGCGACAGGCCAAAGCGATGGCGTTGGAGACGGAACCGAAGATGGAACCACCGGCCTCACCACCGCTGAAATGACCGGCCCCGAAGCCGAGGATAATATGACCGGGTTCGACTGGGACGACATCTGGCTCACCACACCGGACAGCTACCCGATTTTATGGTGGCAGGAAGAATAAATGCACTTCTCCAGAAGATTCGCAATGTCTGCCAAAGACATTGCGAATCTCTTTGATTGATTATTTTTGATTCACTTAGAGAGTAGCTGCAGTTTTTACTGGCATAAATGGCTGGTATGGCCTACATTGGGGCTGGTCATCAAGTCAATTAATTCGGGGTTACTATGAGAGCACTGTCTGTTTTGGGGGTACTGTGTTTGATCATTTTTCTTTCCTGTTCTTCGGAAAGCACTACGTACTTCAATCTAACCACCACCGCCACGCCCACTGAAGGCGGCGCCATTACCCCGTCCTCGGGGGAGTTTGAGCAGGGCGAACAGGTAGAGATTTACGCTCAGTCCAACGAGCACTGGGCGTTTGAACGCTGGGAAGGCGATCACGGCGGGATTCAGAATCCGATTGTAATCACCATGGATTCTGACAAAGATATTGCAGCGGTCTTCGCCGAGCGCACCTACCCGCTTGCCATTACCATTGAGGGGCAGGGCCAGGTGGACGAACGCATAGTTCAGGAAAAATCGGCTGATTATCCCGCAGGCACCCTTGTGGAGCTGACGGCCGTGCCCGATGAGGGCTGGGAGTTCAGCCACTGGGAAGGCGACCTGGAGGGCGATGAGAACCCGGTGGAAATAAGCATAGAGGGAGAGACTGAGGTCACCGCAGTCTTTACCATCGATATGCACCTGCTGACCGTTAACATTGAAGGGGAGGGAAGTGTGCAAAAGCAGGTGGTCCAGGCCAAGTCAACGGAGTACCCCGAAGGCACGATAGTAGAACTGACCGCCAATCCGGACAATGGCTGGCGGTTTGTGGAGTGGAAAGGGGACCTGAGCGGAGATGAGAACCCAAAACAAATTACGATAGACACCGAACGGGAGGTAACCGCTGTGTTTGAAGAGCGGGACTACCCGCTGACCATCCACATCACCGGACAGGGCAGTGTAAGTGAAGAGATTGTCCAGTCCAAAGCGTCCGATTACCCGTACGGCACAGTGGTGGAACTGACGGCGAGTCCGGCCGGGGGCTGGGAGTTCAGCCACTGGGAAGGCGATCTGGATGGAGATGAGAATCCCGCACAAATCACGATTGAGGGCGAAACCGAAGTGACCGCGGTATTCACTGGTGTGGAGTATCCTCTGACGATTCACATTGAGGGAGAGGGCAGTGTGAGCGAACAGGTCGTTCAGGGCAAAGCCACCGAGTACCCCGAAGGCACGGTTGTGGAGCTGACGTCAGACCCGGAGGAGAACTGGATATTTTCGCAGTGGCAGGGCGACCTGGAAGGTGATGAAAACCCGGCCGAGATCACCATTGATGAACCCAAAGAGGTGACGGCCGTATTCCTGCAAACCTACAGCCTTTCCACCCACACCGACCCGGAAGAGGGCGGCAGCATCACCCCGCAGGCCGGAGACTATGTACGCGATACCTCTTTTGATGTGGAGGCAATCCCGGCCACCGATGGCTGGCGGTTTACAAACTGGGAAGGAGACTTTTCGGGAACCACCAACCCGTTCAGCCTGACGATGAACGGAAACAAAACCCTCACCGCCCACTTTGAACGAAGGGAGTTCGAACTGGAGATTGCCACAGAAGGCCAGGGCAGTGTGGAACCCGAACTCATATCCGGCACAGAAACAGCCGACGGCTACCTCTACGAATCGGTTGTCAGCCTGACGGCAACTCCCGGCGATGACTGGAACTTCCTGCGCTGGGAGGGTGATGTGGAGAGCGATGAAACTACCATCGAAATAGAGATAGACTCAGACAAAACCGTCACAGCCGTGTTTATTGAATTTGAGGGAGGCGACGGAACCGAAGGAGATCCCTTCCGGGTGGCCACGCTGGAACAGCTTCAAAAAGTTGGAGAGTACCTGGACCGGCACTTTATTCAGGTGGCTGATATTGATGCAAGTCCTACAATCGGGTGGAATCCGGAGTTTGAATTTATTCCGATTGGTAGATGGATGGATGAAGAAGATAATGAACCGTTTACAGGCTCATATAATGGTGATAGTTTTGAAATTAATAATCTGTCAATAATAAACCGGGACGGAATTAGTGGTGTAGTTACTGGTTTATTTGGTTATATAAAAGACGGCATTGTTGAAAATGTTTCACTTTCTATTGAAAATATGGGAAGTGAAATTGAGGATTGGAGTTCAGATTATAATACAATCGGTGGGCTTGTTGGATTAAATGATGGATCTATAAAAGAAATTTTTATAGAGGGGAATATAAATTGTGATTATTTTTTGATTTGTGGAGGGGTGATAGGCATTAATTATGGTTTGATTGATGAAAGCCATGCCAGAGTTGATTTTGACGGAGAAGGAAGAATTGGCGGTTTGGTTGGTAAAAACTACGGAGCAATCTTGAGTTCTTATACTAGTGCTGACGTTACTATTGAGCTAGCTCTTGCGGCTGGATTAGTTGCACGCAACTATGGTACAATTTATGAATCATTTGCTTCTGGAAATGTAAGTTCAACCGGTGCGCTTGGATCCACTGCAGGAGGTTTGGTAGCTATTAATGATGGTGAGATAAAAAATTCATATGCACATGGAGATATTTGTGGGGGAGGGGAAGCCGGAGGTTTGGTAGCTGTAAACGGAGAAACAGGGATTATTACGAATTCATATTCAAGTGGATATGTTAATTATGAGTGTGTCGATGACCTTACTGAAACTATAGGACCTGGTGCTTTTGTTGGAATTAATGATGGAACTATTATAGACAGTTATTGGGATCAAGAAGTAAGTTACATTAACCCATTTTTCTATGGAGATGGTATAATTGATAACCTTAATGGCCTTTCAACCTCTCAAATGACCGGCACATCCGCCAAAGACAACATGCCGGAATTCGACTGGGATGATATTTGGCTTACTATTACATCCGGCTATCCAATTTTGTGGTGGCAGGTGGAGTGATGTTTCGATGGTTTTTTCGAAATCCTTGAGGGTTTTTGAAACTCTCAAGGATTGTTCCTGAAATGATTTTTATACAGACAGAGTCACGGCAAAGTATTTTTTTCGCCAAATCTGTTTCGCAATGGTTCTACGAAAAGGATAAGATGCTGGAAGAAACCTTATTGTTGAAATATATAAAAGTTGAGCTCTCTCCAAATGTGTTAACCACGGCGGGCACGGCGAATGCGCAGCGGGCACAGCGCTATGTTGGGTTTCGACTTTTCATTGTGGCCGCCGTGATCTTCCGTTGTGTCCGCTGTGGTTAGCAGTACTCGGACTATTACTCGAATTGGCGACTGTCAGGTTTTCATAGAATTGAGTTCAAAACCAGGAACAGATGCCTCAAACCTTACAGGTTTTGTTCAGGTTTGAAATGAGACTGTGGATTTTTCCCGATCAAATTCTTGTTTCAAATATTGCCCTGTGTAGCTGTTCGCTTTTTGAGCCAGCTCTTCGGGCGTTCCCTCGGCAATGATCTCCCCGCCGCCGTGGCCGCCCTCCGGTCCGAGGTCGATGATCCAGTCGGCCGCTTTAATCAGGTCGAGGTTGTGCTCAATCACAATCACTGTATTTCCTTTCTCCACCAGTTTTTGGATCACATTCACTAGCATTCGGACATCCTGGAAATGGAGCCCGGTTGTTGGCTCATCCATGATGTAGATCGTATCGCCCGTGCCGATTTTCGACAGCTCACGCGACAGTTTAATTCGCTGGGCCTCTCCGCCGCTCAGAGTCGTGCTCGACTGGCCCATCGTCAGGTAGCCAAGGCCGACAGAGTTCAGTGTTTTTAGTTTTCGTTTGATGGAGGGGACCGAATCAAAAAACTTTGCGGCTTCACTGATCGGCATCTCCAGAACATCCGAGATATTTTTCCCCTTGTAGTGAATCTCCAGCGTTTCACGGTTGTAACGTCTTCCGCTGCACCTCTCACAGTCCACGTAGACATCGGGCAGGAAGTTCATCTCAATTTTTCGCACACCTTCGCGCTGGCAGGTTTCACACCGCCCGCCTTTCACATTAAACGAAAACCGCCCCTGGTCATACCCGCGGATTTTAGATTCGGGCAGTTCCGCAAACAGCGACCGGATATGGTCGAACACCTTCGTGTAGGTTCCGGGATTGGAGCGGGGCGTCCGCCCGATCGGGCTCTGGTCGATGGAAATCACTTTATCCACATTTTCAATCCCCTCTATTGATTGATAGGGCAGGGGCACAGTTTTAGAGTTATAAAATTCGTTCGATAAAATCGGTACAAGGGTCTGGTTGATGAGCGAGCTTTTGCCGCTGCCGCTCACGCCTGTTACACTGATAAACTTTCCGAGCGGGATCTCTAGGTCCACGTCCTTCAGGTTGTGTCCGATCGCCTTGCGGATGCAGATGCTTTTATTGCTCCCTTTTCGCCGGGTTTCGGGAATGGGAATTACCTCTTCATCTCTCAGGAATTTCATTGTCATGGATGAGGGATCCAGCTCCTTTGGCGTTCCCTTTGTGACTACATAGCCTCCCTCTGTGCCTGCTCCGGGGCCGAGATCCACCACATAATCGGCGTGTTCGATGGTTTCACGGTCATGCTCCACCACAATCACGGTGTTGCCGAGGTCGCGCAGGGTTTCGAGCGACTGGATCAGCTTGATGTTATCGCGCTGGTGAAGGCCGATGCTCGGTTCATCCAGGATGTAGAGAACACCTACAAGCTGCGTGCCGATCTGCGTGGCCAGGCGGATGCGCTGGGCTTCTCCGCCGCTCAGGGTCTGTGCCTCACGGTTCAGCGTAAGATAGTTCAGTCCCACATTCAGCAGAAAATCGATCCGGTCGATCACTTCTTTCAGCACCTGGTGCCCGATCTTTCGCTGTCTTTCGGTCAGTTTCAGGTTTCCGATAGTCTTTCTCAAAGTACTGATGTCCAGCTCAACCAGGTTTTGGATCGTGTAACCGTCAATTTTGTAGGAAAGTGCTTCTTTGTTAAGCCGCCCTCCCCCGCACTCGGGGCAACTGATTTTTGAGAGGTACGCCTTCGCCTTATCACGCTGCTTGTTCGATTTACTCTCCTCGTACTGCTCCCGGATGATGTTTTTCAGTCCCGCAAATCTGTGTTTGTAGGTGACGTTGTTATTCTTAAAATCGTAACTGACATTAAACTTTTTATCACCTCCGCCCTCAAACAGCAGGTCCATCGCCTTATCTGTGAAATCGTTAACCGGTGTGTCAAAATCAAATTCCACACTGTTGAGAACGGCTTTCAGCTGTTTGAAAACAAAAATATCGCGCGGTTCACCCAGAAAGCGGATCGCCCCTTCATTGATGGTCTTCTCCGGGTTCTGAATCACGAGCTGACGGCTTACATCGTAACGGTAACCCAGCCCGTTGCAAGATTTACATGCGCCGTAAGGTGAGTTGAATGAGAAAAGGTTTGGGGCAGGTTCTTCATACGAAAGTCCGCTCTCAGGATCGTAGAGATTCTTGGAATAGACCTGGTCGCGGAGCTCTCCGTTTTCCTGGATGCCGAGAATCAGGTTTCCGTCGGCCATTTCAAGGGCCAGGTGAATACTTTCGGAGATGCGGTTTTGGCTTTTTGGAGAGATAATGAACCGGTCTACCACCACTTCGATATTGTGTGTTTTGTAACGGTCCAGTTTGATCTCGCCTTCCAGGTCGATCAGTTCGCCATCCACCCGCGCTTTGATGTAGCCCTGTTTCTGCATCTGCTCAAACAATTCACGGTAATGCCCCTTTCTTCCGCGCACCACAGGAGCCAGGCAGTACGCTTTGGTTCCCTCCGGCAGATTCATGATGGCCGACACGATCTGGTCGGAGGTCTGCTTTTCCATTTTGTTGCCAGAGAGATAGGAGTGGGGGACTCCAACCCGAGCATAGAGCAGCCTTAAAAAATCATAGATTTCGGTCACCGTTCCCACCGTCGACCGCGGGTTGCGGTTGGTTGTTTTCTGATCGATGGAGATCACCGGGGAAAGCCCGTCAATAAAATCCACATCGGGGCGCTCCATCATACCGAGAAACTGACGCGCATAGGCCGAAAGGGATTCAAGGAAACGCCGCTGTCCTTCCGCGTAAATCGTGTCAAAAGCGAGGGATGATTTACCTGAGCCGCTTAGCCCGGTAAAAACCACGAGCTTTTCACGCGGGATATTCAGGTCGATGTTTTTGAGATTATGTTCGCGGGCTCCGCGGATGATGATATTATTCTGCAATGGAATGGGGGACTCAGTTTCTGTTAAACTCTCTAAAATACAAAACCTTTCAGGCAACATCACGTTCCGGGGGTTGAAATAAATTTTGGTGTGTCTAGAGGGAGTAGTGAGTATCGAGTATCAAGTATTGAGATTTTTCTGTTTTAGACAATCATTTTGGCACAAAAATCACAAATTTCAATTTTCAAATAACAAACATTTTATCAGCAATCAGCAATCAGCAATCAGCAATCAGCAATCAGCAATCAGCATCCAGTAACTCGCATTGCAAAAGTTGACAAGTGGCAGTGGGCAATAGACAAGGCTTCGAATCGTAAATCTTGCTCCTCTGCATTCATCCGGATATGGAAACCAAGCCCTGAAAGGGTGTCATACCGCAGCCCCGGAGCGCATTTTGCGGAACCCGGAGTATGAGTGAGCCAAAAAAATAAAACCTCCGGATCGATTTTAATCGGAGGTTTCATAATCAAATCTATGAAAGGTGTGGGAAAATTAGTGGTTCATACCGGATGGATTAGTCGACATAAAAATCAGATGAAGGTCAACGCTCTGTGAATGGGGTAAACCGCGAAGGGCACAGAGGAGACTCAGAGGGTCCTTTTTCTTTTTCTCAGTTTTTGAGTTGTAATATTAGCTTGTGTGTTGATTCAGGGAGATCTCTCCATTCATTCACTCCGTTCATTCAGTCGAGATGACAGGATACGCTTTAAAATGAGTCCGGCGTAAAAGTTTTCCTGCTTTGCCTGGATGGGAGTTACGCCGGCAGTAGTAGTATTGAGTATCGAGACACAAATGGTACAAACGGGTCAACTACGCCAAAGGCTTCGAAGACCAGGGACCTTGCGCCATGCTAAATATTTTTTTGGTATTTAAATATTAATTTTGAACAAAGGAAAAAGAAACAAACCTTTTACCCGCATCCCGCATCGCGAATAAACAATCTAGCATTCAGGATGAATATTTAGTGATTATGAATCAGGAAATGATGATT